>NZ_CP126446.1:3000000-3600000 GCF_030166655.1 Pontibacillus chungwhensis | reverse complement strand
GTGCGCAGAAGAAATGGATAGCTTATTTAAAAGGTCAATTACTTGCTGGCCCGTATGTGTTAATAGGTTTTGTTTCTGTCTTATAAAAGGGCTTTTTCCGTGTCCGGGCAGGTCGATAAAGAGTAGATTGAAGTTTTCTTTAAAGTAGTCGATTTGTTTGTGGAAGATGTTCCAATTCCCGCCTAAGCCGTGCAGGAACACGACCCATTCCTTTGAAGGGTCTGAGAAGTACATTTTATAGTGTAAACTCGAATGGTGAATACTTTTCATAAGGTCCTCGTTTCTAGGATCTATTTCCGTAAAGGATGCGTTCAATCATGTCGATGTTCATATCTAGGTGGTCCATCCCGTTTTTACGCAACAATTGTTTCGTATTCGTATCATCAAATGTTAATTTCTTATTCCAATAAGGGCGGAACACTTTCATCGGTTCGTTAAACTTTTGCTCTTCCTTCGAAAGTTCTCCCGCGTAATCGGATGGCACCATTTCAATATTCGGGAAATCGAGCTTTTCTTTTACCATGTCAAAGAGCAATCGATTGGTTGGCGGATTTGGATTCGTAATATGGTAAATTCGATTTGGTTCATGTGTAGCCAACGCGGCGGTTAGTACATCGAGGACGTAATCGACAGGGATAAAGTTCTGGGATGTCTCTTCGGTGCACAGGAATTTATAGACTTTATCCTGAAGTTCTTGCTTCCGATCGGTTCGCTTTTTCAAGATCTCAAGTCCACGAATGACACCGTATAAGGCAAAACTTGTGTCGGCTTCGCCTGTTTTTGAGTCACCTATAATAATCGATGGGCGGAAAATGTTCACATCAAGTGTATCTTTATACGCCCACACCAGGTGTTCAGCATGGCATTTGCTTTCCTCGTACGGGTTTACGAATTCCTGATCTACGGGGTGAAGCTTTTCTTCTGCATATCGTTTCGTGCCTAGTGTATAGGCGGTGCTAATATAGTAGAAGTGTCTCGCGTTAATGACTTTTGCCAATTCGAGCATATTTTTGGTTCCGCTTACATTTATATGAAATGTTTTATCCCTCTCGCTCTCATCAAAGGATAGGTAGGCTGCGCTGTGATAGATGGTATCGATTTGATCGGTTAACATGGCCAGGTCATTTGATGAGATGCCTGCTTTTTCTTCCATCAGATCTCCTTCGACAATAGAGAGGCGAGCTTGTATATCTTCTGAAACGGACTCTAAGAGGTTCTCAGCTTTACGCCTGTTTCGTGCAATGGCATAGACGTGATGGCCTTCATGGAGTAATCGAAGCGTAAGCTGCTTTCCTAAGAATCCAGTCGCTCCGGTTAATAAGATATTCATGTTGTTTGGGCTCCTTTGCTGTTTATCTTTAAATTGTATAATGATTTATTTTTATAAATTTTTTATATTTTTGTACGACTTCTTTTAACCATAACATAAATCGACACGAGAAATTGTGAAAAAAGTATGGACAGTGAATCCATTTTCTGTATAAAGCAGGAGATGGGGGTAAAAATCTTAGGAATGGGGAAAGATAGATACCAAATGGGAAGGAGATGAAGCGGATGAACGCATTTACGGATAGTATAAAGAATTGGGCAAAAGATACAGCTGGTAAAGTGAAACAAAGGCTTGAAGATCACGCGGCTTACAGCAAGATGAAAGTGGAGGACCTTGCGAAAATGGTGCTTAACCATGAAGGGACATCTCACATGCGCCATGAATACATTGGAGTTGTCCTGCATGATTACCACCTGCGCCTTGGGGATACGGATCTTTTGTTGGAAACCAAAGGGGATCAGTCCTTATACATATTAGAGTGCAAAGTTGTGCAAAAGGGGCACGTCATTGGTCAGTTCCAGTCCTGGGATCCGAAAATGAATGTTCTGGATTCCTTGCGCGTGCCGGCTTTTATTAAAGAAGGAAGAGAATAATAATCAGAAGCGAGTCCAGTAAAGGGGGCTCGCTTTTTTTATTTCGAAATAAAAGGATTTCTCTTAAGCTTTTTTGATGAATAAACCCAACTGTTTTCCTCAAGATTGAAAATGGTCGATTATTGTCTGGGACTTTCGTCCTTTTTGCGAAAATATGTTCCGTATAAGTCAACTGAATCCCTCTTTCCCTTTCTTGTTTTCTCAAAGATTTTAATAGAATCATCCGATACAATAAAGGTAGATTTTATAGAAAAGGGAGATGAGGGAAACAATGAAGAAACAAAATTGGAAAACGGTTGCCGGGGCGGTTACATTAAGTGCTGGATTGTTACTTGGAAGCGGTGCTTCAGTGAGTGCAGCAGCCGATACGGCGTGGAAATTAAAGCCTGAAGCAAGCATTCAAAAGGATCAAGTAACCGGGCCGTCTTTTATTTCTGGTAAACTATCATCCCAAAAAATTAATAGTAAGCAAGATGTTGATAAATTCTTTAAGGAAAATATAGATGTATTTAAGAAAAATCCAAAGTCTCAGCTTGAGCTTAAAGATGTCCAAACGGATGAGCTTGGCATGACGCACTATGTGTATCAGCCTGTGGTTCACAATGTCCCAATTGACCAATCTCGCGTTCTAGTACATGTGAAAGAGGACGGGGAGATTGCATCGATTAACGGGGAATTCCATCCGGATGCCCCTCAGAAAATTAAACAGCAGCGTGAACTGAATAAAAAGCAGGCACTAGATGCTGCGTGGTCGTCGATCGATGTAGAACGAGCAGAAGCGGATTTGAAGAAACAATCCGTTGATGGGAAAACCGTTAAGAACCTAACGGAAAAATCAGAGCTTGTCGTTCTTCCGCAAGACGGAGAATATACCCTTGCTTATCATGTACAGCTTCAATTTGCTGAACCAACCCCAGGGAACTGGCAGATCTGGGTGAACGCAGAGGATGGTTCTATTGAGAAGTCTGTGAACAAAGTGCATGAAGCAACGGGTACAGGAACAGGCGTCTTAGGAGATCAGAAGTCAGTAAATACTTATTATGCAAACAATACGTATTATTTATATGATGTAACGAAGCCGATGAGTGGGGTTATTGCTACTTACGACAACAATAATGGTGGTCAGTATAGCTTGCCTGGTTATTATGTAACCGATTCTGGCAACACGTTCTACAGCGAGCGTCAAAAAGCTGCTGTTGATGCGCACTACTATGCCGGCGAAGTGTTTGATTTCTATTATGACAATTTCGGTCGCGAAAGTTACGACGATAATGGATCTGATATTGTGTCTTCTGTACACTTTGGTAACAACTATAACAACGCAGCGTGGGTCGGAAATCAAATGATCTACGGTGATGGTGATGGGTCTACGTTTACGTATCTATCAGGTGCAGATGATATTGTAGCGCACGAACTAACGCACGCTGTGACAGACACAACGGCTGAGCTAGTTTACGAGAATCAGTCCGGAGCATTAAATGAATCCTTCTCAGATGTATTCGGTTATTTCGTTGATAACGAAGATTGGTTGATGGGTGAAGATGTTTATACACCGGGAGTACCGGGGGATGCGTTACGTAGTATGAGTAACCCAACTCAGTATGGTCAACCAGCTCATATGGACAATTATCAGAATCTGCCTAATACAGAGCAAGGGGACTGGGGCGGCGTCCACACGAATAGTGGTATCCCGAACAAAGCTGCTTATAACACAATCAACGCTATTGGACAATCGAAAGCAGAAGGTATTTACTACCGTGCTTTAACCGTGTACTTAACACCAAGTAGTACATTCTCTGACGCTCGTCAGGCACTTGTTCAATCTGCACAAGATTTATACGGCTCCACAACAGCTAATTCCGTCGCTTCCGCATGGAACAGCGTAGGCGTCTACTAAACTTTAAAACGGACTCGTGTAATGCGAGTCCGTTTTTTTAATGCGGTGAAAGAGTGAAGGGTGTCAGACACGCGGCTGCGCTTTAGAGAGGTGAAGGGTGTCTGGCACGCTGTAGTGCTTTAGTGTAGTGCTGGGTGTCTGGCACGCGCTGTTGCTTTAGAGTGTGAAAGGGATTTTGTGGCTTTTGTCTTATGCATATATGACTGTTTTTGTCAGTTTAGGGAGATTTTATTGGAATCTTAACGTGAAATTTATGTTTATTTGCTAGGATATGAATTGAAATCTACTTTTTTACAAGGGAGTTGGGGATGTGAAGAATCGTAGTATGAAGAAGGGGTTAAGTTTGGCATCGGCTTTGGCGTTATCTGTGGGTGGTTTGACACCGGCAGCTGTGGTGAGTGCTGATGTTAGTAGTACGGACGGGCTGATCATTTCTGAATATGTAGAAGGCGGCGGTTATAACAAAGCGATTGAACTGTTTAATGGGACAGGTCAAACGCTTGATCTTAGTCAGTTTGACTTAAAGCTATTTTTTAATGGAAATACCACGGGAGAATCAGTCAGCCTTACGGGTGAAGTAGCGCCTGGGGAGACGTATACAATCGTCAATAATCAAGCGAGTAGTGAATTTATCAACCTTGCCGATCAAACGAGCGGAGGCATTAACCACAATGGGAATGATGGTTATGTTCTCTATTACAACGGGGATATTGTAGATTCGTTTGGTCAAATCGGAGAAGGATCTGATTTTGCTAAGGACGTAACGCTTGTGCGACAATCTTCTGTTACAACAGGAGATGTGAATGCAGATGATGCATTTGATCCGTCTGAAGAGTGGGAGGCGTATGCGAAAGACACGTCTCAGTATCTTGGAAGTCACACGATGGAAGGAGTCGATTCTGGCGATGGTGACTCAGATGATGAGACAACCACACCGGTTGAGGTTACATCGATTGCTGACGTTCGTGCAGGAGGAGCGGGTCAAACGGATGTGGCTGTTGAAGGTGTTGTGACAACGGATCTGGGCGCTTTTGGCGGCAAAGCGTTCTATCTTCAGGATGGTACCGCTGGGATCTATGTGTATCAAGATACATATGGTGACGAGATCCAGAAGGGTGATGTGATTCAGCTGACAGGTGACACGACCGAGTACAACGGGGTCCTTGAGCTTGTAAATGTCTCCGATCTAGAAAAGAATGGAACAGGCGAGTTGCCTGAACCACTTGTAGTATCGCCATCTGGAGTGACAGAGGAGAATGAAGGGAGTCTCGTTTCTCTTGAATCGGTATCCATAAGTGGGCTTGAGAAGGTGAACGATTTCGGGACGTTTGAGTTCGTTGCGACGAAAGATGGGGAAAGCGTAACCGTTCGTGTAGACAATCGGACAGGGCTTTCGTATGAAGATTTCCTATACACGGATGGGATGATTGTGGACATCACGGGGATTTCTACTGAGTTTAACGGAACGGATCAAGTAATGCCTCGAGGTGAAGCGGATATTGAGTTTGTTTCAACAGGTACAGCGGATGCGATTCAGGCGAACCCTGGTTCTGGTGGGGTGCAAGCAGGTTCGACCGTCTCGTTGTCATCTTTTGAAGAAGGGGACATCTACTATACGACAGATGGGTCTGAACCAACGGTAGACAGCTTGAAATATACAGAACCAATTACAATAACAGAAGACACCACAATCAAAGCGATCCAAGCAGGATACGAGGGGACGTCTTCAGTTGTAACGTTTGAATATCAGGTGTTAAAAGCAAATGATGAGCTCCGTATTCACGACATTCAAGGTGCGACACATACTTCTTTATATGAAGGTATGACGGTTTCGGGGATAGAAGGAATCGTGACGAGAACGACTGGTGATAATGGCTTTTATATGCAGGAGCTTTCGGGTCAAATGGATGAGGATCCTGCTACGTCAGAAGGGATTTACGTTTACAACAAGAATGGATTAGATGTGCAGGTTGGCGACCGGGTCCAAGTAGCCGGCGAAGTAACAGAATATACTCAATCCAACTTTCTTTGGTTCGATTTCTCAGATGATCTCACGTTAACGCAAATCGCAGGAGCAAGTGTTAGTGTTGAAGAAAGTGACGTTGAGTTGCCGGAAGCGGTGGTTTTAGGTGAAGATGGGCGTCAAATTCCGTATAAAGTGATTGATAATGATGCATTCTCGCTATTTGATCCTGAAGAGGACGCGATTGATTTTTACGAAAGTCTAGAGGGAATGCGTGTGGCAGCGCCAACTGCGACCGTTGTGATGCCACGAGCGGAGTATACGAATTACGACGAAACAGCCGTGACCGTTCCGAATGGTTCTTCTAAAACGCGAACGCCTGCAGGTGGAATTATCGTTGAACCTAGCCTGAATCCTGAACGTATTCTGATTGATGATTATAGTCAGGATATGGAGCCGATTACAGTGGGAGCTACGTTTAAACAGCCAGTAACAGGTGTCCTTGGATATGAGTTCAGTAATTATAAGCTTGAAGTCGATGGACTTCCGGAAGTGGTAGAGAGTGATTTTGAACGGGAAACGACAACTCTTCAAAAGGACGAAGAGAAACTATCGGTAGCAAGTTATAACATGGAAAATTACTACGCCACAGATACTGAAAACCCAGAGAAAACGGATGAAATTGCAAAAAGTATTGTGAACCGCTTAGATGCACCGGATATTGTTGGGCTTGTAGAAGTGCAGGATAACAATGGGGCAGGTGAAGGCGAGACAGATGCAAGTGAGAACTATCAGGCCATTATTGAGGCAATCGAAGAAAACGGAGGCCCGACCTATCAGTATACGGACATTGCCCCAGCCAATAATGAAGACGGCGGGGAACCTGATGGCAACATTCGTGTAGGATTTATTTATAATCCAGACCGCGTTTCGTTGGCGGAGCAGCCTAAAGGTGATGCAACGACAGATGTTGACGTTACTGAAGATGGAGGACTAACGCTTAATCCAGGGCGAATCGATCCGACTAATGAAGCGTTTGATGATTCCCGAAAGCCACTTGCTGCGCAGTTTGAGTTTAATGGGGAGGACGTTATTGTAGTAGCCAACCACTTTAATTCAAAAGGTGGAGATGATGCTCCGTTTGGCGGAATTCAACCTGCTGAATTAGGAAGCGAACAACAGCGAATCGCTCAAGCAAAAGTGGTAAACGGTTTTGTCGATGACGTGTTAGAGAAAGATGGAGACGCCAATGTTGTTGTCTTAGGTGACTTGAATGACTTTGAATACTCAGCTCCTCTTGAAGCTCTTGAAGGAGACGTTCTGTCGAATATGATTAAAGAGCTTCCTGAGAATGAGCGATATACGTACAATTACCAGGGGAATTCCCAGGCTCTCGATCATATCTTAGTGGCCAACCATTTGAGAGATCAAACAGCCGTTGATGTTGTGCACTTGAATGCTGACTTTACAGAAGTACAGGGCCGAGTAAGTGATCATGATCCAGTATTGGTGCAGTTGGACCTTAGAGAAGCTGAGGAAGCAACGATGACCCAACAATGGCGCGTGATGAAAAAGCCAGTTGGTCATGTATCCTCAAATGGTAAATTAGGTACAAGAAGCCATGGAGTAACCAGAGTGACACTTACAGATGAAGAAGGTAAGAAGTCGAAGCAAACGGTTCTAATTGCCTTTGGTGATGATAAAAATTGGGCGAAGAAACATGGCAAATCAAAAGGGAAAAAGAAACTAATTGAAACTCAATCCTTAGAGCTTTTAGATGAGAATGGGCATGTAGTGCCCGTTGATCTTAAAGTGAATGGAAATAAAATTGTGATCCCTGGATGGGAAAGTGTGCAACCAGGCACTTACAGTTTATCAATTGCAGGAGCAAACAAAGACGCATCCCTATCATTCGAAATCCGATAAACCAGAAAAACGAAGAGCTGTAAAGGCTCTTCGTTTCTTTTGGGATTTTATGCTTTAGTAGGGTAAAGGGTGTCTGGCACCATGCAGTGCTTTACCGTGATAAAGGGTGGGTTGCTTGAAACGTTTTGTACATGAAAGGTTGGTTGTATATCCATACTACGTTTAGGAGGGTATGGATGATGAAAATGGTCTTATTGGGTTTATCTATTTTAGTTGGAGGTGCAGGTGTAGCTGCGCCAGTTGCTGAGAAAGAACAGATCTCAATACTTCACGACGGGGATGAAGTGAAAAAAGTTGAGGTAATACCGTTCACGCATGAAGTGGGTGAGCCTTTTGTGGATTTAGAACGTGTGGGTAAACTGAGTCGAGAACTTAGTGAACAGCTCGTTCAGGAACCCGTGAATGCGAAGATTGGGAAGTCGGGAGAGATCCTATCGGGTGAGCCGGGGTTTAAAGTGTACGAAGAGAAATTTCAAACGAAATTCATTCAGACGCTTTATGAACCAAGTAAGCAATCGATGACTGTTCCTTTAATGACTGTTCACCCCAAAGTGGACAGTGAGTTAATTGCACATATTCGGACGCAACAAATTGGGCAGTATGTTACGTACTTTAACTCAAGGAATGAAGAACGTACTCATAACATTCAATTATCCTCTGATGCGATTGATAACCATGTCGTGTTTCCAAATGAGGTCTTTTCGTTTAATGAGGTAGTCGGAAAACGAACGAAAGAAAAAGGGTATAAGCCTGCCCCTGTCATTGTGAAAGGGGAAGTGACTGAAGGGATCGGCGGAGGAATATGCCAGGTCTCCTCTACGCTCTTTAATGCAGTTGATCATGCTCGAATTAAAATTGTAGAGCGTTATTCTCATAGTAAACAGGTACCTTACGTTCCGCCTGGTAGAGATGCAACGGTCAGTTGGTGGGGGCCTGACTTTACTTTTAAGAACAACTACAATGAGCCTGTCTTAATCCGATCGAATGTTGTGGGAGGAACGCTTCGGATCGCGATTTATTCTGCAAACGGTGTAGATGTGAAACCGCGGGATATTCCAGATGCCTCAAAAGAATTGCCTGATGAAATTCATATTGATAACTTGAAGGATGGATTTATGGAGTAATGGGTCCTCGGAAATATGAGTATTTCCGAGGAAATTTTTATGAAGAAATAACGATTATATCGAAAATTGTTGAAACTTAAAATATATTCGTACGTCTTATATAAATATGAGTTTTATTTATGATAAAATGTGGTACATGATGATGTATGCCATTTTTTACATAATATTTTTCAAAAAATGTATCATCGAATTCGAAAAAAGGATGAGGTTGATGTATCAAGTTCGTGTGGCACCGTTATTCTTCAGGCGGGAAAATGCCTTTTCTCGCATGTATCAAGCAGAGAAAGTAGACAATCTTTGGCGCCGCGTCTTTCTTCTGATGTTTCTTAGTATATTCGTCTACATAGGTAGTGCCTGGTTTGGGCTAGGAATGGATACAATCTCAACCCGGGCGACTTCTCTTTCATTTGAAGACTATGAAGTTCGAAAACTATTTTTCTTGTTTGGTCGAGCCTTGTTTGGGTTGATTTTTGCTATTTTAATATTGTTTGGCAGTCCATTTCTAATCTGGATGTTTACGGGTATTCCTTATCGTAAGCTTATGGCGCTCCATCTTCCTATACTAACGATTTTATTGTTGGAGCGAATCTTTTGGGTTGTACTTTTAGTAAACACTGGACTTGATTGGTATGTGTCACCCATTTCGTTTGGGATTATCGCATCTTACATAACAGATATCCCATGGATTATTTATTTCTTTGGTGCGATTTCAGTGGTTCAGCTTTGGATCGTATGGTTTAAGATCAAAACCGTTCATTATTTTACAGAATGGAAAAGATGGCAAGCGTGGCTTCTCGTTATTTTACTACATATCCTATACTGGGCAGCCGCAGCCGCACTAGCGCACGTTGATGTATATTTTTTATAACATAGGAATCGCGAGGTTTTGACATGAAGAAGAACAGAAAACGTTGGATTGTCGTTCTGACCACGACGTTGTTGGTGGTGGCTAACATTATTCTGGTTGTCTTGTCAGAAGATGAAGTTGAACGAAAATCCTACATATCCAAATGGGATACGCCTTTCACGGCGGATTTAGAAAATGCGATTGCAGCAGAAGGTGTGTTTCAGCCATCTACTGAGGAGTACGTGTATTTTGATAAGGATTTAGGTAGTTTTCAGCAGTTCGTTGTAGAAGAAGGGGATGAAGTGCAGCTAGGGGATCCCCTTTTTGAATATGTGGTCAGGGATTACTGGGGGACGGTGAATCAGCTTGAGGGCCAGATCTCAGGCCTTGAAGAAGAGGTAGATGCCCTTGAGGACTATGTGGATGATGTAGAGGACATCGACGTCCCAGAACCTGAAGAAGATGACGACCGTCCATTTGCTGAGGCTGAAGTGAATCAGGAGCAGTCTGAAGCAGAAGCTGAGAAAGAGTTGGCGCTAAAAGAAGCTCAACTTGAAGCGCTAGAGGATCAGCTAGATCAAGTTGAAGACAGGGGCCAGGTTGTAGAAGTCTCTAGTTTGTTTGACGGTACAATTAAAGAGTTGGACCACAACCTTGAAGATCCGGCCGTCACAATTGCCAGGTCTGATCGTTTAATCGTTACTGGAAATGTGGATGAGCAGAACCGTGTTGACGTTGAAGAAGGAATGAAGGCTCGAGGTACGGTTGAGAAGCTAGAAGAGTCATGGGAAGGGCAAGTGGGCTCTGCGGATGATTTCCCTATTGAAGGTTCGAGTGAACTTGGAGATAGCGCTTATCCGTTCGTCGTTGAGTTAAATGAGGATATTGATCGCGCCTTGCCTGGGTACCATAGTACGGTGTACCTCACAGTTGAAGAAGTACAAAACGTGCTGACGGTTTATCAAAACTGGATTCACCTTCCGATCAATGGCATGGAAGACTTTGTATCCGATCGGGTTGTGGAAGAAGAAGCGCTCGAAGAAGAAAGTGAAGAGGTCCAAGAGGAAGGGCCAGATGAAGAAGTTGAAAGCCCTGAAGACGCTAAAGCATACGTAGAAGGGCCATATGCTTGGGTAATGAACGATTTAGGTGTAGTGGAGAAGCGTCCATTGGAACTTGGAATGGATGAATACAATCTCCAGCAAGTTCAAAAAGGGCTAACCATTGAAGATTGGGTAGCTGATGAACCAGATGAAGAGTTCCGAGAAGGGACAACTTTCCTCACCTCGCTTCAAGCCAAGCGTATAGATCTGACGGATGTGAGAACATTAGATCGAGGCGTAATGTGGGAATACGCTAAGATGGGACTTCTAATGCGCTAGATCTTTCTGTAGAAAACCGCTGTTACACTTGTAGCAGCGGTTTTTTTGTAATCAAACCTTGTTTAGATGCGCTTTTTCACTGCACAGCAATGAAGGGTGTCTGACACGCATCATTGCTGTATAAGAGTAAAGGGTGTCTGACACCATTTATCGCTTTAATGTAGTAAATTGCTAGCTGTAAATATTTCTCATGGGATTCGCTTAAATGTGAGGTTAGGTGATAAAATGAGGAGAGGTTGTTAGATAGAAAAAGGAGCGAGCGAGATTGGCTGCTAGAAGAAGATTTAAAGGGAAAAAGAAGAGTAGATTTTACCGGATTGGTCTCATAGTGATGGCTGTGTTAGTTGTAGGGGGATTGGTTTATGGCTTCTCAGTTTATCAATCCTTTCAAAATACGATGGATCAAGTCTATGAACCACTCAAACGGGATACGGATAAACGAGTGGATATGGTCACGAAGAAAGACCAAATTGATGCTCCGCCGTTTTCGGTTTTACTACTTGGTGTAGATGAAAGAGAGGACGATGTAGGACGGTCGGATACGATGATTGTTCTGACTGTGAACCCTTCAGAAGAAACTATAAAAATGCTAAGCATCCCCCGCGATACGCGTACAGATATTATTGGACACGGGACGGTAGAGAAAATTAACCATGCCTATGCGTATGGAGGTGTCCAAATGTCTGTGGAAACAGTTGAAGACTTTTTGCAAATTCCTATTGATTATTATGTGAAGGTTAATATGCAAGGCTTTGAGAAGATTGTAAATGCAGTGGGTGGAGTCACGGTCAAGAATGATTTAGCCCTTTCACATGGCGGTTATGATTTTCCAAAAGGGGAAATTACGCTAGATGGGAAGAAGGCTTTAGTTTATACACGCATTCGTTATGAGGACCCTCGTGGTGACTTTGGGCGCCAAGATCGGCAGAAGCAAATCATACAAGCTGTGATTGATAAAGGAGCCCGTGTGCAATCCATGTGGAACTACAATAGCTTGTTTAACGCAGTTGGGGAGACGATTAAAACAAACTTAACGTTTGAGGAAATCGTAAATCTTCAGAAGCGATATAAAGATATGCGGCATAATATTGATCAGATGAGATTTGAAGAAGGGGATGGAGGTTTTGTAGGTGACCTATGGTATTACTTCCCTGATGAACAAGAACTTCAAGAGCATATCCAAACCTTACAACAGCATCTTGAAGTTGATAAGGAAAGCTATTGATGCTTAAGGATCGTCGATTAGGTTGAGTAGTGCGATTTGTAATTGAAAAACTCCTTCTTGTAAAAAAGAGGGAGTTTTTATGTTTTAAAGCGATAAAGTAATTAAGTAAAGAGGAAGCCGACCTAAAGTTATAAAAGGTCGGCTTTAGCAACAGCATTAGCAATTAAAACTCTTTTAGTCAGGGCACTCTGACTATTCAACCAAAGATCTGTTTTGACGGTGAGTATTTCCAGAAACTTTAGGGAGTTAATTGCATGCATCTATATATTACGATGATATAAAGAATTTGTTGAGGGTCTATAAAGAATTGTTTTTACTTTCTTTATAAGGTTTTTTTAGACAGAACATATTATGGAAAAAGGATAGATCTAAAAATCCTAATACTATTTACCTAATAGAGGCGCTTTTAATTGGTAGAGAGGTGAAGGGTGTCTGACACCCTGGAGTTCTTTACAGCAATAAAGGATCGCCTTTTAGTAAAGGCGATCCTTTTTGGGGTTAGTTGAATTTAAATTTTTTCATTTCTTGGTTGAGCTGCTCTGAGATATCTTGTAAGCCGGAGGAGTGCTTAGCGAACTCTTCCATTGTGGCTGATATTTCTTCTGAGGAGGCCGATACTTCTTCAGAAGAAGAGGCAGTTTGCTCCGAAAGAGCAGAGATATTCTGAATTTCTCCAAGGACCGCATCCTTATTTTCCTGACTGCTAGAGACGGCCTCTTTTACCGTTTGGGCTTGCTCGGCTACTCCGTTTAAGGCAGATAAGATTTCAGAGAATATGGATTTGGTCTGCTGAACGGCTTCTTCTTGTTCTTGAACCGTTCCATTTGTATCTCCGACGGCTTGGACAGCTTGATCGACTACCGTTTGAATCTTCTCGATGATGCCTGTTACCTGACTTGCCGAGGCTTTTGACTCTTCCGCTAGTTTGCGTACTTCTTCAGCTACCACAGCGAATCCTTTCCCGTGTTCCCCTGCTCTTGCGGCTTCAATCGAAGCGTTTAATGCGAGTAAGTTGGTTTGTTCTGTAATGTTTGAAATGGTTGTCACAAAGGCGTTGATCTCCTGCATGTTGTCATTAATCTCTTGAACAATGGTTCCTACTTGCTGGGAGGAGTCTTTTGTTTCCTGAGATTTTTGAGTTAAGATCTCAACTTGCTGTAACCCGTCACGGCCAAGATCTGCTGATTGTGTGCTTACCTGGTTCATTTGTTCAGTGGCACCGACAATTTGGTCGAGCTGATTAGATAAGTCACTCATTTCTTCTGAGCCTTTTTGAGTGTTTTCGGCTTGAGAGGAAGCCCCTTCTGCTACATCGCCTATAGCTGAAGCTACTTGAGTGATAGATGTTGAGGTCTCCGTGGTTATAGTAGAAAGATAGGTGGCTGTCTCAAGCGTTGTATTGGCTGAGTTTTCTACGGCACTCAATGCACCTGATAAGTCTTCCATCATCTCATTGAAGCTATTTTCTAGTTCTTTGAATTCATCATTTGCTTTCAGGGATACGCGAGTTGTTAAATCCCCCTGGGCTGCTTCTTTGAAAGATCGACGCACTTTGTTAATGTTTCCTGAAATTTTTCGACTAACGATCCAAGCTGTTAGAAGTGCAACGATGACAAACGCAATACACATCACTAAGGTGATTGTTTTTATGCTACTCGTTCTTTCGGCGAATTCACTGCTTTCAAGAGTCGACAGAACTTTCCATCCGGTCATGTCGTTCGTGGTGAAGACAGACGTTTTCTCTTCCTCTTGATACGTGTATTCTTTTGTTCCCTCTTCATTCTGGCTGAGGTGATCCCACACGCCGACCTCTTTTAATGTATCCGATCCGATTAAAGAGGAGTCAGGGTGTGTGATTAGATTCCCGTTATTATCAACGAGAACGACGTAGCCTGCATTTCCTATCACAATGTCATTTGTCATATTAGCGAGATCGCTAAGGTTCATATCGACCCCAATTACCCCAACAAGTTGCCCGTTGCTCTCGACAGATTTGGATAGTGTTACGATTGAATTGCCTGAAGATTTATCCTTGTAAGGTTCACCGATGACAAGCTTCCCTTGCTGTTTGGCTGCTGCTTTGTACCAGGGGCGACTTGTAGGATCAAAGTCATCCGATAGGGAGGATGCAGCGGCTTCAGGTGCCATGAGCAACTCGCCTTGATCCGTAGCAAAGTAAACGTGCTTATAATTTTCACGAGTATCCCTTGTGCCCTTTAATAGATAACTAGCATAAGTACGATTATTCTCATTGCTGTAGTAGTCTGTGAAATTAATGTTGTTGGCCAGTAGCTCCATCTGACTTTCCATTCCTTCAAAAAGGTTGGTCAGTCCATTGTCTACTTCATTGACGACTTGGAATGAAGATTCTTTTACCTCATTCTTGATGATGGATTCTGTCTTTGTTACTGATACAAGGCCTAATGTCAGTAAAGGTACGATGGCTAAAAGGGCCATAACGAGAATCATTTTTGATTTAACGGTATTGAGTTTGAATAGTTTGCGCTTCTTTGTGTTCTTCAATGTTGTCCTCCTGTTTATGTAATATAGGATGTTTAAGCTTCCTCTTCACACTATCTAAGGCGGTTTTTCGTAAAGTATGAGCAAGAAGAGAAGTGCCAGTATAGTAAATTGAGTAGGAATAATGACCGACTTTCTGTTTATCGGTATATTAAAAGAAACTTTTAGTAAAAATTTTAGAATTCATAGAAATAGAAGGGGAGGAGATGTGCGTCACTATAGTAAAGAAGTAAAGCGTGTCAGACACCCTTCACTGCTTTACAGCAAGAGAGGGTGTCTGACACGCTTTATCTCGATAAAGTATAAGGGCGCAAAAAAACCGGCTCTTTTGAGAGAGCCGGTTTTTGGGGTTAGCGGATGTTGACTTTCATGCCGCCTTTGTTGTCGTTGATTGGGGTTTTGTCTTCGATGTCTTCGTTGTATAGGTGGCAGGCGACGTAGTGATTCTTCGTCACTTGCTGCCATTCTGGTACGATTTCTGCGCAAGCTTCCATGGCCATTGGGCAGCGTGTGCGGAACACACAGCCGCTTGGTGGATTAATGGGGCTTGGTAGTTCCCCTTCAATAACGATCTGCTCTCGCTCGTCCTCAATATCCGGGTCTGGAATAGGGACAGCGGAGAGAAGAGCTTTGGTGTAAGGGTGAAGAGGGTTCTTATATAACTCTTCTGCATCCGTTAGTTCGACCATATTGCCAAGATACATAACCCCAATACGGTCTGAAATATGCTGAACCATGGATAGGTCGTGTGCGATGAAAAGGTACGTGAGACCTTTCTCTTTTTGCAGCTTTTCTAATAGATTGACGACCTGGGCTTGGACGGATACATCAAGGGCCGAGATGGGCTCATCGGCTATGATGATTTCAGGATCTAAGGCCAGGGCTCTGGCAATCCCAATACGCTGTCTTTGTCCACCACTGAATTCGTGGGGGTAACGGTTGGCGTGATCCCGTGTTAAGCCCACTTCTTCAAGGAGTTCATAAATTCTTTTCATCTTTTCTTTTTGATTCTTATAGATCCCATGTACCTCTAATGGCTCTGCAATGATTTCTGCAACGGTGGATCTCGGATTGAGCGATGCATAAGGATCTTGGAAAATCATTTGCATATTCCGTTTTAACTCAAACTGCGCTTTACCTTCTAACTCGTGTACATTTTCCCCGTTGTAGAGCACTTCTCCGCCTGTGCGATTGTAGAGGCCCATGATCGTGCGCCCGGCTGTTGATTTTCCACAGCCCGATTCACCAACCAGACCGAACGTTTCCCCGCTGTAGATTTCAAAACTAATGCCATCTACCGCTTTCAGGATCTGGCCACGCCCAAGCTCAAAATGCTTTTTGATATCTTTTACTTGTAAGAGTGCATTGTTCTTCATATCTACTCGGTTTTCTCCTCCCAATAGCGTCTGGCGCTGCACAGTTCTTTTTCATAGATCGTGTCTTTTAAGTCAATAATCTCAACATTTTTACCGGTGTTAGGCGAGTGAATCATTTTACCATTGCCGTAGTAAAGGCCGACGTGGTGAAGTTTTCCTTTGCCTTCCTCATAAGCGAAGAACAACAAGTCACCTGGCTGTAAGTGGTCAAGGTCTACCTTCTCGCCGCTTTCAGCCTGGTCGTGAGCATCACGCGGGATTTCGTACCCTTGTGCCTTGTGCATGTTGTACGTGAATCCAGAGCAGTCATAGCCAAACGAGCTCATGCCACCCCAGAAGTAAGGAAGGTCCACAAACGCTTCGCCAGATTTTAAAATATCTTCACCTGTCCCTTTTGGAATGTCTTCAAGGGAAGGGTATACGGCAATTTCATCCGTAGAGAAATAGCCTCCACCATGCGGGCTTAATACGCCTACGTAGTCGTCTTCCTTCGTTTGTACAGGGAGAGTGGTTAAATAACTTACTTCTAGAAATGGTTTTTTGTAAGGATCATAAAGAGTTGCTTTCTTTGTCTTCACAACGGCAACGCCATTTCCTGTCCATGCCTCACTAGGCAGTTCTTTTAATTGGGTGAGAGGGACCCAACCTGGATAGCCGCGTTCGTCCTTCCTTGATGGTTGAGTGGGAACAATGACGTGTGCCCATTCCCCTTGGATATCGACTAAGAGAACTTCTTCTCCATATAAAAGCTGAGATTGGATTAAGTTATCATCGCTTAAAGCAAGTCTTGGTTCATACGTTAAACTCGTATGCCATTGCTGTAAGTCTAGCGGATTTGAAATGCCTGGCGCATCAATTTCACGTGGGGATTCTGGTGACGTCCAAACGGTTGCTACAGGTACTTGGACGACCCAGGTCGTACTCGTTACGGTGTCTTGAGTCATTTGGGTTTGCCTCCTTATGGGTTAGGAAAGAACTTGATCAAGGTGTACAGATGTGATGCCAAGACCAGCGCCTTCTGAGAATGTGATATGACGGCCGTTGTAAATGACGCCGCCTTCAATCGAATCGTTCAAAAGCATGAGTGGTGCATCAAAGTCAACGAAGTGGACATTTTTCTGGCTGGCTGCAAAATGAGCTGCGGCTGTAATCCCAATCTTCGTTTCGATCATGCTACCAACCATACAAGGAACGCCGTAACTCTCTGCTAATTTATTAATCTGCAGGGCTTGGTGAATGCCGCCTGATTTCATGAGTTTTATATTGATAAGATCTGCGCTTCTTGTCTCTAATACTTGTTTGGCCTGTTGAGGAGAGAAAACGCTCTCATCAGCCATAATACGGGTTTCGGTTTGATCTGTCACGTTTTTAAGTCCTTCGATATCGTGAGCTTTCACGGGTTGTTCCACAAGTTCAATTCTTAAATCTAATTCTTCCATTTGTCGGATAGCACTAATGGCTTCTTTAACGGTCCATCCCTGATTCGCATCTAGTCGAATCGTAGGCTCATCTCCAACTTTTTCGCGGATTTGGCGAATGCGTTCAATATCTGTTTCGATTTCATCTTTCCCTACTTTCACTTTCAGTACATTAAATCCGTCTTGAATATACTGAGCTGCGTCTTTAGCCATTTCTTCTGGGTCATTAACGCTCACCGTATAATCTGTTTCAAGCTCTGATTTGTAGCCTCCGAGTAATTGATAAAGAGGGAGATTGCAGCTTTGTGCAAAGCAATCGTGCAGGGCCATATCAACAGCCGCTTTCGCACTCGTATTTCCGACCATTGCACTATGGAGCGCCTCAAACAGGGCCTCCCTGTTCGTTAGTGATTTCTCAAGGAGGAGAGGTTTTAGTATATAAGTGATCGCATATTCGATGCTTGCAATGCTTTCGCCAGTAATCACGTGCGTTGGAGGTGCTTCACCCCAGCCGGTAATCCCGTTATCGCACGTGACTTTTACATATATACTCTCAGCAACTGTAACGGTGCGCAGAGCTGTCTTGAATGGTTTCTTCAGTGGTTCTGCAACTGGATAGGTTTCAATTGATTGGATCTGCATGTGGCTCATCCTCTCGAAGTGTTATTCGACTCCTGGTTCAATGGTAAGTTTTTTGTCAGAAGCCGACAGACTGCCCTTTGTCCCAAGTGGAATCGCGAAATGGGGGAGGCAGTGTCCGATTTTAAATCCTGATAAGACGGGCTTGTTGAGACGGGCGAAATAAAAACGCAACACTTCTTCAAGGGAGAGGGAGGCTTCTTTCTTCGGATCTGATTCTGAGAAATCACCTACAATAATCCCGGCTGCATCGTCAAACTTCCCAGCTTGCCGTAATTGATTTAAAAACGAGTCAATGCGATAAGGTTCTTCTCCAATGTCCTCGATAAGTAACAAATTCCCTTTTGTATCAATCTCAAACGGAGTCCCGATTGAGGTGACGAGTAAAGAAAGGTTTCCGCCGACAATTTCTCCTGTAGCTTCTCCTTTTGAAATGACCGAAAGAGGGGAGAAGTTCTCATCGTACACAAGGGTTTCTGGTGAGAAGAGTTGGTCGAACATGGCTCTTGATTGATCATCGAACGTATCTTTTCCAATATCTGATCCAAGCATAGGACCGTGAAACGTAACGAGTCCGGTTTGTTGACGAATCGATGTATGTAAAAAAGTGATGTCGCTATATCCCCAAAATATTTTGGGATTGTTTTTTATTATGTCGTAGTCAATCGCATCAGCAATACGAGCTGTTCCGTATCCGCCGCCTGCGCAGATGATCCCATCTATCTCAGG
This sequence comes from Pontibacillus chungwhensis, assembly GCF_030166655.1. Taxonomy (GTDB): domain Bacteria; phylum Bacillota; class Bacilli; order Bacillales; family BH030062; genus Pontibacillus. The sequence continues at coordinate 3,581,031 of NZ_CP126446.1, read as the reverse complement.
ATCTTTGAAGAAATTATGAAGGTCCTGTAGTCGTTCTTCATCTGTTCCTGCTAAATGTCCGTATGTGTTAGCCACATGTTGACCTAATCGGACGTGGAGCCCTTTCTTTTCAAAAAAAGGAATGGCTTTCTTGACGTTATCTAAGTCGGGAGGGCTTGCTGGTGCAATGACACCAATCGTGTCGCCCTTTTTTAAACGTTTTGGGATAAGCACGGGCGTTCTTCCTTCCATATGTAGGATGAAAAGAGGCTTGCCCGGAAAGGGAGCCTCTTTTCGATCAAATTATATTCTTGTTTATGTGCATTATTCTTTCGAAGCCCACTTCAGTTCTAAATAGCCAACTGGGTGGCGGACAATATCGGAAACATTGTCTTTGTTAAGGTACACGTGGTTGTAGAAGTGAACCGGGAAGATTGGCATTTCTTCAAATAAAACTTTCTCGGCTTCATACATAAGCTCAAAACGTTTCTCGTCATCTGACTCTGCTTTTGCATCAGCGATCAGTTGGTCATATTTTTCACTAGACCAGCCTGTACGGTTCATGACAGAGTCTGATGTGAAGCTCTCTAGGAAGTTAATAGGATCGCCGTAGTCAGCAAGGAATGAACTACGAGATAGTTGATGCTTTAAGTCTTTCTGGTCTTGAAGGAATACGTTCCATTCTGTGTTCTCAAGTTCAATTTCAACGCCTAGAACAGATTTGAATTTCTGTTGAAGCGCTTCGGCGATTGCTTTATGAGACTCACTTGTATTGTACGTAAGGGTTACAGATGGAAGCTGGTCATAGCCTTCTTCTTTCATTCCTTCTTCAAGTAGTTGCTTTGCTTTCTCTGGGTCTGGCTCAAGGAGATTTCCATTTTGCTCACGGAAGTCGTTACCAGATGGATCTGTGAATCCATAAGAAACGAATCCATAAGCTGGTTTTTCTTTATTCTTCGTAATAAATTCCACGATTTCCTGCTGGTCAACAGCAAGTGCGAATGCTTTACGGATCTTCTCGTTCTGGAATGGTTCTTCTGTTACGTTGAAGCGGTAGAAATACGTACCCGCTTGTTCTGTAATGGATACCGCATCACTATCGATCAGATCGTCTGCCAGTTCAGAAGGAATTTCAGAGACATCAAGGTCGCCTGTGTCATACATTTGATATTCTGTGTTCGGGTCATCAACCATGGCAAAATGAACTTGGTCTAATGTGACCGTTTCAGCGTCCCAATAGTTTTCGTTCTTTTTCAGAAGCATATCATTATCTTTTTTATACTCAGCAAGATTAAATGGACCGTTTCCTACGAACGTGTCAGCTTCAGCGAACCATTCTTCATTCTCTTTGGCTACACTTTCGTTAATAGGGAAGAAGGCCGGGTTCGAAATAACGTGAGTAAAGAAACCAGTTGGTGCTTCAAGGGTTACTTTTAATTCTTTGTCACTCACTGCTTCAACCATGACATCTTCTTTGGAACCTTCTCCGTTATTAAAGGCTTCTCCACCTTTAATGAAGTAGCCCAGGAAGGCTGCAGGAGAGGCTGTTTCTGGGTCTAATAGGCGTTTCCATGCATACACGAAATCACCTGCTGTAACATCGTCACCGTTTGACCATTTTGCATTGTCACGAATCATAAAGGTGTAAACTGTACCGTCTTCAGAAACCTTCCAATCTTCAGCTGTTGCTGCTTGAGGACTGTGGTCCTTTCCAAGACGAGTAAGACCTTCCATTAAGTTGTTTAATACGTTCCATGATGCAGAGTCGAACCCTTTTGGAGGGTCTAGAGATGTTGGGTTTTGCCCGTTGTTTAAGTTGAGCGTTGTAACATCATCTCCGCTTGCTTCATCATTTGTGTCGTTGCTGTTGTCTTCGGTCTCTGTGTCGTCTGAATCTCCTTCACCAGAGCTGTCTGTAGCAGTACAAGCAGCAAGGCTAAAAGCGAACAAGACGGTGAGAAGAAGCATTAACCATTTCTTCATACTAATTTCCCCTTTCAAATTTTATGTAGCCATATATTTTTTGGCTCGTTCATCCTGCAGCCAGCAATCCACTTCTTGTGTGTCGCTTAGCTTCGTATGAACGGGATACACATTTTCACAAACTTCCATTGCTTTTGGACACCGGGCTGTAAATGGACAGCCTTTCGGTGGAGAGAACAAGTCAGGCGGCGTCCCGTTAATTGGTATCAGTTGGTCTCCCCGCTGATCCAGACGTGGTACGGAATTGAGTAATCCCCTTGTGTACGGGTGTTGCGGGTTATAAAAGATTTCTCTTCTTGTACCGACTTCAATGACCTTGCCTGCGTACATAACGGCAATACGGTCCGCAATTTTGGCTACCACACCGAGGTCGTGGGTAATTAATATAATGGAAACGCCCGTTTGCTCCTGAATGCGATTAAACAACTGGAGAATCTGGGCTTGAATCGTCACGTCGAGAGCGGTTGTCGGTTCATCCGCAATTAAAAGTTCTGGTTCACAAATAAGGGCCATGGCAATGACGATACGCTGTCTCATCCCACCACTAAACTGGTGAGGGTGCTGTTTCATGCGTTCTTTCGGATTCGGAATGCCTACTAGATTTAGCATTTCGATGGCCTGTTCATTTGCGTCCTGTGATGAGATCTTTTTATGTTGCTTCAATCCCTCTGTTAACTGATCCCCGACTGTTAGGGTCGGGTTCAGTGCTGTCATAGGGTCCTGGAAAATCATTGAGATGTCGACTCCGCGAATTTTTCTGATTTCTTTGCTGGACATCTCCGTCAGATTCTGATCTTTAAAATGAATCGATCCTTGTGTGATTTTGCCTGGAGGAGAGGGGATCAGCTTCATAATGCTATTAGCAGTTACACTTTTGCCGCACCCTGATTCTCCTACTATGGCGAGCGTTTCGCCTTTATGAAGCTCGAGGTTCACCCCGCGAACAGCTTGCACTTCGCCTCCATAGGTTTTGAACGAGACGTGGAGGTCTTTGATATCGAGTATTTTTTCCATTTGAGGTTACCTCCTTAACTTCGGATCAAGTGCGTCTTGCAGCCCGTCGCCTAGTACGTTAAATGCGAACATAGTCGCTGAAATAAAGAACGCCGGGAAGAAGAGGCGCCACCAATCTCCTGAAAGAATAACACCAAGGGCATCGTTCGCCATCACGCCCCAGCTTGCGAATGGAGATTGAATCCCGAGACCTAAGAAGCTAAGGAATGCTTCTGCGAATATAGCCGTGGGGACGGTTAGCGTCATTTGAACGATGATCGGTCCCATTGTATTAGGGAGTAAATTCTTTCGAATAATCCGCCCTGTCTTTGTCCCAAATGATTGGGAGGCGAGGACGAATTCATTTTGTTTAATTTGTAGGACTTGTCCCCGGACAATCCGGGCCATACCGACCCAGCCTGTAACGGTAAGGGCAACGATAATGGTGAATAAACTTGGACCAAGAACAACAAGAAGCAAAATAACAACTAGTAGGTACGGAAGACCGTATAAGATTTCGATAATACGCATCATCACGTTATCAGTGCGACCGCCTTTATAACCTGCGATGCCTCCGTATGTAACGCCTATAAAGAAATCAATGAGCGCTGCCATTAACCCAACGAAAAGGGAGATTCTGGCCCCGTACCATGTTCTTGTAAAGACGTCTCGCCCAAGGTTATCAGTGCCGAACCAATGGTCAGCCGATGGGGGCTGGTTTTGATCTTGTAAAACTCCTTGGTCTACGGAATAAGGAGATAGGACTGGCCCAAATATGGCCATAAGCCCTAGCACTATTAAAAATAAGAGACCTCCCATAGCGAGTGTATTTCCTCTAAGGCGTCGCCAAGCGTCCTGCCAATAGGAAAGAGAGGGGCGTACAACAGTCTCGGCACTTTCAGCATCTTTCTCTTTCGGTCTAAACCAATCATCAGGTATATCCGAAGAGGTAGCGGGAGTGTGCCCTTCTTTGGTTTCTTTCGTTTCAGTAAGCACCCTATTCTCCTCCTTCTTTATGCAATTTAATACGTGGGTCTAAAATGCCGTACATAATATCAACTAAGAACAGCATCAGAACGAGAAACGTGCTGTAAAAGACGGTAGTTCCCATAATGACGGGGTAATCTCGTTGGTTAATGCCCTGTACGAAATATTTTCCCATTCCTGGAATGGCGAAGATTTTTTCAATAACGAATGTACCAGTCAGGATCCCAGCCAGAAGCGTTCCAAGAATCGTCACGACCGGCATAAGTGCGTTGCGTAGGGCGTGTTTAACGACGATTTTAAATGGTGATAATCCTTTGGCACGAGCTGTTTTTATGTAATCCTGCGTGAGCGTTTCAAGCATACTAGAACGGGTTAGCCTTGCAATGATTGCCATAGGGCCAGTTGCGAGCGCAACAATTGGCAAGATCATGTGCTGAGGACTGTTCCATGTAGCGGCCGGCAGCAGTTTAAAATCGACAGCGATAACCTGAATAAGTAGGGTTGCGAGAACAAAGTTCGGTATAGATATTCCGAGCACCGCAATCGTCATGGCGGTGTAATCGATTAGTTTGTTATGCCTTAGTGCTGCAAGGACACCGAGCGTGATGCCTGAAATTAGCGCTACAATGATCGTCCAGATGCCTAGTTCAGCTGAGATCGGAAAGCCCCGGCTGAGTAGGGAGTTTACAGTTTCAGTAGGTTGTTTAATAGATGGTCCGAAATCAAAGGTAATGATAGATTTTAAGTAGAGTACGTATTGAACTGGAAGTGGTTTATCTAAGTTGAAGTGTTTCTCTAAGTTCTGTTGAACGACGGCATTGCTTGTTTTTTCTTCATTGAAAGGTGATCCTGGTATGGCATTCATGAGAAAGAAAGTTAGAGTTGCAATGATAAAGATCGTTAGAATCATGAGGAAAAAACGTTTCACAATGTACTTGAGCATAGTTTTTCCTCCTAGCGGAATTTGGTTTGCATGGCTAACTCAGTCATAACAAGCATCGCTTGATAGGCTTCGAGCATATCTTTAGCCTGAAATTTTACGGTCGTAGAATTTGGTTCGAGTTCAGTGCCAGGCATAAGGTTTGCCCATTCGGCTTCCCCGTAATTGGTGAACTCAATTCGGAATGTAGGCTGTTTTGGTGGAACAAGTGGTTCGACGTTGTGACGGTTTTGAAGTGCTTCTGCTGTTTTTTGTTGAAGTAATTCTCCGGCTTTCTTAGGTGTTAAGCTCTTTACTGACGAGCGGGAAATCGTTTCTTTCACTGGGGCTGTGGTGATGTTTGGAATAAGGGCTTCAGCTTCTTTTGCAGCTTGATCATCGCCTGCTACCATCAGTACAGGGACCCCGTAATAGCCTGCCAGATAAGCGTTTAAACCAAGTTCACCTACAGCGACATCGTTTATGTAGAAATTTCGTACGCCAAAAATCATGGAATGGGACATAACGCCCTTTTGCGCAGCCCTTGCATGGTAACCGACGAACATTGCTCCTTCATATGAATCATCAAGCCCCTGCATCATCGAAAAAGGCTTCACATCACCTGTGATGAGCTGTGCTTCAGGGTGGAGTTCTTCAATGAGAAGGTTGTCCATTTTGGAGTGACTGTCATTTACAAGTACTTCACTTGCGTGGTTATTGAACGCTGATTGAATAACGTAGTTGGTCTCCTGCGTCATAATCTTTCGTCCGCGCTCATAATTATGCTTCGCCGAGTCAATGTACGTAATGTTCGGCAAGCCCGTGATCCCTTCCATATCAACAGATAGGTAGAGCTTCATAGATGTAATCCCCCTCTAGTGATTTCGATTTAAGAATTTTATAAATTTTCGTATAATTTTATCAATATTTAGCAAAAAAGGCAAGCAAACACTAACAATGAGGAAATGGTCATGCTTTAAAGGAGTGAAGGGTGTCAGGCACGCGTCAGTGCGGTGAAGGAGTGCAGGGTGTCAGACACGCGTTAGTGCGGTGAAGGAGTGCAGGGTGTCAGACACCCATTAGTGCTGTGAAGTAAAAAAGCGCCCTCTTTTTAAAAGAGGGCGCTTTGGGTTAGGCGGATTTTGTTAGTTTTTGATTGGATGAGCTTTTTTCTTTTTGCTTTCTGTAAAGGGTGGCGATAATTGGTCCAGAGATGTTGTGCCATACGCTGAAGATCGCGCTTGGAACGGCTGCTAGTGGGCTAAAGTGTACGGCTGCGAGAGAGGCTCCTAAGCCTGAGTTTTGCATGCCGACTTCAATAGAAACAGCTCGTTTCTTGGAAAGATCCATGCCCATCATCTTAGCTAATCCGTAGCCGACAGCGTAACCGAGTAGGTTATGTAAGACCACGATTGCGAAGATCAGCGCTCCTGTTTCTGCGATTTTCGCCTGATTCACACTTACAACGGCTGCTACAATGGCGACGATCGCGACCACTGACACAAGCGGCATTGCCTTGATACCAGCTTCGCTCTTTTGACCGAGGGCCGCTTTTACAATGAGGCCGAGCACGATAGGTACGATTACAATTTTGACGATTGATAGGAATAAGGACCCTGCTGAAACGGGGAGCCACTGACTTGCGAACAATAGAACAAGAACAGGGGTTAACAACGGTGCTAAAAGTGTGGAAACCGCTGTGATGGCTACTGATAGTGCCGTATCCCCTTTAGATAAGTAGGTCATTACGTTAGAAGAGGTGCCTCCGGGACAGCATCCCACAAGGATGACACCAGCAGCTACTTCCGGTGATACCGGTAAGAGTGTCGCTAAAGCGAATGCAAGTAATGGCATGATCGTAAATTGGGCTACTACCCCTGCTGCTACGTCTTTTGGTCTCTTAAGCACTTCTGAGAAATCCGATTTTGATAGTGTTAAACCCATACCGAACATGATGATCCCAAGAAGGGGCACGATGTAAGGAGCAATCCAGGTAAATCCTCCAGGAAAAATAAATGATAAGACCGCAAATAATAAAACCCAAATCGCAAATGAACTCCCCATAAAGTTACTGATTTTTTCTAATGTTTTCATCCGTTTCACTCCTCACAAGTTGATATTAAGGGAATTCTACACCCCAGGACCTAAAAGCGGAACCTTTTATTCTTTCTTTTCTTAAAATTTTGTTATTTTAGTAGAGTAAAGGGTGTCAGACACCGTTTAGCGCTTTACCGAGGTGCAGTGCGTCGCTAGCTATTGTTTTGTTAGCGTTTTAAAGGGTACCTATATTTAGGTGAGAAATGGTAGAATGGATAAAATATTAGATTATGGAAGGGGAATGGGAATGAAGTATGTTACGTTTCAATCAGGGGATCAAGAGTTTTGGGGGGTAGAAGTGAAGGATCGTTTCTATCATTCAGTTGAATGGACAGAGAAGTATCCGAAGTTACTAGATCTTATTACTTCTGAAGTGACAGTTGATGAGGAAGAGGTTGCACAGTGGGGAGAAGTCAAGAAAGAGGATGTTCAAGTAAAGGCGCCTTTTTTACCACTCAAAAATATTATTTGTGCAGGGAAGAACTATGAGGACCATGCTTTAGAGATGAGGGAGAAAGATTCGGAATCGATCCCGAAAGATCCTGTTTTATTTACAAAGCCAGCGACCGCTGTGATAGCGAATGGGGAGTTGGTAGAATCTCATGAAGAGATTACGAGTCAGCTTGATTATGAGGGAGAGCTTGCTGTAATTATTGGGAAGCGTGGCCGCGATATTACACGTGAACAAGCACACGACTACATATTCGGTTATTCTATCTTGAATGATCTGACAGCGCGTGATTTGCAGAAGAAACACAGTCAATTCTTTAAAGGGAAGTCGCTTGATACGACAGCACCATTTGGACCGGTTATCGTTTCGAAATCAGAGATTGATGACCCGCAAGACTTATCTATTACAACGTATATTAATGGAGAGAAACGTCAAGATGGTACAACGAAAGATATGATATTTACAGTGGCTGAACTCATCGAAATTATTTCTGCTGGAATGACTTTGGAACCTGGTGATGTTATTACGACCGGATCGCCTAGTGGTGTTGGAAAAGGGATGAAACCGCCGCAATACCTTAAATCAGGGGACCGGATGGTCATTGAAATTGAAGGGATCGGAAAACTAGAAAATCAGGTGAAATAAAAAAACTGACACCCTTTAGGAGACTAAAGGGTGTCAGACACTATGTAAGTCTTTACAGTGCTAAAGGGTGGCTGGCACCGTCTAGCGCTGTAAAGCAATAAAACTATTTAAGCTTCTTGTTGTAGGGTTTCGTGGGCTTCGTCAATAACGTCTGCGAGTGTGGTCGTCATATCACGGTATTTGGCTGAAATGCTTGTACCGGATGTACCGTATTGTGCTGCTGCGTCTTTTTGAGAAATTGGAGTCCACTCGTCTAGGTGAGAACGCAATGTGTACTCAAGTGCCCCTGCATAAATTTCTGGTTTACGGATTGTTGGTTCTTGGCGTTTGCAGTACAGGTACCAGAAGAACGTTGCTGTTTCTTCCTCTTCTTCTGTAAGTTCTTTCATCCCCTCAGATTTAAGGAAAAGGTCTAGAACTTCTTTTTGTTTATCATCCTGCCAGCTAATACGCTCTGAAGCGTCGAATGAATTGTATAAGCCTGCCGTTAGTTTAATGACTTCTGGGAAGGCTTCTTTTAATAATTCAGGATTCGCTTGGTACTTCTCTGCATCTACTTCTGCCATGAATTTTTCCTCAAGCTGAGGTTGGACAATGAATGTCACAAGGAAGAATTCATAGTAATCACCTGTCTGAATCGGAAGGCCTAATACAAGACTACCTTCATCAGGTGTGCTGTCTTCTTCAAATAATACGTTATACGTTTCGTTTGTGAAGACGTCTGTTACTGAACTAACTTCACTCGTAACAGGTTCGCCAACTTTAAAGACAGAAGGTGGGTTTTGCCCCCATGTGTTCAATAATTCACGCGTTTTCTCACGTTTTAGCTTGCCGCCATTTTTCTCTACATACCATTGAAGTGCAGTCTTTTCCTCTTTGATTGGAGAATAGACCATTACCCATGATAAATAAAGGTTCGTAAGGGTTTCTTTTAAGTCCTCCACATCTTCCATTTCAGCTTGGAAGTCTGCCATTAGAATCTGCAATTCGGATGAAAAGCGATCCACAGAGAATTGCATGATTTGGTTTTGAACTGTATTTAATTCTTGGCGGATTAAATTCGCATTTAACTCCGTAGCATTTTGATTTCCACAACACTTTTTATATTTTTTCCCACTTCCACACGTACATGGGTCATTTCGATTAATTTTCATGATGTATACCTCCGATGAATATTTCCTATATTTCCGTCATACCAAAACACCATTATAAGTGATTTGAACCCCTTCTGTCACCCCTTTCGCGTACTACAGTACCAAATGGAAACGTGTTCCTTTAGTATTTTACAGAGTGAAAGGGTGTCAGACACCGTTTAGTGATGTAAAGGAACACTGGGTGTCAGACACCCTGCTTCGCTTTACAGTGGTAAAGAAAAAGGGAATTTTAAAAGGCAAGCCGGGAGTGGCTTGCCTTTTGATGCATTTATTGTACGGTTAGTGTTGTTTCTTTGTGATCGTGTAGATCTTCTTTTTTGAAATGCAGTTTCACATGATAGTTAGCTGCTTCATCAAATGTGTATGTCGCTTGATATTCACCATCTTTTGGTTCTGTAGCTTCGACGTAGTTGTGCTTATCGGTTCCGTCTTTCCAAATTTCAAATTGAACCTCGGCACCTTTGAATGGTGCTTCATCATGTTGTAAATGCCCAGTTAAGGTTACTTCTTCGCCTGATTTCACGTTTTCAGGAAGCATGATATGGGCCATGATGTTTGTGCCATGGGCGTGTTCTGTTGAATCTCCATGACCATCCTCGTCGTGCCCATCTTCTGAGTGGGAGTGTTCATCCTCTGAAGTTTCCTCTGCTCCTTCTTGATCTACGTCTCCGACAACCAATTTGATTTGTGGCATGTTGTGCATGCCACGAGCGGTAACGTGAGAAATCACGTAATAAATACCGGGTTCTTCAACGGTTTTTTCTAGTGTATAAATGCCGTTTTCCGTAAATTCCCCATCAACCTTCTCGTGCTCTTCGCCTTTTTTCCAGAACTCGAATTTCACTTCGTTTGCATCGTTTACTTCTTCCTCACCATAAGTGACGGCAGCTTGAATCGTGAATGGCTCACCTGGTTCGATGCTTTCGCTTTCAGGGTTTGATGTTAAATCAACATTTAACATTTTCACTTCTTCTTCCTCATTAGAAGCGGATTGGCTATCATCGCTCTCGTTGCTTTGACTGCCACATGCAGCAAGAAGCATAAGGGTGAGGGTTAGAAAGATAAACGCAAAATGACGTCGTTTCATGTGTATACAACTCCTTAATTAAATTAGATAGATTAATGGCAACTGCCCATTTTAACTTGGATGGCTTGAAGAGCTTCCTCAAATGAATAGAGCTCGCCTCCAAATCCTTTTTGGAACTTTAAAGCGTGTTCTTCTGTTTCAAATGGTAATACTTGAGGCTTACAGCAGTGTAGTGGTAACTCAGAATCGAAAATGTAAGTTGCCTTAATGGCGCTTATGGTCGTGTGTAGCAACGTGTCCTTACATAGAATTTGTACGACATGACCTTTTGTTTGTTCATATCTTAGAAGTCCACAATGCATGCAGCAAGCTTTCTCCATAGAGTGATCCTTCATAATTAATTGGACCACCATTTGCTGACCGTTATGTTTATGGCAAAAAGAACACTCGTTCAGGTTCTCATGCCCGTTTGTATGAGGGGCAAGAGCTACCCCGTTTGAGGTTTTTACAATTAGCTTTCGATTGAGCAAAGGTTTTAGATCACGATAGATCGTCATTTCAGAAACTCCAAGTCTCTTGCTAATATCGCTAACACGAAGGGACTCCTCTTTCTCAAGCCACTCCTGAATCTTTTTCCTTCGGTCTACCGGTAGCATAGCGATTCACCTCTCTTTAACATCTACATTAAATAATAGAACTCAACTTCATTAAATACAACCAATCAAATGATAAAAAATGTGACAAAATGATGATGATTAACAAAATAGTCACAAATGCTTCATCACGGTAAAGGGTGTCAGACACGCTTCTTTTCACTAGCGCGCTAAAGGGTGTCTGACACCCTTTAGTACGCTAGTGAAATAAGGTGGTAGGTTTATTTTAAGTGGGAGGGAGGATTTGTGGGTGGGGGTGGCTAATGTAGTTAGGTATGAGAGAAGGGAGGTGAGAGGAATGGGACGTAACAATCGCTCTTGGTTCCCTGGAGGGATGTATCATATTACGGCAAGGGGGAACCGGAAGCAGGAGATTTTTAGAGATGAGCGGGACCTTAAGAAATATATGCAATATGTAACGGCTGCACGTCAGGTTTACCCGTTTCATTTGTATGCTTATTGTTTAATGGGTAATCATGTTCATCTTTTAATTGAAATGATTGATGATTCACCGAGTGTGATCATGAAGTCGATTCAAAGTCGGTATGCCCGTTATTTTAACAATCGACACGATGTAAGCGGACATTTGTTTCAAGGAAGATATGGCGCGGAGTTTATCGATTCAATCTTTTATTTTTTGTTTTGTAGTCGCTATATTCACATGAATCCTGTAGAGGCCAACCTCGTACGGTCCCCTGAAGACTATCGCTGGAGTAGCTACAATGCTTATGTTACCCGGTCGAACCCCTATCACATTAACACTTCGAAAACGCTCCAATATTTTAACACTCCACACTTAACCTATCGACAATATGTCACGCAAGAGAAGTACAAAGCTCCTTTATAAAACAAAGGACAGGCCTATGTTGGCCTGTCCTTCTTTTTAGTATGTTGCCTCTAATTTTTGAGCAAATTCCTTCATCGTATGGGATGGATAGACATACTGTCTGTTCAGTAAAAGAGGGTCATCTCCCATATGGACATAACCAGGGCGTGTCGTCACCGCGAGCGTAATGCCCGTTTTCGGGAAGGCTTGAAGCACTTCCTCATCGTATTGACCATAGGGGTAGGCGTAATAGCGTACGTCCTTGTAGTCTTCTTCATTTAATCCTTGGCTTATTTTTTCACGGCTTTTTATCGTGTCATTAAGAACTTCAGAATAATTCATGTCTACTAAAGCCGGAGTGTGGTCTTCGCTCAGACGATAATGGGCGCTATAGCTGTGAGATTGATAGTTGTACACATCATCCATTTCATTCATTTCCTGAAATCCAATTGTGCCAAAGCCTGCTGAACTTAGGTCATCAAACGTTCGACCGGCAATGTTAAATTGAGTCGCTTTCAGACCATAGTTTTCAAGAGCAGGGTAGGCTTTTGTCATAGTAGAGACAATTCCATCATCAAACGTAATCGCCACAACTTTTCGTGGAAGGTTCTGTTTGTGATAAAGGTAATCTTCAATCTGCCTGAGCGTAATCGTCTCATAATTCTCTTCACTTATGTATGTTGCCTGAGACTGAAACGCATCTGTTCGCACAATCATTTTATTATTGCCATAACCATCTTCAATAGGTTCATCCATAATGTGATGGTAAAGCAAAATTGGTATACCAGGGTCATCGGCGACAGCATCTTGTTTAATATACCCAGTTTGATTGCCTACATGGACTTCGTACCATTGTCCCTGATGAGACGTAACAGGGTAGCGCATATTGTAGGAAATAGACGCCATAACGTCGCTGTCTCCATTTGGTGCTGTATATACGTTGGCTCGCTTCGTTGTTACCATCATCTTGTTCGTATAGGTTGCAGCTTGTTGGAGCGGGGTCAGGCTTATTTCTTTCGTTTCAGGGATTTCTGTTTTCTCTATTTTCCCTCGCCCATTTCCGTATTGAATAAAATAATAATCCGTCGATTCATCCAAGATCGTATAGGTATGACCTTTGTAGAGAATGCCAATAATCGAGTTGCTGTCCAGAGAAGAATCATAGACAAATAGCTTAGATTCTGGAGTGAACGTGCGTGTCTTTGCAGTTGAATTGGTAACTGTCACCTCAAAGGGAAGCACCACTTCTTCCTCCGCTGCAACACCATCTTCTGATTCAATATCCTTTGTGATATGTAGGGAGTAATGCTTGCTGGCGGGATAGTCCTCTGTGTTTTCAATCGCCAACGTTTTCCCTGTTTCATCTAGCTCTAAGTGAAGGGAGTCTATTTTTTGAGACTGATCATTTAAAATATATACGCTATCCTGGTTGATAGAGTTCTGATCGATACTAGTTTGAAACGACACCTTCCACGTCTTACTCGGAGATACTTGTACTTCCTCTGCATGTAAAAAGCTTGAATCTATCACACTACATATTAAGCATGCAAGTAATATAAAAGTCCCCTTAAAAATTTTCTTTCTCATACATTTCCCACCAAATCATAATAATATCGGACTATATTGTACCATAATTATACAAAAACGACCTCCGTTTAGATCAAACTCCTTATCTTTTATCCATCACCGCGCGAAAGCGTGCCAGACACCCTGTGTTGCTTTAAAGTATGAAAGCGTGCCAGGCACCCTGCGTTGCTTCACAGCATGAAAGGGTGTCTGACACGCTTCTGTGCTTAACAGTGGTAAAGGGAACCAGGTTTTGGCTGTTTTGGTTTAAGAGGTGCGGGGAATGTTTCAGAATAGGTTATAAAGGAGGTAGTGGTATGGTTCAAAATGCAGGTGAACGTATTCAGGATACGAAGAAGTATCTGCGGAAACAGACGTTGCATACAATTTTAGAACAGTTTGATGGTTATTTAATGAACTTAAGCAAAACGGATCGTAAGGCGAAGTACAATAAGATGAAACAGGATCCTTACAGCTTTTTCAGAGGTAGTGCGTATTTGTTCTTCTATGACGTAACGAACATACCGTTTAGCTATCACACCCCTGATGACAAGCCTACTTGGATTATGGGGGATCTACATTTTGACAATTTCAGTGCTTTCCAAAATGAGAGCGGGGAAATTGTGTTTGATGTGGATGATTTCGATGAAGGTTATCTGGGATCTTACCTCTATGATGTATTGCGTATGGTGGTCAGCATTCGTTTATTTGCTGAGCAACAAGGATATGATCAAGAAGCACAAGATGATTTCGTAGAAAAATATCTTAAGGCTTACTATAAACAGATGAAAAAGTTTGTGAAGGGTGAAGAAGATCCGGTTACAACTCGCTTCACCGTTGATGATACGAAAGGACCGATTAAAAAGGCGCTGAAGAAACTAGAAGAGCGCCAGGCTACTCACGAACTAGATAAGCAAACAAAAGTGGATGACGAAGGGAATCGCGTCTTTGACCGTGAGAAAACGAAGCTTGCTTCTGTATCCAATAACGAATATAAGGAAATCCTGAAGATTTGGGATATGTACTTGGAAAGCTTAGCAGAGGAGAGTTTCCACTCCGACGAGCACTATGAGATTAAGGATATTGTGAAGAAAAAAGGGGCAGGAATTGGCTCCACTGGTCTGAAACGTTTCTATATCCTTATTGAAGGTCAACAAGATGAGGAAGACCATGATGATATTATTTTAGAGGCCAAAGAAGCTCGTGCACCGATCCCAGCCTATTTCTTCCCGTACGATGAAGGATTCTGGCAAACTAATAAGCATCAAGGTAAGCGAGTGATTACAACTCAACAAGCTATGCACCACATGTCAGACCCTTATTTAGGATACTTCACGATGCAAAATCATGACTTTTATGTTCGCGAGCGCTCCCCTTATGAGAAGGATCTTAAGGAGAAGCACTTGCAGGAACATAAACAGGTGAAAAGAACCGTGAAAATGATGGGCAAAATTTCAGCCAAAATTCATGCCCGGGCAGATACCGACCTTGAGCATGGAATACTAGATTATCACAGTGAAAAAGCCATACTTGATGCCATTGGAGAAGACTTTGATGGCTTCGCCAAAGAACTCAACATCTGGTCAGAGTTCTATAAAAACCGCGTCCAAGATGACTTCCAATACTTCAAAGAATGGCTAGACGAATACTTCTACAAAAAATAACAAAAGGCCTGTTCCTCTCATCCTTGAGAAGAACAGGCCTTTTCTATATCACCGCACTAAAGGGTGTCTGACACCCTACGTTGCATTAGAGTGTTGAAGCGTGTCAGACACCTTGTGTTGCTTTAGAGTGATAAAGCGACCTAGATGGATAGGATTTCGCGGATGTCGTCTTCGGAGAGGGCGGTTAGGTTGCCTTCTCCGGATTTGATCAGCGTGTCGAATAGGTCTTGTTTCTTTTCTTGAAGGGATTGAATTTTCTCTTCGATCGTCCCTTGAGCAATCATTTTTACAACCTGAACAGAATTTTTCTGTCCGATGCGGTGAGCACGATCGGCAGCTTGTTGTTCAACGGCCGGATTCCACCATAGGTCGTACAGAATAACCGTGTCAGCACCTGTCAGGTTAAGACCGGTACCGCCTGCTTTTAAGGAGATTAAGAAGACATCATGTTCACCTTCATTGAAGCGAGTAGCCATTTGAACACGCTCCTGAGCCGGGGTTGAGCCGTCCAGGTAAAAGTAGGTAAGCTTCTCTTCTTCGACAACCTTGGCAATTAAACCAAGCATGGATGTGAATTGAGAGAAGATCAGCATGCGCTGACCATTGGCATGAGCCTCTTGAATGAACGTTCGTAGTTCTTCGAGCTTCCCGGAATCACCCTGATAGTTTTCCATAAACAAGGAAGGGTGACAGCAGATCTGGCGCAACCGTGTTAAGTTACTCAAGATTTGCATGCGGTTCGCCTGGAACCCTTCGCCCTGGAGCTGGGATTTCGTTTGGCGTTGTACTTCATTTAAGTAGCCTACATAGAGTTGGCGTTGTTCTTTTGTCAATTCGGTATAGCGGACCGTCTGGATCTTATCAGGGAGCTCGGTCAGAACTTCCTTCTTCGTCCTTCTGAGCACAAATGGCGTGATTTTCTTCTGCACGACGCCTTGTGGAAGGTTCTTGAACGACTTGCGGTCGTACAGCAATCCTGGCATGACGACAGAGAAGAGGGACCACAATTCTTCCGCTCGGTTCTCAACAGGTGTACCTGTTAAGGCGAACGCCGTCTCCGCGCGTACCCCTTGTATCGCTTTATAGGTTAGTGACGTGTGGTTCTTGAACGATTGCGCTTCATCGAGAAGCATTCCTTGGAAATAGTACGGCTTATACTGCTCGACATCTCTTCGGATCATTGAGTAAGACGTAATGATTAAGTCTACGCCGCTCAAGTCTTCAATGACAGCATTTCGCTCTTGTTTCGAACCGGCTACAACGCGAATGTTCAGTTCTGGTGTGAACTTCTTCGCCTCTTGCTCCCAGTTATAAATGAGAGAAGCCGGTGCGACAACTAGGAACGGATGGGCGTCAGGGCGCTCTTCTCGTCCTGCTAAAATGTAAGCCAATCCTTGCAGCGTCTTCCCAAGACCCATTTCATCCGCAAGAACGCCCCCGAACCCGTGCCTTGATAACGCTCGAAGCCACTGGAAGCCTCGTATCTGGTAGTCGCGAAGGTTTGCCTGTAGTTTGTCCGGAGGTGTTTCGCTTAAGGTTTCCGGACTTTTGACAGCTTCAATTAGTTTCTTAAAGGCTTCACTCTGTTTAACGCCAGTGGAAGTGTCCACCTGAAGTGCACGGTATTTAGGCAAATGCATAACGCCGTCGTGCACATCATTTCCATCGAGGTCAAGATCCTCGAAAAGGTTCCGGGTTTGATCCCATGCGTCGTCTTCGAGGGATAATATTTTCCCGTTGCTCAACTGATGATAGTCTTCTTTTGCTTTTAATGACTGGAACAAGGACTGAATGTCAGCATCAGAAAGGTCATCGGTCGGGAAGCGAACTTCGAACCAGCCGTAATTCTCATCCACATCGAGCGAGACAGGGACTTCTTCTGGAAGACTGCTGTACATTTCATCCACTTCAGGGTCTTTATACACGTCAGCGCGCTTTTCTAACTCGGGTAAAATGCGATAGAAAAAGCGGCCCAAGTTTTGGCTTCCGGATAGAGATAGAACAGAACCGTTCCAATGGAAATTCGCCTGTTCTACCAGGTTCATAATCTGGCGTTCTTTCTTCATATTTCGTGAGATGAGTTGTTCAGAATCTTGTCTTCCTCCGGTAAAAGGATTGATCATCTCATCCCCATAGTGAAATTGAAGATCAGCCCGCAAACTGCCGTCTTGTGCATTCAGGTGCATGACAGGTTCAAGGTCGTACCGTTTTAATTGACTTGTGATTCCTGATTCCACCTCGAGAAGATTATGGGCTTCTAGAATAGGAAACACCGTACCTGCTAGCTGCTCAATGTGCTCCCGGTCAAACAGTTGGCGATTGGCACTTTGCTCTCTTAAATGATGAAAAAGAGGAAGCACGGTCGGCCGCAAGGATTCGTTTACCTTGTAGATGCGCTCATTCTTATATAGGTAAGGAGCTGTTCCAATCGGTTGTGACAAAAATCCGTTATCTGCAATCGAAAGTGAGAAATGATCGTCCTCTTTTGATAGAAGAAAACTCTCTGGGAACGTGTTGTGGACAACTCGAAATGGAATTTCTGTTTTGTGATGTTTTAGAACAACAGAGTCACAGTCCTCAAAAAGCGTCAGAAGCTCCGTCAAAAACTGGTCTGGAATCCGGATGGTTTTCTTCGAGCTACTGGAGCGGTAAAAGTCATTCTCTGAATACATTTGCTGACTCTTTACTAAAGGATACAGCTTCTCTAAAACGGCTGCGTCTTCAGGCGCCATGATCTGCTGTTCCGGATCATACGTGTAATATTGCGTGAAGTAAAGGGGTTCTTGATCATACCAGGCATCGATGAATTCAGCCAGGTCCTTTACCACATAAAGTCTTGATGTCCCTGCTTTCATGGATAGTTCCACACTGTCCCGCTGAGCGAAGCGAGAAGCGATATTCTCAAGCTCGAACTGCAGATAAAGCGGCTCTTTTGAGGATTGGAACAGGCCGGATTCGTCTTCTTGATCGGCCATGTAGTCCATCAGTTCATCCACAAAAGAAGATGCCAAGTTCAGCTGCTTCGTTTTATCATGCTGAGAGGGCTGTGCAAAAATACCCCGCTCTGTGAGAGAATTATCCTGTTTGTTCCATATCGTATTGTTGTTTGTGTAACGATCGATCGTCTCAAGCATCGCTGCGACCATGTGTTTACACATCGGTTGCCCATCCGCGTAAGCCGGACACGTACACCGCCCGCGCTCATAGTTTCCATAATGAGTGGAAAATGTGAGATGAACTTCATAGTCGTCGATGCGTGTTCCCTCAACCGTTGCGTGCACAAATGTGCGGCTTGGATCCGTCCCAACATAGCGGTTGATTGACTTCACCAATCCATCCTGATAATAGTTGGCTCCTCGCTGGTAGGTTAACCAACCGCTAAGTTCCAACACTTCTGTTGATGTAATATCAATCATCTCAAAGACTCCCTTTCTTACCATGAACGTACTTATACAATACTGTCATTGTACCGCACAACCCACCCCCAACACAAAACCCCACCCCTTTTTACTACTACAGCACTAAAGGGTGTCAGACACGCGCCTTCCCTGCACAGCACTAAAGGGTGTCAGACACGCGCTGTTCCTGTACAGTACTAAAGGGTGTCAGACACACGCCATCCTTGCACAGCACTAAAGCGTGTCTGACACCCACCATCCCTTCACAGCACTAAAGCATCATTGTGTAATGAGATTGAAATGTTTTTTTGAGAAATATGAGAAAAAGGTCGATGGGTGGAGAATGTTCGCTATAATAAGCAACATAAGTTTTCAATACTTTCTGAATTTACTGATATTTTCCTTTTCCGAATTAGGAGGGATTGCGATGGAACAGGAACCTATACTTTCGGTTAACGATTTGCATACACAATTTCATACGAAGTCTGGAGTTGTGAAGGCGGTTGATGGGGTGAGTTTTGATATTAAGCCTGGAGAGACGCTCGGCATTGTCGGGGAGTCTGGTTCAGGGAAGAGTATCACGGCCATGTCGATCATGCGTCTCATTAAAGACCCAGGCAAGATCGCGAAAGGCGACATTATGTTTAAAGGAGAAAGCCTTCTTTCTAAATCCAATCGAGAGATGCGTGCGATTAGAGGGGATCGTATTTCAATGGTCTTCCAGGATCCGATGACATCTCTTAACCCGGTCTTTACAGTGGAGAAGCAAATGGTGGAGACGATTCGTGCTCACCGGAATGTTTCAAAGAAAGAAGCAATCAATCGAGCGGTGGAGCTTTTAGAACTTGTTGGCATTCCTTCACCTAGAAGTCGACTAAAAAGCTACCCTCACGAATTTAGTGGAGGAATGAGGCAACGGGTGATGATTGCACTTGCACTTTCGTGTGATCCGGAAGTCTTAATCGCCGATGAGCCGACGACAGCGCTTGATGTGACCATTCAGGCCCAGATCTTAGAGCTTCTTCAACGTCTTCAAAAGGAACTCGGGATGGCGATTATTATGATTACACACGACCTTGGCGTTGTCGCTGAAGTGTGCGAGCGAGTAATGGTCATGTACGCCGGAAAGCCGGTTGAGTTTGCTTATGTGCATGAGTTATTTGATCATCCGAAGCATCCATACACATGGGGGCTAATCGGATCGATTCCGAAGATTGTAAAAGAAAAAGTTCGTCTTGAGCCGATTCAAGGACTTCCGCCAGACTTACGGGCACTTCCGAAGGGATGTAGTTTTGCCCCTCGTTGTAAACATGCGATGGATCAATGCCTTGAAGTAGACCCGGCTTTACGTGAAGAATCCGAAGATCATCACGTACGCTGCTTGTTATATGAAGAGAAGGAAAAGGCGGTGACGTCATGACAACGCTATTAGAAGTGAACAATCTGAAGAAACATTTTCCGATTAAAGGTGGAGGCATTATTCCACGGAAAGTTGGAGCTGTGAAAGCTGTAGACGGTGTGTCGTTTTCCGTTCAAAAAGGGGAGACGCTCGGGCTTGTTGGAGAGAGTGGTTGTGGAAAATCTACGACGGGCCGCGCTATTTTAAACCTTATTAACCCATCAGAAGGGGAGGTTTTCTATAAGGGAGAGGACATATCAAAGCTTAAGGGTGAGAAGCTCCGTAAACTACGGCAGAATATCCAGATTATTTTCCAAGATCCTTATGCCTCTTTAAACCCGCGTATGACAGTGGAACAAATTATTGAAGAGCCAATGAAGGCTTTCAATACGCCGAAGAAAGAGCGAAAGGAAAAGGTGGACTACCTTCTTAATCGAGTGGGATTGAGTTCCTATCATAAACATCGTTACCCACACCAGTTTAGTGGAGGTCAGCGACAGCGGATTGGGATTGCCAGAGCCTTAACGGTTAACCCGGACCTCATTATTTGTGACGAGCCGGTTTCTGCGCTTGATGTTTCCATTCAGGCACAGGTGGTGAACTTGATGGAAGACTTGCAGGAAGAATTCAACTTAACCTACATATTTATCGCTCACGATTTAAGTGTCGTTCACCATATTAGTGACCGTGTTGCTGTTATGTATCTCGGTGAGATTGTCGAGGTCGGTGAAGTGGATGAGCTCTATTCGAATCCGAAGCACCCGTATACGCAAGCTCTTTTATCAGCGATTCCAGAGGCCAATCCTCATAAGAAAAAGGAACGCATTATGTTAGAAGGAGATCTACCAAGTCCTTCGATTCCGCCGGAAGGGTGTAAGTTCCACACCCGTTGCCCGTTTGCTGAAGAGCAATGCCGGGTGAAGCATCCGGAATTAAAGTCAGTTGCAGCAGGGGATCACCAGGCTGCTTGTCATTTAGTTAAAGAAGTTGTGGAAGCGCCTGTTTAGGGCCTGATGCATACATTTTTTCATATTTTATAAGGGGGTACCATGATGAAACAACATTTACTTCGGACGCTTCTTGGCGTTGCACTTTTGACACTTTTAGTTGTGGCAGGGTGTAGCGGTGATGATGATCAGGCGTCAACGGAAAACGACGACAGTCAAGACGATGCAAAAAGCAGTGAGAATGAAGATAACACGCTCGTATTCGCAAGAGGAGCGGACTCTCAACAGTTAGACCCGTCAAAAGTAACGGACGGAGAGTCTCTTTATGTAACTCAACAGATTTATGACACGTTAGTGACGTACAAGGAAGACGGAACAGAAGTACAGCCTGGACTTGCTACGGATTGGCAAGTGAGTGACGACGGCAAGAAATATACGTTCCAGCTTCGTGAGGACGTAAAATTCCACGATGGTACTGACTTCACGGCTGAAGACGTTGTGTATAACTTTGATCGTTGGGTGGAAACGGATGATTCCATTTACTTCGGTTACATGTTCGGTGGTTCTGAAGAAGATCCGAATGGTTTCTTGAAATCCGTTGAAGCAACGGGGGATTATGAAGTGACGTTTACGCTTGATAAGCCGAACGCACCGTTCATTTATACCCTTGCGATGCCTCCATTTGGTATTGCCTCTCCTGATGCTGTCGATGAGCATGGGGAGAACTACTTCAAGAACCCGGTTGGAACAGGACCTTTCAAGTTTAACTCATGGTCTAAAGGAGATAAGATCACCCTTGATAAAAACGAAGACTACTTTGGCGATGTGGCTCATGTAGATCAGGTAGTTTTCCGTGTTATTCCGGATAACGGTGCTCGCTATCTTGAGCTACAATCTGGCTCTATCGACATGATGAAGGGGATGAACCCACAGGATATCTCTGGCGCAGAAGATAACGAAGATCTTCAGGTGTTCCGCCGTCCTTCTATGAACGTTGGATACATGGCGATGAATACCGATCAGGATGGCCCAATGGCAGATCCTAAAGTGCGTAAAGCGATTAATCTAGGTGTAAATAAAGAAGAACTACTTACCCTATTCGAAGGATTAGGAAAACCTGCGAAAAACCCAATGCCACCAAGTCTTTGGGGATATAACGAGGACGTAGAACCTTATGGCTATGATCCTGAAGAAGCGAAGAAATTACTTGCTGAAGCGGGTTACGGGGACGGATTAGATGTGACACTTTACGCCATGTCCAACCCACGTCCTTACCTTCCGCAGCCGAAGTTAACGGCTCAAGCGATTCAGCAAATGCTTAAAGAAGTAAACGTAAACGTTGAGATCGTAGAAAACGAATGGGAAACGCACCAAACGAAAACGCAAAACGGTGAGCATGATATGGCGTTCTTAGGTTGGACAGGGGACAACGGTGACCCTGATAACTTCCTTTATGTTCTACTAGATAAGGATAATGCAAAAGAAGGTTCTGCAGGAAATATCGCTTTCTATAAGAATGACGAAATTCATGACTTGTTAACAGAGGCGCAAGTAGAGCAAGATCAGGAGAAACGTTCTGAGCTTTACAAGAAAGCGCAGGAAATTATTCATGACGATGCACCTTGGTTGCCAATCGCTCACACCACACCACCGATTGCAGCGAAGAACAACATCGACGGATATGTTCCACACCCAACAGGTACAGAGAAATTTAACCACATCAAACTGAAGTAAAAGCTAAAGCCTGCTCCTCCTTCAGTGGAGGGCAGGCACCTTTTACTAGAAAAGAAGAAAGGGAGGGATGTAGGATGGTAAGTTATATCGTTCGAAGATTGTTGATGACGATTCCTGTTTTACTTGGCGTCTCGATCCTGGCGTTTTCACTCATTCATTTAATACCGGGGGATCCAGCGCGAAGTATGCTAGGAAGCAAGGCGAACGAAGAGCAACTCATGCAGCTTCGTCAAGAACTACGGTTAGATGACCCGTACATCGCTCAGTATGGAAGCTTTCTTGGGGATCTGGCCACAGGAGATCTTGGTACGTCTGTAAAGTCAAAAGAGGCTGTAGCGGACGAGTTAGAGAATCGCTTGCCAGCAACAGTTGAATTGAGCCTGTTCGCTATGCTCCTTGCTACTGTCATTGGCGTTTTAGCCGGCGTGATTGCGGCTGTTAAACAGTATTCTTGGTTTGACAATGTGAGTATGACGGGGGCCTTGCTCGGTGTATCTATTCCGATCTTCTGGCTTGGACTTATGATGATCTGGTTATTCTCCGTTAAACTGCAGTGGCTACCGGCTTCTGGTCGTCTTTCGACTGGGACGGAGCTTGAGACGATTACGAATTTCTTTTTAATCGATAGCATTTTGACATGGAACTGGGCTGCATTTGGTGATGCATTTGTCCATTTGTTAATGCCAGGCATTGCGCTTGGGACGATTCCGATGGCGATTATTGCCCGTATGACCCGTTCAAGTATGCTTGAAGTCATGAACCAGGATTACATACGTACAGCGGATGCTAAGGGATTAGCGAGTTACCTTGTTGTCTTCCAACATGCTTTAAAAAATGCCTTCCTTCCTGTCCTGACGGTAATTGGTTTGCAGTTTGGTTTTCTACTAGGCGGAGCCGTATTAACAGAAACTATCTTCTCCTGGCCTGGAGTCGGCCGTTACGTATTGCAGTCGATTCTTGGACGTGACTATCCGGTCGTGCAAGGAACCATTCTCGTCATTGCGATTATGTTCGTGTTCGTAAACCTCCTGACCGATATTCTGTACAAATACATCGATCCGAGGATCTCATTTGATTAAGAAAGGATGTGACTCTTATGCCAGTAGCAGAAGTGCAATCGGAAGAAGAAGTTCGATCGGAACAGTCTGACCCGAAAGAAGTAAGTTTATGGAAAGATGCGTTATCGCGTATTGTAAAAAGCAAAACGTCGTTGCTCGGGTTAGTCATTATTACATTGCTTGTCGTGATTGCTGTATTTGCTCCCTTGATTGCCCCTTACCATCCGATTGATGACGGGAGTGTTATCGATCGCTATCAGCCGCCTTCTGGTGAGCACTGGTTAGGGACCGATGCTCTTGGCCGTGATATCTTCAGTCGTATTGCATATGGTGCGCGAATTTCGATTCAGATTGGTGTTGTAGCCGTCGGAATCTCAGCCGTTGTCGGCATTCTTCTTGGAGGAATCTCTGGTTATCTTGGGCGCTGGGTTGATATGGTCGTGATGCGATTTATTGATATCCTAATGGCCTTTCCGAGTATCCTTCTTGCCATTGCGATGGTGGCTGTACTTGGACGTAGCCTGACAAACGCTATGATTGCCGTCGGGATCGTGGGGGTTCCGCAATTTGCGCGGATTGTGCGGTCGACGGTGCTATCCGTGAAGGAAAAAGAATTCGTCGAAGCCGCCAGGGCGACAGGTGTGAAAAATGGACGCATCCTTTTCCGGCATGTTTTACCCAACTGTATGGCACCGATTATCGTTCAAACGACACTCAGTATTGGTACGGCAATCTTAGATGCAGCCGGTCTTAGCTTCCTTGGACTTGGAGCTCAAGGGGCAACGCCAGAGTGGGGAGCTATGCTTAAAGCAGGAGTCGACGCCTTACAAACGGCCCCGTGGGTTGTCATGTTCCCAGGCCTTGCGATTCTCCTTGTTGTATTAGGGTTCAACCTCCTTGGCGACGGACTTCGCGATGCTCTTGATCCAAGACTGAGGCAATAGTGTCAAATTTCAAAAAATATATTTATTAAGCACATGGAATCATGTACACTTTAGGATAAAGTTTGGCGAACTTTATCCTTTTTTTAATTGGCTTAATTAGAGATAAGGGCCGTTTGCGTATAATGGGAGATAGGGGTGGCTGGGGAACGACTCGCTTTCCGCGGCCTCACACGAGGTGGGGTCGTTCGACGTTGTCACAGGACGTGACGGTCTTAGTCGAACTTCACACTTTTTTAAAAGCCTCCTCGGGGAAACCGCCCTCCGGGGTCTCTTCGACCTCTTTCTCCCGCAGGAGTCTCCCCGTTCCCCAGCCACCCCTTATCGAAAATTTAAATAACGGCCCAGGGTTAGATTTACTTATATGACATGTTTTCCTTGAGTGAAAGAAACATAATAGAATAGGGAGGGATCCAATGAAAAAATACTCTATCGTCCTGGCACTCATTGTGGCTTGTGGTTTGTTGGTCTTGATTCGTTATCAAGATAGTTCTGAAGAGAACTGGAACACCTGGCCGAACCTTCCTGCTCCGGTTGGAAAAGAACCGATCCTTATTACATCAGCGGGGCAAGCCATTGAAGGAAAAGTCTTCTCTTACATAGCAGATGAATTGAATTTAGATGGAGACTATCGTCCTCGGGCATTGGCTACAGATTTATATGAATACAAAACCGTTGTTGTTGTAGTCGGCTATAGCCCCCACGGTGTGCGCCAAACCTACCGTTCTTATGAGGAAGAGAAGGAACGTGTTGAGCAATTGTATGATGAAGCGGAAGCAAGGGATACGCCTATTATTGTTGTTCAGCTAAGCGGAGCTTCAAGGGAAGACCCTTACACTTGGGACTTGTACCAAGCTTCTATCCCTCATGCGGATTACATCATAGGCATCCAAGACCTGGAATACAACGAAACCTTGCTAGAACAAGCCAAACAACATTCCGTCCCCATCACCCTTGTAGAAGGCATCGAAGACACCAAAACCCCCTTCAACCTGGCCTTCCGATAAGCGGGGCGCTTTAATGCTGTAAAGGATTGATTGGTGTCTGGCACCGTTTCGTACGGTGAAGTGATAAAGGAGGTGAGGAGATGATTGGGTACTTATTGGCTGGATGTGTGTTGTTGCTGTTGGGTATTTCATTTCCTGGCTTTACGCATGAGTGGACAGCGTGGATTTATGAGAACATTGAGAAGAGCTTAACGATGAGCGATAGTGGAAGCCTTTTGGTAACTGCTTTATCCTATGCTTTTTGGTATTTCTTAATTTTTTACTGTATTTATATTGGGAGTATGTTTATTTCGTATGCCGTTTCTAAAAATCGCAGATCGCTATTCTATCAAGGGCTTCTTGTTTTTCTTGTTATGGGGAGCGTTTATATCTTTAACGTGATTCACCATGAACATTACTCTTACTCGATCCATTTAGGATTGCTTGCGATTCTATTATTTTTACATAACTTTATTCCTGAGCAGCGATATTTTTATAGCATGTTTAGTGTCATTATCTTATTTTTATTCTTTGCGGTTCAGTGGTTAAACATGGTCCCAGGGCTTACGGTCTTTGGTATTGGTACGGATGATTTTGCGGTGAGTATTAAGCTTGCTGACGAATATTTAACGGATAATACGTTGTTTAGCACGATTTCCATTATTCTATTTGCTGGCTTTTTTTTAATCGCAGTCATTGTCACGACGATTCTTCACTTATTTAGCAAGCAAGTGACGATTACAAGGAAGTATCAAAAACAAACAGAAGAGCTACAGGAGGCGCGTGGTGAACTGTTTGAGACGAATGTATATAAAGAGATTCATTCGTTAGTGCACGATATGAAGACGCCTCTTGTGACAGTTGAGGGGCTTGTGTCCTTAATTGAATTAAAAAATGAGGATAAGAAAGTGGACGGATATTTTGACCGGATTTATGGATCGGTGAACAAGATGAAAGATATGGTTTCTGAGATTCTCTATGAGGAGACGAAGCGGGAGATGGAGGTCATGGAGGTCATACAATACGTGAGGAGTCATCTTTCCATTGATGACGATTCCATTACGGTTTCAGTAAAAGTGGAGGAAGACCTTCCGATGATCGAGGTGAATAAGATCCGCTTCTCCCGGGCCCTTTCGAATATGGTCGAGAATGCACTACGGTCGTTACGAGAAACGGGAGGCACGCTTAAGGTACAAGCCTATTCTTATGCTGAGGGGGTCGCTTTTTCTATTAAAGATGATGGTCCTGGCGTAGACCCTAGCTTATTAGAGGAGATCTGGGAAGAGGGGTTCAGTACGAAGCGTTCATCAGGAATTGGTTTGCCGTTTGTGAAGAGCGTTGTTGATCAGCATGGAGGCACGATTGATATGAAGAGTACACCGTATGTGGAGACGTCTGTAACGGTTTATTTACCTGTTTATGTAGAGGAGGAAGCTTATGATTTTAGTCATTGATGATAATGAAGATATACGTTTTACGGTACAAGAGATCTGTGATTTCGGTGGGTGGCAGGCTGAAACTGCGGTGAACGGAAAAGAAGGCGCCGAGCAGTTTCAATCTGGACGTCATCAGCTCGTATTGGTCGATTTCCACATGCCGGAGTGGGACGGACTTCAAACGGTAAAAGCTATCCGTAAAAAAGATCCTCATGTCCCGATTATCGTCTTAACGGTGGATGAGCGCTTTGAATTAGCCGAGGCGTTCACAAAAGAAGGGGCGAATGATTTTGCCTTAAAACCGATTAAAGCGGCTGATCTGTTATCGCGCATTAAGTTAAATTTAAAAATGGCGAAGCTGCAGGACGAGGGTCAAACAGCTTTCATTGAAAAAGGCATCAACGAAGACACACTACGCCAGGTGAAGGCTTACTTATATGAGCAGACAGAACCGCAAACCATTAATGAAATCCAGAAAAATCTTCCCGTCTCCTATCAAACCGTACACCGTTATTTGAACTATCTCGTCGAAATGGGAGACGTCGAAATCCAATCCCACTACGGCTCAAAAGGCCGCCCAAAAAACAAATACACCCTACTCTAAAAAGAGGGGCAGGTATAGGGAAGATTCCTTATACCTGCCCCTCTTTCTTGTTGTACAGCAGTGAAGGGTGTCAGACACGCGTCATTGCAGTAGAGCACTGAAGGGTGTCAGACACGCTGCATTACAGCACCGCAGTAAAGGTAGATATACCAGGGTATGAGTGAGTGGGAGTTTGGCTAGAATGGTGGGTAAAAAGGTAAAGGATCGATGTGTATGAGGCCGCGATTTGGGAGGTCCTTGTTTAGTCTGGCGATTTTAGTGTTTTTGGCTGGTTTGATGATCAATGAAGATTTCTGGTCCCGTTCTTCTACAGAGGGGGATGATGGGATTGTTGAAGAAGAGGCAGGAGAGGGTCAAACTCGTTCGTATAGCCATGACTTTCCTCAGGTCAGTCCCCTTGATTTAGAAGAAGACCCGGGTGTGGATTCAAGTGCTTTGTCGATCGTGGTGATTCAGGATGTAAATGACGAGAAAGCAAACGTTTCGCTCTTATCGTATGAACCGAATCAGCATACCGTTTTCGTATCGAACATAGAGGAAGTGGCTGCGGGTTCCTCTACAGAGAAGATGCTGCAATCCTTTGAACAACAGCTGGGGAAACAAATGGATTACTATGTGCGTGTCGATCAGAAAACGATGAAGAAGATGATGGAACAAACGATGGAAAACCCAGCCGTACAAGAAGTCATGGAGAACATGACAGAGGAAGGAGTCTCCCTAGAAAATCCGGAAAACGTGGATATTGGGGGGATGGTTAGTAATATGACGCACATGTCTTTCTTAACGCTGCTTTCTTTAAAACAACTTGCTACGGATATAACTAAGCAAATGGATACGAACCTTTCCTTAGCAGAACTACTTACTCTCCGGGATGAAATTGGTATGGACAATTTGCTGAAACCGCTGAAAATCGAACAAGGTCCTTCCCTTGATTCCATTCCGACATTCAAGCAAAGCTTATAAAAAACGGTGCCTGACACTCTTTAGCTTACTAAAGGGTGTCAGACACCGTTTTGTGCGTTACCGCTGTAAAGGATGAACGGGTGTCTGGCACCGTCTAGTGCTTTAAAGCGGTTATTTGTATTCGAGGACGACCATGTCCCAGTATTTGATTTTGGGGATGGTGAGGGTGAGGTCGCTTCCTTCTTGGGTGAAGTTAAGTTTGGTTGGAAGGCCTTTGTTCCAGTCTGGAGAGGCAATCCATACGTTGTCGACTTCTTTTTCTTCTTGAATGGTCACGGACAGATCCCCTTTCATAGAAGGTTCTGTTTGCGTGCCATTTGTATCGCGCCAGTTCATATGAGTGGCGTCGAAATAATTTAAGAAGTGGACGATTTTTCGGTTCTCTTGCTTCTTAGCAAATGTGTAAATTTGTCCTTTTTCAGGCTCTGAAGTTAAGCGAACCCAGTTCTCGGTTGTAATCTCGAGTGGAGCAGACGTTACCTTATCGCGCAGAACGTTCTCGTATCCGACCATAAAGTCGTAGTAGTTGACCATTTTTTGCTGAAGATCTTCCGTCATGTCTAGCTTGTTATGAGGGAAGTATTCCTTTGAAAGCATATGTTCGCCAAGTTCTAAGTGCGCTCCGCCTTGTGCGAAGATCAGTGCGTCTGTGTAAAGAACTCCTGGTGTGTTGAAGGTTCCTTCTTGGTCCGATTTGTCGTAGTTCATATAGGCGGCTAAGACGGAAGCTTTCTTTCCTTCTGAGAGCTTCCCGTTTTCTTTTAAAATCGAATTT
This sequence comes from Pontibacillus chungwhensis, assembly GCF_030166655.1. Lineage (GTDB taxonomy): Bacteria > Bacillota > Bacilli > Bacillales > BH030062 > Pontibacillus. Next base: position 3,551,846 of record NZ_CP126446.1, on the reverse strand, counting down.
AACTCAGCGTAGGATTTGAATGGATTCCACACCTCTGTATACAAGAATGATACAGGTGAATCAGCGATTTGTTCCTGACCGTATTGATTAACTGCATTCATAACGAGTTGTTTATCCTCAAACGTATCGTCTGCATTTTTGATAAAGCTCTTAAACGTCTTATCAAGCGCCACAGGATCACCGTTGTAATCAAATACATCGCCACGATCGCCAAGTTGGTCCATGTGCCACCCATCAAACGTTAAGTGATCGAATACCGTTTGTTGCTTGTTGAAAATGTAATTCTGCCAGCTTCCGTTTGCCGGATTTGTTAGGTAAATATCGCTTTTCCAATCATCAGGTAGAGAATGAACGTCATACTCTTCTTGTTCTTCATCTTTATAGAGGCGCCATTCTTCTTTCACCCCATCTTCTTCAGATTCAGAAAGAGCTCCGTTCAACAAGTTATAGGACATGGCGGTCATCTTCTTGTTGTGAACCTTATCAATATAGGATTGAACGGTTTCGTAGGAGACAGGTTGATTTGCGATGTTCGACCAGGAGGAGAGAGGTTTCCCGTTCTCTTCTTTAAGTGGCTGGTGATGCTCATCGTGCCAGTCATAAAACTGAACACCATTAATATGGTAACGATTAAGCTGATCTACGACAGCTTGCTGTTCCTCTTCAGGTTTATCTTTAAAGTCTGATAGGAATCCGTAACGAGGAAACTGAACCCAAGTAGAGGAAACGTCCACACCAATGGTTGCATACCCTTTTTGGTTATGAAGGGGGCTAACTTCTACATAATATCCTGTAAAATCTTCCTTTGGAGCGGTCCAATCCCAACTGATGTTCTGCTGATCGACTTGCATAATTTTCTCATGAACGACGTCGTTTAAGTGATAGTAAGTAATTTTCATATCGATACTGTTCGTCGGTTTTTTAGAGAGTTCGGCTTCAAACGTAATCGTTTCACCGGGCTTATACCTGGCTAAGTCTGTTTGAACATGATCTACGGTTACATCGGTAATTGGAGATTTTTCATTAGGGGGCTCAAAGGTCTCGTCATCAGACCATAGAAATCTTGCCGGAATAAGTAAAAGGATAAGGACACCTAAAAAAATAAGCGGCAAGTATAGTTTCTTTTTCATCCCAATCCCTCCTTTGTGTGCATTTTTTTGAAAGAAAAAGACTAACAGGAAGGCCTGTTAGTCTTAAGATGGCTTTTACATAAGCATGATATGCTCCCTATAACACTTTACCATTTTTCAGATGTGAGTGGTACAGGCAATCCTTATACATTTCGCGTGAATGTGCTTCGATAAGGGGGCACCTGTTTCATTTTATCTGTAAAAAATGTGAAGAAGGGGATGCTCATGATTTTTATTTTCGTTTCCCTTTGCTAGCGAAAATTTTCACGTTTTTATCTTCGTTAGCTGGTACGTTTACATAAAGGGTGCTTGTTTCCGTGTCATAGAAGTACGTTTCTTGTTCTGCTTTCACTTCTTCTACTGAAGACACCTCGCTGTATTTTGATCTCGCAGCCTGAACTTTCTTCGGTGCTTTCTCGTTGTTTAGCTTAAGCGTGTAAGAATCAAGTTCACTGTCATAACCTGTTGCTTCTTTCTCTTGTGTGAACTCAATATGGTTGCCTTTACGCGTCATAGTAAAGTTCGTGATGTTGAACTCTCCGTCTTTGTAATCGATCGTCGCGCCGTCATCTTCATAGAAGGAATAGCTCGCTTCTTCAGACAAGTACGTATCAAGCACAAGATTTTCAAGTGGTTTTTCGTCTGTGTATTGTTGAACTTCGCGAGTCGGGATGACAGAGTCTTTCTTCATATAAATAGGTAGGTGGTCGAGTTCTGCTTTTGTATGAACCGTCTGTCCGCCTTGATATTCTTTACCTGTCCAATAATCCACCCACGTTTCACCTTCAGGAAGGTAAACGTCACGTTCTGTTTGACCTTCTTGTACGACAGGAGCAAGCATCATTGCTTCACCGAACATGAACTGATCACTAATGTCGTACGTGTTCTCATCCTCTTGGAATTGATACACAAGTGGCTGTTGAACAGGAGAGCCTGTTTCAGAAGCATCAACGAATGTGTTGTACAAGTAAGGCATTAGTTTATAACGCATTTCGATGTATTTCTTACTGATATCTTCCACTTCTTGACCGAATGCCCAAGGTTCTTGACCTTGTTTTACAGCAGCTTTCGAGTCACTATCATAGTGAACGCGGGAGAACGGTAGGAATGCGCCTACTTCGATCCAACGAGCGTACATCTCAGCATCCGGACGTCCAGCGAAACCGCCAATGTCATTCCCGACGAATGGCTGTCCAGAAAGACCTACGTTTGCGTTCATTGGAATCGACATCTGCAGGTGATCCCATTCACTTACGTTGTCGCCCGTCCATAATGCAGCGTAGCGCTGAGTTCCTGCGTACATGTCACGTGTAAGGACGAATGGACGTTCCTCAGGGTTGTGTTGAACCGCACCTTCATACGTTGCTTCAGCTTCATCATGACCGTAAAGGTTGTGGTACTGCGCGTGTGTGCGCTCATTGTCTCCTTCTCCAAATGTCACATCAAGTGGAGCTGTGTGGAATGGCCCGTCGAATACGGCTGGTTCGTTCATATCATTCCAAACCCCGTCGATGCCTTGATCATAAAGGACTTTCGAGTTGTCTGCCCACCAGTCGCGCACTTCTTCTTTTGAGAAGTCAGGGAAGACAGAGTCTCCAGGCCAAACCTCACCGACAAAATTCGTGCCGTCTGGATTTTTAGCCCAATAATCATTCGCCGTACCTTCGTCATACATGTAGTAGCCAGGATCTTTCTTAACGGCTGGGTCATTGATCGCAATCTTGTGGAAGTTCATATCATCTAGTGAGTTGTGAAGCTCGTCGCTTGCGTAATCATCTGCCCAAGTGTACACGCGGTACTCATCCATATAGTCGATGTCAAAGTGCATCGTGTCGAGTGGAATTTCTTTATCACGGTAGGTTTTGGCTACGCTCTCGATTTCATCAGCTGTGTAACCCCATTTACTCTGATGAAGGCCAAGCGTCCATTTTGCTGGTTTCTCCATTTTACCTGTTAGCTCTGTGTAACGATCCAACACGTCTTGGATCTCAGGGCCGTACATGAAGTAGTACGTTAGCTTTCCATCATCTGCGTAGAAATAGTAATAATCATCGCTCTCAGAAGCCATTTCAAAATAAGAACGGTTGGCGTTGTCGAAGAAGATGCCGTATGCTTTCTCATTTTTAAGCCCCATAAAGAACGGGATAGATGTGTATAAGTATTTCGTGTCTGGCTGATAAGCGTAAGCGTCTGTGTTGAACATACCAATGCTTTCACCGCGTTGGTTCACGTTCAAACCAGCTTGCTCACCGAATCCGTAGAACGCTTCGTCTTCGTTCGTCTTCTTGTAAACGTAGGGCTTATCCCCATCATAACCAGCGCCGTTTTGCATGTAATCTTCGTTGATGACGTTTCCTTCTTTATCGAGGAACTTAACGCCGAATGGTTCTTTTTTGATCTTTATTGTAATTTCATCTGTCGAAAGGGTTACAACGTTTCCTTCGTTTTCAAAGTCAAAAGAAGGCGTGTCCCATTCTTTCTTCGCGATTCCTTCTGAGAAGTACTCTTCTTCACCAGCTTCTAGGATCGATACCTTCGCCATGTCTTCAGCGAATAAGCGTATGTAAGCTTCTTTCTGGTCAGTTAGGGTTAGCTTTACGCCGTCTTCTAGTTGCTTAACAGATTGAACTTCTAATTGCTTCTTCACATTTTCTTGATTCAGTTCTTGGTCGGGATGTGGTTGTGTCACGGCTAGAACGTTTGGTGCAGCTGCAGTGAAGAGCGTCGCAGCCATTGCCGTTGTAGCTAATAAGCGGGTCAGGCGTTTAGATGGTTTGTACATAGAATCTGTCACCTCATAAAAGTAGATTTGTTTGATGTAGTTGTTTTGTGCAATCGATTGCCCTCTTAATATACGGGCGTTTTACGTCGGTTGCAAGCAAAGAGATGTCGGTGTTTTACTAGTGAAAAAAGAACTAGTCGATTGATGCGTCAGTAGTGGAACCGATTGCACAGATCAATTTGTCCGATTCCATGAATTCTCAAAATCATCCCAAAGCCTTATCTGTAAACATCCCTTTACAAAAACTAGGGACAAAGAAATAGATCATACATCACTTTAGCGAAATAAAGCGTGCCAGACACCCTGCAGCCTTTTAAAGCACCGCAGGGTGTCTGGCACGCTGCGGTGCTTTAGAGTAGTGAAGGGTGTCTGACATACGGGTGTTGATTAGCTATATTTTACCAGTTGAATTGGATACACTTCGCCAATTTTTGAGAAGCAACCCAATTTCGATACCAACTTCTATTGGAAGAGTGCTTTTGATAAATTTTCGAGTGAATTCCTTGAAGGAAAGTTTGGTATAAGTTGACCACTTAGGCTGCGTTTCATTGAAGGTGGAACGTAATAACAGGTAAGCGATTAGCGTCGCATATACTTGACTTAAAACCTTGTTCTTAGACATTCCAAACGGGTTTGGAATGTCTAAGTTTTGTTTGATCCACCGAAAGAATAGTTCAATTTCCCAGCGCATTTTATAGACCTCTGAAATCTTTTCAGCCTTTAAATCCATTACATTTGTAGCTAAATAGATCGGTTCACCCGTTTCGCTTGGAACCGTAACGATTCGATAGGTATACGTAGTTTGCGTATTCTTTGCGCCTAAAAAGGCGTTATAATCGGCTACGACAGGCCACTCTTCATTAAAGTCAAATTCATTGTGACTTTGAACGTCGTGTTTGATCCCGGCTTTGAGACGAATGACAAACGGCTTTTCCTCTGAGCTCAGTTGATCCAAAAGATCCTTAGCTCCGTAGGCTCGATCAGCGACTCGAATAGCTGGAAAATCCTTATGTAAGAAGATCAAAGGTGCCATCATGATATCACTATCTTTTCCTGTGGTATCGAAGACATGGGTGGGCATTTTTTGATCGATATTAAATTCTGTATGGAGTTTAATCGCATAGAGATGTTTTCGATATTTCGCCCAGCTCCTAGTTTGGTGTCTGAAGGTAATCGTTGTTGAGTCGATCGCAAACAGAGAATAGTCTTTTAAGAATTTTTTCTTTTGGGATGTCGTTAATCGCTGAAGCAATTCTTGAAATAAATCTCTAAAGAATTCATAGGGGACTTCTTGGGCTTTTTTAGAGATCGTGGAGTGATTCAGGGATTCAAAATTTCCCTGTTCCACTAGCGTTTCGGATCCTTCACGATACCCAGTCCAACGCTTCACGCCGGCTTCTAAATAGAAATGAAGAAGGTCTATCGCGGAGAATTTCCTGGCTTTTTCCTCAAAATTATATTCTTGAGCTAACCGATCCTCTAAGGTTTTGGAAGGAATTATAGATTGTAGAATTTGAATAGGTGTGTTAATTTTGTTCATATAAAGTCACTCACTTTTTGTTTGTTTTCTGTGGTAAGAAACATTTTAAAGTGAGTGACTTTTTTTGTCTAATTTTATTTACATAATTTGGTTAATCAACACCCGTGTGTCTGACACGCGTTCTCCCTTTACTGTGTGAAAGCAAGAGTGCGCGAATATTAAAAAGCCCGCCGTCATAGTAGACGGTGGGCTTTAGGGTTTTGCTTATTTTCCTGGGATTTCTTCTTTTTCTGTAATCAAGTAGTTCAGTTCTTTTCGTGGAATAGCGTTGTATTCTTTTTGTTTTACAAGATAGAAGAGAAGCCCAAGTCCTGCCCAAACCGCTAGCGCAATGTAAGATGGCTGGGATAGGGAAGAGTCTAGGAACCATAGTGTCAGTAGGAAGAAGAAGATAGCTGCACTAATTACTCCTAATCCTGCGAAAATCTTCTGCGCTTTAGATTTCGACATTTTGAACGCTGTTGCACAGCAATAGAAATAAGCAATCGTTACACCAATAGATGACATGTCTACGATCCATAACAGCACTTCGCGTCCGAACCATGGAGCGATTAAGCATAGAGCAGATGTAAACATAATTCCTACATATGGTGTATTGTATTTCGGGTGTAGTTTATGGAATACCTGTGGAAGCACGCGAGCGCGTCCCATCGCAAACATTAAGCGACTTGATGACAGGTAGAACCCGTTTAGTCCTGTGAAAATACCCATCACTAAAGCGACGGCAATAATGAATATTCCAAGACGGCCAAATAAGCTGTCGATGGCGTCTCCTGTAGCCCAAGCTGAAGCAGATCCTGCTAACTCCTGCCAAGGGGCTAGACTTGAAACAGTAAGTACCATAACAGAATACGCAAGTCCAGCAGCAAGTAAAGCATAAACGATTAATTTAAATGCTTTATTCGGAGGGAAATCAAATTCCTCTGCCGCTTGCGGTATATTGTCAAATCCGAGATAGGCCCATGGAGTAATCGCTAAGATGGCCAATATCGATGCAATCGCTGGTTTGCCTGGGGCAAATAGTGGTTGCATATTTGAAGTAGTAGCCTGGTCGCTGACAATCGCTCCAATGGCTAATAAAACAACTCCTGTTAATAAGATGATAGTAAAGATAAATTGAGAACGTCCAGAAAAACTGGCTCCTCGGATATTTAAGAATGCAAATACAATAAGCGTAACGGTAGATATGATAACTTCACCGAGGTAAACGTCCCAGCCTGCAATCGTATAAAGGGGAACGACCTTTACAACACTCGGGAATAAGAACTTACCTAGTAAGGCAAGAGCGGAGGAGTTTAAAGCAACAGTACATATGTAACCAAGCGTTAAAAACCAACCGGCGACGAAAGCGTGTGTTCTGCCAAAACCAATGTAAGCATAAGCAAATTCTCCCCCTGATACAGGGAATTGTTTAATGAGGAATCCGTAACTTACACCGATGACTGTCATCAATACGGCCCCTAATAAGAAACCGATGACTACAGCTAACGGTCCATTTCCTTGCAGCCAATCTGTTGGTAGTACAAAGGCACCCCACCCAACGGCGGAACCAAATGCAATTGCCCAGACCCAGTGGGGCTTTAAGGTTTTCTCTAATTTCTTCCTCTGTGGTTGTCCCATTTTTAAATAAAAGCCTCCTAATAAAATAGCGTGCTTAATATTATACTCGAATTATTCCGAAGTGTGTCAATCGTTGTATAGGCTCTTCTGCACGAAATACATTCAGTATAAGTCCCTCCCCTACCTTTAACCTAGTTTTTTCTTAAATAAACTAAAATATTTACAATTAACGTCCCTTTTTCAATTCAAAAATAGCGGGAAAGTTATTTTATAACAAAAGAAAAACCGGGGGAGCCCCGGCACAATCGTTTAATAGTAATCTTGTTTATAACGCTCAAGCGTTTGATCTATAAAAGATAAAAGTTCATCACGAAGTTCTTCTCTTTCTAGAGCAAGCTCGATCGTAGTCTCAATAAATCCAAGCTTCTCCCCAACGTCATACCGCCGACCATTAAATTCATACGCAAAGACCCGTTGAATTTCGTTTAACTTTTGGATGGCATCGGTAAGCTGAATTTCACCGCCAGCCCCAATTTCCTGCTGATCTAAAAACATCATAATCTCAGGAGTGAGAATGTACCGACCGATAATCGCTAAATTCGAAGGAGCCTGTCCTTGTTCAGGCTTCTCAATAAATGAACGAACGTGATACCGATCTCCGCCGTGGTGATCTGGATCAATAATCCCGTATCGGTGCGTTTCTTCATCAGGAACCCGTTGCACGCCCACGACCGATGTTCTCGTTTCTTCATATTGTTGAATGAGCTGTTTTAAGCAAGGAGTATCAGCGCGGACAATATCATCACCTAATAGGACGGCAAAAGGCTCGTCCCCAATAAATTTACGGGCACACCAAATCGCATGGCCCAGTCCCATCGGTTCCTTCTGGCGAATATAATGAATTTCAACTTTCGATGATTGCTTGACCTTTTCTAAAAGATCAAATTTCTCTTTCTTCATGAGGTTATCCTCAAGTTCCGGAGCGTGATCAAAGTGATCTTCAATTGCTCGTTTCCCTTTACCGGTAACGATGATGATATCCTCAATACCAGAATCAATGGCTTCCTCAACAATGTACTGAATCGTTGGTTTATCAACAATCGGAAGCATCTCTTTAGGCATCGCCTTTGTAGCCGGCAAAAACCTTGTCCCTAACCCAGCTGCTGGAATAATCGCCTTCTTAATCGCCAAACCACATCACAACCCTTCACCATTTTCATACCTACTCCCATTATAATCCCAGCCACCCCCAAAAATCCACTCCACCCACGTGCCAGACACCCTTTAGTGCTTTAAAGAGCAACCATGTGTCAGACACCCTTCACTGCTTTAGAGCGTAGCAGGGTGTCTGACACGCTTTATTGCGGTGGTGTGGTAAGATGGGCGGTGAGGGAGGTGTTGGTTGTGAGGTTTTGGTTATTGCCGATTTTGTGGATGGGGGTTATTTTTTATTCGTCTTCGACTCCATATGAGGAGCAGGATATAAAGCCGTTTATGAGTGATGTGTTGGATTTATCTTTTTTAGCACCGGTGCTTGATTGGATTCAATTTGCGTATCACCATTCAGAGGTTAGTGTGGAGGCGCTTGGTGTGAATGGCTTGATTGAATTCTTTATTCGTAAGGGCGCGCACGTGACCGTGTTTCTCCTATTATGTATGTTCTTTTATGTGGCTCTTCTGAGGTCGACTTCCCTTAAATGGGGAAGAAGCATGCTCTTAAGCATCCTCTTCACCTTTTTGTATGCGGTCATAGACGAGGTCCATCAGGGTTTCACCCCAAACCGAACACCATACGTTGGAGATGTCATGCTCGACACAGCAGGTGCTCTGATTGCCTGTGTCATTCTGTGGTTGCGGATCAGGATGAAGAGGCAAGCCTAATTTTCAAAAGGCGAAGGGCTTCTGTGTCAATCAAAGGGACCATGCGTATGATGTAAAAAGAGGTGGTTAGGTATGGATTCACTAAATCAGGACCATTTACGAAATATATTGCAAAATATTATAGATGATACAGAGAGAGCATCCATTTCAAATACAGATCAATTAATAAAGAAACTCATCAAGGAAATTACAACCTTACAAGATAAGCGGTAAAATGTCATATTGCTTCACATTTTTTGGTCGGACAAGCTCATGATTTGGAGAAATTACACGTCTTCTGTAACAGATCGCTTCCTTTATTCGTCAAAATCTATGAAAATCCTACATTAGTCTATTGAGAAAAGGTATGACTAAACTGTATAATTTTAGTAGTTTGTTTTTAGGCATATACATAAGGGGGAGACGAATGTTACATAAAGGTACAGTACAGCAGTGGTCTGTTCGCGTTCTTTCTTTAATGATGATCTTTACGATCGTTGGAACAGCGTACAATCTACCATTGCTAGACGGGACTTCGGAGCGAAGTGTGTCTGCTGCAAGTTATGAAGTGAAAGAAGACAACACAGTAGCTCCGGGCGTGACGCATAGAAAAGAACAAATGGATTCTGGTTATTTAGAAGAAACAGCGAATATTTTAGAAGTGGACGTATCAAGATCCTATAATACGGTTCAGATGAATTATCCAGTTCCGTTCCCATCACTCAGTCCTGTGACTACACAGGCGAAGAGTATTAGTAAGGAAGGGAATCGTGTGCTTGGTTCGATCAACGGATCTTTCTTCCACACAAATAATGCCTTACCAGCTTATTTAGTTTCAGAAAATCAGTCCATCTTTAACTTGGGTGCGATTTCTGAAGATGCAAATGGATATATGAGCATTCCAACAGCGTTCGGTATGGATGACAACGGGAACGCTCAAGTTGGGGAGTTTTATTTTAAAACGGAATTTGAACATGACGGAGATACTGTAAAGGTTGATTCTGTTAACAAAGATCGTGAAGAAGGCGAGATTATTGTCTACACCCCATCTTACCGCTTCGATTGGACCAAATCGAATAAATACGGCATTGAAGTTACGGTAGCTGGGTTAGACAAGCCGTTAGATAGTAAGGAAGTCGATTTCGGCGAGCAAGTAACAGGTAAAGTAACAGATATCCGTCCTTATGGTGAAGAAGGGCGTACAAGAGTTCCGGATGATGGTTTTGTCTTATCGATTCAGGGGGGCACATTATCTAAGCGCTATAGCGATATTAAAGTAGGGGACAAGCTTTCCTTAAGCATTGATATACCATCTGCTTGGAAGGATACTCAGTATATGCTTGGAAGCGGCCCGATGCTTGTACAAAATGGCCGGGTAGATATTTCGATGAACGAAGATAGCTATCGTGCCAATCAGCGCCATCCACGGACAGCTGTTGGAACAAATAAAGACGGCTCGAAAGTTTATTTTGTAACCGTTGATGGCCGTCAAAATGGGTACAGTGACGGGATGACTCTTACAGAATTTGCGAACTACCTTGATGACAAAGGAATCTATCAAGCTATGAATCTAGATGGCGGCGGTTCCACCACGATGGCTGTTCGTCAATTTGGAAACACATTACCGAGCGTAATAAACTCACCATCAGACGGTTGGCAACGTTCTGTATCAACGACTCTTCATGCCGTAAATACGGCAACTGACGGAGAGCCGACGCACCTTCGTGCCCATAAAGTGCAGGAAGGTAAAATCCTGGCTGGCTCATCCATTCAGGTTAAGGCGGATTCCCTGTTAGACCAGTATTACTATCCGATCTCGATTGATCAGGATAAGGTTACCTACTCAGTAGAAGGCAATATTGGTCAAATGAAAGGGAATACCTTTATCGCTGAGCAGGCAGGTAAAGGGGCTGTTGTGGTTGAATACGGCACAGCTACGAAAACACTGCCAGTTGAAGTGGTAGAAGAAGCGGATCGTTTCGATATCTCACCACAAGGTATTAAGCTTGGAACCGATAGAAAACAATCGTTTACAGCTGATGCTTATCTAGACAATGAAAAACTAATCTTTGACCCGACTACAGTAGAGTGGGCAACAGAAGGATCCATTGGCAAGATTAATCAAGATGGCGTACTTTCAACGAACGACGAGCCGGCTACAGGTTCTGTTGTTGCAAAACTGAACGGACGCAGTTACAAGTCCTCTGTAACAATAGGAGGAAATGAACAGATTTTAGATGGATTTACGAGCAACTCTGCGTGGTACTTTGACTCGATCCGAGCAAGAGGAACAAATCGTTTGAGTGAAGGTTTTGAGCCTGTTGCAGCAGGCGACCATTCCATGCGCTTTGAATACAATTTCGCAACAGGTGATGAAGGCATAGCGGCTTCTTATATCATCCGAAAAGATCCAATCGCCATTGATGGCCGTCCAAATCATATTGGAATGTGGGTTTATGGAGACGGAAAAGATCACTGGCTACGTGGTAAGCTCCAAGATGGGAATGGGGAAACGGTGACGATTAGCTTTACAGAAGAAGGAGAATTGGACTGGAACGGATGGAAATACGTCCAGGCTGAAGTTCCAGACTCTGCACCGCTGCCATTATCTCTGACCCGCATCTATGTTGCAGAGACCGATGAGAACAATAAAGACTGGGGAATGATCTTCTTAGACAGACTTCGTGCTGCTTATGACGACTCTGAGGATACAAGCGTTGAGGATCCAGTCGATTATGAATTTGTTCGAGATAGCAAAGAGTGGAAAGTAACATTTAATACAACCCTACTTTCTTCCTCTGTTTCTGAAGACACCGTATACGTTGTCGATCACAACGGAAACAAAGTAGAAGGCATAGAGGTTCGCCTGAGCAACGATCGTACGAAAGTGTACGTAGATGCTCCAGAAAGTGATTATAAAGGTAACCAGTTCTATAAATTGAAAGTAACCGATGGAGTGAAATCTTCCACAGGAACGAAGATGAAAGATCCGGTTGAAAAGATCTTTCAGGTAGATTAATGAAGTTGGTTTAGGGATGGCCCAGCGCTTATAGGCGCTGGGCTTTTTTGTTGTGGAGGGGGATGCTTCTTCCTGTAGGAGGCGGGGGAGGACGTCGAGAAAACTGTCTCTGATGTCTAGAAAATGAGAGAGCACGTCGAGAAAGCTGCCTCTGAAGTCTAGAAAACGAGAGAGCACGTCGAGAAAGCTGTCTCTGAAGTCTAGAAAACGAGAGAGCACGTCGAGAAAACTGTCTCTGATGTCTAGAAAACAAAAGACCATGACGAGAATGCAATCCAGAACGTCTAGAAAAAGAACCCAATAGCCAGAAAAAAAGCACCCCGGCAAGGGTGCTTTACGTCTATCGAGTTCATCTTATTCATTTTCCACTGTAATTGGCTGGATGACACCTTTTTCAGAAGTTTCACCTGAAGTACTTGTCCATCCTGGGTGGATCATGAGTGTGTATTCGCTGTCTACTTCAAGGTCTTCTTTAGGATCTAACATGAACGTATCTTCGTCTTCCGCCGTGATGGTAAACGGAAGATCACTGCCACCAAGTTTAAAGAAGTGAATCGATTCTTTGAACTCTTTTGGAGTTGCAGGGGCGTTTGTATGGATCACAAACGTCTTGTCTGAGGCTACGGTATCTTCATCAAATGTTTGGTACTTAAATTGTTCTAAAGCGTCTGTGTGGGCATCTTCTAGTGGAGTGGATGTTTCTACGTCTGGTGAGATGCCTTTACTGTTGATCACATTGTAATCAGGTGTGAAAAAGCGTGCTGTTGATAGTTTTACACCACTGCCATCAGCGAACTGCTTCACTTGTTGCATTAAGCCTTTTCCGTATGTGGTCGTACCATATAACGTGGCTGCGTTATAGTCTTGTAAGGAGCCGGCTACAATTTCAGATGCACTTGCGCTATTTTCATTGATTAAGAGTGAGGCAGGTTCCTCTAGCTTATAGAAAAGGTTCTGAGCTTTATACGTGAAATCCATGTCCCTAAATTCAGCATGCATGGCTGTTTTCACATCTGGAAAAACACCGAGCACCTGTTGAGCCGCGCTTAAGTAACCACCAGGGTTATTGCGAACGTCAAGGATCCAATGATTGACGTCATCCATTTCTTTGGAAACGGATCTGAGCTGTAAGAATGTTTGAGGACTGAAGGTGTTTAAACGGATATAACCAATATCGCCGCCGAGTTTCTCACCTGTAACAGCAGGAAGTTGGATCTTTTCTCGGGTAAGAGAAATGGTTTTTGTCTGCTCTTGTTGCTTGACCTCTAAGGAAACAGAGGTGCCGGCTGCTCCAGTAATATACGTTATAGCAGATTGAGAGTCTTTACCTTTTAGGGAGATGCCATCAGCTGATAGGATGATATCACCAGCTTCTATTCCTGCTTCTTCAGCTGGGCTCCCTGGGAAGACCAGAGTAATGAGAATTCCTTCATCATGTACTTCAACAGAGACCCCAATCCCTACGAACTTTTGATTGATACTATCGTTGAATCGTTCTAATTCTTCTTTCGTAAAATAAGTAGAATAAGGATCCAGACTTTCAAAAATAGTAGTAAGATCTTTTTCTAGTAATTCAGGTTCAATTTCATCGACGTATTCATTTTTTATGTAATCTTTAATTTCTTTCTCATTCTCAACAGCGTCGATGGTAGTTGGAAGCAGTGTGAAACTTGTGAACGATATAAGTAGCGCGATGATCATCCTGAAACTGTATTTCAAAACAAAAACTCCCTTTTCTATTTTTTTCTAGTATATCATGATTAGGAGGCTCAAGTAAGGAGAAATCAAGGGTTACGGGTCGGAATACACTTTACAACAGATACCCAGAAACTTATGATAATAGAAGGAGGTTGGTGTTATGAAGAAGAAAAAGATAAGTGTTTCTGTTGAAGAAGACTTGTTTCACAAAATAGATGAAAAAACACAAGAGCTTGGAATTAGTAAGAGTGCGTTTCTTTCTTTTTCTGCTAGCTTCTTTCTTCATCAGCTAGAAAGTACAGAACAGTCCGTTGGAAATCCAAACATAAGTGTTTACCAGTTAATCAAGAGCAACATTGAAGCTCTTGAAGAGGCGAAACAAATGAGTAAGGACCAACAAAAGTAAAGCTTCACCCTATACTTAGCACCACTAGTGAACCTGCGTTAGTAGGTTTGACGGCAAAAAAAGCTGCTTCTCTTATTTAGAGAAGCAGCTTTTTGACGTTACTGAACCGGATAAGCTTTCCACTTGCTTAAATCTAACTCTGAGGTTTGAATCATAGTTTTCGGGAAGATAAAGGTCCAAGGTTTACTAGTGTTCGCTGACACTTCAAAGTTTTCTAGCTTAAAGCCACCCTTGGCTACAACTTCGCCACTTGCATCCTCAAATTGAAGAGGTAGCTGTTGAAGGTGAATGCCTTTTTTACTTCCGTTTCGGATTAACATCGTGACGTGAAGATCTCCGCTATCGGTTTGGTGAGCTTTTAACCCCATAAAGTTCACTTCACCTGGCTTAGGCGGTTTGAGGGACTCTGTATAGTCTTTTAATTTCTCGAAATCTTCACTAGCCATGGATTTCTGCCAGCTTTCTTCTAGTTCAAGAGTATGCTTTTGAGAGCTTTTCTTCAATTCGAATGCTAACTTCCAGTCCTCTGTCGGTACTTCCTCAATCGGAACGAATAATTCCTTCTTGTCAAAGATAAATAAGTGAGGACGGCTAGAGCGAGCAGGAAGTTCGCCTACTTTAGATAAATCGAATTCTTTTCGTCCGAGTTTAGTTCCATCTGTCTTCATTAAAAGAATAGTCGTTTCATTAAATGTAATCTTCTTATTCAAAGAGTTACGAACAAAGGCACCGGCAGCAATCTCGTCGTCCATTTTCGTTAACTCAAATGCGCCTAATGAAAGTTGATTAGGCTTTAATGGCGGGTGTTCATTGTTCATAAAACGGTAGACATATACATCTTCTTCAGCAAGCTTCCAATCTGGATTGATAGATAGTTCCGTCTCTACTTCTTCCGATGAAGAGTCTGATTCTACCCCTTCAATTAAATCCTCCGCATCAACAGTCGAATCGTTGGAAGGCTTATGCTGATTGTCTGAATCTTTCTTGTTGCGCTTTAAAAAGTTTAGCATGACGGGTTCCTCCTTTATGATTTCGTTTGCTTTTTATTGCGAATTCCCTGGACAAAGCGGGAGAGTTGAAGAACCATTTCTCGTTTAACTTCAAACATTGTGTGATGGAACACATCAAGACCTTCATTCTGGTAAAGGCGAAGAGGGTCTTCTTGTTGATATTGGCGCATGCCAATTCCTTCACGCAGACGGTTCATCATCTCAAGGTGACGAATCCACTGTCGGTCAATAACCGCGATAGAAACTTGTTTTAAGCGATTTTGTAACATGATGTTTTTACTAAGGACTTCAATTTTTGTCGTATATTCGTCTGCGATTTTCTGAACGTAATCCTTCACATCATCGATGCTTTCGAAGGATTGTTCCGTTAAATTGGTCTCGATTAATGGTGCAGCACGATTAATTTCTGTTTCCAAATGACCAAGGTTCCATTTCTCAGGGACAATGGTTTCCGGACATTCTTTCTCGACGACATCAAGAAGGTAGTCCGTGATATAAGGAAGAACAAGTTCTAAAGAAGATTTAGATTCTAAGAACTGATTACGTAATGTATAAATGACTCCGCGCTGGTCGTTAATTACGTCGTCTAGTTTTAGGTTGAATTCGCGAATGTTAAAGTTGCTTCCTTCAGAAATGCGCTGTACTGTATCGATAAACTTATAGATATCTTTATTTAACACAAGACCCGTATCATCAGTTTTCAATGATTTCATCTTACGTTCGGTTTCTTCCTGTGCGAAACGATGCATCATATCATCTTCCATAGAAATGATAAACTGCGTAGAACCAGGATCACCCTGGCGACCGGAGCGCCCCTTTAGCTGATTATCAATACGACGAGATTCATGACGCTCAGTACCTAGGACGTGAAGACCGCCTGCCTCTGCAGCGCCCTCTCCAAGCATAATGTCTGTACCACGACCGGCCATGTTGGTGGCGATTGTGACTTGTCCTTTTTGACCTGCAAGAGAAATTAGGCGTACTTCTTGTTCCACACTCTTGGCATTCAATAGTTCATAAGGAATGTTCTCTTCATCAAGATAGTTTGCTACTGTCTCAGACTGAAGAATGGAGGTGGTACCAATTAAGATGGGTTGCCCATTGCTGTGACGTTCTTTCACATCATCAAGCATGGCTTTATATTTCTGCTCTTTGGTAGCATAAATATAATCTTCAAGATCCTGACGAATGATAGGCTTATTCGTAGGAATTTGAATAACATCCATGTTGTACGTATGCTGGAATTCCTTCTCTTCCGTTTTGGCTGTACCTGTCATACCTGAGAGGATCGGGTACATGCGGAAGTAGTTTTGGATTGTAATGTTGGCTTGTGTCTTGTTCTCTTCTGTAATTTCAAGGCCTTCCTTGGCTTCGATGGCCTGGTGTAATCCGTCTGAAAGGGTGCGCCCTTCCATCATACGTCCTGTGAACATATCGATCAGTTTAACCTGACCTTCATCAACAATGTAATCCACGTCGCGCTCGAACATGACGTGTGCACGAACGCCTTGGATCATATAGTGATAAAGCGTTTGGTGCTCTAATTCAAATAGATTATCTACACCAAAGGCACGTTCCACCTTCGTAATTCCATCTTCAGTCAGACTAGTAGCCTTTGTAGTAACGTCGAAGTTGTAATCTCGTTCTGCTTTAAATGATTTGGCGAGCTTTGCACAAACGCGGTGCAGTTGAGGGCTTGCCATTGTTTTACCGGCAATAATAAGCGGGGTTTTGGCTTCATCAACTAGCACACTATCAATTTCATCGACAATGGCATAATGATAGGGGCGCTGAACGCGTTGTGCCGGTTGTTGAGCCATGTTATCCCGAAGGTAATCAAAGCCAAACTCTGTTCCGATGCCGTAGGTGATGTCTGCCTGATAAGCTTGCTTTTTCTCTTCAGGTGACATCTGGGTAATATTTAAGCCAACCGTAAGGCCTAAAAATTCGTGGATCGGACCAATTAACTCCCGGTCACGTTGGGCTAAGTATTCGTTCACTGTAATAACGTGGACACCTTTGCCTTCTAGTGCTCGTAAATAACTTGGAAGGGAAGCAACGAGTGTTTTTCCTTCTCCCGTCATCATTTCAGCGATATTTCCTTCAAGCAAAACAAGTCCGCCGATTAACTGCACATCATAATGGCGCATGCCTAATTTACGTTTGGCAGCCTCACGTACTACAGCAAACGCTTCTTCTTTTATGGTATCAACGGTAGCTCCTTCTGCTATTCGTTCTTTAAATTCAACAGTTTTATGTTGAAGTTCTTCATCTGTTAAGGTTTCAATTTTATGTTCCCATTCATTAATGGTGTCGACATTCTTCTTATAGATTTTTAACTGACGCTCTGACTTCTTATCTCCGTAATATTGCTTTATCGTCTCAAGCATACTATACGCTCCTCAATGTCTGTAATTACCGATTATTAGTATATCACGAAATTTCAGGATATTCACCATGGTCTTACTAGATTTGGCAGGGATGGAAGAGGTTTTTCAGGGAAAAATGGTAGATTCCTAGGAGAATAAATGGATGGGGAGGGAGTGCTTTGTAGCTTTATAGAAACGTTAGGTTAAAAAAGCTTCAAGTTAAGTGAAAGACAATATGAAATTCAACAGGATTCGATAAAAGATTTGTAAAAAACGACACAAACGTGTAAAGAAGTCCATAAATTTTCCTAAATTTATCAATAAGGCTAGAATTTTCCCTCTTATTCGTGCTATCATCTATGCTAGATTAACCATGAATTGGAGGAACTTAGATGACAGCTAGACATTTCGTAGGGACCCTTCTAAGTTTATTTGTTTTGTTTTTAGCACCGGTAATAGCCCAAGCAGAGACAGAATGGGTAGAATTACCTGACGCATCAGACGTAGAACCAGATAAGACATGGACAATTGAATTCAACACATCAATTAATGAAGCAACGGTCAAAGATAACATTTCAGTTCGAACATTAAACAATGGACAGTACACTCCTTCATTTGACGTGAGTGCTGATGGGAAGAAGATTACCATTCACCCTCCTAAAGACGGATACAATAGTGAGGAGTACTATCAGCTTTCAGTGAAGAAGGAAATTTCATCTGCGCAAGGTAAAGAGATGGAAAAAGGGTACAAGAAGAAGTTCCGCATTAAACAGTACGAGGAAAAGCCACAAACAAAGCCAGATCCTGAACAACCAGAAGAACCAGAAGAAAAACCAATTGAAGAGAAAGAGATCTTATCAACTGGAACGGTCACAGCGGATATATTAAATGTACGTAGTGGACCGAGTGCAAATTATGAAAGAATGGGTTCGATTTCACGAGGCGAAAAAGTAAAAGTTTATGATTTTGACGGTTTCTGGGCAGAAATTGAGTATGGTGGAAAGACAGGTTATGTGCATAAGACCTATATGAAACTGCGTAAAGAAGGCGGTACAGCTATCGAAGGACAACGTGTTGTTATCGATGCTGGACATGGGGACCATGATCCAGGTGCACAAGACCGAGGCACACAAGAAAAGGAAATTAATTTAGATGTATCCCAGCGTGTAGCTGAGCGTTTGAAAGAGCTAGGTGCAACACCGATTATGACGCGTGACTCAGACAAGTTCGTGACGCTTCAAGGACGTGTGGACTATGCGCAAGAAGTAAATGGAGATCTCTTTGTAAGTATTCACACGAATGCAGCTTACCGCAGTGCGAAAGGTTCTGAAGTATTTTACGATACAAGGAAGTTAAGTAATGTGGAAGAAGGGCGTATTCTAGCTGATAAAATCCAAAGGCAACTGGTCGATGTTGTAGATATGTATGACCGTGGTGTGAAGGATAACAACTGGCACGTCATTCATTACAATACATTGCCAAGTGTTCTAGTTGAGCTTGGATTCGTTACAAACAGTGAAGATTACGAAAAGCTTACGTCAGATCATTACCGTGATCTTTACGCACAAGCGATTACTCAAGGGATTGTCGACTACTACGAAGAAGAAGTAAACTAAACTGACAAGGCATCCTTATACGTTAAGGGTGTCTTCTTTTTTTATGTTTAATTAGCTCTTAGTTAATTTAATACCCGCGACAGTCATAAATGAAACGATTCTAAACGAATTTTATACATAATTAAAAATGGTGAAACTTATAATGGTGAAGGATCGTCTAATAAAAAGATGGAATGTTTGCTACCGTTCGACAAAGGCTTTTACATACTTCTTTCGAGAAACGTCGTTTAGAGTCGACAAAAAAAGGTAAATAAAAGTGTAAATCCGATATTCTAGCCGCAGCCCCGTTATGTTATAATCCTATTGTTAGTTTGCACAGAAATGAAGAACCATATACATGAATTTGGAAAGTAATAACTGCTTCGTGATCACCAAAATTGGACATACTAGAACCGAGGAGGGTCTTTAAAATGGAGTTTAAGGCCTTATTATTATGTTTCATTGCTTCAATCCTCATCACACCTGTTGTGAAGAAGTTAGCTGTTAAAATTGGAGCGACGGATAAACCGAATGAACGAAAAGTACACCAAAAATTAATGCCACGTTTAGGTGGCTTAGCGATATTTCTTAGTTTTATCGCAGGCGTCCTTCTATTCTACCCTGATTCACCTTATACCTGGCCGCTAATCATCGGAAGCACGATCATTATCATAACGGGCGTGCTTGATGATATGAAGGAGCTATCGCCAAAGTGGAAGATGGCAGGTCAGCTTGCGGCTGCTCTTATTGTCGTTATAGCTGGAAATGTGAAAGTTGAGTACATCAACATTCCATTTGGAGATACTCTCCAGTTTGGTTGGTTTAGTATCCCCATTACGATTCTTTGGATTGTAGGGATTACAAACGCGATCAATTTAATTGATGGTCTTGATGGGTTAGCAGCTGGCGTATCGTCAATTGCTTTGTTAACCATCTCAGGTATGGCGATTTCAATGGGCGATATCTTTGTTTCCATGGTCGGTCTGATTACACTAGGAAGTACGTTAGGCTTTCTTGTTTACAACTTCTATCCGGCTAAGATCTTTATGGGAGACACAGGAGCTTTATTCTTAGGCTTCATTATTAGTGTTCTATCTCTCCTTGGCTTTAAGAACATTACGTTATTCTCGTTCATTATCCCGGTTATTATTCTAGGCGTTCCAATTTCTGATACGATTTTCGCGATTGTGAGAAGGTTTGTTCAACGCAAACCGCTATCGTCGCCAGATAAATCTCACTTGCACCATTGCTTGCTACGATTAGGATATACTCATCCTGAGACGGTTCTTATGATTTATGCAATGGCTGCGCTGTTTAGCTTAGCGGCGGTTATTTTCTCCCAGGCTACTATGTTTGGATCCGTATTTGTCCTGTTTACGCTGCTCATTTTAATCGAGCTTGTGGTTGAAGTGACAGGGTTAATTAGTCAAAATTACCGTCCAATCTTGAATTTAATACGTGATTATCGTACGAAGCGATAAATATTAGCACCAGCGCACTTTTGCGCTGGTGCTTTTTTGTGGGCTCGTTTTTGTTTGCTTTAGTGAGAGGAAGGTATGTTGGGGAAAACACTCGCTTTCCTGCGGACGTTCTCCCGAGCTTCCTCGTTCGCTACGCTCTCTGTGGGATCACGGAATCCCGTCTTTCCGCGGGAGTCTCGCCGTTACCTCGTCCACCCTTTGCGGTAAGATGGCTAAACAAAAAGCAATGCTAGAAAATCCCTCCTCAACAAGATCCAAGAAACATCCCGTAATTGAAGATAACTCCATGAAACTTATCCATGTGCCCATACACGTTTATATCCCTCTAATGGTGGTATGGTTATAGATCTTATTAAAGAAGAGCGAGGGGTGAGTGGATGGAGAATGTGGATGTGGTTGTGATTGGTAGTGGGCATAATGGGTTGGTTTCTGCCTTTATGTTGGCTGAGAAGGGCTTTCGGGTGTTGGTGCTTGAGAAGGCGGATTTGCCTGGGGGTGCTTCGAAGTCGGTGGAGGCTAATGGGTTTGTTCATGATTTGTATGCGATGAATATTGGGTTGTTTTTAGGATCTCAGTTTTATGAGGAGTATAAGGAGGAGCTTTTAGAGCATGGGTTTGAGCCGGTTGTGAGTGATCATCCTTATGCGAGTGTGTTTCCGGATGGGACGGGGCTTGGGATTTATCAGGATCGTGAGAAGACGTATCAAACCCTTTCTGCTTTTTCTCAAGGGGATGCTGACTCATGGGTTCGGTTAAACGATTACTTTGATCAGACCGCTCCTTATTTTATGCCGCTCATGCAAATGGAACTTCCTTCATTTGAGGCGGGGAAACAGTTTTGGAAGATGTACCGTCATTTTAAGATTAGCGGGCTGCTTCAGCTTGGAAGCCAGTTGCTTCAATCACCTCGAGAGTTTGTAGATCGTTGGTTTACGGAGAAGAAGATGAAATCTCTCATAGTTCCGTGGGGCTTTCATTTGGACTTTGCACCGGATGTGTCAAACGGTGCTGTCTTTCCGTTTCTTGAGTCGGTTTTAAATCAGCGCAATGGGATGGCTTTCTCCAGAGGTGGAATAGGACAGTTGATGAATAGCTTAATTAAAGGGATTGAAAAGAGGGGAGGAGTGGTTCGCACAGGGGCTGATGTGGATGAGATCCTTGTTGAGGACGGAAAAGCGGTTGGCGTTAAGCTTACTTCAGGTGAAATAGCTTATGCGAAGAAAGCGGTTATTGGGAATGTAACGCCGACCCAGCTTATTACCCGGTTGCTTGATCAGAAGAAAATCGATTCCTCTTATGTGGAGAAGGCAAAGAACTATCAGTATGGCCCAGGTACCATGATGGTTCACCTCGAATTAGACTCGCCTCTTGAGTGGAAAGCAGGTGAAGAATATGGAGATTTTGCTTACATTCATATTGGCCCTTATGTGGAAGATTTGTCTCGTACGTATACGCAAAGCCTGAACGGGGTGTTGCCAAATAGTCCGTTGCTCGTGGTTGGTCAACCTACAACCATTGATGCTTCAAGGGCGCCGGAGGGGAAGCATACCCTCTGGATTCAGGTTCGAGCGCTACCTGCGAGCGTTAAGGAAGATAGTCTGGGGGAAATTGCACCTGGGGGCTGGGAGGATATCAAGGAAGCTTACGCGGAACGGGTCCTGGATAAACTTGCACACTATGCTCCGAATGTCAGAGAAGTGTTATCTCATAAAATCGTTCTATCTCCTGGAGATTTAGAGGCGGATAACCCGAATTTAGTTGGGGGAGATAGTGTGAGCGGGAGTCATCATCTTCATCAGAATTATGCGTTCCGCCCTGTACCCGGGTATTCAAGATATCATACTCCGATTAAGAATTTATATATGGTAGGCGCAGCTACGTGGCCTGGTGGAGGATTGAATGCGACATCAGGGTACTTGTTGGCGCATAAATTGACTTAGATTTCCCTTTACCGTCGAAAAAACGCACAAAAGGTTTTCCCGGGAAATACTGTGTCAAAAAAGCAGTAATATTCCCTGGAATTTAGATGATTCTTTTCAAGTATTCTACAAAAAGCTCTCAAATTTTGCCTTAAATTCCAAAGCCCTCTATGAATCTACCTCTATTCTATTTATAATAGATGGTAGATTCTATGAAACGGGGAGGACATACGAGATGAGAAAGGCAATGGTTTGGGTGTTTAGTGTCGTTTTACTTGTTACGTTCTTTGGGATGACGGAAGTTGCGCAGGCGGCTAGTCAATCCTGGCAAGATTGGGGTAAAAGGATGAACGTACAGACGGATAAGGTGTGGACGATTCAATTGAATACACCAGTAAAACCTGAAAGTGTAAATAAGGATCAGGTTTATGTGGAGAATAGCTCAAGCGGGGAGCGCCACGCCGTAACGTTGCAACAAACAGAAGATAAGAAGGCGATCCGTGTCGTACCGAGTCAAGACTACACGGTGGGCCAAACTTATACGTTATACGTGAAACAAGGATTACGTTCTGAACAAGGAAATAAACCTATGGAATTCTCAGTAAAAAAATCGTTCAATGTATCGAGAGATTATCAAATTGCTAAGATGAGTGGGAAAGATTCTTATACATATGGAAGGTCGTTTGACACATTTGCTGAAGCAAAAGCTGATGCGTTGCAAGACGGAAGTGAAGTGATCTTCTATCGCAATGAGGTCGTATGGATTCCTGAGGGACTCGCGCGTACGAAGAAGTTTACGATTTTGTATGCCGATAAGAATTTAAATTCATCGGTTACGTATGTGAATAGCGATGCTGAACTAGAGTATATCGGATCTGAGGGAGGAAATTCACTGAAAGTACGGTTGGCAGGTGAGGTATTGTATGTAAAGCCAACTGATGTTTATTTGCTTCCTCCTCAGTTTATTGATGGACAGTCGTATTATACGAATCAAAACGGAGAACTTGTTCACCACCTATTTTATAACGGATATTATGTGAGCTATACCTACGGAGATGCACCGGAGTCCATGGCAGAAGGGGAAAAGGTATATACTCCAGATGGGATTGTTCACCTGAATGATACAGATACACCAATGTTTAACCAGTTATCATTAAAAACAAAAACGGATTATACTGCAGAAGATATCGATCAGTATATTAAAGAGAACGCCCCAAATAGCCCTCTTGTTGGGCAGGGAGAAGCGTTCATGAAAGCACAAGAGAAATACGGTGTGAACGCCCTTTATTTAATGGCACACGCGATCCACGAAAGTGCGTGGGGATTAAGTCGTATTGCGCAGGATAAGAACAACTTCTTTGGCTTGAATGCAAGTGACGATAACCCTTATGTGAATGCGGACAAATTCATTTCCGTTGAAGCGAATATCCTATATGCAGCTCAGTTTGTGTCTCAGAATTATCTGGGGGAAATTGGTACAGACTATAGATCCAATGGGGACTATCTTGGGAATAAAGCTGAAGGTATGAACGTAAAATATGCATCTGATCCGTATTGGGGTCAAAAGATCGCCGGTCATATGTACCGTGCTGATAATTGGTTAGGAAATAAAGACCGTAACTTGTTAACAGGGGAACCGGATCCGGTGGCAGATGCTGGAGAAAAGGAAGAGCCTCAAGCAGGTGAGAAGGACTTTAGTGATAAAGAGGAAGGCACAACAGATGTAGAAACTTCTTCAGAATCTAACTAATTCTACAGAAGAATAAGATATAAAAAATGGTAGCAAGGTTTTCCTTGCTACCATTCCTATTTTAAGACAGCTTTTGCTATTAATAATCTTTGTCTTCTTCTTTTTCTGAAGATGATTTTTTAGCATAGGAGCTATCCTTTTTATTTTTCTCATCTATGGTGTCATTGGGTTGGGTTAGATCAAGGTGTGTTTGTAACTCATTTTGAATGGAAGCGAGGCTGTCATCGTATACTTTGAAATAATAGAGATCGTTTATATAGGTACCTTCCCCGTCTAGCTGCATCGTTTCAAACGAGATATTACGGTTTAGTACGTAATTGTGAAGTGCGCTCATTTCATCAAAGCTCATGTTTGTCTTCATATTGTTACCGATCGAATCAATCAGAGAGCCGTATTTGGTAACGGATTTCATGTCTGACGCTTCGTCAAAGATCGATTGAAGAATCTCCATTTGTCGTTTACCGCGAGCCTGGTCACTGTCATACTGCCGGGAACGAGCAAGGGCTAGAGCTTCTTCCCCGGTAATATCTTGCTGCCCTTCTTCAAGCTGAATGGCGCCATGCTGGTCATCACTATTTTTCTCCGTCATATCAAACGGTACGTCAAACTCGATACCACCAAGGGTGTCCACTGTTTCAACGAATGCATTGAAGTTCAGGCGTACATAGTAATCGACAGGGACATCAAATAAGTTCTCAACAGTTGATACCGCGTAATCGACTCCTCCGTAGGCATGGGCGTGAGTGATTTTATCCATCTTGTCCATTTGTGGAATGTAGGCATAAGAGTCACGGGGTATGCTTACGAGTTTAATAGATTTCTCTTCCTCGTTTAATGTGGCGAGCACCATTGCATCTGAGCGAGCATTACTGTCATAGTCTCGCTTTTCACTATCGTCAACGCCGAGGAATAGAATCGAGATGTTGTCCTGGTATGGATCGACGATTTCATCACGTTTTTTCGACATATCGCCACGCTTTAGCTCAAGCTGAGAGCTTGTTGTCGCTTGTTTCGCTTTGTCGGTTAAGTAGGCTCCATATCCTGATACGATGCCTGCTCCTAATAAGAAAAGAACAATAAAGGACCAAAGAAAAACTTTTTTCTTCGATGTTCTTTTGCGTTTCATGAGTTTAGTCTCCTTTTTCAGCCGTGACATCCGTTTCCATGTAGGAAACTTCTTCTTGCGTAATCTTCGCCTGGTCACTGGTGAGATCGACCATCCAAGACGTAAACGAATCTTCTTCGCCTTCGACTACATATACTTCTATTTCCACATGTTCGAGGTATTCAATCCCTTTTATGGCATATTGGCTGTTCCTGAGCTCGTTCTCAAGCTTGCCAAGAAGTGTGTAGTCAGCTGTCACTTTCATCGTTCGCATTAATTGACGTCTTACAATACCAGTCGTTTCAAGACCTGCAGAGGTTGCACTTGAGTAGGCACGAATTAAACCTCCGGCACCAAGTTTAATCCCCCCAAAGTAACGGGTAACGACTACGGCGGTGTCTTTTAACCCTTTTTTCTTTAAGACATTTAAAATCGGCACACCGGCGGTTCCGCTTGGTTCCCCGTCATCGTGTGCTTTTTGTATTTGATCATGTTCTCCTACCATATAAGCGGAGCAGTTATGAGTGGCGTTATTGTGCTTCTTCTTAATCTCTTGTACAAATGCTTTTGCTTCTTCTTCTGTTTCTACACGTTTTACATATCCAATGAAACGAGACTTCTGAATAACAATTTCTTCAAAACCTTCACCATTTACTGTCAGATAATTGTTTAGCATCTTGCATTTAACCTCCTAAAACTTCATTATAAAGATGTAGATGTCGAACGGCAAATCATTTTGACTGTTCTTACCAAAATATAGATAAATTTCAACTTTTTTAAGAATTACCCCCAGAAATAGACATGGGTCGAACGAATGAGTATGTGAAATAGATGGAGGAGACGTTTTATGCCGGAGAGTAAAATTGGTGAAAAAGCACTTGATTCCATCATCCAAGAGATGATCGATACTGTGACAAATAGTAAAGACGAAATATTTCAAATCGGCGAGCAGTCCCGAAATGAGTTCGAACAACTTGATCGTGAATTGAAAGACACGAAAATGCAAGTTGTTGAAATTATAGATGCGGGAGATACGCTAGAACGACAAGTGCGTTTCTCCAGGATGCGATTATCTGAAGTTAGTAAGCATTTCGACCGTTACTCCGAGCAGGAGATTCGCGAAGTGTATGAGCAGACGCATCAACTCCAAATGCAACTTTCCGTCAAGCGTGAGCAGGAAAAACAACTCCGGGAACGAAGAGATGAATTAGAACGTCGCTTAAGAAAACTTGAAGATACGGTCGAACGTGCCGATGCATTAGGTGGGAAGATATCAGTTGTTCTTAACTACTTAAATGATGACTTCAGACAAGTGACAGAGGCACTGGAGGATGCGAAGGAAAAGCAGGCGTTTGGGCTTCAGATTATTGAGGCACAAGAGGAGGAACGTCGTCGTTTATCACGAGAGATCCACGATGGACCGGCGCAAATGCTCGCAAACGTGATGCTTCGTTCTGACTTAATCGACCGGACATTCAGGCAGCGGGGCGTTAATGAAGCGTTGAAAGAAATTAAGGAAGTGCGTGGCATGGTCCGATCGGCACTCTATGAAGTGCGTCGTATTATTTACGATTTAAGACCAATGGCCTTGGATGACCTTGGGCTTGTGCCAACGCTTAAGAAATACTTAGCGACTGTTGAAGAGTACAACAGTATTGAAATTCCGTTCACGCCGTATGGAGTAGAAAAACGTCTCGATCCAAAATACGAAGTAGCTTTATTCAGACTCGTTCAAGAAGCTGTGCAGAATGCTGTGAAGCACGCGGAAGCATCGCGAATTGAGGTAAAATTCGAACTGAAACGCTCGCTAGTGAACATTATTGTAAAAGATGATGGAAAAGGATTCGACACAAGCCAAAAGAAAGAAAAATCATTCGGACTTGTCGGTATGAGAGAGCGGGTAGAAATGCTTGATGGGGAGATCACCATTGATTCTCAGGTTGGTTCAGGTACGATCATCATGATTCAAGTGCCCCTGAACTAATCAGGCAAGACTATATTCTACCAATCTTTTATATTATAATAAAAATGTAATGGTTACGAATAAGTGATAAGTATTCCCACCCGAGACGATTGTGTAACAACATAATAGGTAATGTTTAGGGATCATTGTTTTATAGAATTGAAATTAGGATTGTAAAAATAAACGGAAAATGGACACGGGAGGCTCGAGCCATGAATACGAACATAGTATTAATTGACGACCATAAATTATTTCGTGAAGGCGTAAAGCGAATCTTAGAATTTGAACCATCCTTCAATGTAGTAGCAGAAGGGGACGACGGTGAATCAGCTTCGGCTTTAGTAGATGAACATCGCCCAGACGTCGTGCTTATGGATATCAACATGCCACAAATGAACGGGGTACAAGCAACAGCTGAGCTGATTGCAAAATATCCGGACATGAAGGTTATCATTCTATCGATTCACGATGATGAGAACTACGTGACACACGCTCTTAAGACAGGTGCTCAAGGATATCTATTAAAAGAAATGGATTCAGACGCCTTAATTGAAGCAATCAAAGTCGTAAGCGAAGGCGGCTCTTACTTGCATCCACGTGTCACCCATAATCTTGTAAAAGAATACCGTCGTCTATCAGAAGATGGTAGCCGAAGCGGCTCAAGCAGCCAGCAAGGCCGTACAATTGAGTACCGTAAACCACTTCACCTGCTAACACGCCGTGAGTGTGAAGTTCTTCAGTTACTTGCAGACGGGAAAAGCAACCGCGGGGTAGCGGAGTCCCTTTATATTAGTGAGAAGACGGTAAAGAACCATGTGAGTAATATCTTACAAAAAATGAACGTAAACGACCGTACGCAGGCTGTTGTGACAGCGATTAAGAACGGTTGGGTTGAAGTATTATAATGTGAGGAAGGCTCTGGAACCTGAATGGTTTCGGGGCTTTTTTTGTGGGTGTTTCCGTTTATTTAGGGGGAGTGTAAGGCGGGCTGGGAAACTACTCGCTTTCCGTGGGCGAGCTGTCGAGCCTCCTCGGGAAAACCACCCTGCGGGGTCTCGTCTAACTCTTCTTCCCACAGGAGTCTCGCAGTTTCCCAGCCCGCCTTTGCGGTGTTTGGATAACGGAAACTCTGGGGTTTGGTTAGGGAGGGAGACCATTCAAGTTACAAAGTACTTCCTAAAGGTCAAAAGACAATGAAATGATGTAGGATCTTTTAATTCTTTAGTGGGGTGCAGGGTGTCTGGCACGCTGTGGTTTGTTACTGTGATAAAGGGGTTTGAGGGATTGAATTTAGTGGGTGCAATGGGGTGGGAGTTGCGGTAAAATGAGAGTAGCTTTACCGATTTTTTCATAACGACTAGACAACCTTCATAGGTTATACATAATGGAAATTATTTTAATGAAAAGGGAGTACGATAAGATGAAAACAGCGATCTTAACGGATAGTACGGCTTACATCCCTCAGGAGCTTCGGGACCGCTGGAACATTCATATGGTTCCCCTGAGCGTGACGATTGGGGAAGAAACGTATCGTGAGGAAATGGATTTGTCCGCTTCGGATTTCTACGATATGGTGCGCGGTGCTCAGGAACTGCCGAAGACGTCTCAGCCTTCGATTGGCGTTGTAACGAATAAATTAGAAGAGCTTTCGGTTGAGTATGATGCCGTTGTGGCGATCACGCTTTCAAGTGGCATTAGCGGAACGTATCAGGCAATTGCGAGTGCGGATGATATGGTGGATTCGATTGACCTTCATGTGTTCGATTCTGAAATTAGCTGTATGGTTCAGGGCTTTTATGTGTTAGAAGCGGCTG
Source organism: Pontibacillus chungwhensis (assembly GCF_030166655.1). GTDB lineage: Bacteria > Bacillota > Bacilli > Bacillales > BH030062 > Pontibacillus. The sequence goes on along the minus strand of NZ_CP126446.1, from coordinate 3,522,845 downwards.
AGATGGCTGATAATGGAGCGATGCCTGAACAGATTATGGCGCGCGTGAATGAGATGCAGTCTTCGATACGGGCTTACTTTATGGTAGATGATCTTTCTCATCTCCATCGTGGTGGACGTTTGAATGGTGCCCAGGCGCTTGTGGGGAGTTTGCTTCAGGTGAAGCCGGTTCTTCATTTTGTGGACAAGGTAATTGTTCCGTTTGAAAAGATTCGTACGCGCAAAAAGGCGCTTAAGCGTGTGAAAGGGTTGTTTGAAGAGGTTGCTGAAAAGGGGCAGCCGATGAAGGCGACGATTATTCATGCGAATCGTGAAGAGGATGCGCAGGAGATTTTGGATGAGCTTCAGGAGAAGTATCCGAATGTTGAGTTTGTGCTTAGTTATTTTGGGCCTGTTATTGGGACGCATTTAGGTGAGGGTGCGCTTGGTATTGGGTGGTTTGAGCGGTAGCTGGTAGGCCTTTGCTTTTGTGGAGTGCTTGGGGTGGCTGCGGGACTACTCGCTTTCCTGCGGGGAGCTGGCAAGCCTCCTCGTTCGCTTGCGCTCTCTGTGGGGTCTTGCCTAGGCTCCTTGCCCCGCGGGAGTCTCGCAGTCCCGCTGCCACCCCTGGCTTAATTTTGGTTAACGGCCGCTTTAAGATACTCCTTAAAACCTCCCATTTCCAACCTCTTAATGGTTTTGATACCTTTGTGAGAATCTACTTATTTATAATCATTCCCCCTCGTTTTCGTTTACATTTATTCCAACCTTAAAAACAAATTCTATTACTTCATTCTAGATTATTTTATTACCTCTATTTTCTATCCTGAATTTCTTTTTCTAAGAGCTTTATTAATTAAATAATAAAGGAGGAATCTTCTTGATCAAACGTTTGATCAATTGGTGGGATGGCCGATATGATAGGCAGTTTTTGGTTGTTTCGCCGTTATCCCCGAATGATTCTACTGATGAACAATCCCCTTATTCTCTTACCCTCTCTGGTAAACTTCTGCTTGAGCATCAGCTTCCTGTTGATAAGGATGAACTTATTCAGAAGAAGTATCTTACGAAAATTCCTGCTATTACGAAGAAACATTTTGACTATACGTGTCATCGTTGTGGGAACCGGGTGCAGCGTTTTTTTGGTTCTTGGCCTTGTCGGTGTGGTGATTGTGTGTATTGTCGGAAGTGTGTGGTGATGGGGCGGGTGAGTTTTTGTTCTTCTCTTTATATTTGGACGGGGCCGCGGGCTTCTTTTCCATGTTTGAGTAATGCTTGTGCTTGGGAGGGGGAGCTTTCGCGATATCAGCGTACTGCTTCGGGTCGGATTCGGGAGGCGGTTGATGAGCGGTCTCGTCTTTTGGTCTGGGCGGTTTGTGGTGCTGGGAAGACGGAGATGTTGTTTGCTGGGCTTGAGAAGGCTTTTGCGGAGGGGAAGCGGGTTTGTTTGGCTACGCCTCGGGCTGATGTGGTTCGGGAGTTGAGGCCTCGGTTTGCTCGTGCTTTCCCTGATATTAAGATTGTGGCTCGTTATGGGGGGAGTGAGGAGGTGGATGAGGGGGCTCAGTTCCTTTTGGCGACGACTCATCAGCTACTTTATTACGCAAGGGCTTTTGATGTGATGATTATTGATGAGGTGGATGCTTTTCCTTATCACTCTGATCCTATGCTTCCGTACTCTTCTGCCAGAGCGTTGAAAACAGATGGCTCTCTTATTTACCTCACGGCTACTCCTCGGTTAGACCTCAAAATTCGCTCTCACCTTAATATTCTTCCTACTGTTTTTGTACCTCAACGATTTCATGGTCATCCACTGCCTGTTCCGGTTTTTCGTTCTAGTTTTGATTTGAAGAGGCGTGTTGTGCCAAAAGGTTTGAAAGTGTGGCTGCAAGAAAAGAAGAAGGCAGGGCGTCGGGTTCTTTTGTTTGCTTCTACTATTGAAAAAGCTGAGAAGTTAACGATTGAGTTGCCTGGTAGTATAGCTGCTCACAGTGAAGATCCGGAACGGGAGACGAAGATTCAGCGCTTCCGTGAAAAAGAGGTGGACCTTTTGATTACGACGACGATTCTGGAGCGAGGGGTTACGTTTCCGTCTATTGATGTAGCGGTGCTTGATGCTGGGCATGATGTGTTTGATGAAGCGGCACTTGTTCAGATAGCGGGTCGTGCGGGGCGGAGCCCGGATGATCCTTCAGGGGATGTTGTGTTCTTTCATAATGGTGCTTCTGATGGAATGGTTAATGCACGAGATTCGATTCGCCGTATGAATAAGTTGGCTGAGAAGGGGGCGGAGTAGATGCATTGTTTATGGTGTGATGCTGAGATTATAAAAGAGGTGAATTGGAATAATCTGTTTAAGCTCCCGGAGGATGAGGTGATCTGTCAGGGCTGTAAGGAGCAGATGGTGCTCATTCAGGGGCCTACCTGTCCTCAGTGTTCTCGGGAGATGGATAGTGAAGATATATGTGAAGACTGTGTTCGATGGGGAGGGGCTGGTCTTGATTGGAATGTCTCTCTTTACAAGTATAACGATTTTCTGAAAGAGGTTGTGGCTAAGTGGAAGTACCGAGGGGATTATGTGTTAGTTGATTTGTTTATGGAAGATTTCAAGAAGCGGTTCGAGACTCTGAGAGTATCTGAAGAAACAATTCTTGTACCAGTTCCTCTTTCGGATGAGCGTATGGTAGAACGAGGGTTCAATCAATCTGAGGCTCTGGCGAACGCTTTGCCACTTCAAAGGGGAAATCTTTTAAGTAGAATCCATTCTGAGAAACAATCGAAAAAATCTCGTCGGGATCGGATGACCACAGAGAATCCATTTTCGCTTAACGCATCTATCTCAAAACCAGTTCTTCTTATCGATGACATCTACACAACAGGCAGAACGCTTCAACATGCAGCTCACCTCCTAAAAGAAGCGGGAGCATCAACTGTTTTTTCTTATACCCTAATCCGAGGATAACTGAAAAACTCATTCTTTCCCCCTTTTGATTCTCGCTATGTTGTCGATATAAGAAGTAGAGAGAAAAGGGAGGACTTTGGTTATGGGAGAGTTATCGAATTGCCCGCGCTGTAATGCGTTATTTGTGAAAAATGTAAAGGATATTTGCCCGAATTGCTATAAAGAAGAAGAAGCTGAGTTTGATAAAGTGTATAAATTTATTCGAAAGCAAAAGAACCGTGCAGCGACAATTGATCAGGTTTCTGAGGCGACTGGAGTAGATCGAGATTTGATTATGAAGTTTGTGAAGGAGCAGCGGTTACGGACATCTATGTTTCCGAATATGGCTTATCCTTGTGAACGGTGTCAATCACTTATCACAGATGGTAAAATATGTGGTGAGTGTTCAGAAGACATTCGAAGCGATCTTGAGCAGGAAGAGAAGGTTGAAAGTCTTAAAGGGAACGACAAAAAAGTTTCAACCTACTACAATTTTGAGAAATAAGACTCACTTAAGAAATCCGTTTCTATACCGATATAAAGGGTAGACTCTTTACACGGATCGAAATTAGAAAGAGGTGAGCGGAATGAGAATCAACGGACCAAATCATTCAAACTTTAACCCTTATAGGAAGAACATAAATACTCAACAACAAGCGGGAGAAACGTCCGCTAAAAAAGATAAAATAGAAATTTCGAATGAAGCTAAACAGATGCAAGAACACCAGAAAGCGAAAGAAACGAGAAAGCAGCACATTGAATCCTTAAAACAAAAGGTCGATTCAGGTGAATACCAGGTTGATGCGAAGCAGACAGCAGCGAGTATGGTCAACTTTTGGAAGAATCGCTAAAGGAGGGGCATGACGCGTGTCCGTACAACCTATTTTGGAAGTATTAAAGAAGCACTACGCTTTGCATGAGAGTTTGCTAACGCTCTCTAAAAAGAAAACAGAAGCGCTGAAATCAGATGATATCGATACAATCCAGACATTACTTGTTCAGGAACGAAAGCATGTGCAGGGAATTAATGGAATGGAGAGTAAGCGAGCGCAGCTGGTAGGAGAATGGTTTCGGTTCCATTCTCCCCAAACAGAAGAGTACACGGTCTCTGCTATGTTACGTGTGTTACCTGAGGGCGAAGAGAAACAAGCGTTAGCTGATTTGCTTGAGTCCTTTGTAATGGTTCTTGCACAGTTGAAAGAACAGGAACAGCTGAACACCGAGCTCACACAACAATCGCTTCAGTTTGTAGACCTCACACTTAATATGATTCAGCCTCAAACGAAGAATATGAATTACGGAAATCCGAAGGGACAGCAAGCGAAAAGCGAATCAAATCGTTCGATGTTTGATTCGAAAGCGTAAGGGGAGAGGAGAAAGGCAATGGGTTCGACTTTTAACGGTTTAGAAGTCGCGAAGCGCGCCATGTACGCGCAGCAGTCGGCTTTATATACAACAGGTCACAACATCTCAAACGCGAACACCCCTGGCTACTCCAGGCAGCGCGTGAACTTTGAACAAACAGCCCCGTATCCACCAGCATCTCGAAATCGTCCGGAAATTCCAGGTCAGGTTGGATCTGGTGTTGAAGCGGGTACGATCGAGCGTGTCAGAGAAAGTTTTCTGGACGCTCAGTACCGGGGAGAGAATACGAAAGCAGGCTACTGGTCAACGAAGGCTGAGGCACTTCAGAAGATGGAAGAGATTATGAACGAGCCTTCTGAGAATGGGTTATCGAAGACGATGGATCAGTTCTGGCAGTCGCTTCAGGATTTGTCTACGAATCCGAAAGATGAGGGGGCTCGTTCTGTCGTTAGGCAACGTGGGACAGCCGTAGCTGAGACTTTTAATTACTTATCAGACTCCTTACAGGGGATTCAAACCGATTTTAAAAATCAGATTGATATTACAGCGAAAGATATTAGTTCAATTGCTAAGCAGATTAAAGATATCAATGATCAAATTGGCGATGTCGAACCACACGGATACTTACCGAACGATCTCTATGACAAACGGGATCAACTGGTGGATGAATTATCTGAGCTTGTGGACATTAAAGTGAGTACAGTTGAAACGAGTGATTCTTCTCTTGAGATAGCGGAAGGGAAATATACAATCGAAATCATTGGCGCATCTGAGCCCCTGGTGGATGGAAAAAATAATTCGTACAGAGAACTTGATGTCGTTTATGCATCGGATGGAGCTGACGGTGAGGACGCAGACGGACCCGTAACTAAGCTTGCGATGATCGATCCTAAATCAAAGGATGATGCTGTTACCTCTTCTCTGTCAGGAGCGAGTTTAGATGCATTAGGTTCTGGTAAATTGAAAGGGCTAATGGAGTCCTATGGTTATAAAGCTGAGGGTGCAGAACAAGGCATCTATCCCGATATGCTAACTGAGCTAGATAAATTGGCAGCAGGCTTTGCCGATAGTTTCAACAGTATTCATAAGAGTGGATTGAGTCTCAATGAAATGAATGGCGTTGAAGACGAGGATTATGATGGAAACTTCTTCACTAAATCAGCGGAAACGGAAGGGTATGCCGGTTCCATGGCGGTAGCAAGTGGAATTAAAAACGATCTCTTCAATATTGCGGCTGAAGCGGATGGAAATGATCCTACGCTTGGCGGCGGAGAAAATGCTATAAAGCTTGGAGAAGCGTCTGATTCCATTGTCATTGATGGCAAAACGACCTCTTTTAATAGCTATTATGAAGGCATGATTGGCGAGATGGCAGTTGAGTCTCAAGAAGCCCGCCGGTTAGAAGGCAACTCTGAAACGTTGAAACAATCTGTTGAAGAACGCCGTCAATCAGTAAGCGGCGTGTCCCTTGATGAAGAGATGTCCAATATAATTAAGTACCAGCACGCGTATAACGCAGCAGCGCGAAATTTAACAACGATTGACGAGATGCTAGATAAAATAATCAACGGCATGGGCCGGGTTGGAAGGTAGGTGAGTGATCGATGGCTATTCGTGTAACGCAGAGCATGTTAACGAATAATATGCTGAGTAATATGAGTAAGAGCTATGAGCAAATGGGTAAGTATCAGGAGCAACTTTCTACTGGGAAGAAGATCAGCCGACCTTCCGATGATCCTGTTGTCGCTATGAAAGGTATGAACTATCGGAGCCAGTTAACAGAAATTGAGCAGTTTCAGCGTAATATTGGTGAAGTTCATAATTGGATGAATAACTCGGATGCGGCTCTTGATAAGACAACGAAAGCGTTGCAACGATTGCGGGAGCTAGCGGTTCAGGCTAGTAATGATACTTACGAGACCGGGCAACGTGAGAATATAGCTGAAGAAGTAAAGCAACTTAAGGCTCATTTAAAAGACCTTGCAAATACGAAAGTAAATAACAAGTATATCTTTAATGGAACCAACACGTCTGAGCCTCCTGTAACCGTTAATGTGGGGGACGGAAGTTTGAGTAAGAACTTTAACCAAGAGTTTGTTAACATGGAAGTTTCAGCTGGAACCAAATTAAATGTTAACGTAGACGGCAATAAGGTTTTCGGGAAGGATCTTTTCGCAAATGTTGATCAGTTTATTGATAACTTAAGCTCAGGAGAAGGCCTTGAGGAATCTATTGCTGCAATAGATCGTAATATTAATGATGTGGTGAATACCAGGGCAGACCTCGGGGCACGTATGAACCGAGTAGAGCTTGTAGAAGATCGCCTTTCAAGCCAAGAAGTTATGGCTAATCGAATTCTTTCTGATAATGAAGATGCAGAGTTAGAAAAAGTCATTACAAAATTAAAGACCCAGGAAAGTGTGCACCGAGCGGCACTTAGTGTAGGGGCGCGTATTATTCAGCCGACATTAATGGATTTTCTAAGATAAGCTATCTGTTCATCAGATAGCTTTTTTACTCTAATCAGAGGTGAACCAAATGAAGACTCCTCAAATTCAAATACAGACAACTCTAGCTAAGATTGGCTTAACCATACAAAATGCTAAACATACATATAAACAACGACCAGCAGAGCAACAGATTCAACAGCCAAAGGCAGACCTATCTATTAAGCAAGAATCCCCAAAGCTATCTATTAATCAAACAAAAGCATGGCAAAATATCGGGTTAAAAAGTGTTTTTGTCCGCGCAGAAGAATACGCCAGTCATGCCAAACAAAAAGGTTTAGAACATATAGCTACTATGGCGCAAGAAGGCGATGAACTAATGAGGATCGAAAATGGAGGTAATCCCATTGCATCTCAAGCCAAAAGAACAGTAGAAGGTCTTTGGGACTTCACTATTAACCCTGGTGGTCGTCCGGCTTATGAATTGGTAGACCTTTCATTTAATACTGGCAGAGCAACGATAGATGTGAAGCGCAACGAGCCGATTCTAAGAGCAACGAGAAATGAGCCACAGTTCCAATATGAGCGGGGACAAGTCACAGCAAGGATTGAGCAATATTCTGATGTGAATATAGATTTTAAGAACTTAACATTTAAGGGTTATCGATTTGAAACCAATATATAAGAAGTGGTGAGTTATGAATATAAACACAAAGTACTTTGGAGAAGTGGAAGTTAAAGAAGAAGAAGTGGTTATTTTCCCAAATGGGTTACCAGGTTTTGAAGAGGAGCTAGAGTTTGTGATTCTTCCGATTGATGAAGGAGGAATCTATCATTCTATGCAGTCCGTTCATAAAGAAGAGGTGTCATTGGTAATCGCGAACCCATATCTTTTCTTTAAGAATTATGAGTTTGAACTAGATGATCAAACGCTAGATACCTTACATATTGAGAGACCTGAGGATGTAGCCGTATTTTCTGTTCTTACACTGCGAGAACCATTTAGTGACACAACAGCAAACCTTCAGGCACCGATTATTGTGAATAAAAGTAACCAAAAAGGAAAGCAGCTCATTTTAACAAATACTCCTTACATGACAAGGCATCTTATAGCTGAAGGCGGTGACACGGATGCTCATACTGAATAGAAAGAAAGATGAATCAATTCAAATTGGCGATGATATTGAAATTAAAGTAGTTGCCGTTGAAGGGGATCAGATAAAAATTGGTATAGAAGCTCCTCGCTCTGTTGATGTGTACAGAAAGGAAATTTACATAAAGATCCAAGAAGAGAATCAGGAAGCAAGTAACGCGTCAGACGACCTTATTAATTTGCTAAAAAGTTTCAAAAAAGAGTAAACCTTTGTCAACTCCTGCCGATAAAAGATGTAGAAGGTTAAGGAATAAAGGCGGCCGACTTTAGACTTTAGCCAAAATACTTAGTTAGTTTCACAGGGACGTGAAACTTTACATTCAAGGAGGAAATTTTAAATGAGAATTAATCATAATATTGCGGCGTTGAATACTTATCGTCAGTTAAACAGTGCAAATAATGGTTCAGCTGCTTCTATGGAGAAACTATCTTCAGGTCTACGTATTAACAAGGCTGGAGACGACGCTGCCGGACTAGCAATTTCTGAGAAAATGAGAGGTCAAATTCGTGGATTAGATCAAGCTAATAGAAACTCACAAGATGCTATCTCTATGATTCAAACTGCAGAAGGTGCATTAAATGAAACTCACAGTATTTTACAACGTATGCGTGAATTGTCTGCACAGGCTTCTAACGGAACGCAAACTGATGATGATCGTGAATCATTACAAGCGGAAGTGGAGCAATTACAATCTGAGATTGACCGAATTGGTAATACTACCGAATTTAATACTAAGAGCTTATTGAATGGTGAGCAAAACCAATCCTCAGAATTATCTACACCTGGGACTGCAAATATCCAGGGTGTAAAAGTGAAGGAATTTATGGTAGAGGATACTTATTCATTAACTATAACATCAGCTGATGAAGTAGCAACTGATATTAATGATGGTGGTACGGGGCTTGACAATTCAACTAAGGTTAGTTTATCAACTACAACTAATGGTGACTTCAATATTGGTGACGCTTATTCACTGAAGGTTGAAGACGGATCAAGTCCAGGAACGAAAAAAGTTTCTCTATTAGATTCTACAGGTGCACTTGTAGGGAGTGCGGCTGATAATATTAATACATCATCTGGCAATACCACTTTTAGTGTAGGTAGCGATGAATTGACAATAGATAATACAGCAATTTCCTCCAATGGAACAGCTAGTTTTACAGTGGGTGAAACTGCTACTTATGCATTAGCCGACAGCAACTCAAATACAGTTGCCACTCTAACGGATGAAGTTACTACTGACGGTAAAGTGAAAATCGGTGGATTAGAATTATCGGTTGATAACACATTAACTAATAACAGTGGTGATACAGACATAGAGGTTTCTGGTGATGGTATTCGATTCCAAATTGGTGCTAACGAGAACCAAACCACCTCAATGACAATAGGTGATATGAGATCAGAAGCTTTAGGAATTAATGGAGTAGATATTTCTACACAATCAGGAGCAGAGTCTGCAATTACTACAATTGACAATGCTATTAAAAGTGTTTCAGAAGAACGTGCAAAACTAGGTGCAAATCAAAACCGTCTAGAACATACGATTAACAATTTAGGTACATCTTCTGAAAACTTAACAGCAGCGGAATCTCGAATCCGCGACGTAGATTATGCTTCGGTTGCATAAGCAGCTATGGAGCACAGTCGTCCTAACGGGTAACGGTTAGGATTACAATCGGGTGAATTGCTGGAAACCCCTTAGAGCCTTTTATGCGACAACGGAGCTGGAAACGGCAAACGTGAACGTGGAGAAATAAAAGGATTGGGCAATCAGCAGCCAAGCTCCTGTTCCGAAAGGATGGAGAAGGTTCAACGACTAGGATAAACCACCGTTTCAGGTGATGAAATCCGTAGGGAGGTTAACATCTTCCGAAGTGCCCGACCCCTACTAGTACAATAGAGGGTGAAGATATAGTCTGGTCAATCATGAGAGTGATTGTGGCACGATGGCCAAAGAAATGATGAACCAAACAAAAGAAAGTATTCTGGCTCAGGCTTCTCAAGCGATGCTTGCAAAAGCAAACCAACAGCCTCAAGGAGTACTTCAACTATTACGTTAATTTTAAAAGAAATGGTCGCCTCATATGAGGCGACCATTTTTGTTTAATTTACAAAGGTGGACCGCTTCACCATATTGGCGTCCTGTCTTTCGTTTGAACGCTTTTAATTCCTTCACGATGCAGCCTGTAAGGGTTACTTGGTAACTCTTTTGATCTGAGCTAGATTCATATTTTGCATTTTGTAACAAGGTATATGCCTTTTGATAAAAAGAAGAATTGCTTAAGGATCTATTAATCTCCTTTAAACTGTGCAATAAATCTCTGAGTTCTGAAGTAGGTTTCGTTAAGATGAATGTCTCAGGAAGGTAAATCGTAGTTCTAAGGGATTTTGTTTTATTAGTTTCAACAGCCTTCAAAAATATATCTTTTCTTCTCATACAAGAGGTTAAGTAGGGTCTTATAATTGTTAGGAAATAATAAATAGAGGGCTGGTCATATAAGAGTAAACGATTTTGTCCATCTTGGTGAAAGTTTAGAGAGTAGGTTTCTTTTAATAACTTTTGTAACTGTTCAACATCTCTTCTGGAGAAACAATCTGTGGATAAGATCAGCTTTTGAGGAGTGTTTTTACGTTTTTTTAAATGCCCATCATCCTGGTACCATGTCGCTAAGCAAAATGGTGAAATGTAGCGTTTCACAAATTGTATAGGAACAACCTTTTTATAATCTTGATACCATAGATCTTTTAAATCGTTCATCCCTTCAGAAGATTATGATTGCACGTAGTATTGTCTATAATACTTGTTCGTTCTTTTATCATATAGTTGTCTGAAAACAGGTGGAGGCGTTTCAATAGTTTGTTGGAGCATTTGATATCCTTTTACAGCCCATTCACGATCAGCCATAGTGTGAGCGAAGCGAAAACGGGGTGTTCTTTGATCTTGTATTACGATGTTTCCATCTCCTAAGAGCTTCCCAGTTATAAACTCTAAAAATTGTTCATTGTAATGAACATATAGTGTCAATACATTCACCTCACTTTTAACATATGGTTCTTAAATCCTTATTCTACTATACCCTCTATCAACCTCATTTTGATCCTTTATTCTTTTAATTATAAAACCTATTTATTTAACTTTTGACAGATCAAACCGATATAAAATATAAAGATGTGAAAAGGAGCTGGCTGACAGTGAAAGTGGGTAACATTGTACATGATTCCCTACTTCTGCAACGGGCTGAGCGCATCAATGTGAATACAACATCGTCAGAGGGTTTGGTTGAGGACAAAAAATCAAGCGTTCCCTATCAGGAAACAGAGAAACTATTAGACAAAGAAGAGGCTAAAGAAATTGTTCAGAGTATGAATGAATTTTTGGAGCCTGCGCAAACCGAACTTAAATTTGAATTTCATGATAAATTAGAAGAATATTACGTAACGTTAGTGAACCCTGAGACAGATGAAGTAATAAAGGAAATTCCTCCTAAGAAGCTGTTAGATATTTATGCATCTATGGCGGAATTTCTAGGCTTTCTTGTGGATCGAAAAGTATAAGGTGGTGACGTAAAGATGAGTGATATGCGAATTGGTGGTCTGGCGACAGGTATGGACATTGATAAAATTGTCGGTGACCTTATGAAGGCTGAGCGAATTCCTTTAAATAAAATGGAGCAAGAGAAAACATGGTTAACTTGGCAGCGGGATGCTTACCGGGATATGAATAAAAATTTTGATGAACTTGAAACAATGGCTTCTGATATGAAGTTCTCTGACGTTTATAATACGAAGACTACTTCTTCCACTATGTCTGATGCTGTTACGGCTACAGCTGATTCGGGAGCGAGTAATGGGAATTATAGTGTTCAAGTGAAGCAACTTGCTTCGGCTGCGATTAATACGAGTCGAGGGGCAATAACGAAAAACGGAGAAACACTTGATTTGAATGCTTCGCTTGAGAGTCAGCAGAATAAGTTTAAAAACGGAATTGATTTAACGAATCTAGATTTAACAATGAAGACTTATAACGAAGATGGATCTACTAACGATGTAACCATAGATATAACGAAAGACATGTCTATGAACGATATATTTAAAAAGATTAATAACTCCGATCTTGGTGTGAGAGCTTTCTACAATGAACAGGCTGACCAAGTTGTTCTTGAACGTACAAAGACTGGAGACTTCAATCAAACGGGAGAATTTCGTGGTGCTGAAATTGGCTTTCAGAGTGATAGCGCTAACCTTTTAACTCAAACTTTTGGGGTTTGGAATAGCAAACAAGACAAAGACGGGAACTGGGTTAAAACAGAAGTAGGGGGCAAAGATGCTGAATTCGTCTACAATAATGCTTTAACCATTACTTCTCACGACAATTCTTACAAATTAAATGGTGTGAACTTCCAATTTAAAGACGTAACAGATGGGAAGAATGCTTCTGTTACAGTAAACAACAATGTTGACCACGCCGTGGATAAAATCACAAAATTTGTAGCCAAATATAATGAAATCATTGAGAGCGCAAATAAGCAAGTTAGTGAACGGAAAAATCGCGATTACAAACCGCTTACTGATAAAGAAAAAGAAGCGATGGAAGAAAAAGAAATAGAGCTATGGGAAGAACAAGCAAAGAAAGGGCTTCTAAGTAACGACTCTGCTATTGAGGGAACCCTTTTCTCGATGCGTAACCAATGGTATGAATCAGTTGAAACAAGCGGCAATTTTAACACCATTACTGATATCGGTATTAAAACTTCTTCTAACTATCGTGATGGCGGAAAGCTTTTAATTACGGAAAGTGAACTAAGATCGGCACTAGAAAATGATCCGGAATCAGTATACAAGCTATTTTCCGGTGAGGGCGATAAGAAAGGGATTGCTGATAAATTAGAAGAATCCCTTAGAAATGGCATGAAACAGATTGAAGCGAAAGCTGGGAAATCAACAAGTGTCAGCAACAACTTCCGAATCGGAAAAGAATTAGATTCTATTAAAGATGAAATGAGAGATTTCGAAGATCGCTTAACTCAAATAGAAGATCGGTATTGGTCCCAATTTACTGCTATGGAAAAAGCTATTCAAAAGCTAAATTCACAATCGGCTCAGCTAATGAGTCAGTTTGGATAATAAAAGGAGTGTCTAACGATATGTCTATGCAGGCCTATCAAGCGTATCAAAATAACTCTGTAGAAACAGCATCACCAGGTGAACTAACGCTGATGCTGTATAACGGCTGCTTAAAGTTTATGAAACTGGCGAAAAAGGGCATTGAAGAGAAGAATATTGAGCTTCGTAATACCAACATTCAGAAGGCTCAAAAAATCGTTCAGGAGCTTATGATTACGATGAATCCAGATTACTCCATTACACAGGAAGTTATGCCGCTTTATGATTATGTGAACCGCCGCTTAATGGATGCGAATCTTAAGAATGATGCGACCATTTTAGATGAAGCATTTGGGATTATGACAGATTTCCGGGATACGTGGAAAGAAGTTGTAAAACAAACGCGTCAACAACAGTTTGGCGCAGGTGGGAACGCTTAATGAGTCAAGTTGATCAACTTCATGACATTACTTCAGAGCTATACGAACTATCTCAACAGCCGCCAAAAGCGACTGAGCGTGAAGAGTTTGTTGAGAAGCTTACTGGTTTACTAGAGCAAAGAGAAAGGCTTATAGAGGGTTTAGAAGGCCCTTATACAGATGAAGAACGGGAAAAAGGCCAAGAGGTCATTCGGATGAACAAAGTCGTGAATGAACGTGTTTCAATTCATATGAAGCAATTGAAAACAGAAATTGCTCACATGAAAAAACGAAAAACATCAAATCAGAAATACACTAACCCCTATCAAAGTGTGTCTTCATACGATGGGATGTTTCTAGACAAGAAGAAGTAGGTGAGCGTGTGGTAGAACTAACAGAAGAGAAAGTGCAATTCTTACAACAGTACGATCAGCTCCTTTACACAATGAGTGAGGGGTTCGATTACATAGAAGAAAATCTCGGAGAAGAAGCACCTGCAGAAGTGGACCAAGTCTTCAGTGACCTTGTACAGGCTATGCAACAGCTTCATCAAGGGAACCAGCAGCTAGCGGCTTTCATTGGAGATACGGAACAATTGAAGTATCAAATCGTTGATTTTCAGGAGATTGTCGAAATGATGTCTGAGTGGTTTGAGAAGCCAACTAATTTAGACAAGAAGTCTCTTATTAGTGGTAGAGTTGCGCCGAATTTTGAAAGTTGGCGGATGAGTATGCATCAGCTGTTAAAACCTTATATTCAACATTAGGATCCGTTACCTGCTTTGGATAGCGGGTTTCTTTTTGAAAATCACTTCGTGTCATAATATCTCCACAAAACGTTCACCAATTCGCCAAGCATAATACGTCTCTATATGAGTCGTTAAGGTGTATAATAAAAGTGAGGGAAGCCCTTACAAAAGCTGTTGTCGATTTTCTGGAGAAAAGTAAGAATAGGCGGTTTAATCAGCTCGGTTTAAGGGGAAGTATCCCTAATAAACCATCCTTATCCTATTTTCCAACAATTACTGACGCAAAGTATTCAAAAAACTCTAAAAATTCTAGCGGGTATTCTAGTAGTTGTGGTAGAATAGATTACACATAAGGATGAAAGGAGGACACTTTCTATGAAGTACAACATTCGTGGTGAAAATCTTGAGGTAACGGCGGCGATTAATGATTACGTCGAGAAGAAGATTGGTAAGTTAGGCCGTTACTTTGATGAGGAGCCTACATCAGAGGTACATGTCAATTTAAGTGTCTATAATGATGAGCAGCAAATTGAGGTTACAATTCCAATGAAAAATCTCTTACTCCGTGCTGAAGAACGGCACGTGGACTTATACGCTGCCATTGACCTTGTGGTAGGGAAGTTAGAACGCCAAATCCGCAAGCATAAAACAAAAATTAACCGTAAATTCCGTAACGAAGGCGCACCTAAGTACGTTTTCGCGGAAATGGAAAAGAGCTCACAGCAAGCTGATCCTTATGATGACGAAGATATTGAAATTGTTAAAAACAAGCGATTTGACCTGAAACCAATGGATTCTGAAGAAGCGGTATTACAAATGGATATGCTGGGCCATAGCTTCTTCGTCTTCACAAACAGCGACACGAACAACACAAACGTTGTATACCGTCGCCGCGACGGCAAATATGGTTTAATCGAACCAAATTAATAAAGTATGAGAAAGTTGCCTCCCATTAATGGGAGGCAACTTTTTTGATGTTATCTTTACCTCCTTTTTAGGGGAGGGATGTAGCGTTTCCGTTTTTCTTTTTAACATTAAGGAGGGCTGGGAAATTGCGAGACTCCTACGGGAGAAAGAGATAGACGAGACCCCGGAGGGCACGTTTTTTGCCCGAGGAGGCTCGGCAGCTCGCCCGTGGAAAGCGAGTGATTTCCCAGCCCTCCTTTCACTTACCAAGAGCAACGGAAACACTCCACCTATCACCCCCTAAAAATTTCCTCATAATTACTCGAAAAAGAACAGTTTTTAGCCCGCAGCCTACCAAAATTCAAAAACTGCAACAGAGAACCTTGATTTGCCGGGGTTCCCTGTTGCAGTTTTTCATTTTCTGTCGTTCGCTCATTACAAAGATCCCATGGTATAAATAATATAACGATGAAAGGAGGCGTGCTCATGAAAGAAAACGATCTTTCCTACCAGGAGCTGTACCATAAGCTGAAGAAGCAGGAAGAGTTCATCACGCAGCTCTTAGAAATCCTCGCTGTCACAAATCGCAAAGTGACGGAACTTGATCAACGGCAGCGTCGCGTCGAGCTTCATCACCTCTACACGTAAAACCCCCGTTTTTGCACCCTCACCTCACCTTCACGGGACCTCGCATCACCCCACCTCACCCAAAAGGGCGGCTCATCCTCGAGTTGTCCTTTTCTCATTGTAGCTCATGGTAGATGTTAAGCGACATCCAGCTCCGGCGCCTACCACCTCGAGGTCTTAAGGCAAAACGGGCTATGAGTAAAAGGCAACTCATAGCCCGTTTTGCCTTAAGCTTATCGGTGGTTAACAAGGCGCCTTGAGCTTTTGTGATAAGTTGTCACTTCCTACCTAAAAGTGTTATGATAATTGGCAGATGTATCAAATATTTAAGTAACGGATTTCTATAAATAGGGGAGCGTTATACATGCGTGCTTTGCTGAAAAAAGTATTTGGAGACGATAATTCACGCCAGCTTAAGAAGATGCAGCGTGTCGTCGATCAAATTGAATCTTTAGAACCTCAATATGAGAAGTACTCTGATGAGGATCTTCGTGCGAAAACAGAAGAATTTAAAGAACGTTATCAAAAAGGTGAAGATCTGAATGATATTCTTCCAGATGCCTACGCGGTCGTTCGTGAAGGAGCGAAACGTGTACTAGGATTGCGCCCTTACCCGGTTCAGCTATCAGGTGCAGTGGCCCTTCATGAAGGGGATATTGCCGAGATGAAAACGGGTGAAGGTAAAACGCTAGCCTCAGCACTACCAGCCTATTTAAACGCCATTACAGGTAAAGGGGTTCACATTATCACCGTCAACGATTACTTGGCGACTCGTGACTCCAGTGAAATGGGACAATTACACGAATTCCTTGGACTGACTGTTGGATTAAACTTAAACGGCATGTCGAAGGAAGAGAAGAAAGAAGCTTACGACGCTGATATTACGTATGGTACGAACAACGAATTCGGGTTCGATTACCTGCGTGACAATATGGTGTTATATAAAGAACAAATGGTACAGCGCCCGCTTCATTTTGCCATCATTGATGAAGTTGACTCGATCTTAATTGACGAGGCGCGTACACCGCTAATTATTTCAGGTTCTGCACAGAAGTCAGCAAACCTGTATCACCAGGCAGACCAATACGTGCGTACACTGAAGGAAGAAGACGACTACACGTACGATGAGAAGACAAAAGGCGTTCAGCTTACAGAACAAGGGATTAATAAAGCCGAACGTTTCTTCAATATTGAGAACTTGTATGATCTTTCTAACGTATCGATCACACACCACATTAACCAGGCGCTAAAAGCACACACGTCTATGCTTCGCGACCAGGATTACGTTGTGCAGGAAGGCGAAGTGGTCATCGTTGACCAATTTACCGGTCGTCTAATGAAAGGTCGTAGCTACAGCGACGGCTTACATCAGGCGATTGAGGCGAAAGAAGGCCTTCAGATTCGTAACGAAAGCCAGACGCTTGCCACAATTACATTCCAGAACTACTTCCGTATGTACGAGAAGATCTCTGGTATGACTGGTACAGCGAAAACGGAAGAAGAAGAGTTCCGTAACATTTATAATATGAACGTTGTGGTCATTCCGACGAACAAACCAATCGCTCGTGATGACAAGGCGGACATGATTTATAAATCAACGGATGCCAAATTCCTTGCCGTTGTAGAAGACATTAAAGAACGTTATAAAAATGGACAGCCCGTTCTTGTTGGTACGGTAGCCGTTGAAACCTCTGAGCTTATTTCAAAATACTTGGATAAAGCGAAAGTACCGCACAATGTGCTAAACGCGAAGAACCACTTCCGTGAAGCCGAAATTATCGAAAACGCTGGTCAAAAAGGCGCTGTGACGATTGCCACGAACATGGCCGGTCGTGGTACGGATATCAAGCTTGGCGATGGTGTTCGTGAACTTGGTGGACTAGCCGTAATCGGTACAGAGCGCCACGAATCACGCCGTATCGATAACCAGTTGCGCGGTCGTTCCGGACGTCAGGGTGACCCTGGTGTGTCTCAGTTCTATCTTGCGATGGAAGACGAATTAATGCGTCGCTTCGGTTCTGACAACATGCGCAACATGATGGACCGCCTTGGTATGGATGACTCTCAACCGATCGAGAGTAAAATGGTATCTCGTGCCGTTGAATCTGCGCAAAAACGCGTTGAGGGGAATAACTTTGATGCTCGTAAAACGCTTCTTGCGTATGACGACGTTCTTCGTCAGCAGCGTGAGGTCATTTACAAGCAACGTTTTGATGTTTTAACCTCTGACAACCTGCGTGAAATCATTGAGGAAATGATGAAATCCACCGTTGAGCGTCAAGTTGGTCTTCACACCGAAGATGAGATGGACGAGAACTGGGATCTTGATGCTTTAGTCGCTTATCTGAAAGCGAATGTCCTTGAAGAAGGCGATATTGAAGCTTCAGAATTGAAAGGGAAAGACCCTGAAGAGATGATCGAACTGATCATGGACAAAGTGAAAGAACGCTATGACAAGAAGGAAGAAGAACTAACGCCTGAACAGATGCGTGAGTTCGAGAAAGTTATCCTCCTTCGTACAGTTGATTCGAAGTGGATGGATCACATTGATCAGATGGACCAATTGCGCCAGGGTATTCACCTTCGTGCGTATGGCCAGAACGATCCACTGCGTGAGTATCAGTTCGAAGGTTTCGCGATGTTTGAGAAGATGATTGCAGCTATTGAAGAAGAAGTTTCTAAATATGTGATGAAAGCTCAAATTCGTGAGAACCTGCAGCGCCAGGAAGTTGCTAAAGGAGCACAGGCAGTTTCTGGTGGCGGAGAGAGTCAGCAAAAAGAGAAGAAACGTAAACCTGTTGTGAAAACTGACCACGTAAAGCGCAATGACCCTTGTCCTTGCGGTAGCGGTAAGAAATACAAGAACTGTCACGGTCAATAACAGGCGAGGGCACGCTCTTAAATAAAGAGGGTGTCTTCCCTATTTTGGCTTAAAATTTGATGAGGTGATGTCATGGAACTAGTAGATATTAAGCAAGAGATTGACAAAATGGCTAATCGTTTAGCGGACTTTAGGGGGTCTCTTTGACCTCGATCAAAAGAAAGAGCGCATTGCTGAATTAGAAGAGCAAATGGCGGACCCAAGCTTCTGGGATGACCAGGATACAGCTCAAAAAGTAATTGGCGAAGTAAACGGGCTTAAAGGCTACGTGCACACGTTTGAAGAACACGTGGAGTCATTAGAGAACCTTGAGGTTTCCTATGAGCTTGTAAAAGAAGAAGGCGATGAAGAGCTCGCTGAAGAACTAGAGGAAGACCTTAAGAAGCTGAGCGAAGCCCTCAATGAATTTGAACTTCAAATGCTTCTAAGTGAACCTTATGATAAGAACAACGCGATCTTAGAATTACACCCAGGTGCTGGTGGTACCGAGTCTCAGGACTGGGCGAGCATGCTGCTTCGTATGTATACACGCTGGGCAGAAGAGCGTGGATTCAAGGTCGAAACCATGGACTATCTTCCAGGTGAAGAAGCTGGTGTGAAAAGCGTTACGCTAAACATTCAGGGCCATAATGCCTACGGCTATCTGAAAGCGGAAAAAGGGGTTCACCGTTTAGTCCGTATTTCACCGTTTGACTCAGGAGGCCGTCGCCACACGTCCTTCACATCTTGTGAAGTCATGCCTGAGTTTAATGATGACATTGATATTGAAGTTCGTTCAGAAGACCTGAAAGTGGATACGTACCGTGCAAGTGGTGCCGGCGGTCAGCACGTTAACACGACAGACTCTGCTGTTCGTATTACGCATATCCCAACAAACACGATTGTAACGTGTCAGTCTGAACGTTCTCAGATCAAAAACCGTGAGCAAGCCATGAAAATGCTGAAATCGAAGCTATACCAACTAGAAATCGAACGTCAGCAGCGCGAGCTTGATGAGATCCGCGGTGAACAGAAAGAAATCGGCTGGGGAAGCCAGATTCGTTCCTACGTCTTCCATCCATATTCAATGGTGAAAGACCACCGTACAAACAAAGAAGTCGGAAACGTACAAGGAGTCATGGACGGCGATCTCGACCCATTCATCGACGCCTACCTACGCTCCCTAATCAACTAAATACCAAAAGCCTGCCACCCCGGCAGGCTTTTTTTCGTGCACTAAAGTACAGAAGCGTGTCAGACACCTGGTAGCGAACTAAAGCAAGAAAGCGTCTCAGACACCAAGCAGTACTCTAAAGCGCAAAAGCGTACCTGACACCCTGCATTCCTTTACCGCGCTAATGCGTTATTTCGGTGTCGTTTACACCTACAGGGTTTGGTGCTATACTCCATAACGGACTTTTATGAAAATACGTACATAGGCGAGTGAACAGGTCCTGAAATGCACACAATCAAAGAAAGGACGTTCATGGCGCTTTTAAGCTTTACCGTAACAGCGAGTGTCAGACACCCTTTACTCCAGTAAAGGGTGTCTGACACTCTGTAGTGTGCTAAAGGAAAGGGGTTTTTGGGGATGATGAAGAAGTATCGGAGGGAGCCGATGCCGGCTTGGCTCAAGAATTTGATTGAGTATACGTTGGTTATTGTGGGGTCTGCTTTTGTGGCGACCGCATTTAATATTTTCCTTTTACCGAATGAGATCGCCTCTGGCGGTGTGGCTGGAATCAGTACCATAACGAAAGGGTTATTCGGTTGGGATCCGGCTTATGTGCAGTGGGCGTTAAATATTCCGCTCTTTATACTTGGAGTGATTATTCTTGGGAAGAACTTTGGGGCGAAATCCCTTGTTGGAACGCTTGCGTTACCGTTTTTCGTTAAGCTGACAAGTGGAATTGAGCCAGCGACCGACAATGCACTTTTGGCAGCGATTTTCGGAGGAATGGGCGTTGGAATTGGACTTGGGATCGTATTCAGAGGCCGTGCTTCAACGGGTGGCATTGATTTAATTGCTCAGGTCATTCACAAGTATACGCACATTCCATTAGGTCTTTGTGTGGCGATGGTCGATGGGATGATTGTCACAACAGCGGCGATTGTGTTTGATATTGAGAAGGGACTTTTTGCTCTTATTGGATTATTTGCAACGTCTAGAACCATTGATCTTGTACAGGTCGGATTAAATCGTTCAAAAAATGTCATGATTATTTCGAATGAATTAGAAGAAGTGAGGCAAGCTATCATCAAGGAAATTGATCGTGGTGTAACCGTGTTAAACGGGAAGGGCGGCTATACGAACGAAGATCGCCATATCATCATGGTCGTGGTGGAGCAGAGTGAATTCACCAAATTGACACAAACCGTCAAGAGTATTGACCCCACAGCTTTCGTCATTGCAATGGACGCAGCTGAGGTACTTGGGGAGGGTTTTAAAACTTCCTGAATTGGTTATAATATCCTTGATGGAAACTACACTACTTCGTTAGGGGGAAGTAACATGAAAAGCAAATTGTTAGCCCTGTTATTCGGATCCGCTCTTGTACTTAGTGCATGTGGTGGCGGTGGCGATGATGGTGGAGAAGACGCCACTAAAGACAATGGCGAAGACACGCAAACAGAAGAAGGAACAAACGGTGACACAGGTACAGACGGTGGCGAAAGCACAGAAGGCGAAGGCGGCGGTGAAGTCGATACTGCAGCTGCTGAGAAGATTTACAAGCAAACTTGTGCAGGTTGCCATGCAAACGACTTATCTGGTCAAGTAGGTCCATCTCTTCAAACAATCGGCTCTAAGTATGACAAGGGCAAGATTGTAGACATTATCAAGAATGGTCAAGGCGGTATGCCAGCTCAGAATCTTAGTGATGAAGAAGCAGATACCGTTGCATCTTGGTTAGCGTCTAAGAAATAAGGACTTATTTTAATTGAACTTACGTATTGAAGAAGCCCTCGGTACTCCGTACTTTGGGCTTTTTTCGTGTGTATTTTCCAATCCTTTGAGACCTTTCTTACCATTCGCTAGGAGATTTCAAATTATGACAACATTTGAAATGAAAATGTAATAAAATTATGTCTAAAAAAACAGAAAATAGATGTTATAATAAGTAGGACGAAAAACGAAATGAAATTTAGATATGAAGACAGACTTTGACAACTGACAACCAAGATTAATCATACATGTACAGGTGGTTTGCTTATGATCGAAATGAAAGATGTGTCGAAAACATACTCGAATGGCGTTTCCGCTTTAAATGGAGTGAATCTTTCTATTGAGCAAGGGGAATTCGTCTATGTCGTGGGGCCTAGTGGTGCAGGTAAATCCACCCTTGTCGGCATGATGTATCGTGAGGAAAAAGCTACAAACGGCTCCATTTCAATTAATGGAGTTTATTTAAATAAACTGAAAGAACGCAAGATTCCGTATTTAAGAAGAGAGATTGGCGTTGTGTATCAGGACTTTAAGTTGCTTCCGAGGCTAACAGTCTATGAAAATATCGCTTTCGCACTGGAAGTTATTGAAGAATCTCCAAAGAATATTCGCCGCAGAGTTATGGAAGTCCTCGATCTCGTTAACCTCAAACACAAAGCTCGTCATATTCCGGATGAATTATCCGGCGGGGAACAACAGCGTGTCTCGATTGCACGAGCGATTGTGAATCATCCGAAAACGGTGATTGCAGATGAACCAACAGGAAACTTAGATCCAGAAACATCATGGGATATTATGCGTATCTTTGAGGAGATCAACGCAAAAGGAACTACCGTGATTATGGCAACACACAGCAAAGACATCGTAAATACGATCAAGAAACGCGTAATAGCAGTCGAAAATGGTCGAATTGTACGCGATGAGCATCGAGGTGATTACGGTTATGAAGCTTAGAACAGTCGGGCGCCATATACGTGAAGGTGGTAAGAACATCTACCGGAACGGTTGGATGACAATAGCCTCTATTGGTGCCGTAACAACAACTCTTTTACTCGTTGGAATCTTTATTGCCCTAATGTTGAACTTAAACCAGATGGCGACCAACGTAGAAGACGATGTAGAAATCAGGGTTTTAGTAGATTTAACAGCTCAAGATGAAGACATTGAAACAATCGAATCCAAAATAAGAGATATTTCTGAAGTATCAAGTGTCGAGTTTTCCTCAAAAGAAGAAGAACTCGAAAGTTTAATGCAGGATATGGGAGAAGAAGGCGAGCAATGGGAGTTATTCGAACAGGACAACCCACTGAATGATGCGTTCGTCGTTAAAACTGAGAATCCAATTGACACTTTTGATGTAGCGGATGAGATTGCCGAGTTTGATAACATTGATGAAGTTACATACGGGCAACAAGTAGTAGAGAAATTACTGAAATTTACGAAGTACTCACGCTACGTCGGAGCTGGGCTTATTGCTGGATTAGTCTTTACAGCTATATTCCTCATTTCCAACACGATTAAACTGACGATCACGGCACGTAGTAAAGAAATTGGCATTATGAAACTTGTCGGAGCAACTAACAGCTTTATTCGCTGGCCATTCTTTATTGAAGGCATGTTACTTGGAATCCTTGGTGCTCTCATTCCGATTGGAGTAACCGTAGGGGCCTATTACTATGTCTACAACAACTTAAGAGAGAAGATTAACTTCTCATTTGTTGAGATCATACCATTTGATCCACTAGCATGGCAGTTAGCATTAATATTACTTGCAATTGGCGCCTTCATCGGTGTATGGGGAAGCGTTATGAGCGTTCGCAAGTTCCTGAAAGTATAAATAGAAGCATTTAGATAGGGAAGGGGAAAAGGTGGAATATGAGAAAGTTAATGGGCTTTTTTTCGATCTTTGCACTTATGTTAGCCGGGACGTTCGCAGGTCCTACTGAACACGTATCAGCGGCTAAGTCTTCTAAAGAATTACAACAAGAGATTGAAGAATTGAAGCAGAAACAGTCAGAACTAGACGCGAAACGAGAAGACGCACTTGAGAACAAAAGTGAAACAGAATCAGAACTTAGTAGCAATATTGCAAAGCAAGAAAAAATCGATGCACAAATGAAAGAGTTAGACCAGAAGGTATCTAAGACATCAAGTGATATCCGTGCAAAAGAAGAACAAATTGCTAAAACGAACGACGAAATTGAGCAAACAGAAAAAGAGATCGCACAGCTTAAGAAAGAAATCAAAGAACTAATCGAAAGCATCGCCAAGCGTGAGCAGCTTTTGAAAGACCGCCTTCGTACCCTTCAGAAAAACGGCGGAGATATTAGCTATCTAGAAGTTATTATGGAGTCTAAAGACTTTGGTGATTTCTTAAACCGCACATCAGCTGTTAACAAGATTATGGGACAGGATCAAAAGATCTTAGAAACTCATCAATCTGAGAAGAAAGCGTTAGAAGAAAAGAAAATCGAAGTAGAAGAGAAAAAGAAAAATCTTGAAACGAAAAAAGCGAACTTAGAAGAGCAAAAGCAACAATTAGAATCTCTAAAAGCACAGCTTGATAAGCAGTTAGATCAAAAGCGCGACCTAATGGCCGAGCTTGAGCACCAAGAACAAGAACTTCACGATAAGAAAATGGAATTCGCAGAGCAAGCTGAAGTCCTTCAAGGTCAAGCGGCAGCTATGAAAGCTGAACAACGCCGTACGGAACAAGCGAAGTCAGCTGCAGAACAACGTGAAGCAGAAGCTCTTGCCGCTAAAAGAGCAGCAGAGCAAGCTAGGAAGAACAATAATAGTAGTAGCAATAACGGTAGTAGCAATAGCAGTAGTAACAGCGGAGGCTCCGTAAGCACTCCGGCGCCGGCGCCAAGCGTAAGCGGGTTTATTCGCCCGGCAGCAGGCCCTGTTACATCTACATTCGGTGCTCGTTGGGGAACGACACACCCTGGAATCGACTTAGGACGTTCTGGTTCTTCTAACCCAATTAAAGCAGCAGCATCAGGAACGGTTATCAAGTCCTATTATTCTTCAAGCTATGGTAACGTAGTATTCCTTACTCACTCTATTGGCGGACAAGTTTACACAACGGTGTATGCACACATGTCAAGCCGTAACGTTTCTGACGGTCAGTCCGTATCTCAAGGACAAGTTCTTGGTCAAATGGGATCCACTGGTTATTCCACTGGACCACACTTACACTTTGAACTACACAAAGGCCCATGGAACGCTTCAAAGAGTAACGCTGTGAACCCAGCTAGCTACATTAACTTTTAATCTATGACTCTATCACTAGGAGCTCTACCTTTCGAGGTGGGGCTCTTTTTTGTGATGGTGGAGGGGGCAAAGGAGAAGATCACGTCCGTTTACTACCTATTTCCGCGCATCTGATAAGATTATAGAACTTGAAAAAGGGTAAAGTCATGAACAAGTTATGTTTGGAGGAATGGATACGATGGCACCGATTAAAGCTTTTATATTTGATGTGTATGGCACGCTTTTTGACGTTCATACCGTAAAGGAGAAATGTGAGGAGTTTTTCCCGGAAAAAGGGGAGGCTATTAGCCAGTCCTGGCGGGAGAAACAGCTCGAGTATTTCTTTTTATACCAGGTGATGGGGAAATATCGACGATTCCCTGTCGTGACCACTAATGCGCTTCATTATGCAGTGAAAAAGCACGGGGAGGAGATCACGCAGGAACAAAGCGATGCGTTGATGGAGGCGTATTTGCACCTTACCCATTATGATGAAGTGGAAGAGGTTCTCGGAAAACTTGAAGGGTACCAGCGCGTTGTTTTCTCAAATGGCACACCTGAAACGCTCCACCCCCTTCTCGAGAATGCGGGTCTTACGGATTACGTGGATAAAGTGTTAAGCGTAGATGGTATTAAGCAGTTTAAGCCTTCTCAGGATTCCTACCTTTATGCGTTAGATCAACTTGGTGTGAAAAGAGAAGAAGTACTCTTTATGTCTTCAAATGGATGGGATATATCAGGAGCGAAGAATTTTGGGTTCCAAACGGCTTGGATTAACCGAAATGGTTTACCAGTTGAAGAGCTGAACCTTGAGCCTGATACCATCTACGATGACTTAAATGGCATACTAGAATGGATTAAAGAATAACGATTACCCGGCACTGATCGAGAGAGATTAGTGCCGGCTTTATTATGGTCAAAAAGTGCTCAGAAGGGCAATATCTTATGTTTATATCTTTTGTGACTCCAAAAAATGGTGTACACTAGTAGGTAAGGATTTAGTAGAAAGCATTTCTTTTTTATCGTGGACATGTCGGAATTGTTTCTGGCATATAGTAGAAATATAAGGCATCTCACAAGGCAGTGTGATGCCCATTTGTGCAGTATTTTCGGTAGAGAAAATCGATTTATTCGAGGTGAAAAGGTATGAACCTAAGAAAACGGTATCTGGCCGTCCTGCTCGTTGCCTCCATGGTGATCGGAGCGATTATTACGTACGCAGGCGTCCAACTCGTTGGCCCTGGAGAAGGACAGGCTAAGAGCGAGGTCACAAACAGCGAAAGTCAGGCTTCCGCAGATGAAAGTGAAGGTTCAAAAAAATCAATTGGGGATATCCTCGATGGATTGAAAGAAGATAACGGTGGCGAGCTTTCAAAAGTGGATCGAGCCTATTCTCTTATTAAAGAGAAATACGTACAGGACGTTGAGTCACAGGAGTTAGTTGAAGGCGCGATTCAAGGAATGCTCGAAACGTTAGAGGATCCGTACAGTGTGTACATGGATCAAGAAACGATGGAGCAGTTTAACAATTCCATTTCTTCATCATTTGAGGGGATTGGAACAGAAGTGAGCATGGTCGATGGAAAAGTGACGATCGTTTCTCCGTTTAAGGGTTCACCGGCTGAGAAGGCGGGCTTGAAGCCTAAGGATCAGATTATCAGTGTCGATGGGGAAAACATCGAAGGCTTAGATTTATATGACGCGGTTCTTAAGATCCGTGGTGAAAAAGGGACGACCGTAACGTTAGAGATTGATCGTCCAGGTGTACAAGAACCGCTTAAGATCGATGTCGTACGAGACACGATTCCAATTGAAACGGTCTACTCAAGCGTTAAAGAAGTAGATGGCAAGAAAGCGGGCGTTATTGAGATTACCTCTTTCTCTGAAAACACAGCGAAAGATTTTAATACGCAACTAAAAGAACTAGAGGACAAAGGCATTGAAGGTCTTGTGATTGATGTGCGAGGTAACCCGGGTGGTTTGTTCACATCCGTTCAAGAGATCTTGAAGAACTTTATCCCGAAAGATAAACCAATGGTTCAGGTAGAAAATAGTGAAGGTCAGAAAGAGCGTTACTTCACGGAGCGGGATGGCAAGAAAGAGTACCCGATTACTGTTCTAATCGATGAGGGTAGTGCTTCCGCATCTGAAATTCTAGCAGGCGCTATGAAAGAAGCGGGTGACTATGACCTTGTTGGGAATAAATCGTTTGGTAAAGGTACGGTGCAACAGCCTCTTCCAATGGGCGACGGCAGCAGTATGAAGCTAACGGTTTACAAGTGGCTTACACCAGATGGCAACTGGATTCACAAAAAAGGAATCGAGCCAACTGTAAAAGCGGATTTACCTGATTACTTCTATACGAATCCGGTTCAAATTGAAGACAAACCATTAACCTATGATCAAAATAGTGAAAAGATCGCAAACGTTCAAAAAATGCTAGAAGGCATTGGCTACAAACCTGGCCGAAAAGATGGGTACTTCAGCAAAGAAACGACGCAAGCGGTTAAGGCTTTCCAACAAGCCAATGATCTTAAAGCGACGGGTGAAGTGAACAAAGACACGGCTTCTGAAATTCAAGCTCAAGTCATTGAAAAAGTTCAAAACAAAGAAAACGACACCCAAATGAAAAAAGCACTGGACGTATTGTTTAGTGAATAAGGTAGCAGGAATTTAACGATTTCTATCGAATTAAATCCGTAGCATATCGCTGCGGATTTTTTTCGTGAATGGGGGGCCGAACACGAGGTGGGAGCGTTCGAGGTTGTCACAGGACGTGGCGAATTTAATCGAACTTCCTCTAATGTTTTTAACCCGCCTGCGCATTTCTAGTGTCCAGCTTCGGGCCGCAGACACTCTGTACATAAGTCAAACAACTTCGTGAGGAAAGAGCACCTCACTGCGTTGTTTGTCTTATGACTGCCGTGTCTAAACGCGGCCCTCAGCATTTCAGTTTAGGAGGTATACATCATGATTTCTGATTGGTTTTTTGAACTTATGAAAGGGTTCGGGCGGTTGTTTATGCAGCCGGTTACGTATTGGACTGTGTTGCTTTTGATGATGGCTTCGGTGAAGCGGATTAAGCGAGAGCGGCGGGATTTTGGGAGTAAGATCTTTCATATCTTTGCCGAGTGGCGTAAGACGATTGGGATAAGCTTGCTTTTTGGACTTATTTTATCCATTGTTTCCATAGCAGTTGGTTTTTCTCTTCCTTACCCAGTCGTTCTCCTATACTCAGCGGTGGTCATTCTTCTGACGCTTTCGCTTCGGTTTAGTTGGATATCTCCAGCGTACACGTTAGCTCTCACGGCTGTGCTTCTATTATGGCTGCCTGAGCTGAATACATCTTTTCTTCCTGATTCGTGGGTGACGGCTTTTGAGAATACCAGTTTTACAGCCCTTGGGCTCTTAATGGGTGTCTTTCTTATCCTGGAAGCGATCCTGTTCCACCGTTTTCGTAATAACGACTCGTTCCCACAGTATGTAAAGGGAAGCCGCGGGAAGTTAATTGGGCAGCATCGCTTGAAGCGTCTAGGCTTTCTGCCGGTCTTTTTCTTAATTCCAGGTGGGGCGATTGAGCCTTTTGCAGGTTGGTGGCCGATCTTTGAGATCGGGGATGGAACGTACGGACTTATGGCAGCGCCTATTTTGCTAGGGTTTGAGCATGTCGTACGTGGCGTTTCTCCAAGGAGTGCTGCTTTAACAATGAGATCTTCTCTGGTTGTTCTTGCAATTCTTGTACTGGGCTTATCTGTAGCCAGTTTTTATGTACCGATTCTTGCTCTTGTGGCGATTGTTCTTGCTCCAGTAGGTCGTGAGATTAGTTCCTTCTTATTAAGATGGCGCGACCATGGCAAGAATCCATACTTTACCCCGAGGTATGACGGGTTGCCGATCCTGGGTGTAATACCAGGGTCTCCAGCAGATCAGATGAATCTCGTCGTCGGGGAAACGATCGAAAAAGTCAATGGTCTAAACGTGACGAACGAACAGGACTTTTACTATGCTGTCCAATCGAATCTTGCTTATTGCAAGATTGCTGTGAAGGATACCGCTGGTGAGATTCGTTTTGCTAAACGGGCGATGTATGAGAACGATCATTATGAATTAGGTCTTGTGTTTGTTAAAGATCAGTACGCGAAGCAGAAAAAGGCAAAATAGATTGGATCGAAGAAGAAGAGCTAAAAAAGCTCTTCTTTTTTTGTAAGAATTTTTGTAATACAATAGAATTATTAGAATATTTTGGAAGGTGTGACTGGGATGTTTTCTTCAAAAACGAAAGATGCTCATGGATATAATTTGTTTATGACGATTTTAGCGGTTGGTCTTGCTCAATTTGTCATTTACCTGGTTTTGCTGGATGGTCCTACTAGTAACTGGACTTACTTCGGGGTGGTCCTTGCGTATGTGTATTTCGCCGTTATGATTGTGTACCGAGCGAAACGGTATGTGAAATATCGGTTACACAGGAAGGGAGAGTTATCTTGAAGAAATGGATTCTAGCCGTTTTAATGATTTTTACAATTATGATGAGTGTGGGTTGCCAAAGCCAACCTGATCAATCGACAATTCGTGCATATGGCGATTCGAAGTATCAAGACACATTTAAAGAGCTGGGAATAGGAAAGCTATTCGATTTTTCCTATCAATTGCCAGAGGCTAATAATCGATGGGTGAACGTATGGGTGGATCGATATAGGGATGGGAAGAAAGATGAGAATCCTTTAATTGAACTATCTTATGGAAACAATCCGGAAAACTATGAAGAAGGGTCACTTGGACTTGGGATTCTTCGGACGAATTCGGATGATGCGTCGATGTTTCTTTATGCGGAAGACATGAAATTAGAGCCTGTCAGTGTAGGGCGGCTGTTTGAGGAAGGCTATCCTACTTCTTATGGTTTTACAATAGAGGAAGACGAAGATGTAACGTTACAGCTGGGTGAAACTAAAGCACTGGCGGTGTATTTCCAAGCTCCTCAAAAAGATGTAGTCAAGATTAGAGATTCTAGGGATGAGGAAGAGTTACTTGAGATTATTGAAGAAAGTGCCGTTGTGCTGGTGTTACATATGAAGATTGAGGAACGTATGGAACCTTAAATGAAAAATAGATTGACTACAGCAAGGGCAGTTTTGAAACTGCTCTTTTTATTTTGGTTGGATGGAGTGCCCGAACAGACGTGGAAAGCGTCGGGATACGTGGGGAGAGTGTCCGAATCTAAGCTAATAGTGCCCGGACGGCTCGTAAAAGTGTCGAGACCACAGGCTAAAGTGACGAGACCACCGTTAAAAGTGTCGGGACGACAGCCTGAAGTGCCAGAACGCCCCGCCTAAGTGTCAGGACGACAGCCTGAAGCGCCAGAACGCTTCACCCAAGTGTCAGGACGACAGCCTGAAGCGCCAGAACGCTCCACCCAAGTGTCAGGACGACAGCCTGAAGTGCCAGAACGCTCCACCCAAGTGTCAGGACGACAGCCTGAAGCGCCAGAACGCTCCACCCAAGTGTCAGAACATCCGCCCAAAGCGCTAGAACGCCCCACCCAAGTGTCAGGACGACAACCTGAAGCGCCAGAACACCCCATAAAAGCCCCCCAACCTAACCCCGCCCAAAGCACCCAGAAAAACAATTTCCCTCCACAACCGCCCCAACCAACGACCCACTCACCGAACACACTATATAGTCCCATTCCATCAAATCTATAACTGGTATAGACAACTAGATACCTGAGTGGTATGGTAGATGTATGAAAAAGCGTTTTCATTTTATTATGTTCTTGAGGAGGGAGCTTATGCTCAACTTTTTGCAACGCATTGGGAAGTCTTTAATGTTTCCGATTGCGACTCTTCCTGCGGCTGCGCTTCTTGTGCGCCTGGGGAAAGAAGATATGCTCGATATTCCGTTCATTACAGCAGCGGGGAACGGGATTCTAGGTAACCTTGCGATTATATTTGCGATTGGTATTGCAATGGGGTTATCCCACGATGGGAGTGGGGGAGCAGCCCTTGCTGGTGCCATTGGGTACCTTGTTTTAACAGAAGGGGCTCAATCGATTGACCCTGATATAGATATGAAAGTGTTTGGCGGGGTGATTGCTGGTATAGCCGGTGGTTTGCTCTATAACAAGTACTATAATGTGAAGTTTCCGGACTGGCTCGCCTTCTTTGGCGGGAAGCGGTTTGTCCCCATTATCACATCGCTGACGATGGTTGTGGTGGCCTTTCTATTAGGATTTGTTTGGCCGCCGGTACAAGATGGACTTGATTCACTTGGGAACTGGATTTTAAATGCAGGTACAGCGGGTGTTGGCATTTATGGCGTGTTAAACCGTCTGTTGATTCCGGTTGGATTACACCACGTGATGAACGCGGTGATCTGGTTTGATTTTGGTTCATTTACAACGGCTTCAGGTGAGGTCTTCCACGGGGAGATTAATCGTTTCTTAAACGGTGACCCGGAAGCTGGGTATTTCCTTGCTGGCTTCTTCCCGGTTATGATGTTTGGCTTACCGGCAGCTTGTGCGGCAATGTATATGGCCGCGAAGAAAGAGCGTAAAGCGGCTGTAGGTGGCATGTTATTCTCGATCGCGTTTACATCTTTCTTAACGGGTGTGACAGAACCTATTGAATTCTCCTTTATGTTCTTATCCCCATTATTATACGTCGTTCACGCGCTGTTAACGGGCGTGTCGATGGTAGCAGCATACTTATTAGATACCCGACATGGATTTGGATTCTCGGCAGGTTTAATTGATTACCTATTGAACTTTACATTAGCTCAGAATCCACTGTTACTGGCTGGTCTTGGAATTGTTATGGGAGTCATCTACTTTGTCGTCTTCTACTTCCTAATTATTAAATTGGATCTGAAAACGCCTGGGCGTGAGGATGAAGATGAGGAAGAGGACATGGTTGAAACAGAGAAAGGTGACTATGACGCGAAAGCTTATCACTATATTGAAGCCCTTGGTGGTCTGAACAATATTGAAAGCCTTGATTATTGTACGACGCGCCTGCGTATGCAGGTGACCGATCAGGAGCAGGTCGATGAGAAGAAACTGAAGCGACTGGGTGCTCGTGGTGTTATGAAAATGAAGGGGAAAAACCTTCAAGTAATCGTCGGTACAACGGTTGAATTTGTGGCTGATGCAATACGAAAGCGCATGGACCGTGGAGATACTTCGGCTCCGGATCAGCCTGAGGAAGTGGAATCTAAAGAAGAACAGACAGATGCCGGAAAAGCGATGAGCGGTGAAGCTTTTGCCTTGCCGATTGCAGGTCGTGTGATGGAACTTTCGGAAGTACCAGATGAAGTCTTTGCACAAGGTATGATGGGTCCTGGTTTCGCCGTAGATCCAAAAGGTGATACGTTTACGTCCCCAGTTGACGGGAAAGTCGTTAACGTCTTCCCGACGAAACATGCGATTGGTCTTGAAACAGAGAATGGAGTAGAGATCCTGATTCATATTGGACTCGACACGGTGAAGCTTCAAGGTGAAGGGTTTGAGCTTCTTGTTGAAGACGGACAGACCGTTTCACAAGGAACGCCTCTTATTAAA
This sequence comes from Pontibacillus chungwhensis, assembly GCF_030166655.1. Classification (GTDB taxonomy): domain Bacteria; phylum Bacillota; class Bacilli; order Bacillales; family BH030062; genus Pontibacillus. The sequence goes on along the minus strand of NZ_CP126446.1, from coordinate 3,490,543 downwards.
GTGGACTTTGACGCCATTCGTGACCAGGTTCCATCTGTTGTGACACCAATTGTGTTTACAAACCTGGATGGTGAGACGCTGAAACTTGAGAAAACTGGCGACCAGGATGCGCAAACGACTAATATCGTACACGTACAAAAGTAAATCAATACAAGGGAGAGTGGCTGCTCTCCCTTTCTTATGAGGAGGTCTCATATGTATGTTATTCAGAACGTAGACCTTGTCTTAGAAGACGGGACGGTTGAGAACGGGAACGTCTTCATTCAAGACGGGAAGATACAAAAGATTGGAACAGACGAGATCGGTGATGCTGTTGTTCTATTTGATGGTACCGATCAGGGGTTAACCCTTTATCCTGGTTTTATTGATGTTCATATCCATGGTGCTAACGGCTGTGACGTCATGGACGGAACGGAAGAAGCGCTAGAGGAAATGAGTCGGGTTCTGCCAAACGAGGGGACAACAAGTTTTCTGGCGACAACGATGACGCAGTCCCATGAGCGAATCGAACGAGCGGTTGAAAATGCAGGACACTATATTGCTAGGCAACAAGCAGATGGCAGAGCAGAAGCGCTCGGTATTCATTTAGAAGGACCGTTTATTTCAACAGATAAAGCAGGGGCACAGCCTCATGAGCACATTGTGCCACCGAACAAAGAGCTTTTTCAAAAGTGGCAGAAGAAGAGTGGCGACCACATTAAGCTTGTCACGCTTGCTCCGGAATCAGATGGCGCTCTTGATTTTATTGCCTATCTTTCACAGAGTGGTGTTGTGCCATCGATCGGTCACTCGAATGCGACCTTTCAGCAGGTAAAAGAAGCGGTGGATTGCGGTGCGAAGCATGTTACTCATCTGTTTAATCAAATGAGCGGGCTGCATCACCGGGAACCTGGTGTTGTAGGGGGAGCTCTTTTGCATCCTGAGCTGAAGACCGAAATGATTGTAGATGGCATTCATGTTCATCTTGATGCGATTCGACTTGCCTATGCGCAAAAGGGGTCTGAGCATACGATTCTAATTACCGATGCAATGCGTGCGAAATGCCTGCCAGAAGGTGTGTATGATCTCGGTGGCCAGGATGTGCACGTGAAGAATGGTGAAGCGAGACTTGAGGATGGGACATTAGCTGGTAGTATTTTAACCCTTCAGGAAGCGGCGAAGCGGATGCGCTCGATTAACGATCTGACAAAGCGTGAGATTGTTCAAGTGACGTCAGAGAACGCAGCTAAGCAGCTCGGGGTTTTTGACAGGAAAGGAAGCATTTCAGCCGGAAAAGATGCTGATCTCGTCTTGATGGATGAGTCGATGAACCTCGTTGCGACATTCTGTAAAGGGGTTATCAGTTATCAGAAAGGAGGGGAGCTTTCATGAATATCATTGTAACGAAAGACGAGCAGGAAATGAGCCAAAAAGCTGCGGACCTGCTGCAGCAAAGGAACAAGCCTGAGTCTGAGTGTGTCCTTGGACTGGCGACTGGAGGTACGCCTCTTGGGACTTATCAAGAACTGATCAGGCGTTATGAATCTGGGGAAATGGACTTCTCTAATGTGACGACATTGAACCTTGATGAATATGTAGGTGTCCCGAAAAGTCATCCTCAAAGTTACCGCTCGTTTATGCAGGAAAACCTTTTCAAGCATGTTAATATGGATACGAGAAAGGCTCATATTCCAGATGGTCAGGCAGTGGATTTGAAAGAAGAATGCGCTCGCTATGAAGCATTGATAGAAGAGGTTGGTCCCCCTGATATTCAGTTATTAGGGATTGGGCATAACGGTCATATCGGATTTAATGAGCCTGGGAGTTCCTTTGAGAGTGAGACGCATGTCGTGGAGCTGGCGGATTCTACTCGTGAAGCGAATGCGCGTTTCTTCACATCCATTGAGGAAGTTCCGACAAAGGCCATAACAATGGGTATCCAATCCATCATGAAAGCGAAGAAGATTGTGCTGATCGCAAGCGGAGAGAAGAAAGCGGACGCGATTCAGAAGCTTCTGTCTCAGGACGTAAGCGAAGATTTCCCAGCGTCAGCCCTTCACCGTCATCCAGATGTCACGCTTATTGTAGACCTGGCTGCTTATCAAACTGTGCAAAATTAAGAGGAGGCGTTTTTCATGTTGGATAAACGATCCCCCCTGCCGATGTACTACCAGATTGAAGAACATATTAAACAACAAATTCAAAAGGGTGCGTTTCTACCGGGGGAAATGATTCCGTCTGAGCGAGAGCTCTCTGAAACCTATGATGTGAGTCGCATGACGGTTCGCCAGTCGATTACGAATATGGTGAACGACGGAATCCTGTATCGGGAAAAAGGTCGCGGCACGTTTGTGGCCGAGCAAAAGATTGAACAAACGTTACAAGGAATGACGAGTTTCACGGAGGATATGAAAGCACGCGGCCTCGTCCCGAGCAGTCGCTTGCTCCATTTCGATGTGGTTCCAGCTCAGCCAGAGATGGCAGAGAAGCTGGGTCTTCAGGAAGAGGAGGAGCTTTTCCTGATCCAACGTATCCGCTTCGCAGACGGGGAACCGATGGCTGTGGAGACTACGTTCATTCCGGCAAAATTAGTTCCTGGTTTAAGCAAGGACATTGTGCAAGGATCGCTCTATGAATATATGGAAGCCAAGCATGGCTACAAAATCGGAAGAGCCACACAGGTCATTGAAGCGACCATCGTAGATCAGCAGGAAGCAGAACTCCTTCAAGTCCCACTTTCGTCCCCAGTGCTCGTCATCGAACGGAATTCTTTCTTAACAGATGGGACTCCTTTCGAGGTCGTGAAGTCAGCTTACCGAGCGGATCGTTATAAATTCAGCAGTGACATCATTCGGAAATAGAGGTGATGGGATGTCGTACTTGAAACAGCTCATAGACAATCTTTCTTATATTGAAGAAAAAGATCGGGATCATTTGCTTCATTTAGCGGGACAAATAGCCGACCGCCTAGAGCGAGGAGGTATTATTCAGCTATTCGGAAGTGGCCACTCGAGTCTGCTAGCCCAGGAACCGTATTACCGGGCAGGCGGGCTTGTGCCGGTCAAACCGGTTTTAGTGGATGAACTTCTGCTTCATAATGGTGCCCTTCAGTCGTCAGAGCGGGAGCGGGATCCGGCTTTTGGAGATACGTTCATTAAGGATTTGGATATACGAGAAGAGGACGTCGTTATCGTGATCTCAACGTCCGGACGTAATCCTGTTCCGATCGAAGTCACGTTGGAAGCAAACCGTCGCGGTGCTTTCACAATAGGGCTTCAATCCCTCTCTTATCAAGAAACTCAGAGTTCCCGTCATGAGAGTGGCAAGCGCCTCGAGGAAGTAGTGGATGCGGTTCTCGACACCCGTGTCCCTGTCGGCGATGCGATATTACAAGAAGAGGGCATCGACCAGCCCTTTGGCCCAACGTCAACCGCCGTCGGTGCAGCGCTCATTCATGAAGTGTTTACAAGAGTCGTTGTAGAGATGAAAAAACGAGGCAACACCCCGCCTATTTTCAAGAGTGGGAATGTAGAAGGGGCAAGTGATCATAATGAGCGTCTGATTGAGGTCTATCGGGAACGAATTGATTTTTAGTAATGGGAGAGACCAGCATCTGAATTGGGTGCTGGTTTTATGTGTAGTTCGGGGTGGGGAGAGGATGAGAGGGCGGACGTCGAGAATGGGCGCCGTGATGTCTAGAATTAGGGATGGGACGTCGAGAAAGGTGAGGGTGATGGCTAGAAAAGAAAGACGGACATCGAGAAAAAGGTTCTTGATGTCTAGAAAGTGCAGGAGGACGTCGAGAAAGAGCCCTCTGATGTCTATAAAAGAAAGGCTGACGTCGAAAATCCAATGGGTAACGTCTAGAAAAGAGTGGTTTATGTCTAGAACCAGAGCTCTACCGTCGAAAAACTTCTAGATCACTGAGTTACTTCCCCCACTGATGTGCCATCAGTAAGCTGGATTTTTGTATTCTTCCCTGGGCTGGTGATACGCTAAAAAAGCTGAGCCAGAGAGCTCAAAATCGATTCGAGGAGAGTAATAATCATGAACAGTTTACAAGATACGATCAAGCTTAATAATGGTGTAGACATGCCTCGGTTAGGATTAGGCGTATTTAAAGTAGAAGATGGCGATGAAGTCATCAATTCAGTTAAGTGGGCCTTAGAACACGGCTATCGCAGCATTGATACAGCAGCTGCCTACAAGAATGAGGAAGGCGTAGGAAAAGCGCTGAAAGAATCCGGACTAAGCCGTGATGAGATTTTTGTAACGTCTAAGCTTTGGAACTCTGACCAAGGTTATGAGGAAACGTTGCAAGCATTTGAAACAAGCCTCGAGAAGCTAGGCCTTGAGTATTTAGATCTTTATTTAATTCACTGGCCAGTTGAAGGCAAATATAAAGAATCTTGGAAAGCGATGGAGAAGCTTTACCATGACGGTAAAATCCGTGCGATTGGTGTAAGTAACTTCCATCCTCATCACTTAGATGATTTATTAAAAGATGCAGAAGTGACACCGGTGATCGACCAGGTAGAACTTCATCCGAAACTTTCTCAACAGGAAGTTCGTGACTACTGTGCCAAGCATGATATTGTAGTGGAAGCATGGAGTCCCCTTATGCAAGGGCAAATCTTAGAAGAACCTGTAATTAAAGAGTTAGCTGATAAATATAATAAAACAGCTGCTCAAATCGTGATTCGTTGGGATCTTCAAATTGGTATTGTTACCATTCCAAAATCAACGAAACAACATCGCATTCAAGAAAACGCCGATGTGTTCGATTTTGAATTAACAGATGAAGAAGTCGTGAAGATCAGCGCGTTAAACGAAAATCACCGCGTCGGTCCAGACCCGGACAACTTCGATTTCTAAACCATGTCTCAAACAAAAGGTATCTGCCTCCGCATAAGGAGCAGGTACCTTTTTTACGTTAAAGGATTGCAGGGTGTCAGACACGCGTCAGTGCACTAAAGGGCTAAACGGTGTCTGGCACCCTTTCGTGCTTTAGTGCGCTAATCTGCTGTTTCTTAGTCGTAGTAGAGATTCTCGTAGTAGGTTTCTACTTCTTCTTTGTTCTGATTGTGAAGGTAGTGAATGGTTCCCCATTCGAATAGGGTTAGGAAAAGGAGGGTTAGGATTCCTGTGAACATGATCAATCTTCCTTTCTTTTTGTTCTTGTTAAATTTACTATAGGGTATGAAACGCGTTTCAGAACAAGAGTTTTTTTACATAACGTTTGAGGTGAGGGTATGGCGAATATACGAGATGTGGCGAAACAGGCTGAAGTGTCGGTAACGACGGTGTCCCGGGTATTGAATCAGCACCCCTACGTCACAGAGGAGAAGCGGGTGGCGGTGGAGAGGGCCATGGAGGAACTTGGCTATTTCCAAAACATTAATGCCATTCATTTATCTACTGGTGAAACGAGACTGATTGGGGTTGTGATTCCATACATTAATCATTCTTATTTCTCCACGCTGCTGAAGGGGATTGCGGATCAGGCGCTTGTACAGGGGTATAATCTCGTTTTTTATCAGACGAACTACATGAAGGAAGAAGAGCATAAGGCTTTTGAAGCGTTAAAGCAGAAGCAAGTGGATGCGTTACTCATTCTTTCTCGCGCGAGTGAATGGGAAGCGATCGAATCCTATCAATCTTTTGGATCTATTGTTGTATGTGAAACAGCTTCTCATGAGACGATTCCATGTGTCTCAGTTGATCACTATGAAGCCTTTCGCTTTGGTATGCGCTACATGGTGGATCAGGGTCATCAGAAAATCGGGTATTGTATTGGACGTAGAAATGGAACAAATAGTAAGCTAAGAGAGAAAGCTTATTGTGAGGAACTGGAAAGGATCGGACAGCCTTTTCGTGAAGAGTGGATTTTTAATGGTTGTTTAACGATTGAAGATGGGAAGCGGGTCGTGAGTGAATATGCGGCGCTTAACGAGAAACCATCCGCCTTACTTATTACAAGTGATCAGGTGGCTGCTGGATTTATGATGGAGGCCCAGAAGCAGCAAATTCAGATTCCTAATAATGTGGCTATTCTTGGATTTGACAACCATCCTATTGCGGAAGCGCTTGACCTGACTACGATTCATTTGCCCCTTCATGAGGTTGGGGTGAATCTTGTTGAGAAAGTCGTGAAGAAAGACAAGACGTCAACGATCTATCCATTTGAACTGGTCGAACGGGGAAGTGTGTAAAGTTCTAACTATTGAATCCATATACTGCAAGGAAGTTTACCATTTAAGGGGGGACCTATTATTCATGACTATAACGCTTGCCTGGGTGGCGCTTTTTGTAATCTTACTTGCGCTATTGTTAACAGGCTTACTCTTGTTCCTTCTCGCCCAAAAGGGAAGAACGATACGGTACGAAGAGAGGAAAAAAGAGTATAAGAGAAAATTAAAGCCGGTTGTTCAACAAGTGGTCATCTCAGGGGAAGAAGGCCATTCGAGTCTCATTCAACATGACCGGATCGTGTATGAAGCCCTATCTGAATTACTAGAAGAAATCACGACAACGCTTAAAGATTCCTCTGTCAAAATGCGTGTGAACTCATTTGCTCAATGGACAATGACGGACTATTATAAACGTTTGCTTGCTCATCGACGCTTCAGTTTACGAATGAATGCTCTTTACCAAATAGAAGATTTTAAAATTCAAAGCTTTCACGAAGAGTTGTGGCAACGGTATAAACAAAAGCGTTATAAAAACACGGCTGAACATTATCAGATTGTCCGAACGCTTAGTGCTCTTCATTCAGATGAATTGGTTTATGATCTTCTCGGGGAGCATCATCCATATCCGAAGTTCCTGTATAAAGAGATCTTCAGGAGGCTTCTACAAGTTGATTTCGAGCGCTTTTTAGATCAATTTGATTCTCTCCCTGTTCCTCTTCAGCAAGCTGTTGTGGAGTGGATTGGAGAGATGAAGGATTACAGTCGAATTCCATTTTTGGAAGTGCGCCTGTCAGAGGCCTCATTTGAACTTCGGATGAGTCTGTTAAAAGTTCTTGAATCGTTTGGTTACGTCTCGAATCATGATGTGATCCTTGCGTTGAAAACCTCAGACCATTTTCAGGAGCGTATGATGGTTGCGCGGATTGCAAGAGTGACCGAGAAAGAACGGTATAAGTCCGTCCTTGTGGATCTGTTGTCTGATTCTAACTGGTTTGTTCGACAAGCTGCGGGGGAGGCACTTACCGTTTATAATGACGGGGATATGATTTTGTCCCATGTGTTTGAAACGAGTGTTGATCCATACGCCCGGGATATGGCTCATCAGTGGTTAGAAAGTGAGGGAGCTGCATGGAAATCATAGCGTTAGTCCTACAAGGTCTATTTCAACTTTTTACACTCTTATTCATCTTATATATGGTTGTTGTAATTGGATTTTATACCGTCATGCTCGTGATCTCCTCAAGACAACTGAGGGAACAATATGGATTGAATCAAAAAGAGCCGTATGAGGACTACCTGGACAACATTGATGCTAAGCCTGTCTCTGTAATCGTTCCGGCCTACAACGAAGAGCTTGGTATTTATAGCAGTGTGCGGGCGCTCCTCAGTATGAACTATAGTGAATTTGAAATTATTGTTGTGAACGATGGATCTAAAGATCGAACGGTCGATATCATGATTGAAGCATTCGATATGAAAAGAATCCCACACGTTGTACGAAAACAAATTGATACAGAGTCCATACGCGGAATCTATCAATCATCTATTCATAGCAATGTGTATATGATCGACAAAGAAAACGGCGGGAAAGCGGATGCTTTAAATGCCGGCATCAATATTTCTCATTATCCTTACGTGTGTTCGTTAGACGGAGATTCTGTTTTAGAGCGAGATGCCTTCTTAAAAGTGATGAAGCCGATTATAGAATCAGATGGCGAAGTGATCGCAGCGGGTGGAAGCATTCGAATCGCGAACGGTTGCCGCATTGAACGGGGTGAGGTCATGGAGATTGGGCTAGCAAAATCTCCACTCGTAGTCATGCAGGTAATCGAGTATTTAAGAGCCTTCTTAATGGGGCGTATTGGTCTGAGTCAGAATAACTTGTTGCTGATCATATCAGGTGCCTTTGGGATTTTTCATAAGGAATCGGTCATACGCGCCGGTGGCTATCGCCGGGATACGGTGGGTGAAGATATGGAGCTTGTCGTAAGGCTCCACCGTTTCATGAAAGAAGAGAAGGAGTCTAGCAAAATCGTCTATGTTCCAGATCCCGTGTGCTGGACAGAAGCCCCTGAAGATACAACGATCTTAAAACGTCAGCGAAGTCGCTGGCACCGTGGGTTGTTTGAGTCACTTTGGCACCATAAACGGATGTTGTTTAATCCGCGTTACGGAAGCATCGGACTCATCTCTGTTCCCTATTTTGTATTTATTGAACTGCTTGGCCCTATTATAGAGGTCTTAGGTTATATCCTTGTTCCGATTGGTGTTTTGACAGGAATCATCAACGTACAAGTAGCCATCCTTATGTTTCTCCTTGCCCTTTTATATGGATCGATTCTTTCCATGGGTGCTGTTCTACTCGAGGAGTGGAGCCTCCGTCGGTATCCAAAAGAACGCCACGTGATCCGCTTATTCTTATACGCTTTATCTGAGACCTTCTGGTATCGCCCGCTGACTGTATTCTGGCGCCTCCTTGGCCTTGTGCAGGTTGCTCGGAAGCAGCAGGGTTGGGGAGAGATGAAGCGGAAGGGGATTTCGCAGTGAGTGTTGGGGGAGGATGTCTAGAAAGCGAGTGGGGATGACGAGAAAAGCTGCTCTTACGTCCAGAAAGCGATCTGGGATGACTAGAAAAGCCCACCTAACGTCTAAATCCCCACGCCAACATCCAGTAATAAAAAAGCTGCCTACTCCGCTAGAGGAGAAGGCAGCTTTTTTTATTATTCGGCTTGTTCATAAGCTTCTTTCATAATGTCATAGGATTTCTTCAGACGTTCTTCTGATTTCGGTTCATTCCAGTTTTTCCAACTGTAAGAAAGGAAGTCGGTTGAGGAACGAACTGTATCGTTGTCTTCGGTGAATGCCTTAAGGGAGATGTCTTTAAAGCTTTGAGATCCTTTTAAGCCTTCTTTCCACAGATCAGCCATTTGCTCTTTTTGACTTGGATCTTTGATATTAAGAAGGAGCCAAGGGATGCGTACTTCAATGACTTTACCTTTTTCTCCAATGGAATAATCCGTTAATGCATTATAGTCTTCTGATTCTGGATCTGCATTTCCGTGTTGGAGCTTGCCAGTTTCATAGGATGAGAACGGGATGACTTCACCAGTTGAAGGAACCGTTAGCTGCTGGTTAAGCGCTAATCGGATTGGGTGGAAGTTTCCGTTATTCTTCTCGCTCGCATAGGGTTGCTTCTCGATCATCGACAACGTATCTCCGTACTGATAGTAGAACGGATCGTAATAGCTATCAACGAGAAGTTCAGCCTTATCTTTTCCGTCCATTTTCAGAAGAAAATCAATGCCCTCGTCTGTCTCTAGTCCGTCCGCAATGGACTTGATTCCCTGGTTCTGAATCGTATCGAATGCAACGTTCAGGGATTGGTCTTCGAACTGGAAGCTCTCACTCATCTCAAGACGAAGGTACAAGTATCGTTCATCATGGTCAGCGGCAATGGACTGGATGTCTCCGTTTTCTGTTGAAGCCGTTTTTGTATCTTTCCAGGACTCACCTTTACCGTCAATTGTTCGCTTCAAGCGATCAAAGGATAAGAGTCCAAATTGTTGCTCGTTGGTCTGTGCGTTGGACCAGAATGGACGTCTGTTCGGGTTATCGAGTTCCATGGTGTTCCACGTTCTCTTGAACCATTCGTCCTGCCATGTGAAGACGAGACCGCCGAGCGTGTCTTCTGCTACAATATCTTCAAATAAGCGTTTATTAATGTTTCCTTGCTGCTTTTCTGAATGATGTCCTTGATCCCAACCGAATGGGTTGCCATGTGTCTTCCCTCGAGATCCAGGTACACCGAATTCAGCAACGAGGATTGGCATATCATGCTTTGAGACCAGGTCATGTAAATACCCTGCATAGCTATTGTTCTCGCCGCGCTGGTCTTTATAAGAAAGGTACTCTTCGTCATGATTCAAGAAGTCCGGGTAGTACGGGTACACGTGGTAACTTGCGAACATGCCTGGCTTGAACGTGTCTTCGTTCGTGTGAATGACATTTGGATTTACCCCGACCAAGTCTTCCTCCTCAAGTGGTTCAGAAGGGTGGTCAAGAAAGTCCGTTGTCGGCCAGTTTGTGAAACTGATCGGACGTTGCCACTTATACTGATCCATTTCATATTGAATCGTGTAATCCATCATCGACGCTAGCCAATGTTCAAATGGCTTCGCATTTTCCGTATAAATATAGTCACCTTCGTAATCACCCTTGTCTTGATGATTCTCGTTTGTCTTCTCGACCATTTGAGGATACCACTCAATTCCGATGATCCAGCCGATGACGTATTCTGAGATATCAGCGTTGTAGACCCCGCTCGCATGACCAGGTTTCTCTTCCACCGTGGCATTTCCGTGGATCACATCAACGAGAGTAGAGATTTCGTTTTTAAACGACTCTGTATTCTCTTCATGGAAACTGTCTAAATGGCGTTCAAGAGGTTCTTCATCCACCCAGGCCCCGTGAAAGACGTAGATCGGTTCATCAGCTTCTTCATTATAATTCTTCAGGGCTCGGTAAAAGCCGGGCGGATGAAGGGTGTAGACGCGTATAGCATTGGCGTTCATCTCGCCAATTTGCTCAAACCAGCGGGCATATTCACGCTCTGTGATCGCTGCTTCCCCTGGGAACGCTCCTGGTTTCCCCATGCCGATGTTGACGCCTTTCATAAGCGTCGGCTTCCATTCCCCGTCTTGGTAGATTTCAAGGCGTTCTTTCCCAACTCTAGTCGGATAGGCGATGCCATCTTCGTTTGCGACCTGTTTCTTAGGGTTAGCGCTCTCTGATTTTGCAGGCGTCTCTGCCTCTTCTAATATGTCCCTGAGCATCGGAATATAAGTTTTCCAGTAAAAAGGCTCAGGATTTGATTGATCTCCAAAGGAGAACCATTTTCGGAATGAAGCCAACCCTTTGTACTGATGAATGGGAGGGAGCGTCTCCATATCTGCAAAATCCCCTGCGAAATAATAAGCTGGATAATCATTCTTCGTCGTTCGCGTTACGGCAGGGAATTGAAGGGGGATATTATGCGCGTTAAGCTTTTCTTCTCCCTCCTTCGTTAACTCCCAGTCGTAATTGGCGATGACGTTTTCTTTATTATATGGTTTGACGATATCGAACCAGTAGGCATAATGAGGGCTCTTCTTCAGTCCGAACTGTTCCACACCCTGATCTGTGAAAGTAGCACGAATGCCTTCATCAGAGACGTCTTTTCCTTCTTCAAGTACGACGATCGTGTTGTCGTTGTGAACGAGCACATAACCCGCTCCATCAAATGACCACTTCTGATCCTTCTGTTCTTCATAATCGCGAATGGCCCATTTTGGTACCTCCCCTCCTGAGTCCTTTGCAAGGTCATCAAAATAACGACCAGACCAGCCTGTTGCTTTTATATCTAATAGATTTGTAATGGTTCTTCGCGCTTCTTCCCTAGTGGGGCTTGAAAACGTGTTAAATTCTGCGATGAATGTCGCCGGGTTCTCGTAGAGTGAAGCTTCTATTTGCTTTGCTTCTTCTGCAGTTAAACCGCCCTCGATTTTGGCAGATTTCTCTCCGTCTTCATTCTCACCTTCGAGATCGGCGTTATAGACACCGTATGTATCGGCGAGATAAATCATTTTGTACTCACTTAAGTCTTCTGGCAAAGCGGTTGCTTGTTTCTTGTCAGGATGATACCCGATATAATCTTCTTCAAGATTATAGGGATCCCCGTTTGCTTTCGTATATTTTTCATAATTTAATAGCCAGGTTAGTCCTTTATGCTCTCTATATGACTCATCTGGAACGGTCTTATCCACGATGAGTGTTTGGAGTGGCTCTTTTGGCTCTAGAAGCCACCATATAAACGGAAAGGCCAGTAGAAGCAGAAATCCTCCTAGTACAAATGGCCACTTTTTCATCCAAACTCCCCCTCTTTAATTTCCATTACTTGTATTATCTCATACCTTTTTATATGACACAGTATTCTCAATTTCTGGTTCATTTTGTGAGTGGGTCGAAGCGATTAATCTTCGGAATGAGTCGAATGGACTAACAAAAACATGTCGACAGCTGTCGATAAAACCGTCCAAAACGCTCATTTTCCCTTTATATCGAGATAAAGTGTTGTCTAACGCTAAGATTCCAGTTTATAGTAATGATAGTTCAGAAAAAACAAAAAAATCAGACATTTAGGGGGATGACGAATGAAGAAGGGGAAATTAATCACATCCGCTTTGGCGCTAACGTTAGCGCTCGGCCCAGTGGCGAGCGTAAATGCTTCAGTGCCATCGCCAAGTGAGGTAAGTAAAAGCAAGCATGTTCATCAAGAAGGTGGATCACCATTTGACCTGGCGATCGCAAATGATGAGCGATTGATTCAAATGTTGAAAGAGAATGGAACGATTTCTAAAAATGCATCAGCGGAACAAGCTCAGGAGAAGTTGAACCAATTCTTACAGGCTAAGCAGGAATCGGCTGCTAGTATGAAAGAAGAAGGTGAACTTCAGGATGCAGAGCAAACGACTAAAGAAAAGCTGCAAAAAGAGATCAATAAAAATAGCCTTACAAACGGCAAGGGAAATAAACTTGGACAAGCCAAGAAAAATGCTCCAGATGGGGTCGAGGAAGAAGCTTATAATGGGGAGATGCGTACCGATAAAGTACTAGTATTATTAGTAGATTATCCGGACAAGCCTCATAATACTTTAACAGCTGATGAAACAGACATGTATTATGATGGAGAAGATGCTTATTCTAGAGAGCACTACCAAGACATGTTGTTTGGCGAAGGTGGCTGGACAGGCCCAGATGGTAATACCTATGACTCTATGAAACAATACTATGAGCAACAATCTGGTGGAAGCTACTCTGTTGAAGGGGAAGTAGCAGGATGGTATACGGCTAGTCAACCCGCTGCTGCATATGGTGGAAACTACCCGACAGAGGAAGATAGTGATGTGAACGCTCGTGGGCTTGTAAAAGAAGCACTAGAAGCAGCTAGCGCTGATCCAAATGTTGATATCTCTGACTACGATCAATGGGACCGCTACGACTTAGACGGTGACGGCGACTACTTAGAGCCAGACGGCTTAGTTGACCATCTAATGGTTATTCATTCTGGTGTTGGTGAAGAAGCAGGCGGCGGAAGCTTAGGTTCAGACGCAATCTGGTCTCACCGCTGGAATCTTGGCGACATAACTCCTATTTCTAACACGGAAGCATCTGTTGGATACTGGGGCGGCTCAATGGCAGCATATGACTACACAATCGAACCAGAAGACGGTGCGGTTGGGGTAATGGCTCACGAATTCGGTCATGACTTAGGTCTTCCGGATGAGTATGACACGCAGTATACAGGTGAAGGTGAACCGGTTAGCTACTGGTCAATCATGTCTAGTGGTAGCTGGGCAGGAGATATTCCGGGGACAATGCCTACTGGCTTTAGTCCATACATGAAGGAAATGCTTCAAGCTTCTGCCGTTGTCGATAATGAAGGGACAAAAGGGAATTGGCAAACTGGAACAGAGGTTAATCTAGAAGATGTGAATGGACAAGGAATAGAATTCTTATTGGATGAGGCTGCAACGAAAGGGACAAACAATGACGTTGTAAAAGTCAATCTTCCTCAAAAAGAAACGGTTATTACCACGCCTGCTAGCGGTGAGAATGCCTACTTTAGTGGGAGCGGTGATGACTTAAATAATTCCTTAACGACAACAGTTGATCTGACAAATGCTACTTCAGCAGAATTCAACTTTAAAACGTGGTATGATATTGAGAAAGACTGGGATTATGCGTATGTAACGGTGAATGGTGAGACCGTTAAATCAGATATTACAACTGACGCCAATCCGTATGATGCTAATGAAGGGAACGGTATCACTGGTTCTTCTAATGGTTGGATCGACGCATCCTTCGACCTTTCTGCTTACGCTGGTCAGGAAGTAGAAGTGGCGATTGAATATGTAACAGATGGGGCGGTTAGCCAACCAGGTTTATATGCTGATGACCTATCTGTAGTCGTGGACGGAGAAGAAGTCGTATTTGACGATGCAGAAGGCGATGCTAAATTTGGTTTAGATGGCTTCACAAAATCAGACGGTATCAAGAGAAGTGAACACTACTACCTTCTTGAATGGAGAAGTCATAATGGCGTTGATGAAGGTTTAGCAAACATCCGTCGTGGAGATAGTTTAATGACCTTCGATGACGGCCTAGTGGTCTGGTATGTAGATAAGAAGTATAGTGACAACTGGACAGGAAATCATCCTGGTGAAGGGTTTGTTGGTGTAGTAGATGCGGACCAAAAGACGCTTAAGTGGAGTGATAAATCTGTAGCTTCTACTCGCTACCAGGTACATGACGCTGCCTTTAGTCTGGATAAGTCCGAGAAGCTCTATCTTGATTACAAAGATTTACTTGGTATTACCTTAAAAGACAACTATACCAAACGTAATCCGCTATTCAGTGATTCTGAAGACTACTCCAACCCTGGATTAGTTGACGCCGGACGTAATGTTCCTGAATATGGACTGAACTTCCGCGTTACGGGTGAAAGTAAAGACGGTACGGTTGGTAAGGTTATGATTTTCAAAAAGTAATGATGAAAAGAGAAGCTGCACTCACTAACGTGAGTGCAGTTTTTTTGTTGTCTGGAAGGTACTTTTTCTATAGACAACTTCTTCCTTTTTATCGTTGTGTATAAGATAATAGATAGTAAGAATTATAGATGGAAAAGGAGAGAGCATTGTGCAAAAGTATCAGACATTATTTCTGAAGCGGACCCGTTCTACTCTCCAAAGCTGGTCAGAGCATCAACGTATAACAAATGAGGCGATGTATCAGTTTTTGCATTCTTTAAAGGGAACGGCTTCTTCTATTGGTTTACCTTCTATTACGGAGGTGGCGGCGAGGCTCATGCAGCAGTTGCCATCACCTGACGGGTATGAATGGGAGAAAGAAAGGTGGATTTCATTCTTAACTCCGCTTACAGAAGAGTTGAAAAAGCATTCGTCGGTTGAAATCGAAGCGGAGCCATTGGTTGAGAGTGTGGCACAAGAAACTTCTTCGAAGGGGTCGCTCGTTTTGGTTGTTGGTGATCAAATTGACCGTATTTCGAATTTGAAAGATATGCTTGAAGAACACTATGCCGTTATGGTGGCAGCGAACGAGACGAAGGCGGTTGAAGTATTTTATAGTCAAAAACCTGATTACGTTATTATCGATTTGCACCGGAAAGAAGATCATGGATTTAACGTGCTTGCAAGCATTGCCAATAAAGCCAGACATAGTTTTGTGCCGACATTGCTTGTAGAAGAAGAGCCTCATTCGATGCTCCGGAAGAAAGCCTATGAAGCGGGCGCTTTCGATATTGTACATTCGCCGTTTGAGAATGCGGAAGTTTTAGCTCTGATTCAAAATCGTCTGGAGTTAAAACGTCTCCTGCAAGCTCAGATTCTGTTGGACGAATTAACTGGGGCCTATAATCGTAAATTTTTACAAGAGGAATTACAGCGCCAATGGGCGGAGTATGAACGCCATGAGACGACCTTTTCTGTTGCCCTTCTGGATTTAGATCGGTTCAAGAATATTAACGATACATACGGTCACGATACAGGGGATCAAGTGCTAAAACAGTTTGCTACCACCATTATGACGAATAAGCGCCAGGGGGATTTCTTTATCCGCTATGGCGGGGAAGAGTTCATGCTGGTGATGCCGAAGACAAGTCAGGAGCAGGCCAGTCTTATTGTGGATCGTCTTTTACAAGCGTTTGTTGCCCAGACGTTTGAGAAAGAAGAAGCTACGTTTAGCTGTTCTTTTTCATCCGGTGTGGCTGCTGTTCAAGATGAGATCAAGCACGGAGATGAGTTGATTTCAAAAGCAGATCAGGCTCTTTATATGGCAAAGCGGAACGGTCGGAATCAGGTTCGCGTGTACGATGAGAACGAAGGAGAATTGGGGCAGAAACTTGATGTCTTGCGGATCGGAATTATAGATGATGATCCAATTATCCATGAATTGTTGCAAGATCATCTAAGGAAATTAACATTCAAAGGTCACAGGGTTGAGCTCAGAACGTTCCGTGAAGGGGAAGAGTTCTTTGAATCCAAGTGGTATCAGCAGGACGGCAAATTCGTGCTGCTGTTAGATGGCGTGATGCCAAGGATGGATGGTCTTGAAGTATTGAGGAAGTTAAGGTCAGAATGCTCGGTTGATCAGTTCGTCATCATTATGCTGACGGGAAGAAAAAAAGATCAGGATATCGTAAAGGCATTGGACCTTGGAGCCGATGATTATATTACGAAGCCATTTAGCGTTTCAGAACTAGAAGCACGAGTAAAACGACTTGCTCAACGGTTGCTCTTTTAGGAGGAATAGATGTGAAGCGAATTTTGATCGCGGATGATGAAGAAGTATTACGTATGTTAATTGTCGATACATTAGAGGAAGAAGGGTACGAACTCGAAGAAGCGGAAGATGGGAATGAAGCTTTTCAGAAAGTGCAAAACGATGACTATGATCTTCTTATACTAGATTATATGATGCCTGGAATGACAGGAATTGAAGTGGCGGAGAAGATTAAAGATTTACAAGGGAAAGAAAACATGAAGATTATGATGCTAACGGCTAAGAACCAGCAAAAGGATGTTGATGCGTCTAAGGCTGCTGGTATTCAATATTACATGGCTAAACCGTTCAGCCCTCTTCAATTAATTGAACTTGTGGAGGATATTCTGGATGCGTGATTTCTTTAAGAAAAGCATCAGAAGACAATTTCAGTTCATTATGATGGCTATCTTTGTGCTCGCCCTTGTTGGGATTTCTATTATTCTCGCAATTCAAGCACAGGTGAAAGAGAAGTATGTGAACGAGAGAGAGTCCCTTGTGAATCAAACGGAGATCGCAGAGGAAATCGCCCAATCCTATAATGAAATGATTATGAGGGCGAGAGGGTATTTAGCTTTTTTGAATAACAATGAATGGGAGCTCACACAAGAGGCTCATGCCAATCTGGTCGGCCTTTTAGAAGAATTACAAGAGTATGATTTAAGCGAGGAAGAACAGGAGGTCTATCAGAATCTTTCTCAGTACGTCGATAAATACTGGACTACTCTTTTGCCAACAGCTAAGGAATTCGCAGACAATGGGGATTACGAAGAGCTTGTCAGTATATCACAAGAGGAAGATGGAACCTCTCAAATTAACCGTTACCTATCTCAGAATAAGGAAATCGTGGCTACAAATGAACGAGAGCTTGAAGAGGCGCACGAAGCCTTTTTGGACAACACAAATCGGATTACCTATGCGCTCGGTTTGTTGATTGTGCTCTTGTTTATCATTATTAGTCTTGCCACGAAGCGGATGTCTAAAAGTATTGGCCAGCCGCTACAGGAGTTATCGGAAGCCTCTGAACAACTTGCCCTTGGAGAAGATGTATCATTCCCGTCCACTAAGCGTAGGGATGAGCTTGGAACGTTAGCCAATGCGCTTTCTTCTATGGCTTTTGTGATTAAAGAACGGGAAGAAGATTTGCAGGCTCATAATGAAGAGTTACAGGCTCAACAGGATGAACTCACCGAGCAACAAGAAAGGCTAGAGGATTCCGTAGTAGAAATTAAGAATTTAAATATGGCGATTAATGAAGCTACGATTCTTTCCGTTACGGATACCCAAGGAGTCATTACAGATGTGAATGATAAGTTTTGTGAGGTTTCAGGTTATAGCCCGAAAGACATTATTGGCCAGCCTCATACTGCTATGTATTCTGAGCACCGTCCAGAGTTCTATGAAAGCATGATCCAGACGTTACGACAAGGTCGAATCTGGAAGGGTGAAGTGAAGAACCGAGCGAAAGATGGCTCATTTTATTGGGTGGATTCTACGATTGTTCCTTATAAGAATGAGCGTCAAGGGGTCGAGCAGTATTATGTGATTCAGTTTGACATTACAAATATGGTGGAAGCCGAGCAAGAATTAAAAGAGCTTTTAGAAGAAACGAATCGAACGAAGCTTACGCTTGAACACTATAATGAGTTAAACCATGCATTATCCATCACGCTCAACATGGATGAATTGCTTGAGACGGTATTGTTCCAGCTTCAGCAGATCTTCTCGTTTGATAAAGGGATGTTGACGGTGCTTGGTAGTTCTGAATATGCAAGTATTAGCGTGTCAGAAGAAGCGGCTAAGCGGATGCGTGCCTTTATTCAAGAACAGGTTTACGTGCGGCTAGAAGAAACGGAAGCTCCTTATGTGGTGAAGAGGGAAGCGCTTGAAGGGGAACGTGGGTATCATGAGGGAACGCTCTATAGTTATGACGTCTTCGCTCCTGTTTTTGACGCGAGGGGTGAACTTCAGGCCGTGTTTGGCGGAACCCGTGTAGGATTGCCATTTAATGAAGAAGAATTACTGGAGCTTGAAGGCATATTGAGTCGTGTCTCCTTATCATTTGAGAAGTTGTTCTTAT
Source organism: Pontibacillus chungwhensis (assembly GCF_030166655.1). Taxonomy (GTDB): domain Bacteria; phylum Bacillota; class Bacilli; order Bacillales; family BH030062; genus Pontibacillus. The sequence goes on along the minus strand of NZ_CP126446.1, from coordinate 3,471,919 downwards.
ATGAAGAAACGGAACAAAGTCGTCAATTGAACCAGGACATTATCGATAATGTGAATGAAGGGATCCAGTTTATTGATGAAGAAGGGGCGCTCATTCAGTATAACAATCAGCTGTGTAGCTTCATGGAGGCAGGGGATTGTGAGAAATGCCTCAATCAACCGTTCTCCTATTGGCTGACGTTTTTCAACGATCGGGTTGAAGAGCCTGATGCAATGAAGGCCTTTTTTGAAAAAGCGATCTTCCAATCTACCGGAAGTTCTCAATACAGATACGAGGTTGCAGGATTAGATCGAAGAATTATAGAAGTGTACGCAGAACCGATCTATCGTCGTGAAGAGCGCCTCGGGACGTTGTTTGTTCATCGCGACATTACGTCTCAATATGAAGTGGATCAAATGAAGTCAGAACTTGTGAGCACGGTGAGTCATGAACTACGCACGCCCCTTGCGAGTGTACTTGGATATACAGAGCTAATGCTCAATCGTGATTTGAAACCTGAGAAACAAAAGAGGTATTTGACTACGATTGAGAAAGAGGCGAAACGCTTAACGAATTTAATTAACGATTTCCTCGACTTGCAGCGGATGGAGTCAGGGAGACAAGTATATGAGAAAGAATTGGTGAACGTTGAAGAAGTCGCTCAGGAAGTGATTGACTCCTTCCCTTATTCCGCACAACACGAAGTTTATCTTAACAACCATTCTTCTAAGCTGCCTGTGATGGCCGATAGGGAAAAATTGATTCAGGTGTTTACGAATTTAATCAGTAATGCCATTAAGTTCTCTCCGAATGGAGGGAAAGTGGTCGTGACGATGAACGGAAACGAGCAGGAACTCTTTATCCACGTTGCGGATGATGGACTTGGCATACCGGATCCGGAACTGCCAAAGTTGTTTAAGAAGTTTCACCGTATTGATAATTCAGAGCGTCGAAAGATTGGTGGAACAGGTCTTGGACTTTCCATTGTTAAGGAAATCATCGAAGCCCACGGTGGCTCCATTTCTGTTCGTTCAGAGGTCGGAAAAGGAAGCGTCTTTACGATCATCCTTCCTCTTGCTCAGCCGAATGCGGAGGGGGATGGCAGTGTGCTTACCCCTGATTTGCCGCTTATTATGGTGATCGAAGATGATCATAGCCTAGCGATGTTGATCCGGGAGGAGTTAAAAGGGACCGGATTCAATGTGCTTCATTACGCAAGTGGTGAAGCGGCGGTTCGTGAGCTCGATACGTATGAGCCAGACGGATTTGTAATTGATCTGATGCTTGCGGATGAATTAGATGGCTGGGATGTGATTAAGGAAATTAAAAAGCGACCGGCATTAGAGAATATCCCGATCTTTATCTCGACAGCTCTCGATGATAAAACGAAAGGCGAGGAATGGGGCATTGAGCATTATTTAACGAAACCCTACCCTCCGAATAAGCTATCGACAACCATCCTCAGAACGTTATTACAACAAGAGAAGAATGGTCAGATCTTAGTTGCAAAGGATGAAGAGTGAAATTGACTTGTCTACTTTATCGTGCTATGTTTGATAAAATTAAGATGACGTAAATGGATAGGCCGCTCCATTTGATCTCTGGATCAAGGTGTGGCCTCTATTATGTGAAAAAAGAGAAGTTCATCATGTGATGGGAGAATGAACAATGAGTGTACAAAACGAAATGAAAAAGCGCCGGACGTTTGCGATTATCTCGCACCCGGATGCTGGTAAAACAACGTTAACAGAGAAATTCTTATTATTTGGTAACCTGATTCGTGAGTCAGGTACCGTTAAAGGGAAAAAGACGGGCAAATTCGCAACATCTGACTGGATGGATATTGAGAAGCAGCGTGGTATTTCTGTCACGTCTTCTGTTATGAATTTTCCTTATAAAGATTACCAGGTCAATATCTTAGATACCCCTGGTCACGAAGATTTCAGTGAGGATACGTATCGTACTCTGACTGCCGTGGATAGTGTTGTCATGATTATTGACGGAACAAAGGGGATTGAGGCGCAAACGCTTAAGCTCTTTAAAGTTTGTAAGATGCGCGGAATTCCGATCTTTACGTTTATTAACAAGTTAGACCGTGAAGGCCGAGATCCTTTCGATCTATTAGATGAAATTGAATCAGAGCTTGGCATTGAGACGTATGCCATGAACTGGCCTGTTGGAATGGGCAAACGTTTCAGAGGAATTCTTGACCGTCAGAACGACCAATTTGTTCAGTTCACAGGGAATGAAACGGAAACGTCTATTCCGTATAACGAGATTAACGATCATCCTGAATTGGCTGAAGATGAGACATTTGCCGGTGCATTCGAAGAGCTTGAGCTGCTTGAAGGAGCTGGTGTTGAGTTTTCTATGGATGCGGTCCAGAATGGAGAGCAAACGCCTGTATTCTTCGGTAGTGCGCTTGCGCCATTTGGCGTTCGTACGTTCTTTGAAGAATTTATCTCAATGGCCCCTCAACCTGCACCACGTAAGGCTTCAGGTGAAATGATTTCACCGGATAAAGAAGAGTTCTCAGGCTTTATCTTTAAGATTCAAGCCAATATGAACCCGGCTCACCGTGACCGTGTGGCATTTGTACGCGTTTGTTCCGGTAAGTTTGAAAGAGGAATGAACGTTACGTTAGACCGAACGGGTAAGAGTATTAAATTAGCTCAGACGCAGCAGTTTGTTGCCTCTTCTCGGGAAACGATTCAGGAAGCTTATGCGGGTGACATTATCGGAATTTATGACCCGAACGTTTACCGAATTGGTGATACGCTTGTAGAAGGGAAAGATACGTTCCACTTTGAAGAACTGCCACAGTTCCCACCTGAAGTATTTAAGAAAGTTGTAGTGGAGAACGTTATGAAGTCGAAGCAGTTCAAGAAAGGACTTGAGCAGCTTGTCCAAGAAGGGGCTATTCAGTTGTTCCGAAGCCTTCGCAGTGACGAGTATATTATCGGGGCAGTCGGACAACTTCAGTATGATGTATTTGAATATCGTATGAAGAACGAATATAACGTAGGCGTCCGCTTTGAAGATATCGGAGAACGGATTCCTCGTTGGCTGAACTCAGAACAAGTCGATCGTTCGAAGTTCGACGACCGCAGCCTACTTGTAAAAGACCGTGAAGACAACTATCTTGCTCTATTTAAAAACGACTTCTCCTTACGTTGGTTCCAGGATAAAAATCCAGACATTGAACTCATCGACCTGTTTGAAGTCAACCAATATAGCCAATAATAATAGTAGAAACAAAAGCTGGTGGCCCCCACCAGCTTTTTCTTATACTTTAGAGAGTGAAAGCGTGTCAGACACCCGTTCCCCCTTTAAAGCAGTGCAGCGTGTCAGACACCGTTTAATGCTTTAGCGGATAGCAGGGTGTCTGACACCCTGCGGTGCTTTAATAGGGTGAAGGATAAGCCTTCTGAACATAATAGTCGAATGTTTGTTCGCGTCTATGTTAGAATAGTGAGAGATTGTGGTAAACTACGGTTATAAAAGTGAATGTAGGAATGGAGGTTGCATCTTGGAGAAAAAATTTGAATTAGTATCTCAATATGAACCACAAGGAGATCAGCCAGCAGCGATAGAGAAGATCAAGCAAGGCATTGAAGAAGGGAAGGTGCATCAAACCTTACTTGGAGCTACCGGTACCGGTAAAACGTTTACGATGTCGAACGTTATTAAAGAGATTAACAAACCAACTCTTGTTATAGCTCACAACAAAACATTGGCCGGCCAACTGTACAGCGAATTTAAGGAGTTCTTCCCTGAGAATGCTGTGGAGTACTTCGTTAGTTACTATGACTACTATCAGCCAGAAGCGTATGTTCCTTCCACAGATACGTTCATTGAGAAGGATGCTAATATTAATGATGAGATTGATAAACTACGCCACTCGGCGACATCGGCACTATTCGAACGCCAGGATGTCTTGATTGTTGCCAGTGTCTCGTGTATCTACGGGTTAGGTTCACCAGAAGAATACCGCAACTTGGTGCTCTCTATTCGTGCAGGCATGGAGAAAGATCGTGATGAACTCCTTCGTGACCTTGTCGATATCCAGTACGCCCGTAATGATATTGACTTCCAGCGTGGTACATTCCGCGTGCGAGGCGACTCTGTCGAAATCATACCAGCTTCCCGTGAAGAGCATTGTATACGAGTTGAATTTTTCGGTGACGAAATTGACCGCATTAGGGAAGTGGATGCACTCACAGGCGAAATCGTCGGTGACCGAGAACACGTAGCGATCTTCCCGGCTTCTCACTTCGTTACCCGTGAAGAGAAAATGAAAGTAGCCATTAAAAACATAGAACGTGAACTTCAAGAACGATTGAAAGAATTGAAGGATCAAAATAAATTACTAGAAGCCCAGCGCTTAGAACAGCGCACAAACTATGATTTAGAAATGATGAAAGAGATGGGCTTCTGTTCAGGTATTGAAAACTACTCCAGGCATTTAACGTTAAGAGATAAAGGTGCGACACCCTATACATTAATAGATTACTTCCCGGACGACTTTCTAGTCATTGCGGATGAGTCCCATGTGACGATTCCACAAATTCGAGGGATGTACAACGGAGACCAGGCGCGTAAACAAGTCCTTGTGGACCACGGCTTCCGCTTGCCTTCAGCTCTTGATAACCGCCCTCTTCGTTTTGAAGAGTTTGAGAAGAAACTGAATCAAATTGTTTACGTATCAGCAACACCTGGACCATACGAACAAGAACATTCTCCTGAAATGGTCGAGCAAATTATTCGTCCTACAGGTCTTCTGGATCCGAAAATTGAAGTTCGTCCGATTCAGGGTCAAATTGATGACCTCATCGGGGAAATCAATATGCGTAAAGAGCGAAATGAGCGTGTCCTTGTTACAACCTTAACGAAGAAAATGTCAGAGGATCTCACTGATTATCTGAAGGATATCGGTATAAAAGTAGCTTACCTTCACTCAGAAATTAAGACGCTTGAGCGTATTGAGATCATTCGGGAGCTACGAAAAGGAAAATACGATGTGCTCGTGGGAATCAACCTGCTTCGTGAAGGGTTAGACATACCGGAAGTTTCCCTTGTAACCATTTTAGACGCAGATAAAGAAGGATTCCTTCGTTCCCAGCGTTCGCTAATCCAGACGATCGGACGTGCTGCTCGTAATGAAAACGGACAGGTCATTATGTATGCTGATAAGATGACAGATTCTATGAATATTGCGATCGATGAAACGAATCGCCGTCGTGAGAAGCAAATGGCTTATAACGAAGAACATGGCGTTACACCGACAACGATTAAGAAAGAAATTCGTGATGTTATCCGTGCTACTGTTGAATCTGAGGAAACACAAGAGACAGACGACCGTCCAAATGTTTCAAAAATGAGCAAGAAGGAAAAAGACAAGATGATCGAAAATATGGAGAAAGAGATGAAGCAGGCAGCAAGAGACTTGAACTTCGAACGAGCTGCTGAACTACGAGATCTTCTCTTGGAACTTAAAGCGGAAGGATGATCTAGTACATGAGCCAGAAATCAATCAGTATTAAAGGGGCTCGTGCCCACAACTTAAAAAATGTTGATATTGATATACCGAAGAATAAATTAGTCGTATTAACAGGGCTATCAGGGTCAGGAAAGTCTTCATTAGCTTTTGATACGATTTATGCAGAGGGACAGCGTCGCTACGTTGAATCTCTCTCTGCCTATGCCCGTCAGTTTTTAGGACAAATGGATAAACCGGATGTAGACTCAATCGAGGGACTTTCACCGGCTATTTCAATTGACCAGAAAACGACGAGTAAAAACCCCAGGTCAACTGTTGGGACAGTAACGGAGATCTATGACTATCTTCGTCTCCTCTATGCGCGTGTGGGGCACCCGACTTGTCCGAACCATGGGATTGAAATTACATCTCAAACAGTTCAGCAAATGGTGGATCAGCTCTTAGAGTACCCTGAACGAACAAAGATGCAAATCTTAGCACCCGTTGTATCAGGACGTAAAGGGCAGCACGTAAAAGTTCTTGAGAATTTGAAGAAAGAAGGGTACGTGCGCATCCGCGTGGACGGAGAAATGCGAGAAGTAACAGAAGATATTTCTCTTGAGAAGAATAAAAAGCACTCGATCGAAGTCGTCATCGACCGCGTGGCCATTAAAGACGGTGTTTCAGGACGCCTGTCTGACTCAATTGAAACGGCTCTCCGTTTAGGGGAAGGGCATCTTATTGTAGACGTTATTGATGATGAGGAGCTGCAGTTTAGCGAGCATCACGCTTGTCCGATCTGTGGGTTCTCCATCGGAGAGTTAGAGCCTCGTATGTTCTCCTTCAACAGTCCTTATGGGGCTTGTACACGATGTGATGGTCTTGGGACACAGCTTGAGGTCGATTTGGAACTTGTAATTCCTGATTGGAGTTTAACGTTAAATGAACATGCGATTGCTCCTTGGGAACCGAATAGCTCTCAATATTATCCGCAGCTGTTAAAGAGCGTTTGTGATCATTACGGGATTGATATGAATGTGCCGGTAAAAGATATTCCAGAATACCAGATGGACCGTATTCTTAATGGAAGTGGAGATGAAAAAGTTTACTTCCGCTATGAGAATGATTTCGGCAAAGTGCGAGAGAACGAAATTTATTTTGAAGGTGTTATCTCAAACGTAGAAAGAAGATACCGTGAAACGACTTCTGACTATATCCGTGAACAAATGGAGAAGTATATGGCTCAGAAGAAGTGCCCGAAATGTAAAGGATACCGTCTGGATGAAAAACCGTTAGCGGTTCTTGTTAACGGAAACCATATTGGTGAAGTTACTGATCTTTCTGTCCATGAAGCTTATACCTTCTTTGATAACGTAGAGCTATCAGAAAAAGAAGAAACGATCGCGCGTATGATCTTGAAAGAGATTTGTGATCGATTAAGCTTCCTGATTAACGTTGGTTTAGATTATTTAACATTATCTCGGTCTGGAGGTACCCTGTCTGGTGGGGAAGCCCAGCGTATCCGATTAGCTACGCAGATTGGGGCAGCGCTGACTGGAGTCCTTTACGTTCTTGATGAGCCTTCAATCGGTCTTCACCAACGAGACAACGATCGTCTAATCTCTACGCTTCAAAATATGCGCGATCTAGATAATACGCTCATCGTAGTAGAGCATGATGAAGATACGATGCTTGCCGCTGATCACTTAATCGATATAGGCCCTGGCGCAGGAGCCCATGGGGGGCAGATTGTTTCAAGTGGTACCCCTGAAGAAGTAATGAAAGACAATGGGTCACTGACAGGGCAATATTTATCAGGTGAGAAGTTCATTCCACTCCCGCAGGAGCGTCGTAAACCGGATGGTCGCTATGTTGAAATCGTTGGAGCAGAAGAGAATAACTTGAAGAAAGTAAATGCCAAATTACCGCTTGGCGTTCTTTCAGCAGTAACAGGTGTCTCTGGTTCTGGTAAGAGTACGCTCGTAAACGAAATCTTACACAAAAGCCTTGCTCAACGACTTCACAAGAGTAAAGTAAAGCCTGGTAAACATAAAGAAGTGAAAGGCATTGACCATTTAGAAAAAGTCATTGATATTGACCAATCACCTATTGGTCGTACGCCGCGCTCAAACCCTGCAACGTACACAGGCGTCTTTGATGACATCCGTGATGTGTTTGCCCAGACGAATGAAGCTAAAATTCGAGGATACAAAAAAGGACGCTTTAGCTTTAACGTAAAAGGTGGACGTTGTGAAGCTTGTCGCGGGGATGGCATTATCAAAATTGAAATGCACTTCTTGCCAGACGTTTATGTTCCTTGTGAAGTGTGTGACGGGAAGCGATATAATCGTGAAACGTTAGAAGTGAAATATAAAGGCAAGAGTATTGCAGAAGTTCTGGCAATGACAATTGAAGAAGCGTATGACTTCTTTGAAGCGATTCCTAAGATTAAACGCAAGCTGTCTACCATTTTCGATGTAGGGCTTGGATATATCAAATTGGGGCAACCGGCCACAACATTATCAGGTGGTGAAGCCCAACGTGTTAAACTAGCAAGCGAACTTCATCGTCGTTCGACAGGTCGCTCTCTGTACATTTTAGACGAGCCGACGACAGGCTTACATGTTGATGATATTTCTAGGTTGTTAATGGTGTTACAGCGCCTTGTAGATAATGGAGACACGGTTCTTATTATCGAGCACAATTTAGACGTAATTAAAGCAGCAGATCATTTGATTGATTTGGGACCTGAAGGCGGAGATAATGGTGGCGAAATTATTGCAACAGGTACACCAGAAGAAGTTGCTGAACAAACACAATCCTACACAGGTTATTATTTAGGACCCATACTAGAACGAGATCGTAAGCGCATGGAAGAGAAGATTAAACAGCGCGAAAAAGTTTCAAAATCCTAATAAAAAAGAGGCAAAGACCACTACCATGGTTTTTGCCTCTTTTTTGTAGGCAAGCTCAGTGTTTTTGGAGAAGTTCCTTGATTTGGTTGTTTGACTCAAGGCATGCACCCTTACACATTCCGGTTAATCCCATACATTAACGTATAAATGAATAAGGAGTGAACATGCATATGTCATTTGATAAAGATCTTCACTTAATCAAATTAGAAGCAGAGCTTGAAAAACTCAAAAAGCAAATTCAGAAGCAAATGCAAGAACAAGAAAATGAGTTAGATAATGAAATAGAAAATAGTAATGAGCAAGAGCAGGAACAAGATCAAGATCAAGATCAAGACCAGGAGCAAGATCAGGATCAAGATCAGGATCAAGATCAGGAATTAGAAAATGATCAAGAATTTGATTTAGACCAAGACCAGGATCAAGACCAAGAGCAAGACCAAGATCAGGACCAGGACCAAGACCAAGATCAGGACCAAGATCAAGATCAGGATCAAGACCAGGACCAAGACCAAGACCAAGATCAGGATCAAGACCAGGACCAAGACCAAGATCAGGATCAAGATCAGGACCAAGAGCAAGACCAGGACCAAGATCAGGATCAAGACCAAGATCAAGATCAGGATCAAGACCAGGATCAAGATCAAGACCAAGATCAGGACCAAGACCAGAAACAAAAGCAGATTCAAGATCAAGATCAGGATCAGGATCAAGATCAAGACCAAGACCAAGATCAGGATCAGGATCAAGACCAAGATCAGGATCAGGATCAAGACCAGGATCAAGACCAAGATCAAGACCAGGATCAAGACCAAGATCAAGATCAGCATCAAGATCAAGATCAGGACCAAGATCAGGACCAAGATCAGGATCAAGATCAAGATCAAGACCAGGATCAAGATCAAGATCAGGATCAGCATCAAGATCAAGATCAGGACCAAGATCAGGACCAAGATCAGGATCAGGATCAAGATCAAGACCAGGATCAAGATCAGCATCAAGATCAAGATCAGGACCAAGATCAGGATCAAGATCAGGATCAGGATCAAGATCAAGATCAGGATCAAGACCAAGACCAGGATCAAGACCAAGACCAAGACCAAGATCAAGATCAGGATCAGCATCAAGATCAAGATCAGGATCAAGATCAAGACCAAGATCAAGATCAAGACCAGGACCAAGAATTAGACAATGATCAGGACTTCGAACAAGATCAAGAAAACGATCAGGATTTTGATCAGGATCAGGATCAAGATGTAGATAATGATCAAGACTTTGATCAAGATCAAGAAAACGATCAGGACCAAGACCAGGATAATGAGCAAGATAACGACCAGGACGTAGACCAAGAAAACGACCAAGATCAAGACAATGAGCAAGACCAGGACAACGATCAAGATCAAGAAAATAATCAAGACAATGAGCAAGACCAGGACAACGATCAAGATCAAGAAAATGATCAAGACAATGAGCAAGACCAGGACAACGATCAAGATCAAGAAAATGATCAAGACAATGAGCAAGACCAGGACAACGATCAAGATCAAGAAAACGACCAGGACAATGAACAAGATCAGGAACAGGATCAAGAACAAGACCAACGAAACCGCCAATACAACCAAGATGACTTAACGCTTGAGAATATCGGAAATCCAAACATTCGCATTTATAATGACAATAATCTGTTTCTTATCCTAGCTATCTTAGCTTTTATGTTTAATGGAAATGGGAACGGAACTGGAAATGCTGGCGGTGGATCGACTTGTCAAAATGGCGAAGGGTTAGCTGGTTTGAGAGGTTTAATCGATCTATTACGTGATCTGAAGTCTGAGCTATAAGGCGATAAGAGGTGGGGAGATTTTCTCCTCTCTCTATACATAAAGTAGATTCTTTGACGATTGTGCACTATTTTGGGTATGGTATAGAAAGACACAAGTTCTAGAGAGGGGTCCGTCGTATGGAAACGATCCAAATCGATCACGTCCAAAAAGCGCTTGAGAATTTAGCGCATAAAGATGTTTACATTCATTTAGAAACTACGAACGGTGCTTACGCGCGCCACTTTGACTCAAACGCATATAATGTAGGAGCATTTATTCGGAATGCTCAAGTTCGATATACGCAAGCGAAAATTATTGGTCATGAATCCTTCCGTGTTGGCTTGAAGACTCAACTTGGCTGGATTTATGCAGAAGGCTTAACAGACTGGGAGCTCGATGATCAAGGTCGTTTGCTTATGGCCGGTCACGATAACGAAGGTCGTTTAATGGTTGCTTTAGAAATCAGCGAGAAGCCGTTTAATTAATAGATGAAAGAGAGGAAGCTAAACATGGATCAACATGTCGCTATTATTTTACCTCATCCAGACGATGAAGCATTCGGTTGTTCAGGTACGATCCTTGAATTTCGTGGACAGGATATTCCTGTAACGTATTTTTGTGGAACGTTAGGAGAAATGGGCCGCAACATGGGGAGCCCTTTTTTCGCTAATCGCGAAACTCTCCCGGAAATTCGTAAGAAAGAACTTCAGGATGCGTGTAAGGAATTAGATATTAACTTAGAAATGCTTGGTTACCGCGATAAGACGTTAGAATTTGAAGATCGTGATGAAGTAGCGAAAGATTTAAAACAACGTCTTGAAGAGATTAACCCAAGCCTTGTTATTACATTTTACCCTGGTCATGCTGTTCACCCTGACCACGATGCTATGGGAGCTGCTGCCATTAAGGCTGTTGAAATGATGGATGAGTCCAAGCGTCCAGAGGTATGGGCCAAGGCGATTACGCATAATCGTCGTGAGCTTCTAGGTGAGCCGGATATTGTTAGAGACGTAGAAGATTATTTCGAAGGCAAGATGAGAGCCATTGAAGCTCACCGTTCTCAAGCGGAAGGAATGATGAAACAATTCCGTGATAGCCCGAACTTAAAAGAGATTAATTCCGAGGGCCGTAAGTTATTGAAATACGAAGAATTTTATAAATGGACGTTTTAAGTGTAACCCCTGCTTCTTTTAGAAGTAGGGGTTTTTACATAACGTAACGGAAACATGCACTCACCATGAAGGATGTTTCTATTTAACCGAGAAAGAGAATAAGAATATGAAACAGAGTGGTTAGGTTATGCGTAGAAGGAAAGAGTATCATAAAGGAGAGATGGATTGTGAAAGAGGAGCGAAAACGGATTTTGACGATGCTTCAAGAAGGGAAAATTTCCACTGAAGAAGCGGAAGAATTAATCGACGCATTAGACTATGCTAGTGAAGTAGAAGAGGATCAGGATGAACCTGTATCCCTCTCTAAGAAAGTAGATTGGAATGCTAACCAAGGGCAAAAGGCTTATGATTCCGGATCTACAAAGCAGCGTTTTAAAAGTTTGGTTGGAGAGGCATTTAAGAAAATTAAAAACGTTGATCTCGATTTTAATTTCGGCTCTTACCAAAGCGTTCACCATATCTTTCAACATCAGGGAGTCGATTTTCAAAACATTTATATTGATGTAGCAAATGGAAACGTCACGATGAAACCATGGAAAGAAGCGGATCTGCGTCTTGAATGCCAAGCTAAGGTGTACCAAGTGAACAATCAAGATGAGGCCAGAGAGCGCTTTATGGATTTGAAGAATTTCATAGTCGATGAGAAGAACCTGCGTTTTGAGGTGAAATCGAAGAAAATGAAGACAGATGTCACCCTCTGGGTTCCGGAGAAGGCATATGAAGACGTTTCGCTTCGGGTTTTTAACGGGAAAATAGAAGCAGAAGGCCTTCCGGCTCAAGATTTAGATATGAAAACCTCTAATGGGGACCTCGTTGTTCGTAATATGAGTGGGCGAGAGTGGGAACTATCCACTTCAAATGGTTCTATCACAGCAGAGCAAGTAACCTGTGATGACCTCGAGACAGAGATGATGAACGGTTCTGTTACATTAAAAGGTGATTTTGGAAAAGTGGATTCTCAAGTCATCAATGGAAATATTCAATGTGTGTGGGAAGGTCAACGGGGACATACCGGTTTCTTTAAGACCACGACCGGGAATGTGGACCTTACTGTTGAGCCATCCTTACGATTGAATGGCAAAATGTTCACCAACTTAGGAAGCCTTCATTGTCATTTGCCTAACTTTAAAACGATCTCAGAACAGAAAGAAACGCTAAAGAAAGAACTAAAATTTGAAACGAACCCTCATTTGGATCATATATTACATGTGGAGGCTGAAACGAAAACGGGCTCTGTGAAGATTTATCCGAATGAAGGGTAAGTATCCAAAGGAGTGAAAGGATTGTGAATTGGCTTTTTAGTATTATTTTAAATGCGGTTGCGATTATAGCTGTCGATCAATTGTTTGATTCCATATACTTAGAAGGGTTTGGAACGGCGATATTGGCAAGTTTCATTCTGTCGATTCTGAATGTCATTGTGCGTCCAATTCTAGTCGTCTTAACCTTACCGATAACAGTCCTGTCGCTTGGTTTATTCTTATTTGTGATCAATGCGATTACGCTTATGATCACGCAAAGCGTACTGGGACAGAGTTTCGAGATTGAAGGATTTGGAATGGCCATTCTAGCGGCCATCATACTATCCATCTTAAACCTAATTCTGAACCAACTATTCAAAGACGCTAAGAACTAAAACTGACCCTTAAAAGGGTCAGTTTTTTTATGCGCTATAGTAGAGGACTAAAGCGTGTCAGACACCCTTTAGTTCTGTGAAGCAAAGAAGGGTGTCTGGCATACGGGTGTTGATTAGCTATATTTTACCAGTTGAATTGGATACACTTCGCCAATTTTTGAGAAGCAACCCAATTTCGATACCAACTTCTATTGGAAGGGTGCTTTTGATAAATTTTCGAGTGAATTCCTTGAAGGAAAGTTTGGTATAAGTTGACCACTTAGGCTGCGTTTCATTGAAAGTGGAACGTAATAACAGGTAAGCGATTAGCGTCGCATATACTTGACTTAAAACCTTGTTCTTAGACATTCCAAACGGGTTTGGAATGTCTAAGTTTTGTTTGATCCACCGAAAGAATAGTTCAATTTCCCAGCGCATTTTATAGACCTCTGAAATCTTTTCAGCCTTTAAATCCATTACATTTGTAGCTAAATAGATCGGTTCACCCGTTTCGCTTGGAACCGTAACGATTCGATAGGTATACGTAGTTTGCGTATTCTTTGCGCCTAAAAAGGCGTTATAATCGGCTACGACAGGCCACTCTTCATTAAAGTCAAATTCATTGTGACTTTGAACGTCGTGTTTGATCCCGGCTTTGAGACGAATGACAAACGGCTTTTCCTCTGAGCTCAGTTGATCCAAAAGATCCTTAGCTCCGTAGGCTCGATCAGCGACTCGAATAGCTGGAAAATCCTTATGTAAGAAGATCAAAGGTGCCATCATGATATCACTATCTTTTCCTGTGGTATCGAAGACATGGGTGGGCATTTTTTGATCGATATTAAATTCTGTATGGAGTTTAATCGCATAGAGATGTTTTCGATATTTCGCCCAGCTCCTAGTTTGGTGTCTGAAGGTAATCGTTGTTGAGTCGATCGCGAACAGAGAATAGTCTTTTAAGAATTTTTTCTTTTGGGATGTTGTTAATCGCTGAAGCAATTCTTGAAATAAATCTCTAAAGAATTCATAGGGGACTTCTTGGGCTTTTTTAGAGATCGTGGAGTGATTCAGGGATTCAAAATCTCCCTGTTCCACTAGCGTTTCGGATCCTTCACGATACCCAGTCCAACGCTTCACGCCGGCTTCTAAATAGAAATGAAGAAGGTCTATCGCGGAAAATTTCCTGGCTTTTTCCTCAAAATTATAATCTTGAGCTAACCGCTCCTCTAAGGTTTTGGAAGGAATTATAGATTGTAGAATTTGAATAGGTGTGTTAATTTTGTTCATATAAAGTCACTCACTTTTTGTTTGTTTTCTGTGGTAAGAAACATTTTAAAGTGAGTGGCTTTTTTTGTCTAATTTAATTTACATAATTTGGTTAATCAACACCCGTATGTCTGGCACGCTTCTTCACTTTACAGAAGTGAAGGGTTTTTTTACGTGTGTTTGTTTTGTTTCCACAGAGTTTTGTAAAAAATGCTACAATAGGGAAGTGATTATTGAGGATAACCTATAGGGAGGCTTATATATGTCGAAAGTACGAACCCAGGACTTGTTGGATCAGTTCAACTTGGAAATCGTAGCAGGTGAGGATGGCGTTCACCGTGAGATTTCTACAAGTGATATTTCAAGACCTGGAATGGAAATGGCAGGCTATTTTAAATACTATCCGGCTGAACGTTTGCAACTACTTGGGAAGACTGAATTATCGTTTTTTAACGAATTAAATCAGGAAGAGCAGCAGGACCGTGCAGCAAAGTTATGTACGGATATTACTCCTGGTATTGTGATTACCCGTGGTATGGAAGTGCCGAAGATGCTTATTGAAGCTGCTGGTGAAGCGGGAGTACCAATCATGCGATCTGCCCATAAGACAACTCGTGTTATTAGTCGATTGACAAACTTCTTAGAAACCAAATTTGCACCTTTTACAGCTATTCATGGGGTGCTTGTTGATGTGTACGGTGTCGGTGTATTGATCACAGGACAAAGTGGTGTTGGGAAAAGTGAAACAGCGCTTGAATTGGTTAAACGGGGTCACCGTCTTGTAGCTGATGACAGTGTTGAGATTCGCCAGGAAGATTATGACACGTTAATTGGGAATTCCCCTTCTCTTATTGAACACTTATTAGAGATCCGTGGGCTAGGAATTATTAACGTAATGACTTTGTTTGGTGCTGGAGCTGTCCGTAGCTTTAAGAGGATTACATATGCTATTAATCTTGAGCTCTGGGAAAAGAATAAACAGTACGACCGACTTGGTCTCGAAGAAGAGACAATGAAGATTATGGACGTTGAAATACCAAAAGCAACGGTACCAGTCCGCCCAGGTCGAAACCTGGCTGTCATTATTGAAGTGGCGGCGATGAACTTCCGCCTGAAACGCATGGGTGTAAATGCTGCGGAGGAATTCTCTCATCGTTTAACCGATATGATTGGCGAGAACAAAGGTGGTTCATCGAAAGGAGGGTTCCCGGGTGCAGACGTGTAGTCCGGATCCAATTAGTCGTGTCTTTCTGGACCTTGGGCCTTTCACGATTTACTGGTATGGTGTCATTATTGCAACCGGAGCTTATCTAGGGCTTTGGCTTGCGATGCGTGAATCTGAGCGTCTTGGATTTAAGAAAGATACGTTTGTTGATTTAGTTGTATTTGCGATTCCAATCGCGATTATTTCTGCGCGTATTTACTATGTCATCTTCGAATGGGAACGCTACGCAAATGGGTCCCTGATCGATGTCATTGCTATATGGGAAGGCGGTATTGCCATTCATGGTGCTTTGATTGGGTCAGTCGCTACCGCACTCGTTTTTGCCCGTGTTCGTAAGTTACCGTTCTGGCAGCTTGCTGATATCGCCGCACCTAGTATTATTTTAGGTCAGGCTATTGGACGTTGGGGAAACTTTATGAACCAAGAAGCGCACGGGGGTCCTGTTTCCCAGTCTTTCTATGAGAATTACATGCAATTCTTACCGAACTTTATTAACCGTCAAATGTGTATTGAAGGCGTAGTGTATCACCCTACATTCTTATATGAATCCGTGTGGAATATTCTCGGGTTTGTATTCCTAATGGTACTACGTCGATTTAATCCACGTCGTGGCGAATTGTTCCTAAGTTATGTAATCTGGTATTCGTTCGGTCGCTACTTTATTGAGCAAATGCGTACAGACAGTCTTTATATTATTGGCTCTCTACGTACCGCACAAGTCATTTCGATTGTACTGATTCTGCTTGCGTCGGCGCTTATCATTTATCGTCGTAAGACAAATCAAGCTGATCGAGATTATGAAGGTGATAAAGTAAACAAGTAAGGAGGGTGTCCCTTGCCTGGTGTGTTACAAAGAGGTTTGAAACAAGGTTTGAATGTAACGTGGACACTTGGGAAAGTCATTTTCCCGGTGACCTTACTCGTAACCATTCTCCGGTTTACGCCGGTGTTGAAATGGATTATGGAATTAATTACACCGATTATGAAGTGGATCGGGCTTCCAGGTGAGGCGGCGATTCCGCTTGTTTTAGGAAACTTTTTAAATCTTTACGCTGGTATTGGAGCGATTGTATCGTTTGATTTTAGTGTAAAAGAAGTCTTTATTATGGCTGTTATGATGTCTTTTTCTCATAACTTGCTCATTGAGTCGACCGTGGCTTCGAAAGTTGGGGTGAAATGGTGGTTTGTCGCTGGAATTCGCTTATCACTTGCCCTTCTTTCAGCCATACTAATTAATGTCTTTTGGCAGGGTGGGTCTGAAATGGCCCAATATGGCTTAATCACTCAGCAACCTGATCCAGAAGGCTATGTGGCGATTGCGCTGCTAGGTGTCAAAACAGCTCTTATGGGTGTCGTTCAACTCGCTGCGATTGTGATTCCGCTCATGGTCGCGATGCAATGGTTGAAAGAAAAGAACTGGTTAAACCTGTTCTCACGTTGGCTCGCTCCTTTTACACGTGTGTTAGGAGTAGAGCGCAATGCATCTATGACACTTGTGGCAGGTCTTGTCATTGGTCTCGCCTATGGAGCGGGACTCATGATTCAAGCCGTCAAAGAAGATGGAGTCTCCAAAAAAGACATGTACTTGTCGCTTATTTTTCTCGTGTCGTGCCACGCTGTCGTGGAAGATACGTTGATCTTTATTCCACTCGGAATTCCCGTGTGGCCACTGTTGCTGATTCGGTTGGTAACAGCTATAGGGCTAACAGCTATTGTCGGTTTTATTTGGAACCGAACCACATCGAAAGGAAAGGAAGCCACCTATGACCATACGCACTCTTCTGTTTGATTTAGACGGAACATTAATTAACACGAATGATTTAATTATTGCATCATTTCTCCATACCGCTGAAACCTATGCTCCTGGCAAATATGGTCGAGAGGATGTTCTCAAATTTATTGGTCCTCCTCTTGAAGAAAGCTTACGCACGATCAACCCTGAAACAGATGTAGAAGAAATGATCAATACGTACCGCACGCACAACCACGAGCACCATGATCGTCTTGTGGAAGCTTATGATGGCGTTGTTGAAACGCTTGATAAACTTAAGCAAGCAGGGTTTAAATTAGGCATTGTAACAACGAAGATGAGGCAAACCGTAGACATGGGAATTAAACTGACGAAGATCGCTGATAAATTCGAGACGATTGTAACGTTAGATGATGTCACCCATGCGAAGCCCCATCCTGAACCGGTCGTTCGGGCAATGAATGAACTTGATGCCAATCCTGAAGAGACGATTATGGTAGGGGACAACACTCATGATATCGAAGCAGGAAAAAACGCTGGTACCAAAACAGCTGGTGTAGCTTGGACAGTAAAAGGACGTCAGGTGCTTGATGATTTGGAGCCAGATTATATGCTTGAGCATATGAGTGATATTTTAAAAATCGTGATGGAGTGATCCTATGAGAAACACCGAGCGTCATCGTGTCAAAGAGGCTAATTCGTTATGGCACATTTATAAAACGGTGCCATTTTGGAAAGTCGTAAAAAACTTTATCGTCATTCAACTGGCTCGCTATACGCCATTTCTACCCGTAAAGAACTGGCTGTATCGCACGTTTCTCCGAATGGACGTTGGAGACCAGGCGGCTTTTGCTCTGATGGTGATGCTCGATGTGATGTTTCCTGAAAAAATCTCGGTTGGACGAAATACAGTGATCGGTTATAACACAACGATTTTAGCGCATGAGTATCTCATTAAAGAGTACCGCTTGGGTGAGGTGAAGATCGGTAGCAATGTGATGATTGGAGCCAACTCAACGATCTTACCAGGGATTACAATTGGAGATGACGCCATCGTTTCAGCCGGAACCCTTGTGCATAAAGATGTTCCTGCTGGAAGTTTTGTCGGCGGTAACCCCATGCGTGTTATTTATGACCAGGATGAAATGAAGCGACGCCAACAGGAAGACGGATTTTTAAAGGACTAGCCACTACTAGTCCTTTTTTACATCTAAAACGAAAATGAACCACCCATCAACACATCACCGCGTTACAGAATAGCAGGGTGTCAGACACCATTTACTCTAGTAACGCTTTAGTGTGAGGAAGGGTGTCTGGCACGTGGTGGTACGTTAAAGGAGGAAAGGGTATGGAATTGCCGAAAGGGGTCTTGTCGGCTGTAAAGAGTGTGAAGCATTTTGAGCAGCTTATCGAGAGTGATGAGGAGGTTATTATCTTATTAGAAACCAGGTTATCGCTCTTACCTAAGTTGGTTAAGAAAGCGCGCAAGCACGGTAAGAAGGTTCTTGTGCATACGGATTTAATTCAGGGGCTTAAAAACGATGATTTCGGTCTTGAGTTCTTGTTTCATGAAGTGAAGCCCCATGGTGTGATCTCAACGCGATCAAATGTGATCACAGCTGCGAAGAAACATAATATATTGGCGATTCAACGGTTGTTTTTAATTGATAGTCAGGCCTTGGATCGAAATGTAGCCATTATGAAGAAAACTCAACCAGACTATGTTGAGGTGTTACCAGGACTTATCCCATCATTTATATCAGAAATTAAAGAAGAGCTACAAATTCCAATAATCGCTGGCGGTTTGATTCGAACGAAAGAAGACGTTCAACTTGCTTTAGATGCAGGCGCTCATGCTGTTTCAACTTCACGTAAAGAATTGTGGGAAATCTAAAAAAGTTGACAGCGTTTTCAATGGGTAGTATAGTGTTCAGTACAAGTTAACATTAGTGGCGGAGAGCAGGAGAACCACACGCACTTGCAGGACTTTTAAGATACGAGGGTCCTATTCAAGAAGCGTGTGGTTTTTTCTATCCCGAAAAGTGGTATAGCTATCTAAGCCAGCATCTTTAGAAAGAAGGTATATTATGACAGAATTTATAGGCGAATTGATTGGCACCATGATTTTAATCATCTTTGGTGGTGGCGTCGTAGGCGGCGTTGTCCTTAAAGGGTCCAAAGCCGAAGGTACCAGTTGGGTATTAATTTCTATCGGTTGGGGACTTGCGGTAACATTTGGAGTTTACGCTGTTGGACAAGTGAGTGGCGCTCATATTAATCCAGCTGTAACGCTTGGGTTTGCAATGGTGGGAGATTTCCCATGGAGTAAAGTGCCAAAATACTTAACAGCGCAATTTTTAGGAGCATTCCTTGGTGCGATCATAGTGTTCTTTCACTATTTACCGCACTGGAAAGCAACAGAGGATAAGGGAGCCAAGTTGGCAGTGTTCTCAACTGATCCGGCTATAAGAAGTCCTTTATCGAACCTTGTAAGCGAAATCATAGGAACGTTTATGTTAGTAATGGGATTATTATTTATTGGAGCTAATGATTTTACAGAAGGATTAAACCCTGCGATTGTAGGTCTTCTTATTACCGCAATCGGAATGTCGCTAGGTGGTACGACAGGATATGCGATTAACCCTGCTCGTGATATCGGACCTCGTATTGCGCACTATGTTTTACCGATTCCAGGTAAGGGAACATCAGATTGGAGATACGCGTGGGTACCATTCCTAGGACCAATTATAGGTGGAATCTACGGCGGTCTTTTCTATAAAGCCATTTTTGTGAACGATCTCATGGTAGCTTTTTGGGTATTTACCGTAATCATTTTGGTTATCTTTTTAACGGCTGCACGTATAGAATTGAAGAAAGCCAACAGCAAAGACGTTCAGTCATCAGGTGCAAACGCATAATTTAAGATAAAGGGAGATGAGAGAAATGGAAAAATATATTTTATCAATTGACCAGGGAACAACAAGTTCCAGAGCGATTTTATTTAATAAAGAAGGGGTAATTGTTGAAACGGCTCAAAAGGAATTTCAACAATTCTTCGAAAAACCAGGTTGGGTCGAACATGATGCGAATGAAATTTGGACGTCTGTACTAGGGTGTATTGCAGATGTACTTAGAAAGTCAGAAATTGAGTCTGACCAGATTGCTGGGATCGGCATTACAAACCAGCGTGAAACAACAGTTGTTTGGGATAAGCATTCAGGCCGTCCTATTTACAAAGCGGTTGTATGGCAATCTCGCCAAACAGCTCCGATCTGTAACGAACTTCGTGAACAGGGCTATAACGACACGTTCCGTGACAAAACAGGTCTCTTACTTGACCCATACTTCGCAGGAACAAAAGTGAAATGGATCCTTGATAACGTAGAGGGAGCTCGTGAAAAAGCTGACAATGGCGACCTAATGTTCGGTACGATCGATACATGGTTAATTTATAAGCTATCAGGTGGAAAAGCTCACGTTACCGATTATTCGAATGCGTCCCGTACACTGATGTATAACATCTATGACTTAAAATGGGATGATGAACTGCTTGAAATTCTAGGCGTGCCAAAGTCTATGCTTCCTGAAGTTCGTCCATCTTCTGAAGTGTATGCGGATACGGTCGACTATCACTTCTTTGGAAATGAGGTTCCAATTGCGGGTGTAGCAGGGGATCAACAGTCAGCTCTGTTTGGTCAAGCTTGCTTTGAAAAAGGAATGGCCAAGAATACGTATGGTACAGGTGGATTCATGCTGATGAACACAGGTGAAGAACCTGTTAAATCTGATCATGGACTTCTAACAACTATTGCATGGGGACTTGATGGAAAAGTTGAATATGCGCTTGAAGGAAGCATCTTCGTTTCAGGTTCAGCTATCCAGTGGCTTCGTGATGGTCTTCAAATGATCCAAGATGCTCCTCAGAGTGAGAAGCTAGCAGGAGATGTAGACTCAACGGATGGCGTATACGTTGTGCCTGCCTTTGTTGGTCTGGGTACTCCTTACTGGGATAGTGATGTACGAGGAGCTGTATTCGGGCTGACTCGTGGAACGAAAAAAGAGCATTTCGTCCGCGCTACTTTAGAATCTCTTGCTTATCAGACAAAAGATGTCCTTAACGCAATGATTAGCGACTCTGGTCTAGACTTGAAGACGATGCGTGTGGATGGTGGGGCTGTGAAGAACAACTTCCTTATGCAGTTCCAAAGTGATATGATCAATACCCAAGTTGAACGTCCAACGGTAAATGAAACAACAGCTCTAGGTGCAGCTTATCTGGCTGGTCTTGCTGTTGGTTACTGGGATAGCAAAGATAAAATTGAAGAGCGTTGGCAGAAAGATCAAACTTTCGAACCGCAGATCTCTGAAGAGAAGCGTGAAGAGCTTTACGATGGCTGGCAAAGAGCTGTTAAAGCAGCCCAAGCATTTAAATAATTCTTATTTTTAAGCAGAATGGTATGCAAATCGTATAATTCTGTTATAATTAAATTACAAGTTAACACGATTCGGTTGGAGAAACGGAGAGACCACAAGTCCTTTACAGGGAAACTGTAAAGGGGTTTGTGGTCTCTTTTTTTATGCCTATGTACTCTTTGAGCCTGATGATGTGAGCGTGGTTGTAAGGCCCATCCCCTCGAGGTCTTAAGTCAAATTGCTGCATGAAGAAAATCGCTTCATTCCGCAGTTTGACTTAAGCTGGTCGGGGATAGACGGGCCCTTCCGCTTTTGATAGCGTCTAGCTGCAGGGCCCATCCCCTCGAGGTCTTAAGTCCAACTGCTGCATGAAGAAAATCGCTTCATTCCGCAGTTTGACTTAAGCTGGTCGGGGATAGACGGGCCCTTCCGCTTTTGGGTAGCGTCTAGCTGCAGGGCCCATCCCCTCGAGGTCTTAAGTCCAACTGCTGCATGAAGAAAATCGCTTCATTTCGCAGTTTGACTTAAGCTGGTCGGGGATAAACGGGCCCTTCCGCTTTTGTAAGGGGCACATCCCTTCAAAATCTCTAGCGTACATTAAGGGATTCTTGGGTATACCATTATTGTAGGCAACTGAATCGGAGTATTGGTAAAAGGAGCGAATATTAAATGAAGACATTTTCTAGTTTACAACGAAATGAGATCTATAATGAGATGGAGAAAGAAACCCTTGATGTATTAGTCATTGGTGGCGGGATTACAGGTGCTGGTATTGCGCTTGATTCGGCTACGCGAGGGTTAACAACAGGTGTTCTAGAGATGCAAGATTTTGCTGCTGGTACATCAAGTCGTTCAACGAAACTCGTACACGGTGGTCTACGTTATTTAAAACAGTTCCAAGTAGCGATGGTAGCAGAGGTAGGTAAAGAGCGCGATATCGTTTATCAAAACGGTCCTCACGTAACGACACCAGAGTGGATGCTACTTCCATTCCACAAAGGTGGTAATTTCGGGCCATTCTCTACAAACGTTGGCCTTCGTGTGTATGACTATCTAGCAGGTGTTAAGAAGAGTGAGCGACGCAAAATGCTTTCTGCGAAAGAAACATTGAAGCGTGAACCGCTAGTTAAACGCAATGGACTTAAAGGCGGGGGGTACTATGTTGAGTACCGTACAGATGATGCTCGTCTAACGCTTGAAGTCATGAAAAAAGCTGTTCAAAAAGGAGCTCAGGCTCTTAATTATACAAAAGTTGTGGATTTCTTATATGAAGAAGGAAAAGTAAAAGGTGTTGAGGTGGAAGACCAATTATCTGGTGAGCGTCGTCATCTTTATGCGAAGAAGATTGTTAACGCAGGTGGACCATGGGTAGATACATTGCGTGAAAAAGATGGTTCAAAGAAAGGGAAGACCTTACAGCTGACAAAAGGGGTACACCTTGTATTTGATCAGCAAACATTCCCTCTACAACAGGCAATCTATTTCGATACTCCAGATGATCGCATGGTCTTTGCGATTCCACGTGACGGTAAAACGTATGTAGGGACTACGGATACCGTATATGAAGGTGAGATTGCGCATCCGAAAATGACGGTCGACGATCGCGATTATATCCTAAGTGCGATTGACTATATGTTCCCAAGCCTTTCTATTACGGCAAATGACGTAGAATCCAGCTGGGCTGGTTTACGTCCATTGATTCACGAGGAAGGGAAAGATCCATCAGAAATTTCTCGTAAAGACGAAATCTTTGAATCTGAATCTGGCCTGATTTCAATTGCTGGTGGTAAATTAACGGGTTACCGCAAAATGGCTGAAAACGTCATTAACTTAGTAACAGAGCAGTTAAAAGATGAAACAGGCAAGGACTATCCGAAGAGCCAAACGAAAGAACTTCCAATCTCCGGTGGTGAAGTAGGCGGAGCGAAAGGATTCCAGAAATTCAAAGAGCGTAAGACAGGCGAGGGAATCGCTTATGGTCTGACTGAGGAACAAGCAAGAGGTCTTGTACAGCTTTATGGTGCGAACGTAGGGAAAGTATTTGAATACTTCCAGAACAACCAGGACGAAGCTGAACGTGAAGGCGTAGACCCTCTTGTATTCGCGATGCTGAAATATGGCATTGAGTATGAGCTAACTGCTAAACCAGTTGACTTCTTTATTCGCCGTACAGGTGCTTTATTCTTTGATATCCACTGGGTTCATAAGCATAAAGAATCTGTAATAGCTTATATGGCTAGAACGTTCAATTGGACTGACGAGCAGATCGACATCTATATTTATGAACTTATTGAGCTACTAGAAGAAGCGGTTACGCCGATTCCGGCTCAATAATGTGAAACGTTTTCCTTCTTTTATTCGTATAGATAAGAAGAATAGTTGAAGAAGGTGAAAGGTATGCAAAATATGCAAGAATTGCTGCGTAATGACGCAAAGCGGCAAGTCCGATTAGGAAGTATATTTCTGGGGGTTACACTTCTCTTGTTCTTATCCCCCTTTCTCTTTTCGTTTAATGTTTGGAATTTGGCTGTTTTAGCGTTACCGTTTTTCTTTATTGGGATCGCTATGATGGGGAGTGCTGCTCGTGACTTTCGCTTCTCAAAGCTAGCTGAGAAGCAGGTGGACGCGGTAGGACATTCCTCTGCCACTGGCTGGCCTATGAAGATGTTTCTAAGTACGGAGGTAACGTATGAACACACCGGACGTCTGTATGATATGCACGGAGACCTTTACTCTTATGTGAAGGAAGAAGGGCCATGGTATTGGAAGTTTGCTTCCGGAATTGCTGCCATCCTCAATGCTCACCCCTTTGCGCCTAGATGGTTTGCTTATTTTAATTTAGAGAACCAGTTAACCTTTAAGATTGAGAAAAAAGGTGGGCTAAAGGGACGGTATTTTGTGAAAACTCCAGATGATTCGCTTGCTTTCTATATGGAAGAAGTGTGGAGAAAAGGCGGAGGATTAGAATTTTATATGTACGAACAAGACCACTTGTTATGGCAAGCTACACCCGATAAGTTTATGGACACGATTACCGTATTAAATCCAGAACAATTGAGCGTAGTTGAAATGAAAAAAGATGCCATCCCCCTTGAAGCCGCAGATCGTTTCGGCTCTAAATCAGGATTTCTCTTACAACGCTATGACCAAGAGGCCATGCCAGAGTCGTTGCAGCTTTTCTTGTATATGATCAATCACCGCCGAAGTATGTAAGCCTATAAGTGCTAGGAAGACCTAGCGCTTATAGGTTTTTTTATTTGTCTTAACATGTCGAGGTGTGCTTAATATGCTACTTCTTTTCTTGAAGCAATTCTCTGGGTGAGAGGTGAGAAAGAAAATTTTCTAATGAAATTTCTCCCAATCTATGATACTCTATCTTTAAATGTTAACCAATGAGTTGTTTTAGTTAACAATGAAAGGGAGGAAAGAGAATGGGAATGAGGAAGTGGACAGCTTTAGACATTACAATGGGGAGTTTGTTTGTTGCTATGATGGCTGTGGGGGCTAATATCACCAGTATTGCTCCGTTTATGGTCATTGGTGGGGTACCGATTACATTACAGACTTTCTTCGCTATACTAGCAGGGTTGGTTCTTGGGAGTCGCCTTGGAGCATTCTCGATGCTAGTTTACATGTTACTCGGGTTAGCAGGTACGCCTATATTTGCACAATTTAAAGGTGGAGCAGGTATGCTGCTTGGACCTACGTTCGGCTTTATCATTTCTTATATTGCAGTGGCATATATTGCTGGAAAAATTGTTGAGAAGAAGCGTACATTGCCTATGTACATTGCGGCCGGTCTCATTGGGATGGCCTTTAACTACATTTTCGGTACGAATTGGATGTATGCCGCTTATGTTCTGTGGTTTGATGCTCCGGAAGGTTTTACCTATACAATGGCCTGGGGTTGGATGATGTTCCCGTTACCAAAAGATATTGCGTTAAGTGTGGTGGCGGCATTCCTTGGATTGCGTCTTGAACGAAGTGTGTTGGCAAACAGTCAGTTCAGACGAGAAAGACGTAAATCCGTAGCGTAACTATAGGATAGGGGGAAGTAGGATGTGGGGGAAGTTAGCTGAAAAGGTGTTGCAAGGAGAAGAACTGACAGATCAGGAAGCAATTGCTGTCTTGGATTGCCCGGATGATGAGTTGCTCGATTTACTTCATAGTGCCTACCAGGTAAGGAAGCATTATTATGGGAATAAAGTGAAACTCAATATGATTATCAACACGAAATCTGGGTTTTGCCCTGAGAACTGTGGATACTGTGCTCAATCGATCGATTCAAAAGCTCCTATTCAGAAATATCGCATGATGGATAAAGAAACGATTATGAAAGGGGCTGAGCAAGCTCACCGCTTACATTCCGGAACGTATTGCATTGTAGCTAGTGGCCGCGGGCCGACAACAAGGGAATTGAATATCGTTACCTCAGCTGTTAAAGAAATTAAAGAAACGTATGACCTTAAAATCTGTGCATGCCTCGGGATCTTAAAGCCTGAGCAGGCAAAGCAGTTAAAGGAAGCAGGCGTCGATCGGTATAACCATAACGTAAATACGTCAGAGAACCATCATGAGGCGATTACAACGAGTCATACGTATGAGGATCGAGTCGGAACGGTCAATTATGCAAAAGAAGCCGGAATTTCTCCTTGTTCTGGAGTCATTGTCGGAATGAAAGAAACAAAAGAGGATGTTGTGGATATGGCGCGTGCGTTAAAAGCGTTAGACGCTGATTCCATACCTGTCAATTTCCTTCACGCTATTGATGGCACGGCTCTTGAAGGGACAGACGAGCTTTCTCCTACATACTGTTTGAAGGTGTTAAGCTTATTTCGCTTTATCAATCCGACGAAGGAAATTCGTGTCTCAGGCGGACGTGAAGTTAATTTGCGAAGTTTACAACCGCTAGGCCTTTATCCGGCTAATTCAATCTTTGTGGGGGATTATTTAACAACGGATGGGCAAGAGAGTACGGAAGATCACCAAATGATAAGAGATTTAGGGTTTGAGATCGATTATGTCAAAGAGGAAGAGCTTGTGTGATAGGTTCATCAATTGAATATAAGAAAAAAGACGAAATCGAATGGGTTTCGTCTTTTTTTGTTCCTTTGTCTTTGTTCATTACAATTCGTAACCGATAACTGTAGTTTATTGGTGTCTACGAGCTTCCTGTTCTTCTGTCACTTGTACAACGGGCTCATCCCAAGGATGGTTTGGGTAAATGCCTTCTTCTATGATGCGCTTTAACAGGTCTTCATCTCTTGGAATAGAAAACTCTAATCGGACCGATGTTACTTTTGTCCTCTCCCCGGCTTCTCCTTCTGTTGGGACGGCGTCTTCAGAAGGAACGAATTGTTCGACTCCATCATTTGAATGCCAGGCGACATTTTTATAATTTCCATATTTCAGCTCGTCGATCGCTAAGACGCCTTCAATTACATTCTCTAAGTGTTCAGGCACCACAAAGGTCCTGATTCGATAGATCGGTAATAATTTCATGTTATTTCCTCCAAATCTTTACTCACAAAAATTTTATCACACCTTTATTAAAGCGGCTAATGAACACCTCCTATCATTTGAAGCACTCTCAGATATATACATGATAAAAATTAATATTTATACCCTCAATGCTCCTCATCCTTGGTATGAATTCCGGCTTTGCTCTCTATAGTTTTGGGGAAGATAAGACGTAGAGGGGAAAGATAGATTCGTTGACGATCTTTCTTTATCATGTTATCGTATTAGCACGCTAAAGGATTTTGATTATTTTACTCAAATCAACGGAATTAGAGAGGGGCACATTGTTTTGACAAATCGTCTTACGTTCGAAAAACCACTAGGAATGCGAGATACGCTTCCTTTTTTCTATCAACAGAAACGAAAAGCTCGTGAAGCTGTTTCCTATAAAATTGAATCCTGGGGATACAAATTTCTTGATACCCCGATGATGGAATACTTAGAAACGGTCGGAGAGGCTAGTGCAATTGAAGAAACGCAATTATTTAAATTACTGGACCAACAAGGGCACACACTAGTTCTTCGCCCGGATCTGACAGCGCCGATTGCACGTGTAGCAGCGTCTCAGCTGAAGGAGCAAGGATATCCTCTTCGTTTAAGTTACGATGGTCCAGTCTTTCGCGCTCAACAGATTGAAGGGGGCAAACCGGCGCAATTTGAGCAAGTCGGTGTAGAGTATATTGGGGAGAACTCGGTATACGCTGATGCAGAAGTCATTGCTTTGCAAATTGAAACGCTTAAGGCAGCCGGTCTTGAAGAGTTTCAGTTAACGGTAGGCCATATTGGTTACGTGAAAGGGTTATTGAAAGAAGTGTTCGGCGACGAAGAGGAAACTCAAGAAGAATTCCTCCGTTATTTATATAGAAAGAATTATGTTGGTTTCCGTAAAGCATTAGGGCAAGTTGATCTTTCTGATGATAATAAAGCCAGAATGAAACAACTGCTTTCTTTAAGAGGTCAGAAAGATGTCTTAGCAACAGCCGAAGAGATCACGACCAATGGAGCTTGTCACCAAGCGACGAGAGAATTAAAACAGTTGCAGCAGCTCCTTGAGTCGTATGGGGTGAGTGACTATGTCTCCTTTGATTTAAACCTCATTAGCCATATGAGCTATTACACAGGTATCTTGTTTGAGGGGTATGCGCCTCATTTAGGATCGCTTCTATGTAACGGCGGTCGGTATGACCAGTTGCTTCCAACCTTCCAATCGAAAGCTTCAGCAACAGGATTTGCGATACGGGTGGATCGCTTAGTTGAAGCTATGGAACAACATGCGAGTGACAAGGGGCCTATTCTTGTAATGTATGAGCCGCATACCTTTGACCAGGGGTTACAAGTCGCGCAAGAACTGCGAACTGAAGGAGAACGAGTGATTTTGCAGAACAAAGCGTACTATGAAGAAGGACAAAACAGCTACAAACAAGTAATTGATATGACGGAAGGGGGCGCTTCTGTTGAATAATTGGTTAACGATCGCCATGCCAAAGGGAAGAATTTTTGAAGAGGCTGCTGAACTTCTGCAGAAAGTTGGCTATGATTTCACAGATGTTGAGGATTCAAGGAAATTGATCTTAGAATTTCCTGAATATAAAGTACGCCTAATGATGGCGAAACCGATGGATGTGGTCACCTATGTTGAATACGGAGCTGCAGACTGCGGAATTGCGGGTAAAGATGTCCTATTAGAACAGGACCGCGATGTGTACGAAGTGCTAGACTTAAACATAAGTGGATGTTACCTCGCTGTAGCCGGGTTGCCTGACAAGCCGCTTAGCAAGATTGCTCCGAAGATTGCGACGAAGTATCCTCGTGTTGCATCCGAGTATTTCCGTGAGCAAGGTGAACAAATTGAAATCATTCCTCTGAATGGTTCCATTGAATTGGCACCCCTTATTGGTTTGACAGACCGGATCGTGGATATCGTTTCATCAGGTCAGACCCTTCGTGAAAATGGACTTGTTGAGTATGAAAGAATAGCGGATATTACATCCCGCTTTATTGTGAATCCTGTTAGTTATCGGATCAAAAATGAACAACTCGACCCGCTGATTGAAGCGCTGAGTGAGTACGTGTAAGGAGGTCGGAACTATGAAGATCATTACGCCGGACAATTTGGATGCATTTAAGCGAACGGTGGACGGAGGAACAGAGGAACAACGGGCTACGGTTCGAACCATTCTATCCGACGTCAAAAAACAAAAAGACCAAGCTGTCTTGTCCTATACGAAACAGCTAGATGGAGCTGACTTGAGTAGTTTGGCTGTATCGGAGGAAGAGTTTCAGGAAGCGCGCAGTCAGTTAGATTCAGAAGATATAGCGATCCTTGAAGAAGCGTGCGCTAACATTCGTGCCTTTCACTTAAAACAAGTTCGGAATTCCTGGTTTGATACAGACGAGGACGGGACCATACTTGGGCAAAAGATTACGCCTCTTGATGCGGTGGGTGTCTATGTGCCAGGTGGAACAGCAGCTTACCCTTCATCTGTGTTCATGAACGTCATGCCTGCTATTGTAGCTGGTGTAGAACGAATCGTTATGGTCTCCCCTCCATCTGAAGAAGGCACATTGCCAGCAGGAGTGCTTGTCGCTGCTGAAATTGCAGGCGTTAAAGAAATTTACAAAGCAGGAGGAGCGCAAGCCGTTGCGGCTCTTGCTTATGGAACAGAATCCATTCAGCCTGTTGATAAAATTGTCGGGCCTGGCAACGTTTATGTCGCTCTTGCGAAGCGGGAAGTCTTTGGGGACGTTGATATTGATATGATTGCCGGTCCAAGTGAAATTGTTGTATTAGCCGATGATACAGCCAGGGCAGAAGACATCGCGGCTGATTTGTTATCACAAGCAGAGCACGATGCCCGTTCATCAAGCGTTCTCGTTACCTCTTCTAAAACGCTAGCTGATGAGGTTTCCTTGGAAGTTGAACGACAGTTAGCAACACTTCCTCGAAAAGCGATTGCCGAAGCGAGTGTTAAAGACTACGGAGGTATTGTTGTTTGCGATAACTTGGCACAAGCGATCGATGCAGTGAACCGTTTAGGTCCAGAGCACTTAGAAATTCAGACGGAAGATCCTTTTATGCTTTTAGGGAAAATTAAACATGCCGGGGCGATCTTTTTAGGTCGATTTAGTTCGGAACCGATCGGAGACTACTTTGCTGGACCGAACCACGTATTGCCGACAAGTGGTACCGCACGATTCTCAAGCCCTTTAAATGTGGATGACTTTGTGAAGAAATCTAGTGTGATTTACTACAGCAAAACTTCCTATGAGAAGAACGCTGATAAGATTGCTCGCTTTGCGAGACTAGAAGGACTAGAAGCACACGCCCGTGCAGTAGAGACGAGAAAGGGGTCAGATGAGTCATGACAGAAGAACGAGTTAGTCGAATTGAACGTGAAACAGGGGAAACCAACATCTCTCTTGATTTAGCAATTGACGGGACAGGAAAAGGCACGATCAACACGCAGGTTCCGTTTCTTACTCATATGCTTGAGTTATTTAAAAAACATGGATTCTTTGATCTAACAGTTGAAGGAAAAGGAGATGTGGAGGTGGATGACCATCACCTAACAGAGGATATTGGCATTTGCCTTGGGCGAGCTTTAAGAGAAGCACTGTTAGACAAAGCAGGAATCAAACGTTATGGATCGTTCTCTCTTCCGATGGATGAAACGCTTGTAACGGTAGCGGTGGATCTTAGTGATCGCCCACACCTTGAGTGGAAAGCGGAATTACCAGCTGCGAAAGTGGGCACGTTTGATACAGAAAATGTTCATGAGTTTTTCTGGAAGCTTGCTTTAGAAGCCAGAATGAATTTACATATCGTTGTTCATCATGGAACGAACACCCACCACATCATTGAAGCCATATTTAAAGCCACTGCTCGTGCGCTGGACGAAGCGACTCAGATTGATCCTCGTATCCAGGGCATTATGTCGACGAAAGGGAGTCTGTAAATGATCGGAATTATTGACTACGGGATGGGGAATTTATTTAGCGTTTCGAAGGCGTTAGAACGTTTAGACGTTCCGTATGTTCTAACAGACGACCCGGAGCAGTTAGCTCAATGTGAAGGGTTGATCCTTCCTGGTGTAGGCGCATTCCCTGATGCGATGAAGTCCCTTGAAGAAACAGGGATGAAAGAATTTATTCTATCTAAAGTAGGAAACGGGAAGCCGTTACTAGGCATCTGTTTAGGTATGCAGCTTCTGTTTGATGAAAGTGAAGAAGGCGGCTTTACAGAAGGTTTAGGGTTGCTGCCAGGCAGTATTGTTCGCTTCACCGGTAAAGATGCTGACGGGAATCGTTTCAAGGTTCCTCATATGGGTTGGAATCACCTGGACCAGCACCAACCGAAATCCCCCCTTCTCGACTCAATCGAAGATGGTTATGTATACTTTGTACATTCCTATTATGCTCAAGCTAAGCAACAGGAAGACATCATTGCAAGTGCCAGATACGAAACAGAGGTCCCTGCCGTTGTAGGACGAGCGAATGTGTTTGGGGCCCAGTTCCACCCGGAGAAGAGTGGCAAAACGGGAATGACGATCTTACGTAACTTCTGTAACCTTGTCCAAGAGAGAGGAGACGAATCATGAGTTCATTTACAATCTATCCAGCAATTGATATGAAAAACGGAAAATGTGTACGGTTAGAACAAGGAGATTTCGATAAAGAGACCATCTATGGTGACTCTCCATTTGAAGTAGCAAAAGGTTTTAAAGACCAGGGCGCTGAGTGGATCCATATGGTTGATTTAGATGGTGCCAAAGAAGGCAAGCGAATTAATGCTGACCATATTCTGAGCGTTGTAAACGAGCTATCTGTAAAGGTGCAGATGGGAGGAGGCATCCGGAATAAAGAGGATGCTGCCTATTACTTAGATCGAGGTGTGGATCGGGTTATTATCGGGAGTTTGGCGATTTCTAATCCTGAATTAACAAAAGAGCTAGTCGCTGAGTATGGAAGCAAAATTGCGATTGGCTTAGATGCTCGAGATGGGTATGTGGCAACTGATGGCTGGCTTACAAAATCGGATCGAACAGCCGTTGAAGTTGGCCAGTACTTTGCAGAAGCAGGAGTGGAAACGTTCATTTATACGGATATCTCTAAGGATGGTATGATGAGTGGTCCTAGTACAGATCAAATCGTTGATTTAGCGAAGCAAACGGGGAAAGAAGTCATCGCTTCAGGTGGTGTCAGGAACATTGCTGATCTTGTGGAACTAAAGAGATATGAGAATCAAAATGTTGGCGGTGCGATCGTAGGCAAAGCCATTTATACAAAAGAACTTCCCCTGCGACAAGCCTTAGATGAGGTGAATTCGTAGTGCTCACAAAAAGGATTATCCCATGTTTAGATGTAAAAGACGGGCGTGTGGTAAAAGGAATTCAATTTGTCCAGATCCGTGATGCAGGCGATCCGGTCGAACTGGCTACGGTCTATGATGAGCAGGGCGCTGATGAGCTTGTATTTCTAGATATTTCAGCTTCACATGAAGGACGTAAAACCATGATTGAAGTCGTTAGAGAAGTAGCAGGAACACTCGCGATCCCTTTCACTGTCGGCGGCGGAATTGGTTCGCTTGAGGATATGCGGGCTATCTTGAGAGCTGGGGCGGATAAAGTTTCCTTAAATTCTGCAGCGGTCCGTAAGCCTGAACTTATAACAGAAGGATCAAATTTCTTCGGAGCGCAATGTATTGTTGTGGCCATAGATGCTCGCTTCGATGAATCCATCGGCTCTTGGCGCGTCTATACGCACGGTGGTAGAAATGCCACGGAATGGGAAGTGTGCGATTGGGCTAAGCACGTCGTCGAACGTGGGGCCGGAGAAATACTATTAACAAGTATGGATCAAGACGGCGAGAAAACTGGATTTGACTTAGGGCTCCTTAAGGCCGTGCAGCAAGTGGTCGATGTCCCGGTTATCGCTTCAGGTGGTGCAGGCAACGCGGAGCATTTCGTTGATGTATTTAATGAAGTAGATGCGGATGCTGCTTTAGCTGCTTCGATCTTCCACTACAAAGAAACATCTGTTCAAAAGGTAAAAGAAGAACTTAGAGAAAATGGGGTGCATGTACGATGAATGTAGAGGCGATCCAATTTGATGAAAAAGGGCTAGTACCAGCGATTATACAAGATGCACGTAGTAAAGAAGTTCTGACTCTTGCTTATATGAATGAAGAGGCAGTTCGAAAATCGGTAGTGACTGGAGAAACACACTTATACAGCCGTTCTCGTCAGGAGTTATGGCATAAAGGAGCTACATCCGGGAATACTCAGTCTATCCAATCAATGAAATATGACTGTGATCAGGACGCCGTTTTGCTTCAGGTCATTCCGGAAGGGCCGGCTTGTCATAAAGGGGATTACTCCTGTTTCCACGAGACGGTATATGGAAACGAGTCGGTTGCGAAGAGCAATCGTTATCAAATTTTAGATGATCTACAGAGTACGTTGGCAGAGCGTTTAGCAACGTTGCCGGAGGGTTCTTATACTTCTCAGCTGTTTCAGGAGGGTGTAGACCGTATTCTGAAAAAAGTTGGCGAAGAAGCTGGAGAAGTGATCATCGCGGCCAAAAACAATGATCCTGAAGAGTTAACATGGGAAACGGCAGATCTGTTATTCCACACGCTGATGCTTCTGACTGAACGAGGTGTTCCATTCGATGATGTTCTTGGAGCCTTAGAAGGAAGAAATCGTAAAAAGTAAAGGGCATGGATAAAAACGGAATCCCTCCTATAATCCCCTTTACAAATATGGTATACTGCTAAAGGAATGTTACGGTTCGAAGATAGGAGGACCTACATGCATACTTCAAACAACAATACTGGAGAAGCTGTAGTTGATAATATAATCCCGTTTACACCTGAAGGGGAATTTTATTTCACTAAAGGTGTTCGTGCATTCAGAAAGCGAGAATTTGGAAAGGCTTCTAAGTGGTTGCGTCGAGCAGTCGAGCTTTCTCCGAAACAGCCTGTATATCAGTGTCAGCTTTCTGTTGTGCATACAGAGACAGGGGAATATCATACAGCTAATCAGATTTTAATGAACGTATTAGCAGATTTCGGACATGAATATGTCGATTGTTATTACCTTATTTCGAATAATTATGCTCATTTAGGATTGTTTCAGGATGCGAAGAAATATGCGAAAGAATATTTAAATAAAGCGCCTGAAGGCGATTTTAAAGAAGAAGCAGAGCAATTAATCTCTGTTTTGGATATAGAGGAAGAAGAGGACGAAGACGACGATTGGGCATTTGAAGAAGAAGATGAACTCATGATGCATCAAGAATCAGCTTTCTATTATATGGAGCGTCAGCAATGGAAAGAAGCTTTGCCGGTTTTAGAAGATATGATTCGCTTATTCCCTGATTTCGTTTCGGCTAAACATGATTATGCCGTATGTCTCTTTTTCGCGGGTGACGAGCAAGAAGCAATAGAGCTAGAGGAAGAGCGGCACGAGCGTGAACCGTTATCCCTTCACTCCATGTGTAACCTGGCTGTGTTCTATTACCAGCAGGGCAGAATAGAAGAAAGTCAGGCACACATACAAAAACTTCGAAATGTGTATCCTATTGGTGAACAACAAAAACTTCGTGTAGCGGCCACTTTAACCCAGGTAGGGGAATATGAAGCTGCTTATGATCGTTTTTGTCGGTTAGAAAAAGGAAAGCTGAAAGGCCACTTATCTTATTATAAATGGTTTAGTATTGCAGCCTACCACACCGGAGAACCTTCTAAGGCGTTAAGCCTATGGGAAGAAGGATGCACAAGGCACCCAAATCTAGCAGAACAAGGCGGACCGTGGCAAGAAGGGTAAAAAAATACCCTCATGAGCATATCGATAGACGAAGTTAAAGAGTTTTTATACCATGAGATTACAGCAAAAGAGAAATGAAAAGGGGTTGAGCGAAGTGAGCGAAGAAACGATCTACGATGTAATCATCGCAGGTGCTGGCCCGGCAGGTATGACAGCAGCTGTTTACACTTCTCGTGCAAACTTAAACACACTTATGATTGAACGCGGAATTCCAGGCGGACAAATGGCTAATACCGAAGAAGTAGAGAACTACCCAGGGTATGAGCACATTTTAGGTCCGGATCTTTCAAATAAAATGTTTGATCACGCTAAGAAATTTGGAGCGGAATATGCCTACGGTGATATTAAAGAAATCATCGATGGAAAAGAATATAAAACGGTGAGAGCCGGTAACAAAGAGTACAAAGCTCGTTCGATCATCATCGGAACAGGTGCTCAATACAAAGCTTTAGGTGTCCCTGGCGAATCAGAGCTTGGTGGACGTGGAGTTTCCTATTGTGCTGTATGTGATGGTGCGTTCTTTAAGAATAAAGAATTAGTCGTTGTGGGTGGCGGTGACTCTGCGGTTGAAGAAGGGGTTTATTTAACTCGCTTCGCAAGCAAAGTAACCATCGTTCACCGTCGTGATTCACTACGTGCTCAGCAAATCCTGCAGCAACGTGCCTTTGACAATGACAAGATTGACTTCATTTGGGACACAGAAGTGACTAAAATCAACGACCAAAATGGGAAAGTAGGAAGCGTTTCTCTTGTGAATAACAAGACAGGCGAAGAGTACGATAAACCAATTGATGGTGTATTCATTTATATCGGAATGATTCCTTTAAGCAAACCATTTGAATCGATCGGCATCACAAACGAAAATGGCTATATCGAAACAAATGAAAAAATGGAAACAAAAGTGCCAGGAATCTTCGCTGCCGGAGATATCCGTGAAAAGGAACTTCGCCAAATCGTAACCGCTACAGGGGACGGTAGTATTGCGGCTCAGTCAGCTCAGCACTATATCGAGAATCTGTTAGAGGAAATTGGCGAAGCATAAGCGTTTCATGTAAGGGTTTATGCAATTGTAAAGATGCTTGTTACTGTACGTAATGAAACGTAATAGCATTTTAATTCTGCTGTAACACGCATGAAACAATTATGGGGTACAATATAATTAACTAATTGACCCCCTTTTAATAAATATATTTGGCACAGGCATAATGCCTGTGCCCCTTTTTTTGTCTAATGAGATAAGCGGTCGGCGGTTTTGGTGTCTAGCTCTGGCGGGGAGGGCCTAGCGCGATAAGCAATCTACTTTCAGTTCGCTACGCGAACTTACAGTATCTTGCTTATCCGTACGGCCCTAACCTTCCCCGCCTGCGCTTTTCATGTCTAGCTCTGGCTCCTAGCCCCTAGCGTCATAAGCAATCTGCCTACAGTTCGCTACGCGAACTTCCGTCAGCTTACTTATGCGTACGGGGCTGAACAGTCGCCTGCGCTTTTCTAACCTAATAAATCATAGTATAATAAAAGAAGAATGCCTCTCGCATTTTTTAAATGAGGTGAATAATGTGCAGCGAGTTACGAATACAGTTTTACGGAAAAACGATGAAGTATTGATGCTCAAGAAACCGCGCAGGGGCTGGTATGTCGTACCTGGTGGGAAGATGGAGCAGGGAGAGCATATAAAAGAAACAGCAGCACGGGAATACAGAGAAGAAACAGGGTTAACACTTAAAGATCCACAGCTTCGTAGTGTATTTACCTTCATTATGAAAGACGGTGAAGAGGTAGCTCATGAATGGATGATGTTCACGTTTTACAGTGAAGATTATACAGGAACGTTGAAGGGAGAAAGTCCTGAAGGGGATCTTGAATGGGTACCTGTGCCAGAGGTTCTGAAAAAGCCTATGGCTGAAGGAGACAAGTACTATCTTCAACATATATTAAACAATGATTCAATACTATATGGCACCTTTATGTACACAACGGATTTTGAGTTATTAGATGTTACACTTGATCCAATGAATCCATAAAAAGGGAGCGATGGAAACATGGTAGATCAAACACAAGATACCCAACTCGTAATCATTACAGGAATGTCTGGTGCCGGAAAAACAGTCGCAGTTCAAAGCTTTGAAGATTTGGGCTTTTTCTGTGTGGATAATTTGCCGCCTGCGCTACTTCCAAAGTTCTTAGAATTAATGAAGGATCCTAAGAATAATATACAGAAAGTCGCCCTTGTTATGGATTTGCGGGGAAGAGAGTTCTTCGATACGCTGTTTGAAGCGCTGGACCGTTTGTCTAAAGAAGACGGATTGAACGAACACATTCTGTTCCTCGACGCAGAGAACCAATCGCTTGTATCCCGTTATAAGGAAACCCGTAGATCTCATCCATTGGCTCCGGAAGGGTTGCCAATGGAAGGCATACAGCAAGAACGCCTCATGTTGGATGAATTACGTGGGCGTGCCCAACAAATTATAGATACAACAAAACTGAAGCCGCGTGAGCTTCGGGAGCGCATTCTTGAATCTTATGCGGAGAAAACTCAACAAGTTTTCTCTGTGCAAGTCGTTTCCTTTGGATTTAAATACGGCTTGCCGATTGATGCTGATCTTGTATTTGATGTTCGTTTTCTGCCTAATCCGCACTATGTGGAACAAATGCGTCCGTTAACCGGTTTAGATGAAGAGGTATCCACATATGTCTTTAAATGGACGGAAACCAATCAGTTCTTGGAGAAGCTGCTCGACTTATTAGGGTATATGTTGCCGCAATACAAAAGGGAAGGGAAGAGTCAGCTTGTCATTGCCATTGGCTGCACAGGTGGACAGCACCGATCCGTAGCCATTGCTGAACATATTGCCAACCACTTTTCGAAAGACTATGTTGCGCACGTTACCCACCGAGACGTCGATAAAAGAAAGGGAAAATAACTATGCCAAAAACAGCTTTGCCTCGAGTGGTTGTACTTGGGGGAGGGACAGGGATGCCGGTCTTGCTAAGAGGTTTAAAGTCCTTCCCAATTGACCTGTCAGCCATTGTTACAGTTGCTGATGATGGGGGAAGCTCTGGACGTTTACGTGAAGAGTTATCGATGCCAGCTCCAGGTGATATTCGGAATGTCATAGCTGCATTATCTGATGCGGAACCGATGCTTTTGGACTTATTCCAGCATCGTTTTGCGAATGGTAATGGACTATCTGGCCATTCTATGGGAAATCTACTGCTGGCTGCTATGAATTCAATCACTGGTGATTTCTTTCACGGCATAAAGGAGATCTCTCGTGTTTTAAACGTAAAAGGAAATATTTATCCTATTGCAAACCAAAATATGTTCCTTCATGCTGAAATGATGGATGGGTCTGTCGTTTCAGGTGAGTCAAAGATTCCTGCATCAGGCAAGAAGATCAAACGAGTCTTTCTAAGCCCTGAGCCTGTTCAACCACTGCCTGAAGCGGTTAAAGCCGTGAAAGAAGCAGACTTGGTTGTTATTGCGCCTGGGAGTTTATATACAAGTACTTTACCCAATATGATTGTGTCTCAAATCGGAGATGCTTTACGCGAAACGCAAGGTGAAGTTGTCTACGTGTGTAATGTGATGACTCAGTACGGAGAAACAACGGATTACACAGCATCTGATCATGTGCAGGCGATTCAAGATCATATTGGAGAAGGATGCCTTCATTCCATTATTGTTCATAACCAGGTGATTGATGGTGAAGTGCGGGAGATGTACGCTGTTGAACATGCATCGCCTGTTATTAACGATCAAGATCAATTACGTAAAATGGGCATTAACGTCATTGAAGGCGATATTATTGATCCAAATCAAACGTCATTACGCCACGATACAACAAAAGTCGCCAAACTATTATTTTCTATGCTAAATCAGTCGTAGTTCATAATAGAATATTGGTGTAGAGGAGGTGAGAGGGTTGTCATTTGCTTCTGAAACCAAAAAAGAATTAACCGGCATCGAAGTGGAGCCGTGCTGCATGGAAGCTGAATTAGCAGCATTAATCCGAATGAATGGCTCCATCTCGTTTTCCAATCGGAACTACATTTTAGATGTCCAAACGGAAAATGCAGCCATTGCACGTCGGATTTATACACTCGTAAAGAAATTGTACGAGCTTCCTGTCGAGCTTTTAGTACGAAAGAAAATGCGTTTAAAGAAAAATAACGTCTATATTGTGCGTATGAAAGAGAATGTTCGAACTCTGTTAAAGGATTTAGAAATATTAGAAGAGCCCTTTACACTGATTCGTACAATCTCAAAGAAATATCAGCAGAAATCCTGCTGTATGCGCGCTTATTTACGTGGAGCGTTCCTCGCGGGCGGCTCTGTTAATAATCCGGAAACGTCTTCCTATCACATGGAGATCTTCACGTTTTATGAAGATCATAACGAATCTCTCTGTGAACTGATGAATCAGTTCGATCTTCATGCACGAGCGATCGAACGACGCAAGGGTTACATTTGCTATTTAAAAGAGGCTGAGAAGATAACAGAATTCCTCAATATCATTGGAGGTCACCAGGCGCTCCTTAAGTTTGAAGACGTCCGTATTATGCGTGATATGAGAAATTCCGTGAATCGTCTGGTGAACTGCGAAACCGCGAATCTAAATAAAACGATTGGTGCAGCATTCCGCCAAGTCGAAAATATAAAATTGATTCAAGGTACAGTAGGACTAGAAGCTTTACCAGATAAATTACAAGAACTTGCCGTCCTCCGCGTTCAACACCAGGATGTGACGCTTAAAGAATTGGGAGAACTGATGTCTCCTACTATAAGTAAGTCTGGTATTAATCATAGGCTTCGCAAAATAGATGAATTTGCTGACAAACTTCGAAAAGGAGAACTTGCCGCTAAATAACGGATTTTCATTCCTTTTTTACGGGGTTCGTGGTATAATAATCTTAAAATTTCGACGCTTCTTATCGGAAGCGTTTTTTCTTACAAAGATGTGATAGCGCTTTCGAAATAAGGACTATTTTTACCTAAATAGATGACAGAGAGAGGAGAATTGGAGTGATCGAGCGGTCTGTAACAGTAGAATTAAGTACCGGATTACAAGCTAGGCCAGCTGCATTATTCGTCCAGGAAGCCAATCGCTTTTCATCCGATATCTTTTTAGAAAAAGAGGGGAAACGAGTAAATGCGAAGAGTATTATGGGACTCATGAGTGTTGCCGTTGGACCAGGAGAAACGATTAAACTTCAAGCAGAAGGAACAGATCAGGATAACGCTATTGAGAAGCTCGTGGAGTTTGTGACCAGCCAATAGGTGTTCGTGATGAATTGAATGTGAAGAAATGAACAACAAAGCTCGAGGATCGATATGGAATCGATTCTCGAGCTTTTTATGTGCTTTTAGACGTAAGGATGATAGCGGATGCTTTTTATCGTTTCATATGCTTGGCAATTCACTAATTCCAAAGCAAGTTCCGACCAGAGGCGGAGCAAAATCTCCCCTTAGGTAGGAGGAGGGAATTGGAAATGGAAACTATAATAGGGGTATAGAAACGGTAAAGGGAGGATTATATGGAAACCATTATTGAAGTAAACGGTATTCGGAAAGGGTATAAGAAGCGGAAAACCAAAGAAGAATTTATAGCTGTAGATGGTGTGTCTTTCTCTGTGGGGAGAGGAGAAATCGTAGGTCTTTTAGGACCAAACGGTGCAGGGAAAACGACCACGATTAAAAGCATTTGTGGACTTCTTGTGCCTGATCAAGGTTCTATTCACATTAACGGGTATGATAGCGTGAAAGAGCGAAATAAGGCCTTACGCCATATAAGTGCGGTACTAGAAGGAAATCGAAATGTATATTGGCGGCTAACTGTAGAAGAGAATCTCGAGTACTTTTCAGGAAATCGTGGGATGAGGAAGAAAGAGGCCAAAACGCGAATCGATCACCTTCTCCACCTTTTTCGATTAGAAGAAAAACGACATGAAATTGTGAATAACCTTTCTCGAGGTATGCAGCAGAAGCTTGCCATTGCTGTAGCTTTAATGGCTGATACAGATGTGATTTTACTAGATGAACCAACCCTAGGGTTAGATGTGGAAACGAGTTATGAGGTCCGTTCTTTGCTAAAGCACATTGCAGAAGAAGAGGGAAAGACAATTATTATTAGTACACATGACATGGCTGTCGTTCAAGAGCTATGTAAGCGTACGGTTATTATAAATAGTGGAAAAGTAATTGCGGATGAATACGTGCAGCACCTTTTGCAGCTTTTCGAAACGAGCGCTTACGATATTCTATTAAAAGAACCCCTCACCGAAGAACAACTCACCAAGCTAGAGCAGCAATTCCCAATCTATAACCTCCAAGACCTAACCTTAGAAGTGAACCTAGAACACGAAGAAGCTATTTATGAGCTAATGAACATCCTGAGTATCAATCGAACAGGGATTGAGACGATTAATCGAACCCAAGTGAATTTTGAGCAAGTGTTTAGAAGGTTAGTGAAAGAGGAGGCGGTCTCATGAGTAGTTTCCTCCAGGTATTGCGTGTGAATACAAAGAAAGAATTTATAGAAATGAAGCGTTATTTACCGAATACATTAAGTTTATTGGCTACGTTTTATATTATATTCCTTGCTCTATTCTTTGGCATACAAGTAGTAGGAGACCCGGCTGAAGCTTCTGCAAATACGCAATATATCATTGTTAACTATGTCTTTTGGTATTTCGCGATGATGACACTCCAATCCACTGGCGGAGCTATCACAATGGAAGCTATGCGCGGAACCCTAGAGCAGTTGTACATGTCACCAATCGCTGCATGGCGAATTCTGTTAGCTCGTGTATTCGGAATGGTAGCAATCCACCTGGCCATAATGATTGTACTCATCTTCGCT
The DNA here is from genome assembly GCF_030166655.1 of Pontibacillus chungwhensis. Taxonomy (GTDB): domain Bacteria; phylum Bacillota; class Bacilli; order Bacillales; family BH030062; genus Pontibacillus. The sequence goes on along the minus strand of NZ_CP126446.1, from coordinate 3,430,079 downwards.
TCTATGATGACGACAGGAGAATGGTTACATCTAAATATAGGAGCGATCATTCCAATTCTCCTTCTTACAATCATCAGTATGATCGGTGTGAGCTTTATTATAGCGGGGATCTCTGTCATCTTTAAGCAAGTAGACGCGTTCCTACAAATCTTGCAATTTATCTTAATGGCATTCGCTTTTGTGCCTCTTTCCGTCGCCCCTTACCTTGTTTTTGCTCCTTTTGTAAAAGGAGTCGATATGATGCGCCACATTATGATTCATGGGTATACTCTTGGTGACTTTTCATGGGTAGACTATTCGTGGTTAATCGGGAATGGGATCTTTTATGCCATTTTAGGAATCGTCCTCTACCGATTCTGCGAACGCCTAGCTATGAATAAAGGCTTGCTAGGTCATTATTGACCTGGCATAGTTTGGGCGCTGTTTCCGTTAACTTTAGATGAGTGGAAGGTGGGCCTGGAAACTACTCGCTTTCCTGTGGGGAGCTGGTGAGCCTCCTCAGCCGGCAAAGCCGGCTTCCGGGGTCTCACCTAGGCTCTTCTGCCCACGGGAGTCTCGCAGTTTCCAGGCCCACCTTTTCTGTAATGGGAATAACGGAAACATAGGAAATGCCTTCTTTTTTGCCGGCCTTAAGCTGAAGGCCGTTCGTAAAATTCTAGCCAGGGGTGTCTGGGGAACGGGGAGACTCCTACGGGAGAAAGAGGTCGACGAGACCCCGCAACGAAGTGAGGAGGCTCGACAGCTCGCCCGTGGAAAGCGAGTCGTTCCCCAGACACCCCAAACGCTCATTAAACATAACGGCCCTAACTACACTGTTGAACGGAGGCAAAAAAAGGAGCGTTTTTGATGGGGAGATAGAGGGAAAGTTCATGAGTGAAGTCGAAGAGGTGATCTCATGAATAAACGAAATCTAGTCATTATATTACTAGCAGCTGTGTCTATGACGTTCTTTTATTTAATTGTAGAATTAAGCTTCATGGCAGATGTTTCAAAAGGAATGATCTTTGCGATCTTCTTAGTCTTTGCCGTTTTCTTTCTACTCTATTTATTATTTGCTCTTCCTATTCTTATCTATTTACAACGTAAGATCGGCGATCGAAATTATAGCCTGAAGTATTTCCTTTCCTTTTTGGTGGGGTCTTTTCTTGTGCATTTGTTAATAAACCCATTATTAAATGAGTATCAATCGCCATTTGTTACTCCGGAGTGGTATGTTTACGTTGTAAGTACAGCGCTATTTATTTGGCTTTGGGATTCTGCGAAGGTGAAAGTTTACGCATAAGAAAGACCGCACTGATTATAATCAGTGCGGTCTTTTTCTAATGCATGAATTAGCCTTGGCTACGTTCGAATACGTTGTCAATTAGGCCGTAATCTTTTGCTTCTTGAGCGGTCATGAAGTTGTCACGGTCTGTGTCGCGTTCGATGACGGATAGGTCTTGACCTGTGCGCTCAGAAAGGATTTGGTTCAGTTTCTCACGCATTTTGATGATGCGTTTTGCGTGGATTTCAATGTCAGATGCCTGACCTTGAGTTCCGCCAAGTGGTTGGTGAATCATGACTTCACTGTTAGGAAGCGCAGAGCGTTTTCCTGGTTCACCAGCTGCTAGAAGGAAAGCACCCATAGAAGCTGCCATACCTGTGCAGATTGTTGCTACATTTGGCTTGATGAACTGCATTGTGTCATAAATCGCCATACCAGCCGTGATGGAGCCGCCTGGAGAGTTAATGTATAGAGAAATATCCTTCTCTGGATCTTCTGCTTGTAGGAAAAGCATTTGTGCTACAATTGAGTTAGCTACGTTGTCGTCAATCGCGCTACCAAGCATAATGATACGGTCTTTCAGTAGACGTGAATAAATATCGTATGCACGTTCACCGCGGTTTGTTTGTTCAATAACTGTAGGGATTAAATTCATGAAATTCTCCTCCTTTAAATCGTGTTCTAACACTAAGTAAGTACCGAATTAATTTTATCATACATGCAAGGTCAAAAAAGGTCAAACAAAAGGATTGATGTTTTGTTGCTTACTATGTAGATGACCTTTTGATCCCTTATATTAGTGTATGTAGCTCCGGCTACACATACAATCATTTTTTCCCCATTTCTATAAAGCTAAACGTTCATAAGCGTTATTTTCTAAGGGCTCGTATTTGCCAGATCGCCTGATGAATATTCTTCGACAAATCCTTCTCTCTTACCTCCCATACATTCCACCCATTTCGAATTAAGAATTTAGTCCTCTTCTTCAAACGGCGTTTCCTCACAGGATGCAATAGATCTTCAGGTTTATAAAATAAAATGGCAACTTTCACATCTAGCAAAGCAAGATCTACTTGAACTCTTCCTACTTTAACATGGGTATAAGGAAGAAATCCGTAACATCTAAGAGAATAGTAAGTTTTACGAAGACCTGGGGAATGATGAGGAGGCTCGTACGAATCATCTTGTAAACTAGGAATGGGATAACGAAATATACCAAGCCCTCCGATTATTATTAATGAAAAGATTAAGCATACCCATATACCAACCGCCAATGACATAGAACATCACCTCGAAGATAGCATCTCCAAAAGCGGTAGAGGTCATACAGGGTGAAATGGGTCTTGAATTTTCAAAATGGGAACCGTATAATGAAATATGTCCTGAAAAATTAATGACATGCGCTCGTAGCTCAGCAGGATAGAGCGGTAGGTTCCGGTCCTACGTCTGTCGGGGGTTCGAATCCTCTCGAGCGCGCTTATAAAAACGCCTTCTCTCACATTGAGAGAAGGCGTTTTGCGTATCGCGAGGTTTATCTAATGCCGTTTAAAGGAAATGGATAAATGTAAAATTAATCTAGTTATCATGAAAGGTGGAAAAGAATATGTTCAATCGCTTTGATCGAGGACGTCACTTAACACCTGAACAGAAAGAAGAAATGCTAGACCGCAGAAGAGAGAAGATTATGGCCGAAAACGAGGCTAAACATAACTTGGAAGAAGATTCGGATGAAAAAGAAGGTAAAGAGTAAAGAAATATAGCTCTATGGAAGAGATGAAGCCTGAAGTGGAATTTCCGCTTCGGGCTTTTTCGTTTAATAATCTTTGGATAAGCCTAGGATTGATTGCTTAAAAAGCCGGGCCGTTCAATTACATATCGCCAGCCGCCCCAAGCACTCTTTTCGCAACGGACCTTTTAATATAAAGCGGGGATTAGTAGTCCGATTATGGGAGGGAAGCGGCTTTCTTCTATATAAATAGATTTGCTATAATAGTAAATGAAATCGTTTTCTAGGAAGGGCGGAGGTCTGTGTGAAGCATCAATTGAATCAAGAGCAGCGGTTAACATGGAAGATGACGCAAAGGTTGAGTCAAGCTATTGAAATGCTAGCTTATAACGGACAAGACCTTGTACGCTTTCTTCAAGACCAAGCCGAAGTAAATCCTCTCATTGAAGTGTCTGTTACTTCTCCGATTCCAAAAGGGGGACAGAGTGGTTCCTTGGAGTTCGTTCAATCTGTGCAAGAAAAGTCCTTTCATGATCATTTGCAAGATCAGCTGGTAGAAAGTGCGATCCCTTCTACTCTTCTTCCTTTGGTCCAATACGGTATCGATTCTCTTAATGATCATGGCTATTTGGATATCACTGTGGAAGAGTGGAGCAAGGTATGTGGGGCTTCTTTAGCAGAAACGGAAGAGGCTTTGTCATTTATCCAATCTTTGCACCCTGCTGGAGTTGGAGCAAGGTCGCTTCAAGAGTGTATTGCGATTCAATTAAAACGGGACCAACATCCTATGTATATGATTCAGCTCGTCTATGACCATATTCAATGGGTGGCGGACCAGGACATGGAGTCTATCCAAGATGAGTACGGAATTTCGATGGAAGAGGCAAAGCGTGCAATAGAAGTCATTCAGACTTGCCACCCTAGGCCAGGGATTCAGTATTCCTCCGTGAAAGAGGATTATATTGTCCCGGATGGAGAAGTGTTGAAAGTAAAAGGCGAATGGGTAGTCAGACTATCTCCTTGGAATACACCTAAAGTGGTCGTCGATGAAGAAATGTACGCCTTATCAAACGAACATCAAGAAGCATCTGCTTATTTAGAAGAAAAGTATCAACATGCTAAGTGGCTGCAGATGGCTATTGAGCAGAGGAAACAGAATATGAAAGCTATTATGGAAGAGATCGTAAAGAGACAGGTCCCTTTCTTTGAATATGGGGCTAAAGAGATGCAATCCCTACGAATGAGAGAAGTGGCTGAGGTATCGGGGGTTCATGTATCTACTATAAGCAGGGCTGTTCGTCATAAATATGTTCAATCTCCACAAGGAATTGTGCCTTTAAGGGATTTCTTTCAACAAGGTTTGAGGATGAGGAATGGACAAGAAACGTCAACGGAAGCCATTAAACATTTATTAAAAGAAACGATTCGAACGGAGAATAAACAAAAGCCATATTCTGATCAAACGTTAAGCCAAATGCTTTATGATCAATTTGGTATTTACATTTCAAGAAGAACTGTGGCAAAATATCGGGAATCCCTATACATACCATCGTCTACTAAAAGAAAGAAGAGGGGGTGACGTCTTGACGACGACTATTGTTTTATATACGAAGAAAGATTGTCCGTTGTGTGATGAAGCTAAAGAATCAATTGAAACGCTATCCTATGATTATGATTTTGTGATCCGGGAAAGGGATATTTATGAAGAGGATGAGTTAATTGAACGATACGGTCTCATGATCCCTGTAGTAGAAATAGACGGGAAAGAAGTCGATTATGGGAAAATCGATCTTTTTTCTTTAAGTAACCGTTTACAAAGAAAAAAGGGCTAGCAAGTCTGTTGCAAGGGGGTATGGGGACTGATACAATAAATATGTAAGCTTGTCGTTGAGGTATTTTTTTGGCCCGAGCGGGACAGAATACGTCAAGGCGGGACGAAAAAGCTCCCGCTGCAGCTTACATACAGCAAAGGAGCTTTTCCATGAGGGCATTAATTGACTTACAGAGTAAACTATTCCCCGATTTACTATCAATTATGCAACGAAGATATGAAACCCTAACATTAATTCAGCTTATGGAACCAATTGGACGAAGAAGTCTTGCTGATCATTTAAACATTGCAGAACGAACCGTCAGAACGGAAATTGACCTTTTACATGAACAAGGTTTAATTGAAGTGACGACGAAAGGAATGCATGTGACGAATACTGGCAAGAATGTAATCGTTCAGCTGGAAACGTTCATGAACGAATTAAGAGGTTTCAAAGATTTGGAGCAAAAAGTCAAACAACGTTTACAACTCGATCACGTAGTCATCGTACCTGGGGATAGCGATGAACTCTCATGGGTGAAACAAGAAATGGGTAAGGCGTGTGTTCGGTATATGAAGGAAATTCTTCGTAGAGACGACACAGTAGCTGTAACCGGTGGGGGAACTATTGCAGCTGTGGCTGAAATGATGACTCCGCTTGAACAAGCAGGAAACTGTTTATTTGTCCCGGCCCGAGGTGGACTTGGGGAACACATGGAGAATCAAGCGAATACCATTTGCGCTGAAATGGCAAAGAAAGCGAATGGAACGTACCGTCTTCTTTATGTGCCTGATCCACTCAGTGAAGAATCCTATCAGACCATTATCGAAGAACCTTCTATTAAGGACGTGTTAGAACTGATTCGTGGTGCAGGTGTTGTTGTTCATGGTATTGGTGATGCCATTACGATGGCGGAACGACGAAAAACGCCACAAGAAGTTATAGACACGATCCAAGAGGGAAAGGCTGTAGGGGAGGCTTTCGGGTATTATTTTAATGAAGAAGGCCATATTGTGCACAAAGTGCGAACAGTAGGAATTCAATTAGAAGATTTACAACATACTAATTGTGTTATTGCTGTCGCAGGTGGTAAATCAAAAGCAAAGGCGATTTCTTCTTATTTTAACCTGGGGCAATCCAATGTACTCATTACCGATGAGAGTGCAGCAAAAGAGCTAATAAAGGGATCTTCCCTTTAGATAGAAATAGAAACACCTATATACCTTAAGGAGGAATTTTTCATGGCAATCAGAATTGGTATTAACGGTTTTGGACGTATCGGACGTAACGTATTCCGCGCGTCTCTTAAAAACGACGAGGTAGAAGTAGTAGCGATCAACGACTTAACAGACGCTAACATGCTTGCTCACCTTCTTCAGTATGACTCTGTACACGGTCAACTGGATGAGAAAGTAACAGTTAACGGATCTAACCTTGTAATCGGTGGCAAAGAGATCACAGTTCTTTCTGAACGTGACCCTGCTAACCTTGGATGGGGAGATCTTGGTGTAGATATCGTAATCGAATCTACTGGTCGCTTCACTCAGCGTGACGATGCTAAAAAACACATCGATGCTGGCGCGAAAAAAGTTATCATCTCTGCACCTGCTAAAGGCGAAGACCTTACAGTAGTTATGGGTGTTAACGAAGATTCTTACGACCCAGCTAGCCACCACGTAATCTCTAACGCTTCTTGTACGACAAACTGCTTAGCACCATATGCTAAAGTTCTTAATGACAAATTCGGTCTTAAGCGCGGTATGATGACAACAATCCACTCTTACACGAACGACCAACAAATCCTTGACCTTCCACATAAGGACTACCGTCGTGCTCGTGCTGCTGGACAAAACATCATCCCAACAACTACAGGTGCTGCTCAAGCCGTAGCGAAAGTAATGCCTGAAATGGAAGGTAAACTAACTGGTATGGCTATGCGTGTTCCAACGCCAAACGTATCTCTAGTTGACCTTGTAGCTGAATTAGATACTGATGCTACAGCTGAAGAAGTTAACCAAGCTCTTAAAGAAGCAGCAGAAGGCGACCTTAAAGGAATCCTTGGCTACAGCGAAGAAGAGCTAGTTTCTAGCGACTACAATGGTAACCCAGCTTCTTCTACAATTGATGCAGCTTCAACTCTAAGCATCGAGAAGAACATGGTTAAAGTTGTTTCTTGGTACGATAACGAGAGCGGCTACTCTAACCGTTGTGTAGACTTAGCTGTATACCTTGCGAAAAAAGGTCTTTAAGTTTTCGTAAATAAGCAGGAAAACAACTCCTGTTAACCGTATAAATTATGTGTGTCCATCGCAAAGTGCAGGAGGAGAGCAACCTCCTCCTTTGCGATGTTTGTTTGATAGAAGCATGAAAAGAATGGAAGCCCACCACATTTTTACCATTTGACTCTTTTTATGAATTCAAATCAAACCCTTGTTACACGTTTGTCTTCTTCAATAAAAGGAAACGTACATACAGGGGTGTTAGACACATTCCAAGGAAAATATTAAAGGAGGTCCTCATCCGTGAACGTGAATGAGAAAAAAACCATCCAGGATGTAGATGTAAAAGGCCAGAAAGTTTTCTGCCGCGTTGATTTCAACGTACCTATGCAAGATGGTGAAGTAACTGACGACACGCGCATCCGTGCAGCGTTACCAACAATCCAGCATTTAACTGAACAAGGTGCAAAAGTAATCTTAGCTAGTCACCTTGGTCGTCCGAAAGGTGAAGCCGTTGATGAACTTCGCCTTGATCCAGTAGCGAAACGCCTAAGTGACCTACTTGGCCAAACCGTTACAAAGACGGATGAAGCTTACGGAAGTGAAGTGGACAAAGCTATTTCTGAAATGGAAAATAGCGATGTACTTCTTCTTGAGAATGTTCGTTTCTATCCGGGTGAGGAAAAGAACGACGCAGAACTTGCGAAACAATTCGCTAATTTAGCAGACCTTTATGTAAATGATGCATTCGGTGCAGCTCACCGTGCGCACGCTTCTACAGAAGGGATTGCTCATCACCTTCCAGCAGTAGCTGGCTTCTTAATGGAAAAAGAATTACGCGTCCTTGGAAATGCGTTAAAAGACCCTGAGCGTCCTTTCACTGCCATCATCGGTGGTGCGAAAGTTAAGGACAAAATCGGCGTAATCGATCACCTAATTGAGAAAGTTGATAACTTGATTATCGGCGGCGGCCTTGCTTACACATTCGTGAAAGCTCAAGGCTACGAAATTGGTAAATCTCTTCTTGAAGAAGATAAGATCGATCTTGCGAAGCAATATATGGAAAAAGCCAAAGAAAAAGGGGTTAATTTCTACATGCCACAAGATGTAATCGTTGGCGATGATTTCTCTAACGATGCAAACACACAAGTGGTAAACATCGATAGTATCCCAGCTGATTGGGAAGCAATGGACATTGGTCCAAAAACAATCGAACTATACTCTGATATCGTGAAGAACTCTAAGCTAGTGATCTGGAACGGTCCAATGGGTGTCTTCGAGCTTGAAACATTCGCTAACGGAACAAAAGGCGTTGCAGAAGCTCTAGGTCAAACAGAAGGCTATTCTGTAATCGGTGGCGGTGACTCTGCAGCAGCTGTTGAGAAGTTTGGTTATGCTGATCAGATGGACCACATCTCTACAGGTGGCGGAGCATCTCTAGAGTTCATGGAAGGTAAAGATCTTCCAGGCGTAGTAGCATTAAACGATAAATAATAGGTGAGGTGACAGTATGCGTAAACAAGTCATTGCAGGTAACTGGAAAATGAACAAGCTAATGGGCGAAGCTACACAGTTCGTTGACGAAGTAAAAGGTCAAGTTCCTTCATTCGATCAAGTAGAATCTGTTGTTGTAGCACCTTTCCCATACCTTCCTAAACTTGTTCAACAAGCAGAAGGTACAGATCTTAAAATTGGTGCGCAGAACATGCACTTTGAAGAGAGTGGAGCATTCACAGGTGAAGTAAGTCCTGAAATGCTTAAAGATCTTGGAGTAACATACGTTGTTCTAGGTCACTCTGAGCGTCGTGAACTGTTTGCTGAAACAGACGAAACTGTTAACAAAAAGACACACGCTGCATTCAAACACAATCTTGTACCAATCGTTTGTGTAGGCGAAACAGATGAACAACGTGAAAACGGTGAAGCTGAATCTGTTGTAGAAACACAAGTGAAAGCTGCTCTTAAAGACCTAACAAATGAACAAGTTAAAGATGTCATCATTGCTTATGAGCCTATCTGGGCAATCGGTACTGGTAAGACAGCTACAGCTGAAGATGCGAACGCAATGTGTGCTTCTATCCGTAAAGTAGTAAGCGAGTTTGCAGGCAGCGAACCAGCAGAAGCGATCCGTATTCAGTACGGCGGTAGCGTAAAACCAGCTAATGTTGACGAACTTATGTCTCAATCTGATATTGATGGTGCCCTAGTAGGTGGCGCAAGCTTACAACCTGATTCTTTCTTATCTCTAGTGGAGGCAGGTAAACATGAGTAATCAAAACCTAGCAGCGCTAATCATCTTAGATGGTTACGGCATGCGTGAAGAGGAATACGGTAACGCTGTAAAGCAAGCGAACACACCAAACTTTGATCGTCTTTGGGAGCAATACCCACACACAACGCTTACGGCTAAAGGTGAAGCGGTTGGCCTTCCAGAAGGTCAAATGGGTAACTCTGAAGTGGGTCACTTAAATATTGGTGCTGGACGTGTTGTGTACCAAAGCTTAACACGTGTGAACATGTCCATTCGTGAAGGTGATTTCTTCGACAACGATCGTTTTATCGAAGCGATGGAACATGCGAAAGAAAACGACAAAGCTTTACACCTATTCGGTCTTCTATCTGATGGTGGTATTCACAGCCATATTGAGCATTTATATGCCCTTCTTGAAATGGCGAAGAACCGCGGTGTAGAGAAAGTCTATGTGCACGGATTCTTAGATGGCCGTGACGTAGGTCAGAAATCTGCTAAGAAATATATCGAAGCTCTTCAGGATAAAATGGACGAATTAGGCGTCGGTGAGATCGCGACTCTATCCGGCCGCTATTATTCCATGGACCGTGACAAACGCTGGGACCGCGTGGAGAAGGCCTACCGCGCTATGGTATACGGCGAAGGTCCAACGTACCAGGACCCAATCGAGCTTGTAGATGATTCTTATGCAAACGACATTTATGATGAATTCGTTCTTCCATCTGTTATGACAGACGAAGAGGGCAACCCTCGTGCAACTGTTCAAGATGAAGACGCAATTATCTTCTATAATTTCCGTCCAGACCGCGCTATCCAAATTTCACGTACCTTCGCAAATGAAGACTTCCGTGAATTTGACCGTGGTGACAAAGCACCGCAAAATACTCATTTTGTCATGTTAACGAAATTCAGCGAATCCGTTGATGGTTTCGTTGCATACAAACCCGTTAACCTGGATAACACAGTAGGGGAAGTATTAGCGCAGAACAATATGAAGCAGCTTCGTATTGCTGAGACGGAGAAATACCCACACGTTACGTTCTTCATGAGCGGAGGACGTGAGGAAGAATTCGACGGGGAAGAACGCATCCTAATCGATTCTCCTAAAGTGTCAACGTATGATGAACAACCTGAAATGAGTGCTTACGAAGTAACCGATGCTCTTCTAAAAGAGCTAGATGCAGACAAGCACAATGCGATTATCTTAAACTTCGCAAACCCTGACATGGTTGGTCACAGTGGTATGCTAGAGCCTACCATTAAAGCGATCGAAACAGTGGATGAATGTTTAGGTAAAATCATTGATAAGATCACTGACAAAGGTGGACATGCCATTATTACGGCTGACCACGGTAACGCTGACGAAGTAACGAATTCTGAAGGCAAAGCGATGACAGCTCACACAACAAATGATGTGCCTGTAATCGTAACGAAAGATGGTCTTGAGCTTCGTGAAGGCGGAATCTTAGGTGACTTATCCCCAACATTATTAGACTTACTACAAGTCGATCAGCCTAAAGAAATGACAGGCGAATCTTTAATTAAAAAATCTGATCAATAAAAAGGAGAGAAATAACTATGCCATATATTACGGACGTATACGCACGCGAAGTCTTAGACTCCCGTGGTAACCCAACAGTTGAAGTAGAAGTATATACGGAATCTGGTGCTTTCGGTTCTGCACTTGTTCCAAGTGGTGCTTCTACTGGTGAATACGAAGCAGTAGAACTACGTGACGGTGACAAAGATCGCTACCTTGGTAAAGGTGTATCTCAAGCTGTTCAAAACGTTAACGAAAAAATCGCTCCAGAAATCCTTGGTTTCGACGCAACTCGCCAAGTAATCATTGATGAACTAATGATCGAACTTGACGGTACTGATAACAAAGGTAACCTAGGTGCGAACGCAATCCTTGGTGTTTCTATGGCAGTAGCTCGCGCAGCAGCTGACTACCTTGGAATTCCTTTATACCAATACCTTGGTGGATTCAACGCGAAGAAACTTCCAACACCAATGATGAACATCCTTAACGGTGGTGAGCACGCTGATAACAACGTGGACATTCAAGAGTTCATGGTTATGCCAGTTGGCGCTCCAACATTCAAAGAAGCTCTTCGTATGGGCGCTGAAATCTTCCACTCTCTTAAGAAAGTTCTTAAGAACAAAGGCTACAACACTGGTGTAGGTGATGAAGGTGGATTTGCTCCTGACTTAGGTTCTAACGAAGAAGCACTTTCTACAATCATCGAAGCGATCGAAGCGGCTGGTTACAAGCCAGGCGAAGAAGTTCAACTTGCAATGGACGTTGCATCTTCTGAAATCTTCGAAGATGGTAAATACAACCTTAAAGGTGAAGGCGTTACACGTACTTCTGAAGAAATGGTTGACTGGTACGAAGAGCTTGTTAACAAGTACCCAATCATCTCAATTGAAGACGGCTTAGACGAGAACGACTGGGAAGGTACGAAACTTCTTACAGAGCGTATCGGCGACCGTGTTCAACTTGTTGGTGACGACCTATTCGTTACCAACACAAACAAATTAAGCCGCGGAATCTCTGAAGGCATTGCAAACTCAATCCTAATCAAAGTAAACCAAATCGGTACACTTACAGAGACATTCCAAGCTATCGAAATGGCGAAAGAAGCTGGTTACACTGCAGTCATCTCTCACCGTTCTGGTGAAACAGAAGACTCTACAATCGCTGATATCGCTGTTGCGACAAATGCTGGTCAAATCAAAACAGGTGCTCCATCTCGTACAGACCGCGTAGCGAAGTACAACCAACTTCTACGCATCGAAGACGTACTAGCTGGTACAGCAGTTTACGCTGGTAAAAACGCATTCTACAACCTAAACAAATAATAGGTTATAACCAAAAGCCCCTTCATTCGGCCGGATGAAGGGGCTTTTTTATGCAGTAAAGTACTGAAGCGTGTCAGACACGCGGTAGTGCTGTGAAGAGATAAAGCGTGTCTGACACGTGGTAGTGCTGTGAAGGGGTAAAGGGTGTCTGGCACCCTGTCATAAAGTGAAAAGAGCTGCCTCCTAGATGGAGGCAGCTCTTGGTTTATAGATAAGATATAAATTTATTCTTCTTCTTTAGGGAACCAGTTTGGAACGCTTAGGATGTTGGTCCACATTGGTTCTGGAATGGCTAGTTCTTCTTGTTGATTTAGCTTCATTGCTGTACGGATTTGGTCTTCTTCGCCTTTGGCTACTTTTTCGACCCAGTCTGGCTCCATTAGCATCTCACGGCCAAGGGAAACCATTGGCACTTTTTCAAGAGCACCTTCTACGTCGTCTGGTGTATGGAGACTACCAACGCCCATCACAGGGATGATGTTACCTACACGTTCTTGAATCAGATCAATACGTGGGCGTGTATCATTCTCATCTCTCATAGATCCTTGATTAAAGCTAGACAGTGAAATGTGAAGGTAATCCAGGTCTTGTTTAGCTAGGACATCTACAAGCTGTAGCGTATCGTCCATTGTAATTCCTGGTTCTTCACGTTCTTCAGGAGATAAACGGTAACCTACTACAAACTCATTCTTCGCATGCTGTGATACAGCAGCTTTTACCGATTCTACTACAGCTAGAGGGAAGTTCATACGGTCTTCTACAGAACCGCCCCACTGGTCTTCCCGGCGGTTAGAGTGTGGAGAGAAGAACTGTTGTAACAGATACGTATTCGCTCCGTGAATTTCAACACCGTCAAAGCCGGCTTCAATTGCGCGGCGTGTAGCCTCGCCGAAGTCAGCGATGGTTTGCTGAATTTCTTCTTCCGTCATTTCCCTTGGAGTAGGGGAATTAGGACGAAGGGCAGCCACGGCACTTGCGCTTACTACATCTTCATTTGGGATAAGATGTGGAGGGCACATGCGACCGCCATGGAAAATTTGAAGAATGGCTTTTGAACCTTTCTCATGAATCGCATCAGCTAATTTGCTTAGGCTTGGAATCAGGTCGTCACGGTGAACGCCGATCTCACCGTCAAAGCCTTTCCCGTACTCATTTACGTTTGCACAAGCCGTAATAACGGCGCCTACGCCACCGGAACGGCGTTTATAATATTCTAGTTCTTTATCTGATACACTTCCATCATCATTAGACAAGAAGTTTGTCATAGGTGCAAGTAGCACACGGTTTTTTAACGTTACGCCAGACGGTAACGAGTAGGAATCAAACATATATTTACGATCACTCATCTGTATGGCCTCCTTCATTGGTTCCTATTTATCTTGAGAATCTCAATTTAAGAACAAGTTTAGTTTATCACGAGGCCAAAAGCATTGTCTTTCAAAGTGCATTTTACTAGCGGTTACTTCAGCACATTAGGGCCGGGATGCTTGTAGAATAGACTCTATGATTTCAATAACCTCAAGTCCTTCCTGACCTGTAACAGGCAGGGACTCACCCTTGCGAATCCCTTCCGCTAATTGTTCGTAATACGATTCATAACGGCCGGTCTCTGTCGGAATCCGTATCCCTTCTGGATGCTTGTCATTTGTGAGTACACCATCATTTTCTTCATGGCTTACTCCCCATCCGTCATCTCCTGGTACCTTTCCTTCTTTTAACTGATTCTCCTGAGGATCTGTTCCGTATTTAATGAAGCTTCCTTCTGTTCCATGGACCTCGAATTTAGGGCCCGCTGCGCGTACAAATGAACTCGAGTGAAGGATGACTTGTAAAGGACTGTACTCAAGCATAATGTGAAAGTAATCATCCACTTCAGCCCCAGCACGCTGAGCTTTCGTTATTCCATGAACTTGATCCGGTTTGCCGAACAGATGAAGAGCTTGATCAATAAGATGTGCCCCCAGGTCATATAATATCCCAGCTCCAGGAACATCTTTCTCTCTCCAGCGATCCCGTACTTGTGGGCGGTATCGGTCATAGTGGGCTTCGTAACTTGTGATCTGCCCGAGTGCACCGCTTGAGATTAACTTTTTGACGGTTAAGAAGTCATCATCCCAACGTCTGTTATGGAAAGGGCTAATGATTCGCTCTTGATCTTTAGCGATTTCTACTAATTCTTTTCCTTCTTGGCTATGGACGACAAAGGGCTTTTCCATGACAACATGTTTCCCGGCTTTTAGGGCAGCCTTTGCCAACGGATAGTGATATTCATTTGGGGCTGTAATGATAACAAGCTCAATCTCTTTGTCTTGTACAATATCTTCAGGCGTGGCTACAACCGTCACATCCCCTAACTCTTGCTTGGCTTTTTCTGCTTTAGATGTAGATACGGCTACGAGTTCATATTGAGGCATCGTCTTTAAGAAGGGAGCATGAAAGACTTGGCCAGATAATCCGTATCCAATCAGTGCAGTTTGTATGGGTTTCATCATAATCGACTCCTAGTATGTAGATTCTTTTTTACTTTAGCATATAAAAATTCTAAAAGGAAAAGGAGTAGATTTATGTGAGATGGGTATGGGAGTGGGGAGGAGGGATTTCGTATTGAAAAGACATCTGTTGACCTATATAACTCTCATGCTTTCTCTTGTTATAGCAGCCGGATGTTCCTCTAGTTCAACGAGTAACGGAGTAGAAGAACATTCCAATGAAGCGCTGGAAGAGGCGTTATTAAGACATCCTGATTTCCCGGCGCTCCAAGGAAGTGATGAAGAAGCCAAAATCGTCCAAACCCAAAGTGCTGGCAAGCTAGATACAACTTTTTCTTCAGACGTAAAGGTAGAGAACAAAGACAATTCCTATATTATCTATTTACAGAAAACGTGGGAGCAAGATGGACAGGAATATAAGAACTACTGGAAGTATGAGTATGACCCTGATCGAGAGGATCTGAAGCTGATGGAACATCAAGTGGAAGACCGTCAGATGAGTACAATCTAGTACCAACCGAAGGCATGTAACCCAATAAGTATAATAGCAAGATCGGCGATCATGTGGACTATCCAAGATCCTTTATACGTTCCTGCCTTCTCCGTTAAGAAAGAGAAAAACATGCCAATGCCAAACAATCCTGCAAGTGCCACCAGTGTAAGGGGAAGAGAGAACCACCCTTGAATACTTGCTAAATGGTACAACGCAAATAAACCTGACGAATATACATATCCAATCCGTCTTTTACCAAGGGATAGAAGGTTTTGAAAGATAAAACCCCGGAAGAACCATTCTTCGATCCAAGAGTTACCGAGAATGATATAAAACCCGACAGCATAAAAGGTTGTAGGTGTTATGCCAAGGTCCCTTTTAAGATAAGATCGTATTTCTGTAAAATCAATCAGATCTTTCGTTAGCCAATAACTACATAGGAGAACAACAAACGCTACAATGCCGAAGAGCAGTGGAGATTTCCATTGTTCTTTTTTCTTTTTCAGATGTGGTTTAGGGAAGTACGCATAGAATAGAAAAGGGACTCCGATGAACAAGAGGAGTTTAACAGCTGTTTTTACCGGATAAGGCATGCCGATACCTTGTTCGAAGATATATAGAAACAGACTAACAAGAAAAGAGGTCCCAACGACGATTTTGGCCCGATTCATAGTACCAACTCCTTTTTAGTTACATTTTACACTAAAAGTGTTATTTTGAACATAAGGGAGTGTGGGACAGTAAAAAGGTTTGTTTCTGTGATAAGCTGGTAACAAAACAACACAGAGTAGGTGGCGTGATGAAGAAGTGGAAGTGGTGGCAAAAGCTCTTAGCCTTGTTAGGCGTTCTTGTTATAGCCGTTGGGATTGCAGGGTATGTTTATTTACAGCCTTATGAACCCACACAAGTAGCGATTGAAGCTATGAAAGGAACAAATGAAATAGATGTAGAGCAAAAGGGCGACTGGATTTCCTTTCTTCCAACAGAAGCGGAAGACACGAGCATTCTTTTCTATCCGGGTGGTTTAGTGGAGCCAGAGAGTTATGCTCCGTTGGCTCATAAGCTTGCTGAAAACGGGTATCCGACTTACATTTTGAAGATGCCTCTTAATTTGGCCGTGCTGGCTCAAGATAAGGCAGATGAGTTAATAGAAGAAAAGGGGAATCGCTCTTACGTCATTGGGGGACATTCATTAGGTGGAGCCATGGCGGCGAGATACGCTGCGGAACATGAAGATCTCCTTGAAGGCATCTTTTTACTTGGTGCTTACCCGGATGAAGGCGGTGACCTTAGTGGCACGGACTTGTCTTTCTTGTCGATCACAGGAGAGAACGATGGGGTAATGAACCGCGAGAAATATAAAGAAGGAAAAAATTACGTACCGGAAGATCATACCTATATTGACTTAGGCGGAGCGAACCACGGTCAATTTGGTAGCTATGGGTTTCAAGAAGGGGACCAAAAAGCAACCATTTCAGGCGAAAAGCAGCGAGATCAGACGGTTGAACTGATCAGTAATTGGCTCGCAAACTAAAAACAGTGCCTATTCCAACAAGGAATAGGCACTGTTTATTTGAGGTTATTGACGCTTGAAGCCTTCTTGTTCCAGGTAATCTGTAGCAGCAGAGTAGGTCGGGAAGGTTCCGTCGAGCATGTCTCCTGCATAGATATTCCAAAGGTCAAAGTCGAATACAAGTGCTAGTGTATGTCCTTCGTCGTTGACCCATGTTTCCTGGTCTGGCTGAGATAATGAATCAATGGCATCGCGAACGATGGCCTTGATGTCTTCTTCTGAGAAGTCGCGGATGTTGACCATGCCGCGGTCATCAGTTTCTACGCCATCAATATAATAGCCGAAAACAAAGCCGTTTCCATTGGGGTGCAGGTGATAGACGACGTTTTTCTTATCCATCACGCTTTCTTCGTAGTGGAAATTGACGCGTCCAAGGGAGACGTCGTTACGTTTTAATTCCGGGAAAGATTCTATAATCGCTAGTTTTTGTTCAAATGTTAGCATAAAGCCTCCAGGTGTTCTTTTATTATTGTACGTCTCATTATAACATCCTATAAAAGTATTGTACCACCGGGGTTTAAAGTCATTCCTTCATGTTTCCGTTTGCCGGAATTTGAGCGTAGGTGGTTCGGGAAATCACTCGCTTTCCGTGGCGAGCTGGGAAGCCTCCTCGTTCGCTACGCTCTCTGTGGGGTCTCCCCTAGGCTCCTATTGCCACAGGAGTCTCGCAATTTCCCGAACCACCTATCCATATTAGGGGGAAACGGAAATACGAAACGACCCAAAGATCTGCTTCGCTTTACAAAAGAAAAATAAAATTATCTAAAGGTTGTGCTCCTTACTTCAAAAAGTCTTTCTCCCGGTAACGTGGGTTTGGGTAGTCATAGAATCCTTTTCCGGCTAGTTTGCCTGTGTGACCTTTGTCGATGTATTCGGTTTTTAGGTATTCGGCGATTTTGGCTGCTTCTTCGTCTCCTGCGTCTCCTTTGGCTTTTTGGAGGTTGTACGGAGTGTGTAGGCCGATGATGTCTAGGAAGGCGAATGGTCCGACGGGTGCGCCTGTTGAGATCATCCATGTTCTGTCGATGGTTTCAGGGTCTGATACGCCTTTGATGAGTAAGCTTTGTGCGGCTGATAGTAAGGGGACTAATAGGGAATTTAAGATGTATCCTGGTTGTTCTTTATAGATCGGGATCGGTACCATTCCGATTGCTCCTGCAAATTCTAATAGATCTTCAAAGTGTTTCTCGTCTGTTCCTTCGTGTTTCATGACTTCTCCGATGTTGTTATTCCAAATTTCATTAGCAAAGTGCAGGGCTAAGAATTTTTCAGGGCGGCCTGTGAATTCAGCGAATTGACTCGGTAAAAATGTTGAAGAGTTGGAAGCGAAGACTGTATGGTCAGGTGCTAACTTCCCAAGTTTCGTGTAGAACTCTTCTTTAATGGCCACCACTTCCGGTATCGCTTCTACAACCAAATCTGCTTGTTTTACCGCTTCTTTGAGGTCTGTAGACATACTTATACGTTTATATGTAGCGTCCACTTGTTCTTCTGTTGCCTCGAGAGCGTTCTGGTAAATTCCCATATACTTTTTGAATCGGTTATCCGTTTCTTCTAAAGCCTCTTCGGTAATGTCGTAAACGGTAACTTCAAATCCATAAAAGGCGGATTGAAAGGCGATTTGACTTCCTAAAACCCCACCGCCCGCAATCGTAATCTGTTTATAGTCCATTATTTATCCTCCTTCAAATTCCAAGAGCTCATTTACTGGATCTATTTAACATATTCGACAAAAAACGAGCTATTCCTCTTTGTTTTATTCAAAAATATGGAACTGTTAGGTGTGAAATGGAGCATATAAAACGATATAAAAAGGCCAAGGAACTCTGGTTCCTTGGCCTTTCCGTTATCTCTTTACTGAACCCTTATGCATAGCGAGGCTCATTGTACTGACCAAACCATTGATAGCGGTGGCGGGAGAACCATTTGTAAAGGGGCGACCCGACACGATCTGCAAAGGGAATGTAGAGCAGAAGACTAATAGGCACGGTTAGCGGAAGGGAGCTTAGGAGTTTACGAATTGCGTAGTACCCTTCTTTTAAACTGCCTGAAGAAGTCAGCATATGAATTTCATCATAAATGTCGCGGTATTGTAAGTATGGGTACTCGACAGGCGCTTCATCTACTTCTTGGACGGATACCCAATCTACTTTGTTAAACCAATCCAATTTCCTAAGGACAAGTTTTACGTGATAACAGAATGGACACTGAGCGTCATAGAACACCAAATGCTTCTTTTTCATACGATCATCTCCTTTTGTATACTTTACACCCCTGCTCTTGGAATTAAACCTAGTTAGACTGGGTTTTCAGAGGAGTTATGCGCTCAAAAAAAATAAAATATTCTGAAATTAAATAGATGTATATACAAATTAAATTGGATGCGCTATCATGTATATACAAGTTATTAAGAAAGCGTTTTTATATAGAATCAGATTATAGTGGGAGAGGGGATCACTATGAACTTAAAAAAACAAGCTCAACAAATTATCGAGCAAGTTGGTGGCAAAGAAAATATACAAGCTGCTACACACTGTGTGACTCGTTTACGGTTATCTTTGCATGATGAAAGTAAAGTGAATCAAGAAGAATTAGAAAAATTGGAAGCGGTTAAGGGATCGTTCTCAACAAATGGACAGTTCCAAGTCGTAATTGGTCAAGGGACTGTAGATAAGGTTTACAAAGAGATGGTGGAGTTAGGCGTTGGAGAAGCAAGTAAAGATGATGTGAAACAAGCATCTTCTGAAAAAATGAATCCGCTTCAAAAAGCCATTAAGACACTTGCGGATATTTTCATCCCAATTCTACCGGCCATTGTTACCGCCGGACTTCTAATGGGGATTCACAACATCCTCGCTCAAGAGGATATCTTTTATGATGGGCAATCTCTTATTGCCGTGCACCCGCAGTGGGCAGACCTAGCTGGCATTATTAATTTAATTGCGAACACGGCCTTTGCCTTCTTGCCCGGACTGATCGGTTGGTCAGCGGTTAAGAAATTTGGCGGGAATCCGCTACTTGGTATCGTACTTGGTTTAATCCTTGTCCATCCAGAGCTTTTGAACGCATGGGACTACGGAAATGCTGTGAAAGAAGGCCGAGTGCCAACGTGGAATTTATTCGGACTTGAAGTCGAGAAGATCGGGTATCAAGGTCAGGTTCTTCCGGTGTTATTAGCTTCTTACGTATTAGCGAAGATTGAAGTGTTCCTACGTAACCGGATACCGGATTCCGTACAGTTACTTGTTGTAGGTCCTGTCGCTTTACTTGTAACAGGATTCTTAACCTTTATTGCAATCGGACCGTTAATGTTTGGTCTTGGTAACACGATTACAGATGGTTTGGTCTGGGTATTTGATCAATTCTCTGCAATTGGTGGCTTACTATATGGTGCACTTTATCCATTGCTCGTTGTAACAGGAATGCACCACACGTTCCTTGCTGTCGACGTTCAATTAATTGGTAGCACAGGGTCGACATTCTTATGGCCGATACTTGCATTATCAAACATTTCACAAGGTTCAGCAGCATTTGGTGTATGGTTAGCTACAAAGAACGAGAATTTAAAAGGATTATCCGTATCATCTGGTGTTTCGGCTTGGTTAGGTATTACAGAACCTGCACTGTTTGGGGTTAACCTTCGCTATAAATTCCCATTCATCGCAGCGCTTGTATCTTCCGCTATTGCCGGAATGTATATCACCATTCAAAGTGTACGAGCCAATTCCATTGGGGTAGGCGGTGTACCGGGGATTGTTTCCATCCAGAACAGTGGCTGGATATCGTTTATCATTGGAATGGTTATTGTGATCGTTATCCCATTTGTAGTAACCTATGTAATGGCCAAACGCAAAAAAATATAAAACAGACCAGTTAGCAGCCGACCACACCCGGTTGCTATTGGTTTTTCTAATACGTTTATACAACAAGATAAGGAAGGTGCTCATATGACACAGCCATGGTGGAAGCAATCAGTCGTTTATCAAATCTATCCGAAGAGCTTTAACGACACGACAGGAAACGGAACGGGAGATATTCAAGGGATTATTGAGAAACTGGACTACCTCAATCATCTCGGGGTTGATGTCATTTGGTTAACTCCGATTTACACATCGCCTCAGAAAGATAATGGATATGATATCAGTGATTATTTTAATATCTATGAAGAATACGGCACGATGGAAGACTTTGAGCGTCTCTTACAGGAAGCTCATGATCGTGGTATTAAGATCATAATGGACATTGTGGTCAATCACACTTCAACGGAACATGAGTGGTTTCAGCAGTCGAAGCAATCGATAGACAATCCATATCGTGACTATTACTTCTGGAAAGACCCCGTTGACGGCGGTGCTCCGACGAACTGGGAGTCGAAATTCGGGGGCAATGCATGGGCCTTTGATGCAGAGACGGGGCAGCACTACCTGCACCTTTTCGATGTAACGCAGGCTGACCTTAACTGGGAGAACGAAGCTGTTCGTAAAAGTGTGTATGATATGATGCACTTTTGGCTTCAAAAAGGGGTCGACGGTTTCCGTTTAGATGTAATTAACCTGATCTCGAAAAATCAAGCCTTCCCAAATGATTATGAGGGAGACGGACGCCGGTTTTACACAGATGGACCACGTGTTCATGAGTATATGCATGAAATGAACCAAGAGGTCTTTTCTAAATATGAAATGATGACAGTAGGCGAGATGTCTTCTACTACGATCGATGACTGTGTGAAATACACGCATCCTGATCGGCAGGAGCTTGATATGACCTTTAGCTTCCATCATCTCAAAGTAGACTACCCAAATGGAGAGAAGTGGACGGTTGCGAACTTCGACTTTAAAGAGTTAAAGAAGGTCTTGTCTGATTGGCAAGTGGGGATGCAACAAGGTGGAGGCTGGAACGCGCTCTTCTGGTGTAACCATGACCAGCCTCGTGTCGTCTCTCGTTTCGGGAATGATACTGTCTATCACCGGGAGTCTGCGAAAATGCTAGCGACGACTATTCATCTGATGCGCGGTACGCCTTACATTTATCAAGGTGAGGAATTTGGAATGACTAATCCTAAGTTCGATACCATTGAGGACTATCGAGACGTTGAATCTTTAAATATGTATGAAATCTTAAAAGAGCAAGGGAAGACGGACAATGAAATCCTTGCTATTCTTGCGCAAAAGTCCCGTGATAATTCTCGTACACCTATGCAATGGAACGCTTCGGAGCAAGCAGGATTCACCGAGAACACACCGTGGATTCCTGTTGCGAAGAATTATCAGGAAGTAAATGCTGAAGCGGCTGTAAACGATGAGCATTCTGCATTCTATCATTATAAGAAGTTGATTGAGCTTCGGAAACAGTATGATATCATTACATCAGGAGACTACGAACTCTTAAGCTATGAGGATGATCGTGTGTTTGCTTACGCTCGTCATGGAGAATCTGAGAAATTGCTTGTCGTGAACAATTTTTATGGGGATCATACGACGTTCGAGGTGCCAGAATCGATTGATCTTGAAGCATACGAGGGCGAACGCATTCTATCTAATTACGAAGCGTCACCAAATGTAAATCGCGCGATTGAATTACGTCCTTATGAGTCCGTAGTGTATCATTTAACGAAATAAATGAGTGGTGCTATGTGAAACAGAATAAGTTTATGGGCATTTATGAAGAGCTTGTGGAATCGATTAAGACGAGTGTGTATAAGGAAGGAGAGACCCTTCCGTCAGAAAATGAGTTAGCTGAAACATTTCAAACCTCAAGAGAAACGATTCGTAAAGCATTAAATCTGTTATCGCAAAATGGGTTTATTCAAAAGGTCAGGGGCAAGGGGTCAGTCGTACTTGACGTGGGGAAGTTTAATTTTCCGGTTTCTGGACTTGTGAGTTTCAAAGAAGTATCAAAGCATATGGGGGAGAAGACGCGCACGCACGTAAATGAGCTTTCCTTAATTCATGCAGATCCGTCTATTCAAGAAGCGATGCAGCTAGACGAAGAGGCGCTCGTATGGTATGTGAGTCGGTCTCGTGAATTTAGCGGGGAGCGAATTATTTTGGATAAAGATTACCTTTATTATGGGAGTGTGCCTCGTTTGACCCGGGAGATTTGTGAGGATTCTATTTACTCATATCTAGAAGGGGAAGTAGGGCTAACGATTAGTTTCGCGAAGAAAGAAATCACAGTAGAAGAACCCACAGCTGAAGATCGCAGACTCCTGGATTTTGAAGGCTTTGCCAACATCGTGGTAATCAAAAACTATGTTTATCTCGATGATGCGACTCTTTTTCAATATACAGAATCTAGACACAGACCAGACAAGTTTCGCTTTGTAGACTTTGCCCGGCGTTAATCTCGCCTAATTAATATAAACCGAGCATGAAATCAGTGGATTTCATGCTCGGTTTTTTTGCTATAGAGGCTGATAGGATGAACTTCTTTATTATAAGCAACGGCTGTTATTCGTCATGGTCTGTTTTGATTTTTATCGATGCTTCCGGTCTACAGGGGTGTGGTCATGTAGGAGCGGTCGGTCGATAAAGGGAGGTTTTATTACTTAGGAGACACGGATGGATGCCTCGTATTCACACAAAGCGCTGTCTAAGATTTCTAACCCTTGATCGATCTGTTCTTTAGAGATCGTAAGAGGCGGGATCACGCGGATGACTTCTGTTTTGTTTCCGCAGAAGTAGAAGAGCGCTCCTTTCTCTAAGGCAGATTCTAAAATGGTCATCAGCCCTTTACTATCTCCTTCGCCTGTAACAGGATCGACGATGTCAATTGCAAGCATCAGACCCACTCCACGGACATCTCCTATCACATCGTGTTTGGCCGCTAAGTCCGTGAGTTTCTTATGAGCATAGGCGCCTACATCTTTTGTATTTTCGAGCAAGTTTTCTTCCTGGATGACATCAAGAACTGCTAGTGCGGCATTGCAGGCAATTGGGTTTCCTCCATAAGTTGTCGCATGAGAGCCAACAGGCCACTTTTGCATTAATTCTTTAGAAGCGACTGTCGCACTTAATGGGAGCCCGGATGCCATCGCTTTCGCTACGGCCATAATGTCTGGGGTCACACCGAAGTGACTGGCTGCGAACATTTCTCCTGTTCTACCGAATCCAGTTTGAACTTCATCGAAGATAAGAAGTATGCCATGTTGATCGCAAATTTCCCGTACCTTTTGAAGCCAAGCTTGTGGGGGAACGATATACCCTCCCTCACCTAAAATGGGCTCTAGAATCATGCAGGCTACTTCATCTGGAGTAACCTGATGTTCAAATAAGGATTGAATATCCTTTTCTAGTTGTTTGACGCAGAAATCACCCGGGTCTTCTCCTTCAGGACAAGCTTTTGGATTGGCATAAGGGATTTGATAGGTTAATCCATTTGGCTGCATGAATTTACGATATTTGCTCTTAGAGGTGCTTACCCCTAATGAACCCATTGTTCTTCCGTGAAAGCCGCCCGTGAAGGAGATTACATAAGGACGTTCTGTTGTGTATTTGGCTAGTTTAAGTGCACCTTCTACTGCTTCTGTTCCACTATTTGAGAAGAAAAAGCACTCCAGGTTTCCAGGCATAATAGCGGCTAACCGGTCGGCTAATGTAAGAAGCGGTTCATACATAATCACGCCGGATGGACCGTGTGTGAGCTGATCAGCTCCGTCTTTTATCGCTTGCGCAACTTTTGGGTGTCTGTGTCCGACATTTGTTACAGCTATACCAGAGGAGAAATCAAGGTATTCTTTGCCATCTGTTCCGTAATAGTAACAGCCCTCTTCTTTCTCGACAGGCAAGTTAGGAAAGTCTTTTGCCATTGTTGGGGCTAATCTGTCATGTATTGATTCGAGTAAGTGCGTCCATGTCATCGTTGTTCCCTCCGTTAGTACGTTCAATAGTTTATATTAATAAATATACATTAAAGTTAATTTATATACAATATGCATAAAGGGTTTTTTTCATGTTTTTTATAAGAAATGGAGTTTCCAAGACGCTTGCTAAGTGTTTAAGATACTGAGATCGTGTCAGGTTCGACAGCGCGCCTGATTTGTGACCATTAAATGGTTGCGGAGAAGAAGAAACCTGTTATACCCTTAAAAAGTGCTAGAATGCTAGTGAGAAGGGGAACAACATTGAAGAGATTACTTACATTGCTGTTTTGGGTTGGAATTCTATATGTGGGATACATAGGGTATTCGATTTGGACATTTGAAGGAGATCGGCCACTTGAATCTACTGATGCAGCTGTAGTATTAGGAGCTGCAGCTTATTATGATAAGCCTTCTCCTGTCTTAAAAGAGCGTGTGAATCACGCGGTGAAACTATACAAAGACGGCAAGGTTGATCATGTCATCCTCACTGGTGGGAAGGGAGAGGGGGCTCCTTTTGCAGAGTCGGAAGTAGCTCGTGACTATGCAGTAGAAAAAGGGGTTCCGAAAGAGGATACTTTCGTTGATCTGACTTCTAAGATTACAGAAGGGAACATCATCAATGCGAAGCTTATTGGAGAAGAGCAAGGGTTTAAGGACTACACCCTTGTCAGTGACCCTCTTCATATGAAGCGTTCAATGGCGATTGCTAACCAAATTAACCTCGACGCAGTAGCCTCACCGACGGAAACCTCAGCCTATCAATCATTAGAAACGAGAGTTCCGTTCTTCTTAAGAGAATGGGCTTTCTACTTCCTATATAAAGGAAGCCTTATTGTGCCAGACAGTCTGAAACCTGATGACTGGGTCCCGGTAAACCGTTGAAGGGTGCCAGACACCCTTCAGCGCTCTAAAGCGAAGTATGGTGTCAGACACACTTTATTACTCTAAAGCATAATGAGGCATCCTTCTGTTGGGGTATGGGTCTATAGAAGTGAATACATGTTCACTTGTCATATTTAGACATCAGACTATTTACTTTTTTAAGGTGTGGCATTAAAATATAGGTTAAACAAGTACAAAATATGAATCTTTTGTGAGAGTATTCACAACAAGGGATTTTATACATCATAGACGAGACATGCTACTCAATCCTTCATTAGGAGTGGACAACTTGAATGCAACTTTATCGACCCCTAAATTAGTTGGTATTGAAATTGAGAAGAAGCGTAAAGAAATGGTGGATAGCGCTATGCAACGTGGGTTTAATCATGAACGGACGTTGCGACTAAGTCAGGAATTGGATCAATTAATTAATCAGTGGAATGCCATACACGAACTAAGCTCTAATTAAGAAAGCACATGCAGATGCATGTGCTTTCTTTACATTATGAATGTTTCCGTTAGCGTTAAACTGTGCGTAAGGTGGTTCGGGAAATTACTCGCTTTCCGCGGCCCCACACGAGGTGGGGTCGTTCGACGTTGGCGATTGACTTGACGGTCTTAGTCGAACTTCATTATTCCCTTAAAAGCCTCCTCCACGCTGGAACTAGACTGGCTCCTTCTGCCGCAGGTGTCTCGCAATTTCCAGAACCACCTTTGCTATATTAGGAAGTAGAGCTGAATCTAAGCGACGGTCCAGCTGGAGGACCGGCTCATCAAACTTAGATAAGAGAACCGGTCCCTGGACACTCCAAGCACTAGCCGATAAAAGACGGCCCCATCTACAATTAAAGGATACAACTTCTGATTTTGAACAAGTCTATAAATAACAACACTAGATTATAACAGAGTCCTTCGTTATATGAACATTCCCACAAATACTGCTGTGATAAAGCTTGCGAGCGTTCCGCCGATAATGGCCTTAACGCCCAATTGAGCAACCTGGCTTTTCTTAGAAGGGGCAATGGATCCGAGTCCTACAATCAATTGGCCGATCGAAGAAAGATTCGCAAAGTTACATAAAGCTACAGTGAGGATCGCCATTGTTTCTGGTTTCAACGTTTCTTGTCCATCAAGTACCATGTTAAAGGCAATTAATTCGTTGGCAGCAATTTTCGTCCCGATAATGGATGCTGCTTGGAAAGCATCGCTTACTGGGATTCCGATTAGCAGGGCAAAAGGATAGAGAACGTAACCAAAGATTGTGGCTAGATCAAGGTCAACGATGCCTAAGATCCCATTAACTAAGGCCAGTATACTAATAAATGCAATGAGGAGTCCTCCGATATTCAAAGCAAGCTTTACCCCGTTCACTGCGCCGTCTGAAATGGCTTCAAGCACATTCACTTGTTCAGGCTTTTCCATAATGATGTCTTCATTCAATTGAGAAGTCTCACTCTCAGGTTCTAAGATCTTAGCAATTGTAAGAGATACGAAAGGAACGCTGAAAATGGAAATGAGCAGGTATTTCACGTCGATCCCCATACCGGCATAGGCTACGAAGATTGCTCCACTGGCTGAAGCAGTACCCCCTACCATAATGGCAAAAGTCTCCGAGCGCGTCATTTTACTTAAATAGGGTTTAACAAGTAATGGGGCTTCTACAACGCCTAGCACTGTGTTCCCGACAGCACTGAATGATTCTACTTTGCTCGTTCCGAGTATTTTACCTACTATAAATCCGATTCCGCGCACAATAAAAGGGATGATACGTAAATAATAAAGAGCAGCGATAAGAGAAGATATAAAGATGATTACGGCTAATACATTGATGGCGAAAACGAACTGAATATTCGTACCTTCTCCAAATAATCCTCCAAACACAAAGTTGATGCCCTCGCTGCTGAAGTCAATGACATGCTGGACCCCTTTAGCTGCTACATTGAGCATGCTTTGGCCAAAAGGAACTTTAAGCATGAAATAAACGAATAATCCCTCTAGCACTAATCCAATTGCAACGGTGCGCCACTTCACCATGCTTTTATGACTGCTTAATAACCAAGATAAAAAGATAATTCCTGCTAACGAACCGATTCCGAATAAAATGTCCATTCTTTTTCCTCCTGTAAACTTGAGTGGTGTCCAAACATTCAAAACCTTATACGTTTTTAGGTGTAGGACGTCAGACCTCTCGAAAGATACAAAAAATGCACCCACGGTCTTTGTCCTACAAAGAAAGTGGATGCATGTCATGTACGTAGACGAAACCAAATGAAGATCATTCGGCTTTTATATGCAGACTTTCCTTATAGTCCGGCAATTTATGGTTGCCAGGTAGAGACTTATGGACCCTATTTCCATAGATATATAAGGTGTTTGTATGAAGTTGAATACGTGTAATATAGCAAACACTTGTAAAGGAAACAATAGATTTTTAAGATATCTAAATATAGAGAATAGAATGACGAATCCGTGCCGTGTTTGACAAAGCTAGGTGAATCGTTTACATTAAATTTAGTATCGAAGAAATCATTCAATCGAAATCACTCTTGAAGGAGTATGTTTTATGAAGGTCGTTGTTCTTAACTAACCGTTAACTTCATACGGACCCAAAAGGGTTAAAAAAGCTTGCATACAGGCAAGTTTATTTAACTATACAATTTTGGGCAGTTAAGAACAATGAATCATAGCATAACAAGCAAGGTGTAGGAAAGGGCTATGACACATGTGTCATAGCCCTGTTCTATTTTCTTTAGACACCTTTCTAATCGATTGAATGATGGAATCGAATGTTAGCTGCAATGATGCAATCATTGCAGCTTTTTTTAATAGAAATCACTTTACTGGAGTAAAGTGTGTCAGACGCGCTTTACTCTGATAAAGTGTGAGGAGGATATCGGAATTGAATCAGAAGACATTTGAAGTGTTGGATTTTTATACAATTTTAGAACATGTAGCGCGATTTGCGTTTACGGAGCGAGGGAAAGAAACGGTGCTTTCTTTAGAGCCCTCCTTTAATAAGAAACAAATTGAAAGATGGTTAGAAGAGATTGATGAGGCGAAGGAAGTACTGAAGATCAGCAGCAGTGTACCGGTTCATAGCTTGGATGATGTGAGTCAGATGATGGAGCAGGCTAGGAAAGGGATGTTTCTAAGGCCTGATCAGTTCTCCCAACTTCAATCGTTTCTCGATCATTGTGGGAAGTTGAAGCGATTTATGAAAGACAAACAGTATGTGGCTCCCACTGTTGCATTATACGCTGAGTCCATTGAGGATCTAAGTGACCTCGAAACAGAGATTCAGTCCTCTTTACGTCACGGTCAGGTAGATGATTATGCTTCTAAGGAACTGCTGAAGATTAGAAGGCAAAAGCATAATCAGCTTGCAGAGATTAAGGATCGAATCGGACGTTTGGCTAAATCTAAAAAGTTAGCAACGTATATGCAGGAGCACGTCGTTGCAGAGAAAAATGGCCGGTTTGTGCTGCCCATAAAGGCAACGTATCGCAATAAAGTAAAAGGAACGGTGCTTGATTCTTCATCTTCTGGAGCGACCGTTTTTATTGAGCCTGAAGAAGTCACCAGGTTGCAAGAAGAGTTAGAAATGACGCGTCTTGCTGAAGAGCGGGAAGTCGAGCAGATCTTGTATTATTTAACTGCCCTCGTATTGGAACAAGAGCGTCCTCTTCAGATAGCGATGGAAACCATGCATCAATATGATGTGATCTTTGCAAAAGCGAAGTACAGCATGAGCATAGAGGGAAGAGCCGCCACCTTAAACACAGATTATAAAATCGATCTTATAGAGGCTAAACATCCTTTAATTCATAACCCTGTACCTCTTACGATCTCGCTTGGAGAGGACTATCATGCTCTCGTTATTACAGGTCCGAACACAGGTGGTAAGACCGTCACGTTAAAAACCGTTGGACTGCTCACGTTAATGGCACAATCAGGCTTGCACATCCCTGCTCATCAAGGAACGAATCTTCATATCTTCCAGCAGCTGTTCGTCGACATAGGCGATGGGCAAAGCATTACAGAAAACTTAAGCACGTTTAGCTCTCGTCTTGTGAATATAATAGAAATTCTAGAACAGTCCAATGACCATACCCTTGTATTACTCGATGAACTTGGTTCTGGTACGGATCCGGCAGAAGGGATGGGTCTTGCTACAGCTATACTCGACCAACTCTATGACAAAGGAGCTATGCTTCTGGCAACAACTCATTACAACGAAATGAAAGACTTTGCCGAATCCCGGAACGGTTTCCTGAATGGATCAATGGAGTTCGATCTTGAAACCCTTCGTCCAACCTACCGCTTGCGTCTCGGTACGACCGGTAAAAGTCAGGCTTTTGAGATTGCCCTGAAATTAGGGATGCATCCAGCGATTATTGAGAAAGCTCACGAGATTTCTTATAAGGAAGAGAAAACGTATGAAATGCGAGAGGATGCTGATCCTAAATTGATGGAAAAGCAGATTAAGACGAACGCATATGCGAGGAAGTCTTCTAAAAAGAAGAATCATAAGGAAGAAAAGGTTCCTCGTTATAACAAGGGTGATAACGTAACCGTTCTCGCTACTGAAGAAACGGGGATTGTTTACACAGGGCCGGATGCAAAAGGGAATTACGTCATCCAGGTCAAAGGTGAGAAACAAACCATTAACCATAAGAGAATTGCTCTACACATTCCGGCGGAAGAATTGTATCCTGCTGATTATGACTTTGATATTATTTTTAAATCAAAAGATTACCGGAAGATAAGGAAGCAGTTAGACCGGAAACACGTCGATGGTCTAACACTTGAAGAAGAGGATGAATCCTGATTTCAGGTTTATGGACCGTTTCTTTTGTGAATGGTTTAAGGGGTCCGCTATACTAAAAGTAGAAATGGAAAAGCTAGTTGGAGGGATCTTGATGAAAATTGCTGTAATTACAGGTGTTTCAAAAGGGCTCGGCGAATCTGTTGCCGAGAGTATGATGGGAAGAGGGGTACATATTATCGGTGTATCCCGTTCTGATAATGAAAAGTTAAATCAGAAAGCAGAAGAAAATGGTGTCTCTTACACTCATTATCCTTGCGATCTTTCATCACAGGAGGAGCTTGAGTCTGTCTTCTCCCGAATTAACCAACACGTAAAAGAACAGTCGCCACAGAAAGTATATGTGGTGAACAACGCTGGTGTAGTAGAACCAATTGATCGCGTGGGCGCTCTAGACGCAAATCAGGTTGTTAAACATGTTCATATTAATTTGATTGCACCGATGTTAGTGACGAATATGGTAGTCGAGCAATTAGCGGACATTGATGTGGATATCATCAATGTAACCTCAGGGGCTGCAAACCGTCCGGTCTATGGATGGAGCACATATGGTGGTACAAAAGCAGGGTTAAATTACTTCACTGAAACAACTGCGTTTGAACAGAAGCAACGAGGTGGAAAACATAGAACAGTGGCTTTTAGCCCTGGAGTAATGGATACAGATATGCAAGCGGATATTCGCTCCTCTTCAGAAGAAGCTTTTGCCGATGTCGAAAAGTTTAAAGCGCTGAAAGAAGAAGGAAAGCTTCGCTCCCCTTCTGTTGTGGCGGATGGACTTATGAAGCTTCTTGATGAAGGGTTCGAAAGTGGAGCGGTTTATCGCGTAGACCAGTTAATAGACTAAATGAGGTGAAGGATTGTGCAGTTAGAAGAATGGTTTGAGAAGGGGATCCGTCCTCAAGAATACGTAACAGGCATGGAAAAACATCAAGATAATCTAATGAATGTATATCAATCGTTTCAATTACCAGAGGATCAACAATTCTTCGATGATCTTAAAGTGAAACAGCTACGCGTCATCGTCCTCACCGAGGATTGGTGCGGGGACGCAATGATGAATATACCGGTATTGTTAAAGTTGTCAGAGGCAGCTCGTATGGATGTTCGCTTCTTAAAAAGGGATGAACATACAGAACTCATGGATCAATACCTCACAAACGGTACCTCCCGTTCAATACCAATTTTCATTTTTATCAATGAAGATGGAGAGGAAGAAGCGGTCTGGGGGCCAAGGGCACCGAAAATTCAACAGGTCGTTGATGATGCTCGTGCGAACCTGCCCGATAAAGACCACCCAAGCTTTGAAGAAAAGCAGAAAGAAATGATTCTTTTCTTAACAAAGGCATACAGTGAAAACGAAGAATTTTGGCAAGAGGTCTATGCCAGTCTGAAAGAAACCCTTTCAGCATTAGAGATCAAAACGAAATAGTGTATTTGAGAAGTCCGGGGGAAATAACCCCGGGCTTTTTTTGTTAGGGGGGAGCGTTGGATGAAGTCGAGAATCTCTGGACTGATGACGAGAAAGTTGCTCGTGAAGTCGAGAATCTCTGGTTTGATGACGAAAAAGTTGCTCGTGAAGTCGAGAATCTCAGGTCTGATGACGAGAAAGTCGCTCGTGAAGTCGAGAATCTCTGGACTGATGACGAGAAAGTTGCTCGTGAAGTCGAGAATCTCTGGTTTGATGACGAAAAAGTTGCTCGTGAAGTCGAGAATCTCAGGTCTGATGACGAGAAAGTCGCTCGTGAAGTCGAGAATCTCTGGACTGATGACGAGAAAGTTGCTCGTGAAGTCGAGAATCTCTGGTTTGATGACGAAAAAGTTGCTCGTGAAGTCGAGAATCTGGCTCCTGACGACGAGAAATACCGCTCTGACGTCAAGAAAGATGCTGGCGACATCGAGAATCCCAGCCCTGACGTCGAGAACTCCCCTTTACACGCCTGGCTCTACCGCCAAAAACTGAAATCTCTCTCCATATAAAAAGACGAGCCAGTACTGGCTCGTCTTTTTATAACATGCTATAGCGGACTTTGGTTTGGGCGGCTTGGTAAATACGAGGCACTCTTTTTCCGATGGAACAGGTAACTTCATAATGAATGGTTCCTGTTAGAGAAGCGATCTCGTCGGCAGTGGGGACTCCTTTATCACCGTCACCAAATACCGTTACCTCATCATCTGGTGAGATTTTTCCGATGCCCGATACGTCTATCATGCATTGATCCATACATATACTTCCGACAATCGGTACGATGTGGCGGTGAATGGCCATCGTGCCTTGATTAGACAGAAGTCTTGGAAGACCGTCTGCATACCCGATGGGCAGCGTCGCGATGGAAGACGGTTGTTCGGTCTCGAAGGTGCGTCCATAACTGATTGGGGTACCGGCTTCTAGTTTGTTCACGGCAGCTACTTTTGTTTTCAGGGTCATGACAGGTGTCAGATCAATCATTTTTCTAAGATGAGGGGATGGATAAAACCCATAAAGGCTCACCCCTACACGTACCATGTTTAAATGCATGTTTCGATAGCCTATGGTTGCAGCGCTATTTGCGCAGTGCTTAATGGGAATGTATATCCCTTCAGCTTCAATGGATTCAGTTATGGTTTGAAAGGTCTCAAACTGCTTATATGTATAAGTGGAATCTTCATTGTCGGCCTCTGCAAAGTGGGTAAAAATCCCTTCGAGTTCAATAAAAGAAGACTCTTGAATGGCACGTGCGAGATGGATGGCTTCTGTTGATGTTGAAACCCCTATCCGGTTCATACCTGTATTCACTTTCATGTGAACCTTAGGTGTTTTGTTCATTCGTTTAGCGGCCGCTTCGATTTGGTCCAATAGATCACGGGTAAAGACGGTAATCGTTAAATCATGAATCACTGCTGCTTCAATCGACCTTGGAGGTGTATACCCTAGGAGCAATATTGGCTTTTGAACTCCGGCTTTACGAAGCTCGATTCCTTCATCGACGAAAGCGACGCCTAGCCAATCTGCACCTGCATCAATTGCGGTTTGAGCGATTTCTACTGCTCCGTGTCCATAACCATCTGCTTTAACAACGGCCATTAATCGGCAAGCTGGATTGGTGTAATGTTTAAAAGCGTTCACATTGTGTGAAAGGGCGTCTAGTGAGATATCTGCCCAAGTGTCTCGGTAGCTATGTGGATGGATCATGAGAACACCAACCTTTCTTTAATAAAGATAAATGGACTAAAGGCCATAAAAAGAGGATGCCTTAGAGTGGCATCCACTGCTTTTTATCATGGAAAAGGTGCCCTTCACCGAAAGGCACCTGATAGGTAAGTTGATTAGTTTGAGTATACAGCGTTTAATGCATCATGAGAAGGAGTAAACGCATAGCCAAGGTCTCTGGCTACAGCTTCATATGTGACATGACCATTTGCTGTGTTTAATCCTTTTTCTAGCGCCGGATTGTCTTCAATTGCTTTTGAAACGCCTTTATTTGCGATTTGTAATGCATAAGGAATCGTAACATTCGTTAAAGCAATTGTCGATGTACGAGGGACAGCACCTGGCATATTCGCAACTGCATAATGAACGACGCCGTGTTTCACATACGTAGGATCATCGTGTGTTGTAATATGATCAACTGTTTCAATAATACCGCCCTGGTCAATCGCAACATCTACTAGAACAGAACCTTGTTTCATTTCTTTGACCATGTCTTCTGTGACAAGTTTTGGTGCTTTCGCTCCAGGAATAAGAACAGCGCCAATGACAAGGTCAGATTCTTTTACCGCTTCTGCGATATTTAAAGGATTGGACATTAATGTGTTGATTTCGTTTCCGAAGATATCATCCAGCTGGCGAAGTCGCTCTGGGCTAAGGTCGATCATGGTTACATCTGCGCCAAGTCCAATGGCAATTTTAGCTGCGTTTGTACCGACTACACCACCACCGATGATCGTAACTTTACCGCGTTTCACTCCAGGTACTCCACCTAGAAGAATGCCAAGTCCGCCTTTTGGTTTTTCAAGGAACTGAGCACCGATTTGCGCTGACATGCGACCCGCTACTTCACTCATTGGTGTTAGAAGTGGAAGCGTACGGTTGGTTTCAACTGTTTCATACGCAAGAGAAATAACGCCTTTTTCTGTTAGGGCTTTCGCTAGTTCTGGCTCAGCTGCAAGGTGCAGGTATGTGAATAGAATTAAGCCTTCACGGAAATAGCCGTATTCAGATGGTAGTGGTTCTTTTACTTTCATCACCATTTCTTTTTCCCATGCTTCTGCTGCTGAATTGACAATGGTGGCTCCTGCGTCTCTGTAATCCTGATCTTCGAAACCGCTTCCAATACCGGCAGTTGTTTCAACGAATACGCTATGGCCTGCTTTCACCAAGTTTAGTACCCCTGCTGGTGTGATCGCTACACGATTTTCATTGTTTTTTATCTCTTTTGGAATTCCGATGAACAATTCCCTCATCCCCTTTGTTTGTAATCGATTTTGTAATTCCGATTATAGATGGGGAATGAACGGATTGCATTGTGTAAAAGAGAGAAAGTCAGAATCATCTTTTGTAGAAATCAACAAGGCCCTTATTGTTTCAGGCGTTCAATCATCAAATCCAGGTACAATGTTATTTTTTGGTTTGGATCTTTAAAATTAAATCCTGTTAAGTTAGCAATTCGTTTTAAACGATAATTCAACGTGTTGGAATGAATATGCAAAGCCTTTGCTGCTTCGTTTACGTTACTATCACATCGCAAAAATTCACTTACGGTCTCCAGTAATTCTGTCCGGTGTTTCTCGTCATAGGCGCGAAGGGTTTCGATGTATTGATTTGTGTAATGATCACGAATGCGCTTCTCATATAAAGAATCAATAAACTGATAGATCCCTAGATCCTGGTAACTATAGATTCCTTCAACTTCATGAGAGAAACGATCTTTAATGGATAAGACGTGTAAGGCTTCTTTATAACTATCTTGTATACGGACGGGGTTCTTGTACAACGTGCCCGCTGCTCCTTTTAAGAACTCAACGTTAACCCTGTCTTGTATTTTCTC
Source organism: Pontibacillus chungwhensis (assembly GCF_030166655.1). Lineage (GTDB taxonomy): Bacteria > Bacillota > Bacilli > Bacillales > BH030062 > Pontibacillus. The sequence continues at coordinate 3,394,796 of NZ_CP126446.1, read as the reverse complement.
TACAAAGGCGCTAACAAAATCATTGATTTCTTTCCCAGGTGCCTCACTAGAGTGTGGGCGAACAAGTAAGATGAGTTGGTTCGAATCGATCGCGCTGCATACGATTCCTACTTGTCTTGAAGCTTCGATATAGTAATGGATATGTCGTTCCAATGATTGATGGATATCCTCCTCAAATTCAAAGACGACAATAGCCAAAGGTCCTTCTAACTGAATATGATATTTCCTTGCCTGGCTCTGAATCGTTTCAAGATCCGTCAGGTGGTCGGTCAGTAATTGCCAGAAGAACTCTTTATGATCTTCTTCTGATTTACGTTTTTTGATTTGAAGTTGTAACATTTGATTTTTAACGACTTTGGCTGCCCTCTTAAAAAGGTCGAGTTCTTCATCCGTTACGTCCCAGTGAACTTGAGCCCAAATAAAGCCGAGAATTTCGTTGTTTTTACGTACGGATATGGCTACACGCTTCCCTAAACCGACTTCTTCAATAGCTGGAATAATAACCGGTTCTTCGCTTTCAAATAGCTGAGGGATGACCCCGTTCTTCCATAATGTCTTGATGACGTTCTCCGGAACTTTTCTCCTCATAATGGTTGCGATTCTGGCAGGATCGACGTTCTCATCGTGAGTGCTGTATGCCAAAATGCGATGATTCGAATCTTCTATCGTAACTGGGCAGTGCAATAGATCGCTAATACGATCGGCCAGTTCTTCTAACGAGCGGAATGGTCCTTTAAATGGATCTTGGCTCCCGGTATATGTTCCCATGGCAACCTCACCTTCTTTCTGTTTAAGCTCTGTATCTGGTCTTGCGATGCTTTTTGAGGAGGGGGCTGTAATGTTTGTTAGGCGCTTGGGGTGTCTGGGGAACGACTCGCTTTCCGCGGGGCCCCACACGACGTGGGGTCGTTCGACGTTGTCACAGGATGTGACGATTTTAGTCGAACCTCCTCTTGTCGAGCCTCCTCGCTCACTTTGTTCGCTCCGGGGTCTCGTCTACCTCTTTCTCCCGCAGGAGTCTCCCCGTTCCCCAGACACCCCTGGCTAAATTAGTATAACGGCCCCATTACTTGAGCATAGCAGAGAATCCACAACTCAGAAGAGTGTTGATTTAGCATGTTTTCTTTCTTCTGATTTTCGGTGGTGTTTTAATAAATACGAAAGTCTCCCTGGTACATTTTAAGGCACACCAGTGAGGAAAATCTATAAGAATTTGTGGTATTTCCTAAAGCTTACTCAATCCGTTTGTTGTTTTCAACAATTGAAAGCGCTTAAAATTTTACGATTTCACAAATATCTCTTCAAAAATGAGTGATAAAGTATATAATGGGAGAATGTTAAAACCCAAAACTCACAACAAGATACATCGAGAGCAGGGGGTAAATCATGTTAGACGTATTAAATCGAATCAACGATGTACTATGGGGAACACCTAGCTTAATTCTCTTATTTGGGACAGGGTTATTCTTAACCATTATGTTAAGAGGATTACAGTTTAGGAAGCTAATGTATGCATTTAAACTGGCTTTTACGAAAGAAGAAAAGTCGGAATCTTCATCCGATGCTGAAGGAGATATCAGCAACTTTAAAACACTGATGACGGCGTTGTCGGCTACAATTGGGAACGGGAATATCGCCGGTGTAGCCACTGCGTTAACACTTGGGGGACCAGGTGCTATCTTTTGGATGTGGATTGTAGGATTACTAGGAATGGCAACAAAATATGCGGAAGCCTTGCTTGCTATGAAATACCGGGTTAAAAATGAGAACGGAGAATACTCCGGCGGGCCTATGTATTATGTAGAACGAGGGCTAGGTAAGAAATGGAAAGGGCTTGCTATTGCCTTTGCTTTCTTTGGTGCCTTTGCTGCACTAGGGATTGGGAACAGTGTTCAATCGAATACCATTTCTGATGTGATGGATGAAAGCTTTCATATTAACGGTTGGGTGACAGGAGCGGTGCTTGCTGTACTAACTGGTCTTATTATTTTCGGAGGCATTCAGAGAATTAGTACAGTGGCCGGATTCTTCGTGCCTGTTATGGCCTTTCTTTATATTGGCGGTTCTTTACTTATTATTATTATGAATTATGATGCGGTCTTACCTGCGTTTGAAATGATCTTCAATTATGCATTTAGTCCTGTATCAGCAGCAGGTGGTTTTGCCGGGGTAGTCGTAATGGAAGCGGTCCGTAGTGGTGTATCACGAGGTATCTTCTCTAATGAAGCAGGTCTTGGTACAGCCGCTTTAATCGCAGGAAATGCGAAAACGGATCACCCTGTTAAACAAGCGCTTGTAGCCATGACAGGAACGTTTATTGTAACCATTATCGTATGTACGATGACAGGACTTGTTCTTATTATGACAGGGTTCTGGGACCCGTCAGGTGGTGCGATATCAGGAGTGCAGCACGCTGCTGATCTTGATGGAGGAGCTTTAACAAGTGCAGCCTTTGGACATGCTCTTGGGACAGTAGGGGAATATATTGTAGCCTTCTCCGTTATCTTCTTCGGCTTCTCTACCATTGTGGGCTGGTACATGTACGGAGAGAAATGTTTCGAATACCTATTAGGTCTTCGCTACATCATTCCATACCGTTTCATTTATATTGGCGCTACCTTTATGGGGGCTGTCATGCAACTTGATCTTGTATGGGCATTTGCAAATATGGCGAATGCGCTTATGATGATACCGAACTTAATCGCATTATTGCTTCTATATAAAGTTATTGTGCGAGAAACCAATTCGTACTTTAATGATTACTTGCATAAGAATCGGAATGCTTACCGAAAAGCCAGCTGACGAAACATGGATCAGAAATCTAGGAAACTCGTAAGCATACAAAAATAACCTGCCACAAGGCAGGTTATTTTTTATACCTGATTTTCATGCCACAAGGCAAGAATCATACATAATGAAAATCCAAAACTATTCACGAATCCGTGCACGAATACCATTAAAGGGATATCTAATACCGATATTTCGCTGATATGACCGTATCCATACAAGAAAGCAAAACTCATGGATACAAAAAGGGAGAAGAAAGCGACGGTCATGAACGTCCTGGCTTTCGAACTCTTTACGTTTGGTACGATAAAAACTAAGCTAAGAATAGCAAATAAAGCAATCGGTACCACGAATTCTACAACAGACAAAAATTCAATTAGAGGCGACACAGGCGAAAAAGTTATCCCGATCGCTACAAAGATCGGCCCTACTAATAAAAACGCGCCAAGACCGTTGTAAATCCTTCTCACAATGGATTGCGAGGGGCGGATAAAGTTTCCCATTAACCCAAACGCTATAATCGTAACAAAAGCAGCATAATGAAAATGAATCGACGTTAACAAAATTAAGATGTCCTGAAAATGTAACACGTCTACATTTAATCGATGTAAGGAAAGCCAACCTCCACCTATAACAATATATAATAGACCTGCATGGACTAACATTTTAGGCATCGTCTCCCAAGCTCTGGTTTTTACAAGGGATGAGAGTCCGTAAAGAGCAATCAATGCTGTGAATCCAAACCACGGAAGTGATAGGATAAAAGAGACAATGCCCCGATCGATCCAGAAACTAATGCACGCCAGAATGAAACTGATTGGATGGACTGTCAGTAACGTCTGATAAAGTTTTGTATACTCCGTTTTGGCTAGAGAGAGCGTTAAGGGGATCAGTGTGCCATAAGCGAATACAAGAAGCATTTGTACATATTGTTCGGTGTGAATTTCTTTAAATAGAAGCTGTAAGATGACGAAGATCACGAAAGTCGTGGCGCCAAAGATAGAGCGTTTTTTCTCAAGAATAGGAATCACCTCATATCGATTCTATAGTAAAAGTGATGATTGCGAAAGAAGAGGGGGATAGGGGTTGAACATATTAATGAGCGGGGGAACAGGGTTTATAGGACGGGCATTGGTCGACCATTTCGAAAAGCAAGGCCACACCCTCTACATCCTTACAAGAGGGCAATCGCGAGTAGAGGGACTTAGAGAGTATATCCATTGGTTGTCGGAGGATGGAGATGAAATCGATTACCTCTCTCATAGAAAGATAGATGTAGTCATTAACCTGGCAGGGGAGCCGATTGGAAGGGGAAGGTGGACCCCTGAGAAAAAGGAGCGCATTTTACATAGCCGGATTGAATCGACTAAACGCATTATTGAAATTGTAAAGCATTTAAAGGAGAAGCCAGTGGTCTTCATTCAAGGCTCGGCAATTGGCTATTATGGGTATTCCGAGAACGATAGGTTTACAGATCGAAGTCTTTCGCTGCTTAATAGTTTCCCAAGCGAAGTTTGTGATATCTGGGAGAACACACTCCATTACTTAAACCACCCTGATATTCGGAAGGTTATTGCTCGTATTGGCACAGTACTTCATTCTAAAGAAGGCTTTCTAGCTAAGGCTCTCCTACCATATCGATTTTGGGCCGGTGGGAAAATTGCTACCGGAAATCAATTTGTCTCTTGGATCCATTTAGAAGATGTGGTGCGAATTATAGATTACCTTATTTATGAGAAATCCATGCATGGGCCAGTTAATCTAACAGCCCCTCACCCTGTTACAATGGATGAATTAGGCCATACGCTAGCTTCTATTATGAGACGACCATACTGGTTTCCGTTCTCAGAATGGATGATTCGCCGCACTTTTGGAGAAAAGAGTGTGCTCGTAACGAAAGGGAGCTGTGTGCTTCCATCAAAGCTATTACATTCTTCTTTTTCTTTTCAATACCCTACTATAAGGAAAGCGCTATCAAATCTTATGCAATAAATTTTATAGAGAGTAGAAAGCTGTTATATCAAGGGTTGATAGGTTATAGGGGGAGGGGAATAGTCATCAGACGTCATTCGATGTGGTGGTACAAATAGTGACGCTGTGGTAAATTATGAATATTGCAGTTCTTAATATGTAGACAAAGGTATGTGAAATAGTATGAGTAGTTATTCACCGTATTGGATGTTCCAGAAAAACGAATGGGCGAAGCTTCGTGCTAATGTACCGATGACCCTGTCTCCCATACAGATCGAAAACGTTAAAGGAATTAACGAGAAACTCGACATTGAGGAAGTTTCAAATGTTTATCTTCCTTTGAGTCGGTTACTCAATTTATATACGAAAGCTTCCCATGAACTTCATTCCGTTACAGATCGCTTCATGGGGCAACAAACTAAGCAGGTTCCATTTATTATTGGGGTCGCAGGCAGTGTGGCTGTTGGTAAGAGTACGATTTCAAGAATAATGCGTGAACTGCTTTCAGAATGGGATGAACATCCGAGCGTTGATATCTTAACGACAGATGGATTTTTATACCCAAACGAGGTTTTAGAAGAGAAGGGGATTATGAACAGAAAAGGATTCCCTGAAAGTTATGATATTAAGAAATTAATAGATGTTCTAGCAGACTTAAAATCAGGGCGACCTGATGTAGAAGCGCCTGTCTATTCCCACTTAACGTATAACATTTTGCCTGATGAGGTTCAGGTTTTAGATCAGCCTGATATCGTCATTGTTGAAGGTGTGAACGTATTACAAACGCCTAAAACAAGAGGAGCAGACCCTGGGACGTACGTTTCTGATTTCTTTGATTTCAGTATTTATGTGGATGCAAACGAGGACGATCTTTTGAAGTGGTATACAGAGCGTTTTATGAAACTTCGGGATACGGCCTTTCAGGATGAGCGTTCTTACTTTCACAAGTACTCAGGGCTATCTAATGAGGAAGCGATCGGAATGGCTGAGGATATTTGGCGCCGAATTAACTTAAAGAATCTTCATGAAAATATTCAACCGACCCGTAACCGTGCAGATCTTATTTTACATAAAGATCGTGATCATTTAATTGACTCCATCATGTTACGGAAAGCCTAACGAATAGAAGGTGTAAAATCGTTTTAATGATTTTACACCTTTTTCAAATGTAAATTCATAGGTAGGAGGGGCCCTAACCCTCGAAGGTAATAGATCCATGTAGAGTCGAAAGACCCCACATAAAAAAGCCCAAAGCTGCTTTCAGCTTTGGGCTTTCACTATTATTTAGGAGAAAAGGAATTAATCTAAGATGGTTACGTCTACTGTTTTGCGGCCCCAGTTTAGAGCGCCAGATTGAGATGGGATGAATACATCAATTCTGTTTCCTTGAATGTCGCCACCGATGTCACCAGCTACTGCTTTTCCATATCCTTCTACATAGACTTCAGTACCTAGTGGAATGATGTTTGGGTCGACGGCTATAACTTTCTGATCTGGGTTTGCCAGAAGGTTAATTCCTGTGCTCGTAATTCCAGAGCAGCCTGCGCAATTCGCTGTATAAGCCGTTGATTCCATCGTAATGGTCTTTTGTTCCTCTTGAACTTGTTTTTCTTGTGTTGTTGGTTCTGAAGGCTGTGTGCTAGCGACAGTTGATTTTTCTTTCGTTGCTACGTTTGCTCCGTCTACTTTAAGGGTATCTCCAGAATGAATGGTAATTGAGCTTACGTTATTCCATTGTTTTAATTCATTCACACTTACGTTAAATTTCTCTGCGATTCCCCAAAGAGAGTCACCTGATTTAACCGTATATTCATCACTCGTTTGAGTGGATGTTTGTTGTGCTTCATTGTTGCGATTTATAAGCAAGCTTTGGCTTGGATAAATGGTAGTTGATGATAAATCATTTAAATCTTTAAGCTGATCAACGGAGACATCGTAATCCTGAGAGATTCCCCATAATGTGTCGCCGTCATTAACCACTACTTCTTCAGCATTTGCTGTAATTGTTGTTGTGGTTGAGATCGTTGCTACGGCAGCTAGTGATAAAAATAATTTTTTCATTTGGTTAACCTCCTAGGAATAACAATAGCCTTAAGCTGTTGAAATTCGCGCTTTATTGAGTAACGAATTAACTCTACGCCCCACGATAACAAGCGAACGGGGAGAGTCCAATAACAGAATGACAACAATGTGATTTCAGTGATAACAAAAATGTTACATTTTTGTTATAATGGAAATTTTTATAATTAAAGACTCTTTTAATCGACACTTATATTGGTTTAGACAAGGCTTGATCTGTTCTGTATAGAGTATATAGAGGGCTTGGCCTAAAAGTTAAATAAAACTGTTAGACTACATAAAAAAGCCCAAAGCTACATTTAGCTTTGGGCTTGTATCATTTATTTATAGGGTGTTTAGTCTAAGATTGTTACTTCTACTGTTCTGCGGCCCCAGTTTAGAGCATCAGAACGATTTGGAATGAATACGTCAATTTTGTTTCCTTGGATTGCGCTACCGATGTCACCAGCTACTGCTTTTCCGTACCCTTCAACGTATACTTCTGTACCGAGTGGGATTACGTCAGGATCAACCGCAATGACTTTGCGATCTGGGTTTGCAAGAAGGTTAATTCCTGTGCTTGTAATTCCTGAGCATCCTGCGCAGTTTGCTGTATAGGCTGTAGATTCTACTGTGATAGTTTTAGCTTCTTTTTGTTCTGTTTGTGTTTTAGGTTCAGATGGTTGGGTGCTCGCGACAGTTGCTTCTTCTTTTGTTGCTACGTTTACTCCGTCTACTTTAAGGGTATTACCTGAATAAATCGTATTCGAGCTTAAGTTATTCCATTGTTTTAACTCATTGACGCTCACGTTGAATTTCTGACCAATTCTCCAAAGAGAGTCACCTGGTTTGATCGTGTATACATCACTAGATTGAGTTGATGTCTGTTGTGCTTCTTGTGTTTCATTGTTGCGGTTTATGAGTAAGCTTTGTGCTGGATAAATTGTATTTGTTGTTAAGTTGTTTAGTTCTTTAAGCTGTTCAACGGAGACATCGTAATCCTGAGAGATTCCCCATAACGTGTCACCACTGTTGACAACTACTTCTTCCGCACTTGCTGTGATGGTTGTTGTTGCAGAAATCGTTGCTACGGCAGCTAGGGAAAGTACTAGTTTTTTCATGTTGTTATCCTCCTAGGAATTACAATAGCCTTATGCTGTTGAAATTCGCGATATTTTTGAGTAACGAATTAACTCTATGGACTACTATAACAACCTTTGAGGAAAAGCCCAACAACAGAATGACAACAATATGATTGCAATTCTAACAAGGAGATTACATAGGTTTTACAATGGAAGAAAATAAAGAAAAGGACCCTTTTCAAAGGGTCCTTTTTAGTGTATAGAAATTAGTTTTGGCCTGTTTTCTCTTTAACGAATTCTACAACATCTTCAGCTGTGTCCATAGCAAGAATGTCTTCTTTGTAAGAAGCCATTTCTTCTTTAGATAGGGTTAAGATCTGTGTGCGGGCTGGAAGGATGGATGTTGCACTCATAGAGAACTCATCTAATCCTAAGCCAAGAAGGATTGGGATTGCAATCTCGTCTCCTGCCATTTCGCCACACATACCGGCCCATTTGCCTTCAGCGTGAGCTGCTTCAATTACGTTGTTAATTAGGTTAAGGATTGCAGGGTTGTATGGTTGGTAAAGGTATGAAACGCGTTCGTTCATACGGTCCGCTGCCATTGTGTATTGGATCAAGTCGTTTGTTCCAATACTGAAGAAGTCAACTTCTTTTGCGAATTGCTTAGCAATTACAGCAGTGGCAGGGATCTCAACCATCATACCTACTTCAATGTTCTCGGAAACTTCTGTGCCTTCATTTTGAAGTTTTTCTTTCTCTTCAAGAAGAATCGCTTTCGCCTGACGGAACTCACCTAGAGTAGCGATCATAGGGAACATGATCTTAAGGTTGCCGTATACGCTAGCGCGAAGAAGGGCGCGTAACTGTGTACGGAAGATATCGTCACGCTCTAAGCATAAACGAATGGCACGGAAGCCAAGGAATGGGTTCATTTCATCAGGAAGATCTAAATAGTCTAACTCTTTATCTCCACCGATATCTAATGTACGAACCACCACAGGCTTGTCAGAACCTACACCTTCAAGAACGGCTTTGTAAGCATCAAACTGTTCTTCTTCTGTCGGAAGTTGGTTTTTGCCCATGTATAAGAACTCCGTACGATAAAGGCCAACGCCTTCTCCGCCGTTATTCACAACGCCATTTACATCATCAGGCGTACCGATGTTTGCAACAAGTTCAACGTGCTGATTATCAGCCGTTACAGTCGGTTCGTCTTTAAGTTTTGCCCATTCCGCTTTCTTTTCTTCGAATTGAGCTTGTTTTTGCTTGTAAGCTTCAATTTGCTCATCTGTTGGATGAACAATTACTTCGCCTGCGATACCATCAACGATGACCATGTCATCTTTGTTGATTGTTGCGGTTACTTCTTTTGTTCCTACAACAGCAGGGATCTCAAGAGAACGTGCCATGATGGCTGAGTGAGATGTACGTCCACCAATATCTGTTGTAAAACCTTTAACGAATTGCTTGTTTAATTGAGCTGTATCAGAAGGTGTTAAATCTTCAGCGATAATAACAACTTCTTCGTCAATTAGTGCAGGATCAGGGAACGTTACGTTTAATAAGTGCGCCATAACACGCTTCGTTACGTCCTGGATGTCTGCTGCGCGTTCGCGCATGTATTCGTTGTCCATATTTTTAAACAGGTCAATGAACATGTTAGCTGTCTCGTTTAGAGCCGCCTCAGCATTCACGTTTTCTGTTTTAATTTTATCTTCGATTGGTTGAATGAGCTCAGGATCGCTAAGGACAAGAAGGTGAGCGGAGAAGATCTCTGCTTTTTCTTCACCTAATGTTTTGAAGGCGTGATCCTTGATTTTCTCTAATTCGTTTTTGGATGTAGCAAGAGCGGACTGGAAACGTTCCACTTCTTGTTCAGGGCTTTCAATGTCTTTCTTCTCAAAAGAAAGGTCCGGTGCTTCCATACGATAGGCTTTCGCAATCGCGATACCGTTAGAAGCGGCAATACCTTTAATGCTGCTCATGAATTATTCCCCCAGGTTTTCTTTTTTCATTGCGTCAGCAACGCCATTAAGAGCTTCTTCTTCGTCAGAACCTTCTGCTGTCACTTTTACTTCAGCGCCAGATGGGATTCCTAAAGACATAATGCCCATAATGGATTTAAGGTTAACGGATTTACCATTGTACTCTAAGTTAACGTCAGCTTTATATTGACCAGCCGTCTGGACTAGAACAGTGGCAGGGCGTGCGTGAACGCCATCCTCTGATGTGATCGTCATAGTTTGTTCTACCATACAGATACCTCCTGATCTTTTTCTATAAATTTTAATATGAACACATTACTCTACTTTACCCTTTTTGCACAGGTTTTTTCAAGACACCTGCAAGAATTGCTGTAACAATTGAACCAATTAATACAGCTGCGATGTATAACGCACCGCCTAGAAGAGCATTTCCGGCTTCGCCACCAGTCTTAACCGCTCCCGTAAGAATTACGATAATACCGCCGTGAGGGGCAAGAAGGTGCAGGTTGAACAAGTACACAAGTCCACCTGTAATGGTCGAACCAACAACAGAAGCTGGGATAACACGTCCAGGGTCAGCTGCTGCGAATGGGATTACGCCTTCTGTAATGAACGTTGCGCCCATTGCGTAAGCTGTTTTACCTGTTTCTCTTTCTTGTGCAGAGAATTTATTTCTAAAGAACGTTGTAGCTAGAGCAAGACCTAACGGAGGAACCATACCGCCAGCCATAGCAGCTGCAATTGGCATTGTGTTTCCAGCGTCAAGCATGGCGATACCGAATGTGTAAGCCGCTTTGTTTACAGGGCCACCCATATCAACAGCCATCATACCACCAATAATTAATCCGACAACAATTCCGAATGAACCAAGACTATCTAATCCATCTCTTAATGCCGTATAAATGGATACAAGGAATGGATTGACTAGAAGCATAAGGATACCAGTTGAGAATAGACCAAGTACAGGATAGAGAAGTACAGGTTTTAATCCGTCTAATACATCTGGTAATACTTTTAAACCTTTTTGAATCAGTAGCATTAAATAACCAGCTAAGAAACCAGCAAGTAAACCGCCTAAGAAACCAGAACCACCATCAGCAGCGCCTGTAGTTGTGGCAATTAAACCACCAACCATACCAGGAGCAAGTCCAGGACGTCCAGCAATGCTTTGAGCGATGAAACCAGCTAGGACAGGAACAAGTAGGTAGAAGGCTTTCCCGCCACCAATGATGCTTAGCATTTCTGCAAAGCGATTGTACTGATCACTCTCTGGATCAGCTGCGTTAATACCGAATAAGAACGATAAGGCAATTAAGATACCGCCACCAACAACGAATGGAAGCATATTCGAAACACCGTTCATTAAGTGCTTATAAATCCCTGTTTTCTCTCCGCTTCCTTCGCCATCTTCACTTGATGACTGGCCGCTTCCTTGATACGTTGGAGCGTCGCCTTCTTTTGCTTTGGTGATTAATTCTTTCGGTTCGTGAATTCCTTTTGCAACGGGAACCATGACAACAGGTTTTCCTTTAAAGCGGTCCGTTTGCACCTCGATGTCTGCTGCAACAATGACTCCGCTAGCACGCTCGATATCTTGTGATGTTAGAGCATTCTTCACACCGCTAGAGCCGTTCGTTTCAACTTTGATTTTGACGCCCATTTCTTTAGCCGTTTCTTTTAGCTTATCAGCGGCCATATAGGTATGAGCGATACCAGTAGGACAAGCGGTAACAGCAATAACATAAGGCTCTTCATCAGATGAAGCATCTTGATTCTGGCTTTCATTTGCTGCTTCTTCTGCTTCCGCTTCTTCTTCGTCGCTGTTTGCTTTTTCTTTCGCATCAATAAGCTCAACAATTTCGTCTCTTGATTCTGCGTTTAAAAGCTTTTGACGGAACTCAGTATCCATTAATAATGATGATAGGCTTGAAAGCGTTTCTAAGTGAGCCTGGTTCGCTCCTTCAGAAGCTGCAATCATAAAGAATAAGTGCGTTGGTTGACCGTCTAGAGACTCATAGTCCGCGCCTTCTTGTGAGCGTGCGAATGCGATCGCTGGCTCTTTAACGGCTGCTGTTTTAGCGTGAGGAATGGCAACGCCTTCCCCGATTCCTGTCGTACTTTGCTCTTCACGAGCTAAGATAGCTTGCTTAAATTCTTCCTTATCATTTAACCGGCCAGCTTCATCTAGTTTCGAAACCAGCTCGTCAATGACATCAGCTTTTGAACTTGATTCAAGCTCTAAAATCATCGTGTCTTGTTTTAACAAGTCTGTAATTTTCACGTTGATGCCCTCCCTCTAGTTTAAATCCTCAATCGTAATCTCTTTTCTAAGTTGTTCCACAAATTCACGTGTGGCTAAGTCGTCACTAAATGCTGTTGCGCTTCCACAAGCTACGCCATTGGCAAAAGCTTCTGTTAAGCTGTTTGTTTTGACATATTCGGCTAAAAATCCTGATACAACCGAGTCACCTGCTCCAACAGAGTTTTTCACTTCTCCTTTTGGAACGTTTGCGTAATAAGCATGGTCTTTATTTACTAAGATTGCACCATCTCCGCCCATTGAAACAATGACGTTCGTAGCTCCCTCAGCTACTAGTTGTTTAGCGAAGGTGATAGCTTTTAGTGGAGAATCAATGGTTGTATCAAATAATTCACCTAGTTCATGATGGTTTGGCTTCAGCAAGAAGGTAGGTGTGCCAACTAGTTCTTCTAGAGCTTTTCCAGAAGTATCAGCGATGAAATGAGCTCCTTTATCAGCACATCTCTTAGCCATTTCATTGTAGAAGTTAGCTGGTATTGTTTTTGGAATGCTACCTGCAACAACTAGATAGTCATCTTTCTCTAATCTGTTGACCTGGTCTAGCAGTTGCTGTTGCTGTGCTTCTGTAATAGAAGGTCCTGGGCCATTGATTTCAGATTCTTGGTTGGATTTTAGTTTCACGTTAATACGTGTATATTGATCCGTATCAATGAACTGGTGTTTAACCTCTTCTGATTCAAGGAAATTCTGAATGAATTGCCCTGTGAAACCACCGATAAATCCAAGTGCCGTGTTCGTGATGTCCAGTCGTTTTAGTACACGGGAAACATTGATGCCTTTTCCACCAGGGTAGTAGTACGTCGTTGTCGCACGGTTCAAATCACCTTCATTAAATTCATCAACGTGCATGATGTAATCTATAGAAGGGTTTAAGGTGACGGTATAAATCATGATGACACAACCTTTACGTTTGTTTTCGCTTGATAAGGTGATAATCGTTCTGGGTCTTTCTCATCTGTGATCAGGGTTGCTTCTTGGAGTGAAGCAATGCTTGCAAATGATAGTTCATTTAATTTAGAAGCATCGCCTAGAACAAATCTTTCTTGAGACAACGTTAATACGGTTTGCTTAACGAGTGCTTCTTCTGGGTCAGGAGTTGTATACCCGTGAGAAGGATGAACCCCGTTTACGCCTAGAAAGCACTTATCAAACCTGTATTGTTGAAGGCTATGCGTCGCGCCTCGTCCGATCAATGCTCTCGTTTTATGTTTTACAAATCCGCCAGTTAAATACGTGAGGACCTGATTTTCCGTTAGTTCTTCTAGTAAGGTAACACCGTTTGTCACAACGGTGAGTTTACGCCCTTTTAAAAAGGGAATCATTTGGTATGTTGTTGTACCGGCATCTAGAAAAATACAATCACCGTCTCTTATGAGAGAAGCTGCTTCCTGAGCGATCGCCACCTTTTCATCTAGATTTTGAGCTGCCTTTTCGCGTATGCTTAACTCCTCACTTGCTTGATTCAGGCAAGAGGCACCGCCGTGAACCCTTTTGAGCTTGTTCGCATTCTCTAGCTGACTTAAGTCACGCCGAATGGTTGACTCAGAAGCACCTGTTTCGTGAACCAGGTCTTGGATCTTTACTGTCTGATAACGCTCAAGCTGTTCTAATATGATTTCATGACGTGTTGGTGTAAGCATGGTGTGACCTCCGAAACGAATGTAAAATGAGTTCTTACTATTAATATAAAGGAAGCCCTTTCATAAACGCAATCAAAAACATTCAAAATCAATCAAAATATATCAAAAACGATCAGAACCTTCAATGGAAAAGTTATGGAATCTCCGAAAAATCTTCAAAACGAGATACTTTAGGGGAGTAAAGGGTGTCTGGCACCCTTTACTCCCCTAAAGTGTTTCTGTTAATAAAAGGTTGCTGTGGGTAGGGTTTTATGCTACATTATCCTTAGGTATTAGAGCGTTTTAGGAGGTGGATCAGATGTACATGGTAACGTTGGTATTACTTGCGATTGATGCACTCGCAATGATCGTGTTAGTTCTTCTTCAATCAGGTAAAAGCGCTGGTCTTTCAGGGGCGATCTCTGGGGGAGCTGAACAATTATTTGGTAAGCAAAAAGCACGCGGTATCGATGCTTTTATGCATAAAGCAACAATTGTAACGGCTGTTCTGTTTTTTGTCCTTACATTTTTACTTGGGTATATTCTTAACCAATAAGCAACGGGCTTCCCGTTGCTTATTTTTTTATGGTTTTGGGAAGATGGACTGTGGAAAGAGGGTGTGCACTGTCTAAAGAGATGGCGGGCTGTAGAAAGAGGGTTTGCACTGTCTGAAGAGCGGACGCACTGTCTAAAGAGAGATCGGTCTGTAGAAAGGCGTGGAGGCAGTGAAGAAAAAGTAGATAGAACTGAAGAAAGAGGGTGCGCACTGTCTAAAGAGAAGGTGGATTGAAGAAAGAGCAGGAGCACTGTTTAAAGAGAGATCGGTCTCTAGAAAGGCGTGGAGGCAGTGAAGAAAAAGTAGATAGAACTGTAGAAAGAGGGTTTGGACTGTCTAAAGAGAGGGCGGACTGAAGAAAGACGGTGCGCACTGTCTAAAGAGAGGGCGCACTGAAGAAAGAGCCCGAGCACTGTCTAAAGCGAAGACGCACTGTAGAAAGGTGTAATTGCAATGAAGAAAAGTGGTTCGCACTGAAGAAAGAGCCCGAGCACTGTCTAAAGGAGAATCGGAATGTAGAAACCACAGTCCGCAGTGAAGAAAAAGCTGCTCTCACTGGAGAAAGAACCACAAGCTTTGTAGAAAGAGTGATCGCAGTGAATAAACAGACACCGGAGTGTCGAATAGATCCAGTCTCACTTCTCAAAGATCGCACCTCACTTAAATGAAATGGAATGGTTTTCACGAAAAAATTTAAGGGAATTGAGTTTTAGGGTTCCTGACATGTGGACTTTGTTTATGCTAAATGATTCATTTCGTGGTACCATGAAATCATTCTCATTCCCACTAACTATTTCCTCTGTTGAATCAGAACAACGGGTAAAACTAAACAGACTACAACATGAGCCAGAAGGAGCTGTCTTTAAGATGCAAATCAAACTACCAGAACCATTCACGTTTGAAGCGGGAAATCGCGCGGTATTATTATTACATGGATTTACGGGTCATTCTGCGGATGTACGCATGCTTGGCCGTTATTTGGAGAAGAAAGGGTATACCACCCATGCACCTATTTATAAAGGTCATGGCCAGCCTCCGGAGGAGTTGGTGAAAACGACTCCTGAAGACTGGTGGAAAAGTGCTAAAGAAGGTTTTGAGCACCTTCGTGACCTGGGATATGAAGAAATTGCAATTGCTGGATTATCTCTCGGTGGAGCCCTCGGTCTTAAACTGACGTATACGAATCAGGTGAAGGGGATTACCACGATGTGTACACCGATGTTCTTTGACAATGAAGAACAACTAACGAAGAGCTTCAAGCAGTTCGTAAGAGAATTTAAACAGTTAGAGAAGAAATCAGAAGAAACAATTGAACAGGAAATGAATGAGTTATTAGATGATTCCACACAAACTTTTAAAGAGTTAGGCAAGTTGATTAAAGAAGTTCACGATGAAGTGGACACGATTTACGCTCCGACATTAGTCATTCAGGCTGAACAAGACGAAGTGATTAACACAGATAGTGCCAACTATATTTATGATCAAGTGGAAACGGATCATAAGGATATTAAATGGTATAAAGAATCTGGACATGCTATTACGCTGGACAAAGAGCGTGATCAACTTCACGAAGATATTTACAACTTCTTAGAATCACTTGATTGGACAGTGGAATAATAGATAACACTATAAGAATAAGGATTCCTAGAAGGACGGTGGATATAGTGAGTGACCAGTTAAAGAAACAGGTACTCGAATACTTCCATGAACATGACTCTAAGCCTCTATCCGTACAGGAGATTGAAGAGTTGGTCGAGCATGGAAGTGCAGAAGATTTTACAACATTAATGAAGGCTTTAAATCAATTAGAAGAAGAAGGAGAGCTTGTACGAACACGTAAGAATCGTTATGGGCTTCCTGAAAAGATGAATTTAGTTCGCGGTAAGATTCAGATGCATGCAAAAGGATTCGCGTTTTTAATACCTGATGAAGATGATAAGGATGATGTGTACATACACCATTCTGATCTTCAATCTGCGATGAATAATGACCGGGTTCTTGTGCGCGTGGATTCAAAAGGTGACGAAGGAAAACGCCCTGAAGGAATTGTGATTCGTATTTTAGAACGAAGCACACAAGAAATCGTGGGTACGTATGATGACAATGGTTATTTCGGATTCGTAATTGCAGATGACAAACGTATTCCGAATGATATCTTTATTCCGAAGACAGCCACAAATGGAGCGGTTGATGGGCATAAGGTTATTGTTCGTTTAACGAAGTATCCAGAAGGTCGAATGAGCGCCGAAGGAGAAGTGATCCAGATTCTTGGCCATAAGAATGACCCAGGGATTGATATCCTGGCGATTATTCATAAACACGGGATTCAGTCAGATTTCCCTCAAGAAGTTCTGGAGCAGGCAACGAATACCCCTGATGAAATTGATCCTTCAGAGATCAAAAATCGCCGTGACTTACGTGATGAACAAATTGTAACGATAGACGGCGCGGATGCGAAAGACTTAGATGACGCGATTTCTTGCCGTAAGCTGGATAACGGTAACTATCACCTTGGTGTTCACATCGCAGACGTAAGTTACTATGTAGAAGAAGGTTCACCGATTGATAAAGAGGCTCGTGACAGAGGGACAAGTACGTACCTTGTGGACCGAGTGATTCCGATGATTCCTCATCGTTTATCAAACGGCATTTGTTCTTTAAACCCACAAGTTGATCGCCTTACCCTTTCTTGTGAGATGGAGATCGACTCAAATGGTGAGGTTGTTAATCACGAGATCTTTCAGAGTGTGATTAAAACGAACGAACGTATGACGTATGCTGATGTAAAAAGCATCTTAGTGGATGACGATGAAGAACTGAAAGAGCGTTATGAAACCCTTGTGCCGATGTTTAAAGATATGGAGAACCTAGCGTCGATCCTACGTAAAAAGCGTATGGAGCGCGGCGCGATTGACTTCGATTTCAAAGAAGCGAAAGTTCTGGTTGATGATGAAGGCACAGCACAAGATGTTATTTTACGTGAGCGTTCTGTAGCTGAACGTTTAATTGAAGAATTTATGCTAGCGGCAAACGAAACGGTTGATGAGCACTTCCACTGGATGGATGTTCCGTTTATTCACCGTGTTCACGAAGAGCCGGATGAATCAAAGCTACAGCATTTCTTTGAGTTTATTACAAACTTCGGTTACTCCGTTAAAGGGGTTTCCAATGATGTTCATCCGAAAGCATTGCAGGAACTACTTGAAGCGGTGAAAGGCACGCATGAAGATATGGTGATCTCTAAACTGATGCTTCGCTCCATGCAGCAAGCTCGTTATGATGAGAACAACCTTGGCCACTTTGG
The DNA here is from genome assembly GCF_030166655.1 of Pontibacillus chungwhensis. Taxonomy (GTDB): domain Bacteria; phylum Bacillota; class Bacilli; order Bacillales; family BH030062; genus Pontibacillus. The sequence continues at coordinate 3,377,111 of NZ_CP126446.1, read as the reverse complement.
TCTTTCTTCACCATTCTACACTCACTTCACATCACCGATTCGACGCTATCCTGACTTAATTGTACACCGCTTAATTCGCACGTACATTATTGAAGGAAAGCTCGATCAGCAGACGAGAAAGCATTGGAAGGAAGAAATTCCGGAAATCGCTCGTCATTCATCTGATCGTGAGCGTCGTTCCGTAGATGCAGAACGGGAAACGGATGATCTTAAGAAAGCAGAGTTCATGCAAGATAAGATTGGTCAGGAATTTGAAGGTGTTGTAAGTTCTGTAACTGGGTTTGGGTTATTTGTTGAATTGCCAAATACCGTAGAAGGACTTGTGCACGTTAGTTATCTGACGGATGATTATTATCATTTTGATGAACGCTCTTATGCAATGATCGGAGAGAAAACCGGTAAGGTCTTCCGAATTGGTGATGAAGTAACCGTTCGTGTTGAGAAAGTAGACCTTGAAGAACGGGTCGTTGACTTTGAACTGGTTGGTATGGCTCCGCCAGAAAAGAATCGATCTTCAAGACCCGATCGTCCGAAAGTTATTCATGCAAAACGTAAAGACAAACCGAACGGTCCTAAAAAGGATAAGCGCCAGGGTGAAGGTCGTGGCCAAAAAGATCAGAAGGGCTCAAAAGGGAAGAAAGGCAGTAAGCCATTCTACCAGAATAAAGGGGTCCCTAAAGGTAAGAAAAAAGGCAAGAAAAAATAACAAAAAGACAGGTAACTGCTCTATTGGCAGTTACCTGTCTTATGTTCATGAAGCTTAAACCCATATAAGAGCCAAGGGTCTTGTGTTTCAAAAGCATCGATTGAAAACGTATCTGCAGCTTCTTTCGAAACATCTATCCAAGCTCCGTAAATCTCTTCGTGTTTTGACCATTCATGAAGAATCGTTTCAAAGAGTCCTGGTTGCTGGAAGTGATCATTCCAGAAATACTTTGTATTAAGGTAGAGGTTTCCTTTTTGATCTATTTTACAGAAAAGGAAACGGGTTTGATCTTCATTTACGTAAAACGTGCCATCTTGAAGGTATTCATCTGTTAACAATGAATCATCAAATGGCAGAGGATAATAGGCTTCGTAAGGGAATGCCCCTAGCGCATTCTCTTTTAATGATTGAAGAAATTGTCGCTTTTCTTGAACGGACTCAATCGTGTCCCATACCTTCCCCTTAGTCCCTTTTACGAGTGAAGGATCTTTAAGGATGAAAGGGTGAAGAGTCGTGATGTGGGGCAGATCAAGTTTCGTTAAGGCCTTCCGCGCAGAGAAGTTATGGAGCTGAGTATTGGCGCTGATAAATTCAATTGAAGGAATCGTTCTCAGCTCTTCAATTATCGCCCGTAGAATTTCGGTTCCGTATCCTTTGCCCCGATATCGGATGTCGGTTCGTAAGCGTCCGAGCATGGCAAATTTATTAGAAAAGATCGTGTAACCTGATATGGCAATCATTTGATCCTGATCAAAAAGTCCATACATAACGTTATTTTCACGTTCAAGGAGGTTATGGAAGATGCGTACAACATAGTCATCTTCCATGCCAGTCTGCATGTTTTGTAGAGCGTTATAGTCGTCTGCTGTTAACTTTCGAAGCGTTACTAATTCTGTTTCCATAGGGTCACCCACTTCCGATGTTCATTTTTCCCAATTTAAATAGTCGCACAATGACAACTTATTTGTCTATTAGAAAGTCTGATGCGCCCATTATAATTGGAATTGAGGCCATTTTTTGATACAATATTGTTTACGCAAAATGAGGAGGATATACGCTTATGCCTAAAGGTAAAGGAAATGCAATCGCACAAAATAAAAAAGCCAGTCATGATTTCTTTATAGAGGATACATTCGAAGCCGGCATTGTTCTGAAAGGGACGGAGATTAAGTCTATTCGAGCTGGCAGAGTGAATATGAAAGACAGCTTCGCACGTGTGAATAAGGGGGAAGTGTTCCTTCATAATATGCATATCTCTCCTTATGAACAGGGAAATCAGTTTAACCACGAACCTACAAGAATGCGGAAGCTTCTTCTTCATCGTAAAGAGATCAACCGCTTAATTGGTGAAACACAACAGCAAGGGTATTCCTTAGTTCCATTAAAAATGTATATAAAAAATGGAGTTGCAAAAGTTTTGCTTGGTCTTGGTAAGGGTAAGAAGAAATATGATAAGCGTGAAGACTTGAAACGTAAACAAGCAAAACGCGATATTGACCGCGCGATAAAAAATAGCGGATATTAACTTACAAAAGATACCAATTCATATCCGTTGCTAAAATCGCATTTTATGTTATACTAAGTATTGTCGTTGAAACGATACGGCATATAAATGGTGAGCCATTCAGAGCTCATCTTCCGTTAAAGGAACCATTTACATGGGGACGTTACGGATTCGACAGGGATAGGTCGTGCTCTAGTAGCGGGCCGATTGGCGACTCGTAAAGCGCCATGCCAATAATAACTGGCAAAGAAAACAATTTCTCTCTAGCAGCTGCATAAGCTGATCTAGAGGATCCTTCCTGCCATCGCCCATGTGGTAGATTGAAGGGTCTCAAACTTAAGTGGGCTACGCGTTCATTCGCCACCTTAGGATGAACGAAGAGACCAATAAGGTTAGCTGCAAGGAAGCCTGTCAGTAGGTCGAATTGTTAGCGAAATATAATATGCTGACTACGCTCGTAGAAGCTATTGTAACGATATCTCTGGACGTGGGTTCGACTCCCACCGTCTCCACCAATACATAATTGGTGGTTTTTTTATGTCTTATAATTTGGTTATGTCGTTTATTGGAATGAAATTCTTCGCAATCGAATAAATGTTAAGGTCCAGCACAAGTTTTCCATTTAGGAAGCTTGTGCTTTTTTGTGTTTGTAAGAACATCTCTTTTACTACCAATAAGGGATTTATCGAAAAGGGGAACGATCAATTTAGGGACAGTCCTCTTCCCGGAAAGCGCGCAAAGGTGAAAGTCTCAATATATTCCTTTAAAATGGAGGTAGGAAAAAAATCGGGATTTTATACTTATATCCTATAGGTATCTTCCAAAGGGAGGCTAAACATGACGAACGTCAGCGATAAGGGAACATTATCAACAGAACAAAGAGAGCAACTACTCGGTGTATTGCAAGAACGCTTCGAAAAGAATATGAACCGCCATAGTGAACTGAGCTGGAGTGAAGTTCAAGCAAAACTTGAAGCTCATCATGACAAGTTATGGGTGATCCATGAGATGGAGAGGACGGGCGGTGAACCAGATGTTGTCGGCTATGATCATGACCAACAAGTGTACGTTTTCTTTGATTGTTCACTGGAGAGTCCTAAGGGTCGAAGAAGTGTTTGTTATGATCGTCAAGCATTGGAATCGAGAAAGAAACATAAGCCTGAAACCAGTGCGATGGAATTGGCAGCTTCTATAGGGATTGAAATTTTAGACGAAGAACAATATCGGGCCTTACAGGAGCTTGGAGATTTTGACAAGAAGACTTCAAGCTGGATTAGAACACCTGATGATATAAGAGACCGCGGTGGCGCGTTATTTTGTGATTTTCGTTATGGGCATGTGTTCGTTTACCATAACGGAGCTGAGTCTTATTATGCTTCTAGGGGCTTCAGGGGAGTAGTAAAGGTTTAAGCTTAAATAGAGTCTATTTTAAAACGAAACATTGACACCATGGTCATTCTTCTATAAGATACTAACATAATAAGGATACATTCATGGAAGAGAAGAGTAGGCTGTTGATTTCGTCTTTAGAGAGTCACTGGGTGGTGGAAAGTGATGACGAATAATAGTTGAAGATCATCTCTGAGAAATTCTGCTGAAACGTAAGAGTAGGCAGAATCGGTTACAAGCCGTTATGTTGAAACAAAGTGTCACGCTTTTTTGGCGTGAAATTTGGGTGGTACCACGGATAGATCCGTCCCTGTTTATGACAGGGGCGGATTTTTTTGTTTAGGTAAAAAATCAGGTAGTCATAAATTGAAAGAGGTGTAGATATGCGGAGTGTAAACACGAAGGAAGTGGCAGTTGAGCGCGAGAATCGCGTGAAGCATTATTGGAACACAAAAAATGTGTTCAGACGATCTATGGAAGAACGAGCTGGCGCTGAGACGTTTGTCTTTTATGAAGGGCCGCCTACTGCGAATGGATTGCCTCATGCGGGACACGTTCTAGGTCGTGTGATTAAGGACTTTGTGGGACGCTATAAAACGATGCAGGGCTATCAGGTTCTCCGTAAAGGGGGATGGGACACACATGGACTTCCAGTTGAACTCGAAGTGGAGAAGCAGCTTGGGATCTCAGGTAAACAAGAGATCGAAGAATATGGTGTAGAGAAATTTATTGAGAAATGTAAGGAAAGTGTCTTCAACTATGAGAAAGAGTGGCGGGAGTTTACAGAATCCATTGGGTACTGGCTCGATATGGATGATCCGTATGTCACGCTACAGGACCGTTATATTGAGAGCGTTTGGTACATTTTGAGTGACCTTCATAAGCGGAACTTGCTTTCGAAGGGCCATAGGGTGACTCCGTATTGTCCGAGTTGCCAAACTACGTTAAGTTCTCACGAAGTGGCTCAAGGGTATGAAGATGTGAAAGATTTATCTGCTACCGCTAAGTTCAAAATAAAAGGAACTGATCATGAATTCTTCCTTGGATGGACTACCACTCCTTGGACATTACCAGCCAATGTAGCTTTAGCCGTCTCTAAAGATTTGGATTATGTAAAAGTCCGAAGCGGAGAAGAAATTTATATTGTGGCAGAAGCGCTAGCTGAGAAACATTTTGGTGAAGATTATGAAGTAGTTTCTACCCATAAAGGTAGCGAATTTAATGGAATGGAATACATAGCTCCTTTCCCATTCGTGAAACCTGAGCGTGGTCATTTTGTAGTGGAAGCTGATTTCGTTAATGCCGAAAGCGGAACGGGAATTGTTCACATCGCTCCTGCTTATGGTGAAGATGACTATAATCTCGTTAAAGAACATAACCTTTCGTTCTTTAATGTTGTAGATGGTCAGGGGCGTTATACCTCCGATATTCCTCCATTCGAAGGACGTTTTGTGAAAGATTGTGATGTTGATATTGTGAAATACCTGGCTGGAGAAGGGCTTCTTTTCCATAAGGAGAAATATGAGCACAGCTATCCTCATTGTTGGCGTTGTGATTCTCCGTTGCTGTACTACGCAATCGAGAGTTGGTTCATTAAAACAACGGAATTGAAAGATAAATTCCTAGAGAACAATCAAACGGTTGAGTGGTACCCAAATCACATTAAGGATGGACGATTTGGTAATTTCCTTGAGAATATGGTGGACTGGAATATTGGACGTAACCGTTTCTGGGGAACTCCTCTCCCGATTTGGATGTGTCAAGACTGTGATCATCAGTATGCTCCAAGCAGTAAGAAAGATCTGCAGGATAAAGCCATTGGTGATATTGGGGATGTTGAGCTTCATAAACCTTATGTCGACCGTGTAGAGGTGAAATGTGAGAAGTGTGAGGGAACGATGAAGCGTGTTCCTGAAGTGATTGATGTGTGGTTTGATTCAGGTTCCATGCCATTTGCTCAGCAACATTATCCATTTGAAAATGAGGAGCAATTTGAGAAACAATTCCCGGCAGATGTGATTTGTGAAGGAATTGACCAGACGCGTGGATGGTTCTATAGTCTTCTTGCTGTATCAACGTTGTTTACAGGAAGGGCTCCGTATAAGCGTGTTCTCTCAACTGGTCATATCTTGGATGAAGAGGGACGTAAAATGTCCAAGAGTAAAGGTAACGCACTGAATCCTACTGACGTCGTCCATAAGTTTGGAGCTGACTCGTTTAGGTGGGCATTACTTGCAGATAGTGCGCCATGGAATAACAAACGTTTCTCAGAACGAGTTGTGCTTGAGGCAAAGTCTAAGGTTATTGACACCCTAGTTAACATCCATGGGTTCTACACGCTTTATGCGACGATCGATCACTACACCTATGATAAGAATGATCAAGGAGAGGCTACTCTTTTAGATCACTGGGTGCTTTCAAGGTTACAAACGGTCACGAAGGCTGTTGAGGAAGCTCTTGAGGACTATGACTTTACGAAAGCAGCTAAGCAATTGGAGAAGTATGTGGATGAAGTAAGTAACTGGTATATCCGTCGTTCCAGAGATCGTTTCTGGGAAGAAGGGATGTCAGAATCTAAAAAGGCAGCTTACCATACGCTTCATAAAGTACTGAGCCAGTTAAGTCAGTTAATGGCGCCGTTTATACCATTCTTGGCTGAGGATATTTATGAGAACCTAACGGGTGAGAGTGTTCACTTATCCGATTTCCCTGAAGTGGATACGGCCTTACGTAACCCTAAGCTTGAAGAGGATATGGCCTCTGTTCTTCAGGTCGTTGAACTGGCAAGGGGAGTTCGGAACACGGAAGCCATTAAGACGAAACAACCTTTAGCTGAACTTGTGGTGATTCCTGTTAATCCAGACCAGGGAGAAGCTTTAGACAAATACAGTGATATCATTCGTGACGAGATTAATGTGAAAGAAGTTGTCATTAAACAATCGTCTATGGAATTTGTTCGTTATGAAGTGAAGTTGAACTTCCGTCAAGCAGGTCCTGTACTAGGGAAAAACGTCGGAAGCGTGAAGAAATACCTCGAATCCCTTACGGATGAACAAGCAGCTAAGGTCGTTGAAGACGGTAAAGTCCTTGTGCCTGTAGGTGAGGAAGAGGTTGAGGTACCTATTGACCTTCTTAACGTTGAGCGCGTAGCTGATGCAGGACTTTCTATGGCATCTAATCAAGATTTCCACGTCTTATTAGATACGGCAATCACTGAAGAGCTTCGACTTGAAGGACTTGCTCGAGAAGTCATTCGCGCGATTCAGGATGAGCGGAAGCAACTTGATCTTCCTATTGAGCTGCGAGTGAATCTTTCTCTTAATGGGGACGAAGATGTGCAGAAAGCCATTAAGGAAAACGAAGAGTTAATTCGTGAAAATGTACTTGTAAAGAACTTAACGCTTGGAGAAGTTGATGAGATGAAAGAGGTTACTCTTGGAGATCATCAGCTTAAACTGGCACTAGAGAAGTAATACGGTTTCCATAATAAAGACCCTCTCCTTTTGTTAGGAGAGGGTCTTTTCCATTTAACTGAAAAAACGCTTCATCTTAGCCAAAGTATTCCCTGATGAAGTGCTGGTTTCATGGAAAGCAACGTGGCCATCTGGACGGATGAAAAGCGTATGACCTTTGCGCATGCCTACGTGCTTTTGGAGATCATGATGAACATCATAAATAATAGGAAGTTCATGGTCAGGATTTGATGAAACCGTCCCTCCCCTTGCTACTAGATAAACGGTGACTAGATCTTGATACGTTTCTTTGACCTTTGAAGCGAAGTCATAGGCATAATCAATAACGGCTTCGTCTTGCGCGTCGTCAATGTAGATTAGGCACAGATGACCATGTCTTCGTATGAAAGGATACAATCGTTCATCTGTTGTTCCATCAAAGAAGAGTAAATAGTCCGGGACCCGGTCCCCAGCTTGCAGGGCCTTTTTAGAAAGAGAAGGGTCTCTTAAGGAACGATTTTGCGTAGTTTTATCATAATCGTTATAAACATGAGACATGTGATTCGCTACTCTTTGTTGGACCCAGTTTTGGGTTAACGCCCATTTTCCGGCCCAATTTCGAATCTTGCCTATCGTTCCTTCTAATAAGACAACTCTAAGCATAGCGGACGTTTCCCACAGAACATCCTTTCCTATAGGATACCGTTCGTGATGATAACTATTTAAAAAGGAGTCATGGGCATGCCCCTCAAGGACTGCTCTAATTTTCCAACCCAAATTTACCGCGTCCTGAAGGCCTAGGTTCATTCCTTGCCCTCCGATAGGGTTGTGGATATGAGCGGCATCTCCAACAAAGAAGATTCTTTCCTTTCGATAAGTAGTGACTTGTCTATGAGCTGTCCCGAAATAGGTGAGCCATTTTGGATTTTCGACTTGTAGCGGTTCAGGTAAGATCGTGTCCAGGCTCTCTTGGAGGTCATGTAATGAAAGGTGGTCTTGCCGGGGCTCACCCTGTTTGGAGCGGTCCAGTCCTACCACCCTGTAACTACCGTCTTTATAGGGAAAGAAAGCAGCTGCGCCCCTGTCATTTAAGAATACATTTATATAGATATCGTTAAAGGCAGGAACATCTACATCCCCGAGGAAGAAGGTGAAGCCGTCGTCTTGTCCTTCGAACTCAACATCGAGCACTTCACGAACTTTACTATGTGCCCCGTCGCAAGCCATGAGGTACTTTGCGTGGTATTCGCGAGTTTCTCCATTATGTTCTGCTTTCACATAAACGCCATCTGAATGTTGGGTGACTTCAATGACCTCATGTTCTCTCTTAATTGACTTCCCTGACCGGTTTAGGTGCTTTTCCAGAATTTCTTCGGTTTCACTTTGAGGGATAATCAGAATGTAAGGGTAGCGGCTTTGTATATGATAGAGTTCTTCCACGGAGGGAGTTGTATCTCCAAGATGTAGCTTCGTCCCAGGGCCAGGGTACCCTCGTTCTAAGAAAGGTTTGTGGACGTTTAATAGTTCGAACATTTCAAGTGTGCGAGCTTGGATACCTAAAGCTTTTGAAAGAGTTGAAGGCTCAGACCTTTTCTCTAAACAGATCCAATCCACGCCTTCTTTCTCTAACGCGTTTGCTGCCATTAGTCCCGCTGGTCCAGCTCCGATGATCAGAACATCTGTATGCGTAATAGAAGTCATGAAAGTTTCTCCTTTCGTGAGAAGGTTATATAGTATAGTCTACCCGTTTGACAGAAGAAAAGTTACATACAATGGGCTCTGAAAAAGGAAGAGCTTTTAGATATCCAAAATAAAATCCTCAACCCTATCGCAGGATGAGGATTTTATTAACTGCTCAATAGGACTAATTCAAAGCATTTTTCGATCGTTTGGCTTCAGGAGGGCGATGTGTCACAAACTCCAAAAACGCTTCAGCTGCTAATGTAAAATGATGTTTCTTGTAAATAGCGTACAAGGAGCGTTTCAGATTAAGTTCTGGGAGATATAGTTGTTCAAGTGTACCAAGTCTTAGTTCTTTCTCAACAGCTGCTTTTGAAATAATGGATATCCCCATGCCGGATTCGACCGCAGATTTAATGGATTCTGTTGATTCGAGTTCCATCACAACTTGTAGTTTTGAGGGATTAAGTTGGTTCTGGCGTAGCGATTCTTCTATAACTTGCCTTGTCCCAGACCCCACCTCTCTTGAAATAAAAGGGAGGGAGAACAGCTCATTCGTTGAAAGAGAAGAACCAGAATAATAATTGGGTTTTGAAATGACGATTAATTCATCGCTTTGAAAAGCCTTTTGCAGAAATTCAGGATAAGCAATCATTGATTCGATGAAACCGATGTGCAATTCCCCGCCATTTAATTTGTCTATGATTTGCTCTGAATTATAGATCTTAAGGGTTATGTTAATTTGAGGATAGGCTTGTTGAAAGGCCCCAAACATGTAGGGGAGGATATGCTCACCAATAGTTAAACTAGCTCCTATAACCAGATTTCCATGTACGCTTCCTGAAAGGTGCTGAATGTCCCGTTTGATGTCATTCACTTGATTTAAGATGCTCTCAGCGGATTTGAATAACAACTCTCCCGCCGGAGTTAAGTAGACTTGTTTGGTCGTCCGCTTGAATAATTCGGTTTCAAGAGAATCCTCTAATTGGCGCACATGCAAACTTACGCTAGGTTGTGACATATGAAGGCTTTTTGCCGTTTCAGAAAAGTTCTTTTTTAAAGCGGCGGTGTAAAAAACTTTTAAATGCGAAAAATTCAATAAGACCCTCCCCCTTCTAGAACCTGTTTCCATAACCATTCGCTCTTACCTTAAAAAAACCTCCTTAAAATTACAAAGTGAAATAAGTAAGGATGGATAAGAGGACAGAAGTTATGAGCATAGCTATCAAAGGGCGTAAAGCTCTCGTTCTAATAGATTTGAAACTTACATTAAGTCCTAAACCAACCATGGCCATTGTCAAAATAAAAGTAGTAGCGTTGCCGATGAATGCAATCACTTTTTCACTAAGAGTGATATATTCTCCTACAATAAAGCTCCCAAACAAACTCATTCCAATAAAACCGATTAAAAACCACGGGAAGGGAACGTTTGAGTCTTCGCTAGATTGACTTGAACCCTTTTTCTTCATCCAAAACATTAGTAAGAAGCATAAAGGGACAAGAAGAAAAACTCTCCCTAGTTTAGATAATAAGGCCATAGCTAATCCTTCTTCACCGGCAGGAGCTCCTGCCAATGCAACGTGGGCGATTTCATGAAGACTGATCCCTGCCCATACCCCGTAGTCTGTCATGCTGATAGGCAACAAGGGGCGGACGAGTGTGTAAAGAATAGCGAAGATCGTTCCTGCAAGGGCGATCATCCCAACTCCAATCGCAGTATCTTCCTCTTTGGATTTTATAATGGGCGAAACAGCAGCAATGGCAGCTGCTCCACAAACCCCTGTACCTACTCCTAATAATAAAGCGACAGTCATGTCTGCTTTTATCCATTTCGCAATAAGCAAGGTAAGTGCAATGGCAAATACAATGGTAGCTGTTCCTCTTAACAATAAAGGCAAGCCTTCGCTCATGATGACGCCAATATTCAACTTTAATCCGTATAAAATGATTGCTAGCCTTAGGAGTTTCTTAGCTGAAAATTCAATCCCAACTCGTAAATGTTCGGGGTAATCCCATATTTGCCTACATGCTATAGCTATAAGAATTGAGCAAGCGAGGGGGCCAACAAGAGAGAACCCTCGTAGTTCGGATAAACCATAACCCAGGACGGCGATAAAGAACGTAAACAGAACCCCTCCAAGCATTGATGTTGAAAATAAGCCTTTTTTAGGTAGTGCATGAACGGCCGTAGTCTTTTGTGTGGCGTGTTCCATTAATGAGTTCCTCCTTATAATATTTTAAGCGCTTACAATTACATTAGCATAGAATTTAGCTGTCACTTATACAGATTCTATATGTCACTTATAGAGGAGAATGATAACCGTACACTCAAATACACCCGTTTGATCAGGTGACAAAGAAACAAAATCAGAAACTATTGAATAATTAGAAAATTAATGGTTTAATAAGTGTAATTGGTTGGGTCACTAAACCATTATGAATATAAGAGGGGGATGGGTATGAGGGTTTTAGTTAGTGAAGTAATTTGGCAGGAGGGAATAGATGAATTAAAGGACCAGGGGTTTGAGGTTGTGTACGATGAGGAGCTTTGGACTGATCGGGAACGCTTGGTAAGGTCTGTTAAAGAATTTGATGGTTTAATTGTTCGAAACCAAACGAAAGTAGATGAAGAATTACTTCAGTCAGGAGAGAAGTTGAAGGTAATCGGAAGACTGGGAGTCGGGCTTGATAATATAAATATAAAAGCAGCGAAAGAAAAGGGCATAGATGTGGTATTCGCTAAAAACGCCAATGCAACATCAGTGGCCGAATATGTGATGAGTGCAATACTTAGTTCTAACCGATCCCTTTTTACAGCCTCGCAGGATGTTTTAAAAGGTACATGGGATAGAAGAAGGCATACAGGTGGAGAAATATATGAGAAAACAATAGGGCTGATCGGTCTTGGTGAAATAGCCCACCGTGTGGCTAAAAGGGCGAAAGTATTTGGTATGGATGTAGTGGGGTATGACCCTTTCATTACAGAGTATGAACATATTGTTGCCGAGACCGGAGTCAATGTTAAGAATTCCTTAGAAGAAGTTCTTGCTATTTCTGATTTTGTTTCTATTCATGTTCCATTAAATCCGTCGACTACCTATCTTTTAAATTCAAAAACCCTAAAAGAAATGAAACCGAATGCTTTCCTTATTAATACGTCAAGGGGTGGTATAGTCGATGAAGAAGCTTTAGCAAAAGCCTTACGGGAAAAGCATATCGGAGGGGCTTTTTTGGATGTGCTTGAAAAAGAGCCCATTGATTCAGAGCATCCTTTATTGTTACAGCCAGATGCCATCATTACCCCGCATATTGCAGGCCTCACGAATGAATCACAAGTTAGGACATCAGTGTTAGTTGCTAAAGAAGTATCTAAAATATTAAAGGGTAGTCCTTCCTTGTGTGTCGTATAATTTAAATAGGGAGAGATACACATGGAACCAGTGGAGTTTAAGAGAAAAGGAATTTCCGAACAAGTAGCAGACCATATAAAAAAAAGGATTATGAATAAAGAATATCAACCTGGCGATAAAATTCCAGGGGAGAGAGAAATGGCTACCCAATTAGAAGTAAGTAGAAATACAGTACGGGAAGCGTATAAGATATTAGAAGCTTATGGATACTTGGTCATTAAACACGGTACAGGAATATTTATTGCAGCAGAAGACGAACAAATTAGAAAGATGACTTCTTTTTTCTTTGTGTCAGAAGACCATATAAAAGACTTGTTTGCTATTCGCAATATTTTAGAAATCAATGCGGTCGAATGGGCTGTTAACCGTGCTAGTGAAGAGCAAATGAGTCAACTGGAGAGAATAGTAGAAAGGGCGGAATCAGTTATAACGGAAGAGACAGACTATGATGAGCTGTCTAATCTTGATCATGAATTTCATTTAAATTTAGCTACTATTTCAGATAATATCGTTTTGGTAAGGGTCATGCACAACTTAATAGATCTGTTGCATGAGACTCGTTTTCAGTCGAATAAGATTGAAGGCCGCGCCCGTAAGTCAGTTAAAGAGCATCGGGAAATCGTTCAAGCGATGAAAGATAAGGATCCATCAAAGGCTCGGGACAAGATGAAATACCATTTAGAAAGTGTGGAGAACTCAATTACAAGTCATTTAACCGAAGAGGAGAGGTAAGATGCGAATATTTTCTTCTGAAAGGCTTCACATGTTCTCGAGACAAGTATTATCAGAACTTGGCGTAAGAGAAGATCACGGCGATGTCGTAGCTGAGGCACTCGTTCGAGCAAATTTAGAGGGCGTGGATAGTCATGGTGTTAGTCGCTTGTCTGTTTATTGTAAACGTCTCAAGGATGGACGGATTAAAGCTTCACCATCCATAAGAGCTGATCAGAGCGGTGCTTCTGTCTTGATGGTGGACGGTGACAATGGACTTGGTCATGTGGTGAGTTATGAAGGGCTTCACAGAGGAATGGAGATGGCGAAAGAAACTGGGCTAGCCGGTGTTGCTATTAAAAATAGTAACCATTTCGGAACGGCCTCCTTCTATTGCCAGAAAGCAATTGAAGAGGGGCTAGCAGCCATTGCCTTTACAAATTCTCCTCCTGGGATTGCACCTTGGGGAGGTAGGGCCGCTTTTTTTGGGACAAATCCAATTGGTTTTGGATTTCCGACAGGGAATGAATCCCCTATTGTGATCGATTTATCTACTAGTGTGGTAGCTCGAGGGAAGATTATCTTGGCAAACAAGGAGCATGAGGAAATTCCTGAGGGATGGGCGGTTAATGAGTTGGGTGAGAATACCACGGACCCTGCAGAAGCGCTAAAAGGAGCGGTCTTACCCCTCGGTGGAGCTAAGGGGTCTGCTTTGGCTCTTGCTGTTGAAGTTTTAACGGGTGTTCTTTCCGGAGCAGCCTTTGGACCGAACGTAAACAGTATGTATAATAACTCAAATGAGCAACCCTCTAATATCGGACACTTCTTTATCTTGATGGACATAGAAAAATTTATGACTCTTGAAACATTTGAAGAAACGATTAATGAATTGCTTCTAGAAATGAAAGCTACACCGAAGGCCCCGGGGGTAGAGGATATTCGATACCCTGGAGAAAGAAGGAGAAAAGAGTACTTAAAAAGGTCTCTGGAAGGAATCCCCTTATCTGAGGATGTAATCGAAGAGTTAACGAGTCTTGGAAAGGAATTTGGGGTTTCTTTTCCGGATGAACTTAAGTGTATTCAATAAAAGGAGCATTAGCTCCTTTTTTAGTTTCGTATATGCCAACAGAAAAAAGCTGCCTTCTCTTATGGGAGAAGACAGCTTTTTTCTGTGTTTTTAAGCACTTCTGTATAATTTCGTCATAACAAATTCACGATGACCGAGCGCTTCAGCACTTGTGAGTCGGCCGTTTACAGTACGATAAAGATAGTCCATTAGGCTATCACCTGCGTCGGTTAAAGACAGCTCTCTAGTTAATAGTCCTTTAACGTCGACGTCAATATGTTCACTCATAGTCCCCGCTGTATAAGGGTTGGCTGTTACTTTAATGACCGGCTCAATGGGATTCCCAATAATATTCCCTTGTCCAGTTGGGAAGAAATGAACGACTGCACCAGCTGCAGCCATAAGGGTGATACACTCCGCAGCGGCTGAAGATGTATCCATAAAGTAAAGGCCAGCCCCATTAGATGGCGCTTCTGCAGGGTCTAAGACGCCAACTACTTCTTTTGTACCGGTTTTGGCAATGTTCCCAAGCGCTTTTTCCTCGATGGTTGATAGACCACCAGCAATATTCCCTTGAGTGGGTTGAGAACCAAGAAGGTCAACACCTTTTGATTCAATTTCTCCCACATAGTCATTGTAAACCGCCATAAATTTCTCTTTAAGTTCAGGAGTTGCCATGCGATCTGCTATTAAATGCTCTCCACCTGTTAACTCTGATGTCTCTCCGAAGAATACGGTCGCTCCTGCGTCCACAAGTCGATCAACGGCTTGGGATACAGTTGGGCATGATCCCATCCCTGTTGTTGTATCAGATTCACCACATTTAATACTTACCGTTAAATCACTTAGCTCGATTGGTTCACGTTGCAATTCGGATGCCCACTGCACGTATTCTTTCGCTTTCCAAGAAGCGTTCTTCACCGTTTCGAGATCGCCATTTCCTTCGATAGAGAAGTAAGAAACTGGCTTCCCTGTCTCAGCTATTCCTTCGGCAATCTTTTTTGACCAATTTTCTTCAATACCAATCACGACAACAGCAGCTACATTCGGATTTGCCCCAACCCCAATCATTGTACGGAAATGAAGATCTAGATCTTCACCGTATTGAAGTCTTCCATATGCGTGCGGAAGGGCTAACGTACCTTTGACATTATTCGCAACGGCTTCGCAAGCTGCGTTTGAGATATCATCCACAGGTAAAAGAATGACATGATTTCTAATTCCGACTTTCCCGTTTTCTCTTCTGTAACCGTATAAGGGTTGATTCATCTTACCACCTCGCCGTTTTCATATTATGAGTGTGTACATAATCGCCTACTTGCCAATCAGTAGTTGTAAGACCGATGGGCACTCCATATTTGACGACTTCTTCTCCAGTAGATAATGGTTGTAGGGCTATTTTGTGCCCTAAAGGGATGGTACCTTTTGAAGTGACTTCTACTGTTGAGTCATCCTCCATGTAAACGCCGATTACTTTTTCCCCTTCTTGGATTTCGTTTGTGGCTACACCTACGTGATCCCCTTTATGGTGGATTAGAAATTTGTGAGTTTGTACATGTTGACTGGATGATTCTTTTTCGCTCGTTGCAACTCCAGAATTATAACTTTTCCCCATGATTTCAGCTCCTTAAAAGTAAGTAAAAGGAAATATCCTTATTGTTGGTTAGGTGACCCAACCAATTTATGATTCAATTAAATTAAACCACCAATACTATGAAAAATCAATAAGTTATCTGATTTTTTTTAAAATTCAACATTTTTAACTAAAGACTGATTTTTTTCTTCATTAATAGTCATTACATTTCCTCATATATATAGTTTTTTAATAACTTGTATTACAAAAATGTATACAGATAATTGTTAGATAATATTGAATAATCTAACAACTAGTGGTTTAATAAACGTTAATGAATGGTTGAGCCACTGAAAAGTAATTTGTAAGCGATTACATCGCACCGCTCATCGTTTGGTCTTGTAGTAAGTATTCAGATGCAATAGTCGAAGGGGATTTAAAAAGGGGAGGTAATATAAATGAAAGTCAACGTACTGAGTTTAATGATGGTTTTAATGGTAACTATTTTGATTACAGGGTGCAGTGCAGGTTCCGCGGTTTCTAAGTATCCATCTAAACAAATTACCTATAGTATTCCTTTCAATCCTGGTGGACAATCAGACATTGAAGCAAGAAGACAACAGCCAATGCTTGAGGAGATATTAGATCAAAAAGTAGTTATTACGTATAAGGATGGGGGCGGAGGTGCTATTGGATGGTCAGAACTAGTCGGGAAGCGTCCAGATGGTTATTTCATAACAGGGATTAACATACCTCATATCGTGTTACAACCTCTAGCAAGGGATAGTGCTGGTTACGAAACTGAGGAAATTAATCCTGTAGCGATTTTCCAAGCCACACCAATCGCGCTCGCCGTTTCAAAAGATAGTAGTATTGAAAGCTTAAGTGACTTTATAGATCAAGCGAAAAAAAATCCTGGAGGGCTAACGGTGGCAGGTTCCGGAACGTATTCGGGGCATCATATCACTCTTATGCAATTGCAGGACTTGGCTGATTTTAAAGCTGAATATGTTCCTTTCAGCGGGGCTGCACCATCCATTCAAGCATTTTTAGGTGGGAATACGGATGCTGTCTTAGTTAATTCAAGTGATTTAGTGAAATACCAAGATGACATGAAAGTGTTAGGGATTGGATCTGAAGGTACATTTGAACCAATGCCAGATATCCCTACATTTAAAGACCTTGGCTATAACATGACTGCTTCGATTGATCGTGGAGTAGCGGTTCCACCAAAGACGGATGAGGAGATCATTAAAAAATTAGAAGATGCATTTCTCGAAATTGCCAATGATGAAAAGGTGAAGAAAGAAATGATTAAAGAAGGATTTATCCCAAAATCCATGGGTGCTGATGAATCTCAAGAGTATATCAATCAAAAAGTAGAAGAAATGAAACCTTTAGTAGAGAAATATAGTGAATAATCATAAGAGAAAGGGGGGGCATGAATGTTCGAATTTCTTCCGCAAATCATAAATGCTTTGCTTCAACCAATTAATATCCTGCTTATGATTGCAGGTGTAGTAGGGGGAATCGTTGTTGGAGCTTTGCCTGGACTAACGACTACGATGGCATTAGCTTTATTGTTACCTTTTACATTCACAATGTCTGCAGAAACAGCGTTAATTACATTAGGGGGATTGTATATAGGGGGGATTTATGGAGGATGTATATCAGCTATCTTAATCAACACGCCAGGTACACCTTCTGCTATAGCAACAACCTTTGATGGGTATCCGTTAACCAAGAAGGGTATGGCGGAAAAAGCCCTCAAAACAGCAGCCATTAGTTCGGGGATCGGCGGGGTGCTTGGTGGTATCGCTTTATTATTTCTGACAGGCCCTCTTGCAACTTTGGCATTACGTTTTGGCCCTCCGGAGTACTTTTGGATCGCTATTTTGGGTCTTACTATGATAGCTACCCTTTCAAGTGGCTCCCTATTAAAAGGCTTAATAGGGGGTGGAATAGGGTTGATGCTTAGTACAATTGGTCTTGCACCAGTTGGAGGAGAGGCACGATATTCATTTGGGTTTGCCCCACTACAAGCAGGTTTGGAACTGATTGTAGTGCTTATCGCCTTTTTTTGTTTGCCTGAAGTAATCGGAATGGTTGAAAAGGCGGTCTCAAAAAAAGCGAGTGAAGGAAATGAAAATCACCAATCTAGTATGAAATCTATGTTTCTATATATTATAAAGCGCCCCATTCTAGTTTTACGTTCTTCTATTATCGGTTTTTTTACTGGGATTATCCCCGGTGCAGGAGGGAATGTAGCAGCTCTCCTTTCTTATGATTCTGCTGTTCGTTTCTCAAAGAACAAAAATGAGTTTGGGAAAGGAAACGTAGATGGGGTAGTGGCTTCTGAATCCTCCAATAATTCAGAAGTTGGCGGATCTCTTGTACCTCTGCTCGCTCTAGGGATTCCCGGAGCTCCCCCTGCGGCTATTATGTTGGGGGCGCTTATGATCCAAGGTATTAGACCTGGGCCTAATCTTTTTGTAGAACACGGAGCTCTTATTTACACTTTTTTAATATCTTTTATCATTGCTAACGTTGTTATGTTATTTTCTGGAATTATTGGAGCGCGCTATATTGGGAAGGTATTAAATTTGCCTACATTTTATCTTGCACCAAGCATTCTGTTTCTAACAATTATTGGAGCATATGCTATACGAAATAACGTACTAGATGTATTTTTTATGCTTGGCTTTGGTATACTCGCTTACTATTTAAAGAAGGTTGGTTTTAACCCTGCTCCAATTGTACTTGGTTTAATTTTGGGGCCTATTGCTGAAGAGGGGCTAGCCCAATCAATCATGATTGGTGGTGCGCAAGGAAACATTTGGGGGATGTTCTTTGGACGTCCGATTTCCTTAATCTTAATCATTATGTGTATAATTTCGTTATTATCTCCTTTATATAGCTATTTTAAAGGAACAAAGGACCAAAATGAATCTGATAGCAGGAAGGAGAGTCGAAATGAGGCGATTTAATAAAGAGACAGTTATAGCCTCTGTACTGGTGTTCATCTTTTCATATGCTTATTATGAAGCAAGGCAGCTAAGTGAAATGAGTGGTATCTTTCCTGAAGTGATAAGTTTGATCTCCTTAATACTAAGTATTTTATACCTTGTTAAGAGTTTCTGGATACCAGTGACAAATCGACCATTTGAAGGGGTGGATAAGGAGAAGATCTATGCAGTCATAGGCGGAATGGTCCTCTACGGGATTGGATTATGGTATGTAGGCTTCCTTATTACCAGCCTGTTTATTGTGACAATGCTAGTCTTTCTATTGCAAGATGAGGGGTCAAAGAAACAAAAGTGGGTAAAGGCAGGGACTAGTTCAACACTTATATGTGGAGGGTTTTATTTGCTCTTTCGCTTTGTGTTTTTGGTACCTTTGCCTAATGGACAAATTTTTTATAATTTATTTGGAATATAATACGAAAAGCACTCATACCTCAAAGGATGAGTGCTTTTTTATATTCACGGTAAGTTAGCTTATTGGAAAACCTTAAGAATTCTCATTAAAGTTTAAAAAGTTTACAATGAAGAAAGGAGCATATTTTATATACGAACGACAAAGGAGCAGATAGTATGAACTCAATTGCCTCTGCCATTGTGAAAGCAAATAAAGGTTTGCTTTTCTTTTGGTTAGCTATTGTTATTGTGTTTGGTTATTTTGCATTAGACCTTCCATCAAAGCTTGAGGGGGATGGCTTCCGTACGGCTGGGGAGTATGAAGAGGTGGAGGAGACGCTGAATGAACAGTTTGGCTTCCCGAAATCTTCTATTCTTCTCTTATTTGAGGAAGAAGGAAGTGCGTTTCAGGAAACAATCCAAGGTGTTCTTGATGAGGCGCAGGATATCCCTGCTATTTCGTCCGTCACTTCTCCATTAAAGGATGAGACCATGATGGAAGAGGATACTGCCTATGCCTCTTTAAATATGGATGAAGATCCTGAAGATATGAAGAAGGTCATTGAAGACGTACGTTCTATTGCAGATGAATACAAGGGTGTTTCTGTTACTGGAGCGCCAGTTATATCTGAAGACATTAATAAAGCGAGTCAGGAAGATTTAAAAACAGCTGAACTAATTGGTCTTCCAGTGGCTTTACTTGTTTTACTTTTGGCGTTTGGTAGTGTAGTAGCTTCCATTGTACCGGTTATCGTAGGTGGTATGACGGTCGTAATAGCATTTGGTGTTCTAACTGTGCTTGGAGATAGTGTGAATTTATCTGTCTTCCTTCTCAATGTTGTGCCCATGATCGGTCTAGCTTTAAGTATAGATTTTGCGTTGTTATTTATTAACCGCTACCGTGAAGAACTACTAGATAACGAGCCTGCTGCCGCTATACGCACAACAATTCTGACAGCAGGACGATCGATTCTCTTCTCAGCGATGTGTGTGTTCATTGGACTTGGTGCGATGATGGTTATCCAGATTGATATCTTTCAAACGATTGCTCTTGGTGGAATGGTCGTTGTGCTGATTGCTGTGTTGACGGCCCTTACGCTGTTGCCCTCCATCTTATTCTTATTAGGGCACCATATAAATAAGTGGAAAGTGATTCGGGTGGATCAGTCTTCTGTAGGGCGTTGGCGTACGTTTGCTCGTTGGGTGATGAAGAGACCAATTCTTATTACACTTGTTGCTTTGGCCATTCTTATCGTAGGGATCGTTCCATTAAAGAATATGAACCTTTCGATCCCGACGATTGAGTCCCTACCTGAAAGCTATGAATCAAGAGCAGCCTATGAAGATATTGAAGATACTTTCCTGTCGCCTGATCAAAGTCAAGTTTATATAGTGGCTGAACGCGACGGGGATTGGCTAAGTCAAGAAGGATTAGAAGACTGGAAGACTCTAGAGGAAGAGGCTAGTGGGGAAGATCTTGTAGATTCTGTAGCTACTTTATTTAAAGTAAGTGAAATAGATTCAAGTGAGGAGTTATATCAAGCTCTTCAACAAGAACAAACAAAAGAGCAGCTTCAGCCTGCTATTGATCGTTTTGTGAAAGGGGATCAACTCTTACTTCCGGTAACAATCGATGCTAAAGCTGATGCTGACAAAGCTCAAGCGTTAATGAGAGATTGGATTGATCAAGATTGGGCGGTCGATGTTAGTATAGGAGGTCAACCGAAGTTCAACCAGGAAATTTATGACGAGATTTACGACAAAGTAGGAATCAGTATTGCGATTATTCTTATCTCTACCTTTACGATATTAATGCTTGCCTTTAAGTCCATTTTGATTCCACTTAAGGCGATTTTAATGAATATTGTCGGGCTGACGTCTACATTTGGAATTCTCGTTCTCCTGTTCCAAAATGGTTTGTTTGGATTAGAGGAAACTGATATTGCGCTCGTCCTGCCTGTCCTTGTCTTTAGTCTTGTGTTTGGATTAAGCATGGATTACGAAGTCTTTCTTATTTCGCGAATTCATGAATTTTACCAAGAGACAAAAGACAATCATCATTCCACAGTGGAAGGGCTCGCTAATACGAGTAAGATTATTACCTCAGCTGCCCTCATTATGATTGTGATCACAGGAGCCTTCGCGTTTACAAACGTAATGCCAGTGAAACAAATCGGTATAGGAATTGCCATAGCCATCTTTATTGATGCGACCATCATCCGGCTACTCCTTGTGCCGAGTCTGATGAAGCTATTGGGTGATTTAAACTGGTGGTTTCCCTTTCAGAAAAAGCAACGGTCGAAGGTAAAAGATAATTCCCATTCAGGGTAAAAAAAGCACAAGTCCTTTAAAGGACTTGTGCTTTTTATGGATTTATTCAGTACTCGAAGAAGAGTGAATGTTTCTGTAGCTTTAGGCTGAGTGCAAGGTGGAGCGGAAACCTGACATATCTGGACTCTAGAAACTGTTTAACCCTTCCTGACAAGGAAATGGGGTAACCCCCGAGCAACCCTCAAGCACTCATCAAGGCCCCGTGGATCGGAAAAAGGAGTGTTTCTGTTTAACGAGGGTATGATAAGAAAGCAAACCTTTTGAAATGAAGAACTTTTATTTCTAAGCATTTAGATTTATCTTTCCGATCGGAGTTGGTACACTAACTAATGCTCTAGAAAGAGATTTGGAAAAAACAAGTCTTTGACATAGAGAATAAAATCTTATAAGTTATAAACATCAAAGCCGATTAAAATGATAGGAATAATTATAAATAAAAAAGGAGGCATACAAATGGGTCGTTTATTTCGTGGTTATATTAATACTTCACTCATTGTGAAGATTACGATTGCACTTATATTAGGTATTATTACCGGCCTTGTCTTTGGAGAGGGTACGTCTGTTCTTTCTCCATTAGGCGACTTATTAATGCGTTTATTACAATTCATCATCATCCCGCTTATTTTCTTTACATTAATTGTGGGTGTTAACCAGACCAAGTTAGGTAACCTTGGGCGCATGGGAGGGAAGATGTTCCTTTACTATGCTGTTACCTCTGCTTTGGCGATCGTGGTTGGGCTTCTGGTAGCTAATCTATTTGAACCGGGTTCTGGTATTACTGTTGAGACATCAGAAACGGTGGAAGCAAATGATTATCCTGGTGTGGCCAGCGTGCTCTTAAACATTATTCCAAGTAATATCGTAACAGCCTTTTCTGAGATGAATTTATTAGGTATTATCTTTACCTCTTTAGTATTTGGTATTGCGATTTCTGCTATTCGGAATTCTGATGAACATGGAGAACTAGGGGAGCATGTTTATAAGCTCTTTAACGGATTAAATGAAGCTACCTTTAAAGTGATGAACGTGATTCTTCAAATTATTCCAATAGGGATCTTTGCTATTATTGCTCAAACCGTTGGAAATCAAGGAATAAACACGATTCTTGAACTTGGAAACATGGTGCTTGTCCTTTATGTGGCTATTCTTGTTCAGATTGTGCTTTATACGATTCTGATGATTACGTTTAAAATGAGTCCACGGGAATTCTTCTCCCAAGCGAGAACGCCTATGATTACGGCGTTTGTTACACAGAGTAGCTCAGGAACATTACCTGTGACGCTAAATGCAGCGAATCGCTTAGGGTTATCAAAGAGTCTGTACGGATTTAGTCTGCCACTTGGAGCAACGATGAACATGGACGGAGCAGCGATTCGTATTGCTGTATCCGCCGTGTTTGCGGCAAACTACACAGATACGACTCTTGGTTTTACAGGAATGCTTATGATTGTAATTGTTGGTACATTGGCTTCAATCGGCACAGCAGGTGTGCCTGGCGCCGGCATCGTCATGATCGCTACAGTATTTACTCAAGTTGGGTTACCAATGGAAGCTGTTGCGGTTCTAACGTCTATTGATGTTCTTGTTGGAATGGGTGCGACTGCACTGAACGTAACTGGCGACTTAGTTGGAACATCCATTGTTAACCAATCAGAGAAAAAGCATCAAACCGAAGCATCTGCGTAAAAGAAAAAACGAGGCTCTCGATATCGAGAGCCTCGTTTTTTTATGATTGTCTTTCTAACGGGAGAGTCATGCAGCGTATCCCGCCTCCTCCTTTTTCGAGTTCGTCAACTTCTACCTCAATGAGCTTTTTCTTCTTTAATTTTGGATGATTACGAATGATCTTTTTATTGGCCTTCGTACTGATTAAAAGTGTTTCAGGGTCTAGGTTTAAGAAATTAATATCAGCTACGGTGTGCTTAATGTCATTCGTCCATTCCACCTCAAATCCATGTCTGAATAAGAATTCTTCCATCATTAGATAACGGTCATGTGTTTCTGTAAGGATGCGAACCGGTAAATATCTCATATAACTTTTGGCAATCAATACATCTGCTGCGGCTACATTTGCATTCATATCCATGTGCAATGTGTCAGGGCGGCGTGGTAAGTCAATCACACCAATTTCAGAGAATCCAGCTTGAAAGATCTGGTCTTTCATTCTTTCCACTGCTTCATAACTTGATCGAAGACCGGTATTCAAAAAGACCGCATCTTTGTTTAGGACCATAACATCACCAAACTCTAATGCATTTCCGTTATTATTTGCTGTGACTTTAAAGCGCTCAGGCCCAAACCAATCGAGAAATAGAAAGTGAGATTGTATATATTCAGGGCGACGCATGGAGGTCCCCGGTTCGCCTGGGACAAGTGTATTCCCAAAGACACAGGCCAAATCACGAGTAAAGACACGATTAATTAATTGGTGGCTTAGGTGTGCATCTTGTCTTGATAAATGTTTGGAATAGTCAATAACGTGAATCCCGTGTTCCTTCATAGCATCCACCATGTTATGAAAGTGTTCTTGAGCTTTCTTTTGACTTACGGGTTTCTCCCACTGCACGTCAGTAGCCGTTTGAGCGTCAGGGACATCTAAGGTTGACGGGGAACAAACGAGTACAGACTTCAGTTGATCGTACTCATTCCAACAGTTGAGTGATATGTTCATAATAAACCTCCAAATGTTGATTTTGCTCCTTACTATTGCCCGAATTAGCGAATCCATTCCTTCGTTACATAATCCCAATGGTTTATCAAACACTAATACGACTAACGGTTTGGGAGGAGGAGGCAGATGTCAGAAAAGGATAAAGAAGGTCATTTATCGTGGTGGCAAATGTCCCTCATTGGTATTGGGTGTATTATTGGAACAGGGTATTTCCTTGGAGCGAGTATTAGTATCCAAAAAGCAGGATGGTCTGTTTTAATAGCATATTTATTAGCAGGGATGGGGACATGGATTGTGTTTAATTGTTTAGCTAAAATGACGGCTCATCATCCGGAGAAAGGGTCTTTTCGTACATATGCCAAGCAGGCCTATGGAAATTGGGCAGGGTTTAGTAATGGATGGGTCTACTGGTCGTCTGAAATGCTTATTATGGGGAGTCAGTTAACGGCCCTTGGAATCTTTGCTCAATTCTGGTTTCCATCGGTTCCCCTATGGGTTTTTTCAGCCGTCTTTTCTGGGATCGGACTTTTTGTCATTCTTCTTGGAGTAGAAAAGGTAGAAAAAATGGAGAATCTGTTTGGTGTTATGAAAGCAGCTGCGATCATTATGTTTATTCTAATAGCTGGTGCAGCATTGGTTGGTTTCATTGATATAACAGAGGAGATAAATGGGGGAGAAAAGAGGGCTCAATGGTTTGCCAATGGACCTAAAGGGCTATGGATCGCTTTGTTATATGCCTTCTATGCATTTGGAGGAATAGAGGTGATGGGGCTTATGGCAAGAGAGCTGAAGGAGCCGAAAGAAGCCCCGAAATCAGGACAGATTATGCTGGTTGCCTTAACGACTCTATATGTCCTTTCAATCTTTCTCGTGCTGAAACTGACTCCACTTGCTTCTATAAATGGAGATGAAAGTCCATTTTTAACAGCGCTAGCTCAATACAACATTCCTTTTGTAGCCCATTTGTTTACTGCTGTTCTTATCATTGCCGGTTTCTCTACTATGGTAGCTTCTTTATATGCAGTCACAACGATGCTTGTCACGTTAGCTGAAGAGGGTGATGCGCCAAAACGCTTTGCTAAAGAAGGGAAGTGGCGTGTCCCAATCCCTGCCTTTCTTTTGGTGACGTTCTTTGTGGTCATATCCATCATTATTGCCTTGTTGTTACCGGAGAAGCTGTTTGAGTACATCACAACAGCAGCAGGGTTAATGCTTCTTTACACATGGGTATTTATTTTATTTTCTTATAAGAAGCTGATGGGAGAGGGAAGGAAGGATCGTTTGTTGTTTATGGGTTCTCTTCTTTTAATCTTCTTTGCTATAACCGGTACCTTTTGGGATGATGTCAGCCGAAAAGGATTCTTTGTAAGCTTACTATTCCTTTTGGTGATCGCCGGTGCTACTTGGATTAGAAGCAAAAAGGGTAAAAGGCAGAACAGTCTTACTCCACCCGGAAATGGGGATGAATGAGATCCATCCCCTCGGGAGGTTAAGAACGTAAACTTTTCCATTTACTCTTCATTCTCATAAAGGGACATTTCGATAGAGTTGAATCATCATCATGCAGGAAATACTGTTTCCATTCGTAATTCTCTTCCTGCCCATACCACATGAGGCTTGGATGGGCTTTTATTCCATCATAATCCACAAGACGTTTTCGGATCACTTTTTTAAGCTTCTGTCCTAAAGAAGTAGAAGCATTAATTTCATCAAAGACCCACCTAGGTTGAAAGGCGATTAAGAAATTTGAGGAGTACCGGCTTTTTCTCGAGACATGGGCTGGTGTAGCACAAAAAGCAAAATAGGGCTCGCCATCAAAACAGAACTCCCATGAAGGGTCATGGGGGTCTTGTGGAATGTGTTCTGGCCAAGGTGCATCGTCAAGCTGATGGACAACGCTTAGCACCTTCCAGAAACATTGTTCATACTCATAAACAGATGTATGGGTCTCTAGAAGTTCCCTTGTATCACACAGTAACACTAAAGATGCATACATCCCTGTGTCCCGTGATATCGTTCCGTATTCTTTAAGGAGTGACGCAATGACTCTGGCCGCATCTTCATCTTTTGGAGAAGGACAAAATCCAAATCGAAGCATGTCTCCAACAAACCCTTGTTTACCTGGGACGCAAGGGTAAGGATGTTCCGTGCTCAGCATCATAGAGGTGAAGTCATGATAAGCCTCCCGTTGCCATTCCTCTAATTCTGTAAACTGTTCTTCAATCAAACTCTTGGTATACAAACTCACTTCTGTTAACAACCTCTCCTAAAGGATTTACACGGTTATCCTATTAAAGTAAGGAGAGATGGGTGTCTGTCTATCCGCCAACTATAAGCCTGAAAGCCTGTATTCCAAAGTAAAGACCAAAGCCGATTAAAACCAAACCAGATAGGATAGAAATGATTTGTTGAATGGTAGGTGTCACGAGCCTTCTCGTGCCTGTTGCAAGAGCAGCCATTGTGATATCCCATATGGTAATACCGAGGAAAATACCTGAACTGTAGATCAGGATTTGTATAGCACCATATTGATCTGTGGTTTGAGCTAGTATTGATCCATAGATGCCGAGCCAGAACAGAATACTTAACGGATTTGAGATAGCCATTAAAAAGCCTGTCCGAAAAGATTTTCCCAGTGTTTCTCCTCTAGTTTCTGTTCTTTCTAGTGTAGGAGCTTTAGATTTAGCAATACTTTCTACCCCTGTATAACAAAGGACAAAGAATCCAAAGGACCACAAAAATGCTCTTAGAATAGGGGTATCAATAAACTGAGCTACTCCGAAATAAATGAGGAGCATAAACACGCCATCTGCAACCATCCCGCCTACGCCTATTAGCCATGCATGCCAGAAGCCAAACCGGATCCCCTTATCGAGTTGGGCAGCATTAATTGGTCCCATCGGTGCAGAAAGAGACAGTCCGAGTAATAGGTAACTAACAAAGATATTCATAAAGACCCACCTTGTCCATTTCTTACTAATTAGTCTATTCGACAATCATTGATTTATATCCCTCTTTGAGAAAACACCTTATTTGTAACCAGTCCTTCTTCACTTCGTATACAATGAGGTGAAGGAGGTGACAATCTTGAAGGTTATGCAATGGTTAAAACGGATCGCAGGTTGGGGCATCCTTATCTTATCTTTCATAACAGGCCTGACAATTGTGATTAACGAAGGCCAGACGATTGGGATGAAGATCATCCAATATGTTTTCTTTAGTGCGCTCCCTGTATCGCTAGGGTTTCTTTTAGCGAAGGGACGAGAGCGTCTGAAGGATTCGTGGTTTATGTACTTAAGAGTGTATACGTTTGTTACATTACTCTTTCCTGCTTATATGTTTATCATTGAATATGGTTTCATTGATTATAAAGCCGCCCTTAAAACATCTAATGATATTCATTTTGACACCAATTCTGCTCAGTGGATCATAAGTGTGAAGATTCTACTACTTTCAGGGTTAGCGATCCTTTTCTCCGTTCTGTATATAAAAGGTTTCAAATCACTGAAAGGATATGAAATCGGATTGTTCTTTCTCTTATTTGTTTTAAATCCTTTTGTTATGTTTCTCACCAAGGATGATTACCGAGCGATTCGCGATGAGCAGATTGTGTTCTCCCAATTTGGTAATAAAGAAATAATCGGTTGGGATGAGGTTGAAAAAGCTGAACTAGACCCGTATGTCTCAGGTGGGATAGGAGAAGGTAGTGAAGAGTCATTTAAATGGGAGTTTAGTTTTCAAACAAAGAATGGCAAGGTCTATACGTTTGATAATTTCTATTACAATGAGCGTGATGTGAAACAAAGCTTCCAATTGCAAAAGAAGATTGACCAAGAAGGAATCCAACTTACAATTGTTATGTTAGATGAGAATGAATGGGAGCAGTTGAACTCAGAAGATCGTGACGATTCTTCTCTTAGAGATCAGTTTTATGATTTGATCTTTTATGACCCTGTGCAAGATGAATATTCTATTTAGGAGGACATGAAGATGAAGGTGTTAGGGTATCGCTATGGGGAAGTATCGGAACACAGCGAGGCAATGGTGGATTTTCTGCAGAATAAGCTTGGCTTGAAGAATTCCTGGGAGGATACAGAAGACTACCGGGGCGGGATCTTTAAGGCTGGCGAGAGCTGGCTTGAATTCTGGCATAAGAATGAATGCATGAACGCTTTAACGATGCTCCAGATCGTTGTTGATGAAGGAGATGACTTTGCGTCTTTTGCAAAAGAACAAGGTGTCGAAATACATGGACCAATTGAGGAGAACGGGGAGAAGATCTATTCGGTACAAGCTCCAAATGGCATGCCCGTTACCATTGTATCGTCACAAACATAGAAAAGCCCCTCTTTCATTAGGCTCTTTTATAGTTTAGTGTTATTATTTTAAAGGCTTGTTCAATACCAAGAGCTGAGACATTTAAGTGTAGATGGGGCCGTCTTTATTGACTAGTGCTTGGGGTGTCTGGGGAACGACTCGCTTTCCGCGGGCGAGCTGTCGAGCCTCCTCGGGCAAAAATCGTGCCCTGCGGGGTCTCGTCGACCTCTTTCTCCCGCAGGAGTCTCCCCGTTCCCCAGACACCCCTTATCTAAGTTTGATGAGACGGCCCTCCAGCTGTGGGTGGTCGCGTAGATTCAACTCTATTTTCTAATATGGCATGTTTTCCGTTCTTCTAAATATGGCAAAGGTGGTTCGGGAAATTGCGAGACTCCTGCGGCAGAAGGAGCCAGTCCAGTTCCAGCGTGGAGGACCTAGCGAGACAAGTCATCTTTTTTCCAAAGGCTTATCGCCTTTTCCAAAAAGCTGTCTTGTCCGTACGGTCCTAGGCACCACGCTTGCACATTTCTATCTAGGGGAGACCCCACAGAGAGCGCAAGCGAACGAGGAGGCTTTTAAGGGAATAATGAAGTTCGACTAAGACCGTCACGTCAATCGCCAACGTCGAACGACCCCACCTCGTGTGGGGCCGCGGAAAGCGAGTGATTTCCCGAACCACCTTACGCGCAGACTAACGCTAGAAACATTCTCACTTTCCGGTACTCCATATTAGGGACTTATATATAACGTGTAAAAAATCAACAACCAACTTTAGCAGAGCCTTCATTTAAGAGGGGCTTTTCGTTTTCTAGGATTGTGAAGTTTCCAGGGCGTCTAATTCCTGCTTAATAAATGTCATGAGGTCCTGAATCGTTTCTGCAGAGAAATCAAAACGGATGCCAGCTGTCTGATAGACTTCAGGCAGTGATTTAGTGTTTCCAAGGGATAAGGCATTCTTATAATTTTCTAAAGCTTGTTTCGGATTCTCTTTGTATTGCTTATACATTTGAACGGCTCCAAGCTGAGCAATCACATATTCAACATAGTAAAATGGCACTTCAAAAATGTGGAGCACCTTTAACCAACTGTTCTCAAGCGTCTCTTCATGCTCAGACCAATCGACTCTCTCTGTGCCAAAATTTTGTTTTAATTCTTTAAATTTAGCATTTCGCTCCACGGCTGTATGGTTTGGGTGTTCATACATCCAGTGTTGTAGTTGATCAATCACGATACCACCAGGAAGGAAATGGATAATTCCTTCTAACTGTTCCCGCTTGGCACGCAACAGATCTTCCTCATCGTCATAGAAGTGATCCCAATAGTCCATTGTAAGAAGTTCCATCGTCATACTGGCAAGTTCAGCACTTTCCATTGGTGCCTCACGATAGGAAGGGAGCTTGATATCCTCGCTTCGATGGTTATGAATGCAGTGTCCCATTTCGTGAAGAAGGGTGATCATATCGTCATGGGAAGTGTCAGCATTCATGAAAATAAACGACGACTGGGATAGTGGTAGAAAGTCGCAAAATCCTCCAGGTGCTTTTCCTTTTCGAGTATCAAGATCGAGTGTGCCCTTCTTCTGCATATCTGTTAATAAACTTGCGAAGGAAGCATCCAATTTGGTGAAAATGGATGAGGACTTCTCAATTAGCTCTTCCGTTGTATGAAATGGTTTAAGTGGACTTTGCCCTGCAGGAGATGCACTTAAGTCCCACGGTTTCAATGTATCTACTTGAAGTCTTTCTTTCTCTTTCTCCATTAGTTCATTTTTTAGAGGGACCACATGCTCACGAATGGACTCAGCTAGCTGTTTACAGTCTTCCGGGGTGTAATCAAATCGTTCATATTCTTTAAACATATAGTCTGTAAACGTGTTTAGTCCTGCGTTCGTTGTCTTCTTCTGACGTAACGCTATGAGCTCATCCATAATGGATTGAAGAGAATCTTTATGCTTTAATCGCACGTCATTTATACTTGTAAAAGCTTGTTTTCTTACGTCACGGTTGGAGTCTTGTAGATAAGAGCTCATCAGACTAAGTGTTTTCTCCTCACCGTACCAATCTACTGTTAAACTTCCTGTAATTTCGAAATACTGGTTCGTCAATCGATCTTCTTCTACTTCTAGATCGATATTTTCTTCTCGGAATAAATCCAATGCATTTTCTTTCATTTTCATAAATCGCCCATATGTATCCTGGTCTAATTCATCTTTATAAGGTGTATCGATAAATTTCTGATCTAATAACGCCTGATATCGCTTTAGAAGTGGTTCAATCTTCTCCTGATCGCGCTCGACCTTTTCTTTGGCCACTTGGCTATCGCTATGACTTTGAAAGTCGATGTAGTGTCCCCTTAATCCTTCATTAATGGCATCAAAAATTTGAGCCTGATCGAGGATCCACGACTCTAGTTTTTCCACAGAATCTATAGGTTCCTGTACGAGGCGCTCGAATTCTGTTTCGATGGTTTCTGGTTTTGAGAAATCAAAGCGTTCTTGATAAAAAGTAGACATTCTATATTTCCCCCTTTATAAGTACTTCTGCATTTTATCATAAAACAGAAAATTCCAAAATCAAACTTGTAAAATACTCCTTGAAATAGGAAAACTCCTATTTAAAGGGATGTGTATCGCTTACATAGTTGAAGAGATCGCTAGCCTCTTTTTATGAGAATGAATAGGATATACAAAACTTTGTATAAAAATTTAAATAAAGGTATTCACAATGATTATTTATGTGTTATTATACATTATATCTAATAAACATACATTCACAGGGGGACTAACAATGAAGAAACTTGCACTTATTCTATCAATAGTAGCAACGATGGCTGTACTCTCAGCTTGCGGGAGTTCTGAAGCAGCAAATGGAGAAGGAGAGAACGGAAAGAAGACAATCGTTATGGGTACATCAGCTGATTATAAACCATTTGAATTCATAGATACGGCAAACAGTGATGAAATTGTAGGGTTTGACATTGATATTGCTAAACATATAACAGACGAACTGGGTTATGAATTGAAGATTGAAAACATGGACTTTAGCGGATTGATTGCAGCACTTAATAGTAACAAAGTAGATTTTGTCTTTGCCGGAATGTCGCCGAATGAAAAACGCGAAAAGCAAGTAGATTTCTCTGATATCTATTACGAAGCACACAATGCTGTGATTTCTATGGAGGATGCTTCTATTAAAGAGTTAGGAGATTTGGAAGGGAAGAAGATCGGGGTACAGCTCGGTTCGATTCAAGAAGATAAAGCCAAAGAACTTCAAGAAGAATATGATGGAATTGAAGTGATTCAGCGTGACCTGATCCCTCAACTCGTAGAGGAGCTAAAGACAGGACGCATTGATGCAGCCATCATTGAAGATAGTGTCACTAGCGGTTATTTAGAGAAGAATGAAAAGCTAACTCAGTTTATTATGGATCCAAATGCATCAAAAGGTTCAGCAGCTGCTTTCCCAGAGGATAGTGAGCTTGTAGAAGAGTTTAATAAAGAAATTGAGAAAATGAAAGAAAGCGGAAAAATGGATGAGTTAATCAAGAAGTGGTTTGAAAACGGAGGAAAGTCCGAATAAGGCAAGGAGCTGAGTGATATGGAAG
This sequence comes from Pontibacillus chungwhensis, assembly GCF_030166655.1. GTDB lineage: Bacteria > Bacillota > Bacilli > Bacillales > BH030062 > Pontibacillus. Next base: position 3,345,282 of record NZ_CP126446.1, on the reverse strand, counting down.
AGATCATCCCATCCATTCCCTTTATTTTAGAGGGAATTCTAATAACATTAAAATTTGTACTACTATCTGCTGTAATAGGATTCATTCTAGGAATTGGAGTGGCTCTTGCGAAGCTTGGTAACAACAAATTCTTAGGCAAACTGGCAGGTGCTTATACAGCTTTCTTCAGAGGGACTCCTCTGATCCTGCAGCTTGTTTATATCTATTATGTCATTCCACAATTGACACCATGGAATATTGAGCCGTTTGTAGCAGGGGTGATTGCTTTCTCCCTAAACTCAGCTGCATACATTTCTGAAATCATAAGAGCAGGTATCCAATCTGTTGATAAAGGCCAATTTGAAGCAGCTAAAGCTCTGAATATCCCTTATTTTAAAGCGATGCGTAAAATCATACTGCCTCAGGCAATCAAACACATCTTACCTGCTTTAATGAATGAAGGAATCATGTTACTAAAAGAGTCAGCTGTTATTTCTGTCATTGGGGTTTCAGATATTATGCGCAGAGGGCAAATTGTAGCAGCGGACACATACAACTATATTGGTGCCTTAACCATCCCATTAATCTTGTACTTCCTTATGGTTCGGGTATTAGAAATGTACGGATCCAGAGTAGAAAGAAGGTTGAGTTACAGTGATTAAAGTTAATCAATTATCGAAAACATTTAAAAAGACGCCTGTTTTAAATTCTATTACGACTGAGATTAATAAGAAAGAAGTCGTGGCTGTCATTGGACCTTCTGGGTCTGGTAAATCAACGTTTCTTCGTTGTTTAAATGGATTAGAACAGCCAACAGAAGGACAAGTCTATATTGATGGAACCCAGCTAAATGAGCAAAATGTGACTCAAATTCGCGAGAAGACAGGAATGGTGTTTCAGCATTTTCACCTCTTTCCTCATATGACTGTACTTCAAAATATTACGTTCGCTCCTATGGAGACACATGGGAAGAGCAAGAAAGAAGCTGAAGAGAATGCCATGAAGCTTCTTAACACGGTTGGGTTATCAGATAAAGCACACAGTTATCCGAATCAACTATCAGGTGGGCAAAAACAAAGAGTAGCGATCGCTAGAGCTCTTGCCATGCACCCTGAGATTATGCTGTTTGATGAGCCAACTTCAGCGCTTGACCCAGAGATGGTAAAAGAAGTCTTAGATGTGATGAAACAACTCGCAAGCACTGGAATGACGATGGTTATTGTGACACACGAAATGGCATTTGCCCGTGAAGTAGCCGATCGTATTATCTTCCTTGATCAGGGAGCGGTCGTAGAAGAAACAACCCCCCTCCAGTTCTTTAATCATCCTTCTACTGAAAGAGCACAATCTTTCTTACAGAAAGTATTGTAAGCATAAGAAAAGCCCTCTATTAAGAAATAGAGGGCTTTTTCGTGTTATCCCATACAAAGGCTTTTGTATTCTTAGAATTAGTTAGCGCTTTGTAGTGCTTCTTCAAGCTGATATGTGCGAACTTTGCGTGGAAGGAAGCTGCGAATTTCATCTTCGTTGAAGCCAACTTGCATACGCTTCTCATCAAGCATAATCGGGCGCTTTAAGATGCTTGGATTTTGCTCGATCAGTTCATAAAGTTCACGCATAGAAAGATCATCTAAATCGACATCTAATTCTTTAAAGACCTTAGAACGTTCAGAGATAATCTCTTTTGTTCCATCCTCTGTCATACGAACAATTTCTTTCACTTCGTCTGCAGATAAAGGCTCAGAAAAGATGTTGCGTTCTGTGTACTCTAAGTTATGCTCTTCAAACCAAGCTTTCGCTTTACGGCAAGATGTGCAACTTGGAGATAAATAAAGTGTAATCATGCAATGAACCTCCTATTGGTCATTTGAATGTTACCTTACTTTCTAACAATACATTATATGGATTTAAAAAATGTAAGCTGACTTACATTCCCTAGTATACCACTTGGTATGGAACTGTTCAAAATGATATTCTTCCCAAAAAGAAGGGAATTTGTTCCTCAACTATTAATGTAATTGTAGAAGAAAGGCATAGGCTATATTTCATGTATATGCTTGTCCTATACCCGTTTTTTCACCAAGGTATGCACTGATGGCACACCCGGCTGTTTCAGTTACAAATTGATTATAACATAATACCTTTAGTTTGAGATAGTTAAATTCATACTATTTTACATTGGCATGGGTACTTTAAGTCATTGTGCTTTACTGGATGAATCTATATAAACGGAAGGATGGAAAAGATTTGTAAATACAGGTTTATACAAGTGGATTCAGGGTACACATAATGCGTGGTGAAGCGCTTTCAGTGGTAGTTGTGTATAAACCACAAAATTTGCGAGTGAAGTTTGTTACTCGGCCACGTTGTGGTATAGGTCGTATAGAAGTTATAATTTTCTTAATAGAAAAACATTTAGCACAATAAATGTATTCCTTTAATCAAAAGAAAACGTTACATCAACGGTGAAGGGGTGTGGTGGTCGTGGAAGCGTTAAGTAAGAATTTCTTCTTATTATTATCCAATAGTTCAGTGCTTGATAAGATGGCCAAGAAATGGGGGCCGCGTTTGGGTGCGGATAAGATTGTGGGGGGAGAGTCGTTTGACCAGGCCATTCCATTAATCCAACAGTTGAATAGTCAGGGGCTGCACGTAACGGTGGATCACCTCGGAGAGTACGTTAACTCTAAGGCGGAAGCCAGAGAGCGTACAGAGGAATGTATAAGTACAATCCAGGCTATTCATAATCATCAGTTGAATACGCAGCTCAGTTTAAAATTGACCTCTCTTGGACTTGATATCAGTCACGATCTCGTCTATGAAAATATGACGCGCATATTAGAAGCAGCTAAACAATATGATGTGGTTGTAACAATCGATATGGAGGATTCCTCACGAACAGAGAAGACGTTGGAATTGTATAAACACTTCAAGACAGAGTATGACAACTTGGGTACAGTCATTCAATCGTATCTGTTCCGTTCAAACCAAGATGTTGAGGAATTAAGTGATTACAATGCTTATCTCCGCCTGGTAAAAGGGGCTTATAAAGAATCAGGAAAAGTTGCTTTTACAGAAAAATCAATGGTGGATGACAATCTGAAGAAGTTGATTGCTAAGCATTTATTAAATGGGAATTATACCGCTATCGCTTCACATGATGAGGCAATGATTGAGTTTACAAAAGAATTTGTAGAGAAGAACAACATTCCTAAAGATCAATTTGAGTTCCAAATGCTTTATGGCATGAGAAATCAAATGCAACTTGATCTTTTGAAGGAAGGTTACAAAGTTCGGGTCTATCTCCCATATGGAGAAGACTGGTATGGATACTTTATGAGAAGGTTAGCAGAGCGCCCAGCGAACATCGCTTTTGCGGTGAAAGGGCTCTTTAGTAAATAAATTAGCTACTGCTTGAATAACGAAGAGAAAGGGGAAATGATTGATGGTACAACCGTACAAACACGAACCATTCACAGATTTCACAGTTAAAGAAAATAAGAAAGCTTTTGAGGATGCGCTACAGCAGGTGAAAAGCCAACTAGGTCAGGATCACCATTTGCTAGTGGACGGAGAACGCATCTTAACGGATGATAGAATCGTTTCCACAAATCCAGCGAACACTGAACAAGTTGTTGGACGTGTATCAAAGGCTACACAAGAACTTGCAGAAAAAGCCATGCAAGCAGCTTCTAACTCGTTTGAGTCTTGGAGAAAATGGTCTGCTGAAGCTCGTGCAGGACTTTTACTTCGCGCCTCAGCTATTATGCGTCGACGTAAACATGAACTTTCCGCTTATCTCGTTTATGAAGTAGGTAAGCCTTGGAAAGAGGCGGATGCAGATACAGCTGAAGCTATTGACTTCTTAGAATATTATGCGCGTCAAATGCTTGAAATTGATAAAGGAAAGCATGTAGAAAGCCGTCCTGGTGAGCGCAACCGTTATGTTTACCAACCAATTGGGGTAACGGTCGTTATTCCACCATGGAATCTTGCACTTGCTATTATGGCAGGAACAACAGTGGCACCTCTTGTAGCAGGTAACACAGTGGTTATGAAACCAGCAAGTAATAGCCCGGTAATCGCGGCGAAATTTGTTGAAATTTTAGAAGAAGCCGGACTTCCTAAAGGTGTTCTAAACTTCGTACCAGGCAGCGGCGGCGAAGTTGGGGACTATCTGATTGAGCATCCAAAGACGGCTTTAATTTCCTTTACAGGTTCTAGAGATGTAGGCCTTCGTATTATGGAAAAAGCTTCTGTCCGACAGAATGGCCAAAACCACCTTAAGCAAGTTATTGCTGAAATGGGTGGTAAGGACACCGTTGTGGTTGACAAAGAAGCAAACATCGAAACGGCTGTTGAGGCAATCGTTGTTTCAGCGTTCGGATTCTCAGGTCAGAAATGTTCTTCTGGTTCCCGTGCTGTCGTACACCAAGATGTATACGATGAAGTACTAGAACGTGTTGTAGCTCGTACGAAAGAACTTTCTGTAGGTAACGCAGCAGAGTCAAATGTGTATATGGGACCAGTTGTAGACCAATCAGCATATGAGAAGATCATGTCTTATATGGAAGTTGGTAAAGAAGAAGGACGTCTCATGACAGGTGGTAAAGGCGACGATTCCAAAGGTTACTTTATTGAGCCGACGGTATTCGCTGACCTTGCTCCAGAGTCACGTATGCAACAAGAAGAGATCTTCGGTCCTGTTGTTTGCTTTACCAAAGCTAAAGATTTCGATGACGCGATCGAGATTGCAAACAATACAGAATACGGTTTAACAGGAGCGGTTATTTCTGATAATCGCCAGCATTTAGAAATTGCTGCTCGCGACTTCCATGTTGGTAACCTTTACTTTAATCGTAATTGTACTGGAGCTATTGTTGGGTATCAGCCATTCGGTGGTTTCAAGATGTCAGGTACTGACTCTAAAGCAGGAGGACCTGATTATATCGCTCTTCACATGCAAGCTAAAACAATTTCCGAAATGTATTAATAGAAAAAAGCTTCTCACTTTGGTGAGAAGCTTTTTTTTCATTAGTGATGTTTATTGGCTAGGATAGTCGCAATATTCCACGATCGTTCCTTCTGTATCTGCTGGGTTTACATATATTAATCTTCTTCCGTGCTTATTCGTACGCAAGCTTCCTTCTAGTATGCGGATGCCTTTTTCTTCTAGTTCTTTTATGGCTTCATCCAGATCATCTACTTGATAAGCCACATGGTGAACGCCTTTTCCTTTTTGTTTGATGAACCGTGCAATAGGTGAAGTTGTATTATTCGTTGGCATTAAGAGCTCGGTGCGGAATCCATTTACATCCATTATGGCGATTTCACTTTCAACTCCAGTGGCTTCACTACGGTAATGGTCAATCATCGTTGCGCCCAATACATTTTCATAAAAATGAATACTTTCTTCTATATTTCGAACGGCTACGCCGATATGGTCCAAATGTTTCTCCATGTTCATTCTCCTCGTTTTATTAGTGGAACCATTGTATCATACTGTCTTTGTCTACTGTTTATAGAGCTTCTTTATTCATCACAATATCAGAAATTATAAACAGAATATTAAAAAGACTAGTAATACTCTGCAACATTGCCTTTCCCTTTTATGAGAAAAGTCGCTATAATGAACATTAGGTTTTCTTGTTCGACTCTGCTGTTGAAAGGTAAGGGATTAACTATGGATCAAAAGGAGCTCATTCTTCAAACAGAAGATATACACAAAGCGACTGAGTTTATTAGTTCGAAGCTTGATAAACCAGTCATTGTCGAAAATAAAAATTTTGAATTAATTGCCTACAGTTCCTCATTCGAAGAGTTTGATCAAACGCAACAAAAAACGATTCTATCTAAGAAGTGTCCTGTCTTTATTATTGATCGGCTGAAGAAAGAGGGGATTGTTCAAAAGTTAGAAAGTAAACCTGAGCCTATTCGCATTGAACCTATTGAAGAGCTAGGGTTCTATCAGAGAATTGTAATTGCTGCGAAACATCTTGGTCATACTATGGGGTATATTTGGGTGCAGGAATCTACGTCTTTGTTAAAAGAGGAAGATTTGATCTTTTTAGAAGAAATTACGTCCCATATCGGAAAACTCATTTATGATGCTTATTCGAGAGTCAATGTTAAAGAGGGACGTAAGGATGAACTGTTATGGAAATTAATCCATCATGAATATGGGAGTGAAACTCAGTTTAGACACGATGCGAAACTAGTGAAGCTTCGTCTCCCGGAGCGTTGTGTGGTTTTAATCTTCTCCATAACGGATCCCCAATACAATGATTTGCTAGGTACGTTAAAAGAACTAGTAATCCACTCTCCACTGCGAAAAGACATTCAGTTTCTAAAGACGGAGTTTCAAATTGTCATGTTTGTTCACGGGCGAGCAGGGGCTCCTTTTAGTGCCACCGATACGGCAAGGACTTTTATTGACGAGGTTAAGCAGAACTTGGACGGGGAGTCTTTTTATTACTTTATGATTGGGCTTGGGAAAGAGTATACGAAGTTAATTGATATCCGAAAGAGTTTTCTAGAAGCACTTGAGGTTATTGAAACGGCTAACTTTATTGAGCCTCGGCCAGAAACGATGCCAAGAGAGTTTGCAAAATTAGGTGTTTACAGATACCTGGCCACACTTTACGAAAAGAATAGCTCGGAAGATTATTTCAGTGAAGATCTGCTAGAACTGATGAAAAAGGATACAGAAGGACAAACGAACCTTTTACAAACCCTCGAAGTGTACTTAGCCAATAATGGGAAAGCAAAGCAGACCGCTGCTGAACTGTTTATTCACCCCAACACATTGAACTATAGGCTGAAACAAATATTAGACTTAACCAATATTAATTTACAGGACTTTAATATGAAAAGTTATTTATATACAGAGTTGCTTTTGCTCAATAATGTGCCAGGCTATTATAAGCGTTACCAGGAAGCCATATCGGTTCATTTGAAGAAATAGAAAGCGGATGCCCATAAGCATCCGCTTTTTTCATTGCTATAAATCCAGATCTTCTGTAATCTTATCAATCATTTCTTTGAGTCGATCTGCCTCATCGAAAATTTCTTTATCCTTCTCGTCGTAGATAGCTGAGGTATATTCCGTAATGGCCTCTTTTCGTTTCTTAAGAAGATCCTGGATCTCCCCTTTTTGTTCAAACGTAATGATTTCTTTTTCTAATAATCGGTCAAGAGTATTATTAATCCGCCAAAATTCTTGGTCTTTTACACTTTGGAAATTGGCATATAAATTACGAAGGTCTGTGGACATTCCTACAGAATCCCAGTTTAAGTTGTTATGATTTCCTGCTGACCAAAAGCGCCATGTTGTTTTCGAGATGGTTTCCTTCCAGGATTTCATCACTTCCTCGTCTAATTGTTGAGGGTTGTCCACTGATGTGTAGGCCCCACCACCAGCTTCGGCGACTTCTTTAAGTTGTTGATTCGCTTCTGTGTCTACCTGGAAACCGATGATATGGACTTCAACATCCATTCCTTGATTCGTAGCTCCTTTGGCAGCCTCCACAGGATTTCCTCCACAAGTTTCTTTTCCATCACTCACAATATAGATGAAGTTTTTGGTTTCGTCTGTGCTATTTTCTTTTAAGTCAGAAGTAGCCTGCTGAATGGCACCAGCTAAAGGAGTCCAACCTTTAGCGGAGAAAGAATCCATGGAATCTGTGAATGTATCGTTGTTGTAGGTCGATAAGGGATAGACGGATTCAATACTTTTACATGACACGTCTTTATCTTGTTCCTTTTCAGATCCTTTGTGTCCAAATACGTAGAGAGAAGCCTGTACATCTTCTGGAAGTTCGCTAGCAAAAGATTGAACGGCTTCTTTCGCTGCAGTCATTTTCTTCTCGCTATTAATTTCTTTCTTCATACTTCCGCTAGAATCAATCAGCATAGCAACATTCACCTTGTCGGGGCGATTGTTTAATTCCTCTTCGGTTACGTCTTGAAGAAGGCGACCGTCTGGGAGTTTTAAAGATTCATAGGTGACTTTAAAATCCTGGACGGGAGAAAAAGCTTGATCGTAATTGGCTCTTAGACCGTTTAGAAGGGAGGTAGCCCATTGTTCGGCCGTCCATTCTTCTGTGTCCTTCGTTTGAACTTCCTCTATGTAATCCGATATTGCTAGTTCCGTGGCCTGTTCAGAATCATCTTGGTCAGCTGATTCTGATTCTGGCACATACGATTTATACATTTCACCTGCTTCATTATGAATGAAGGCTTCTCCATCCTTCTCAAAAGAAATGGCTTCTGCTGTCTGAGCTTCATTAGAAGATGATTCTGCTTGTGTATTGGTTGTCTGTTCCTGTTCCTGTTCTTCTGGGGTGGAAGAGGAATCAGATTGGCAGGCTGTAAGAAGGAAACATAAGCATGCCAGGGAACGTAAAATTTTCAAAAAACCACTCCTCTCTTCGTCACTTATTCCATACCCTATGCAAGGAAGAATATTCTATTATTTTACAAGATTCCCTAATAGTATGCCTGAACGTTCGTCATCCATAAAGGGGTAAGAGTCCTAAAATGACTTATATTATATACATGTTTCTCCATATCAATAACATGGGAAAAGTATCCATATAGCGTTACATATTAGGATAGAAAGAAGGGGAAGCATGACAAACAAGAATCATGAGAATGAGAAGAATGAACAGTTAGAGCAGCATAAGGTGGATGATCATGGAAAGGATATGACAACGAACCAGGGGACAAAGGTTTCTGAAGATGAATTTTCTTTAAAAGCGGGAGCACGTGGTCCGACATTAATGGAAGACTTTCATTTTAGAGAGAAAATGACTCACTTTGATCATGAGCGTATTCCTGAGCGAGCTGTACACGCACGAGGATATGCTGCACACGGAGAATTTGAAGTATACGAATCGATGAAAGAACTCACAAGTGCTCACTTCCTGCAAGATCCTTCTGTGAAAACTCCAGTCTTTGTACGCTTCTCGACAGTTGCAGGTTCCAAAGGGTCATCTGAAACGGTTCGAGACGTAAGAGGCTTTTCGACAAAGTTTTATACCCAGGAAGGGAACTTTGATCTGGTTGGTAACAATATTCCTGTCTTCTTTATTCAGGACGCCATTAAATTTCCTGATTTAGTTCATGCTCTTAAGCCTGAACCCCATAATGGGATGCCACAAGCTGCTTCTGCCCATGATACGTTCTGGGATTTTATTGCGAACAATCAAGAATCGGCTCATATGGCTATGTGGGCGATGTCTGATCGTTCGATTCCTCGTAGTTTTCGCATGATGGAAGGGTTCGGAGTTCACACGTTCCGGTTTGTGAACGAGGAAGGAAAAGCCCGTTTCATTAAGTTCCATTGGAAGCCAAAGCTTGGTGTGCACTCATTAGTATGGGACGAAGCCCAGAAGATTTCTGGTAAGGATGCAGACTTTCATCGTGGTGATTTATACATGGCGATCGAAAACGGTGATTATCCTGAGTGGGAATTAGGTGTTCAGGTCATCGAGGAAGAAGATGAATTTAAGTTTGATTTTGATGTACTCGATCCTACAAAAGTGTGGCCTGAGGAAGAAGTTCCTGTAAAGATTATTGGGAAGATGACGTTAAATCGTAACGTTGATAATGTTTTTGCGGAGACCGAACAAGTCGCGTTTCATCCTGGGCATGTAGTGCCTGGCATTGATTTCTCTAACGATCCATTGCTTCAAGGGCGACTATTCTCTTACACGGATACTCAGTTAACTCGTTTAGGTGGGCCGAACTTCCACGAGTTACCGATCAACAAGCCGGTTTGTCCATTTCATAACAATCAGCGAGACGGGATGCACCGTCAAACGATTAACCGGGGCCAAGTAGCCTATCACAAGAATTCACTTGCTCAAAATACTCCGACTCCTGCAGCGCCAGAAGCTGGGGGGTACAAGCATTATGAAGAAAAAGTAGAAGGTCGTAAAGTTCGTTCAAGAAGTGAAAGTTTTAAAGACCACTTCTCCCAAGCCACAATGTTTTGGAATAGTATGAGTGAGCCTGAAAAAGGTCATATCACACAAGCCTTTAGCTTTGAGCTGGGTAAAGTGGGAGATGAATCTGTTAGGCAGCAAGTTGTTGATATGTTAGCCAATATAAATCTGTCTTTAGCACAAGAGGTAGCTAATAATATTGGGGTGAAATCACCTGAAGAAGGTGGTTCAAATGTTACGAAATCTTCGCCGGCATTAAGTCAAATGCAAAGTAATTATAAACCTGATACGCGCAAAATTGCTGTCTTAGTAGGGGAAGATTTTGATGGGGGAGAACTTGAACAAATTCTTGAAAGTCTTAAATCTGATGGCATTCAATCTGCGATCATCGGGGAAACGTTTGGAGAGCAGAAAGGGAAAGATGGTAAATCGTTTGAAGTACAGCATACCTTCTTAACCGCTGACTCTGTATTATTTGATGGCATCTTCGTTGTAGGTGGCGAAAGCGTAAGCAAAAAGTTCCGTAGCGATGCTAATGCGTTTATGCATGAGGCCTTCTCTCATTTTAAACCAATTGGAGCTAGTCAGAAAGGAACTGAATGGTTGAAAGAAGAAGGGTTAGCAGGGCATGCCGGTGTCATTACAGGGGAAGACTCAACCCAGTTTGCGAAAGAGTTCAGCAAGGCTATTGCTGCTCACCGCCATTGGGATCGACAAATCCTATAAGGAAAAAGCTTGAAAGGAATTCGTCTTTTTTGACGGATTCCTTTTTCAAGTGAAATAAAGGAAACCTTTATTATTAGGATTTCCAAGTACCGGGAATAGGTGGTTGTTCGATTACCGAGGTTCTGATCTATTTAAGTGCGATATGATTCTAGTGTTTCTAATGCCCACTGGCACCATTCTACATACATTTTAGCGTATCGTTTCCCAAATTCAGAAGTCAGATAGCTACCAATATGAAGGTAATTCGGAGGACCGTCTTCTCCGTAATGTTCCTGTTGCCATTTCGAGGTGCCATCTAATATAGCTTTTTCCCTTGCTAAAATTCTTTCAAGCAAAGCGATAGCTTCATCAATAGTGATTGCTTGAAATGCTGAAACGCGAAGCAGAAACTCGTCTTTTATCTTGGCAGGTTTGATGGCTTCTTCCATCATCCATTCAATCAAACGTTTTTCCCCTTTTGGGGTGATTGTATATAACTTCTTATTTGGGCTTCCTTCTTGGACGATTGTTTCAAATGTGACAAGCTCTTCATCTCGCATTTTGTTCAACTCTTGATACACTTGTGAATGAGTAGAATTCCAAAAATAGATGTGCTGTGTCTTAAATGTGCTATGTAAGTCATAGCCAGAATGAGGTTCTTTCGTCAACAATCCGAGAAGGGCATATCTTATGGCCACAGTCTACCTCTCCCTTTACTCAACTTGCTACATCTATTATACGCTAGATTAAGTAAAGGGAAAATAGAGGCATGTGTTCCTTATGTTTATTCTTCCCAGGAAACAGGGAAAGTGAGTACTAAGAATTAATATTAGGAGGCTAACCATGTCTGAGAAACGATTAAGTGAACTTGTACAAGGGGAGAATTATTCTGCACAAGAACTAGACAGTTTTGTTTCTACAACAGATGCTGTGCTTCTATCTAGTAATGAGAACCAACTCTTTACAGAGCCTGATCGGGAGTATAAAGTAACAGGCGAATTTGCAGGTTTCTTTGAGCACTCTTCTGATAATGGCGAGAAATATTATCGGAATAAAAAAGCTTATATTGTGGAGAAAGTATAAAGAACATAAGGAAAACAAATGATAAAAAGGACTTAATCTGTTGGGATTAAGTCCTTTTTTAGGTATAATAGGTCTTTCGATTATACAAGCAAGGGAGGGGAAGGGTATGACCCAACGCCAAAATCGCGTGCCTTACTATCTTCAAGTAAAACACAGCATTATTGAAAACATTAAAAATCAGAGCTGGAAGCCCGGTGAAAAAATACCTTCTGAAAATCAGCTTATGCAGGAATATCAAGTGAGTCGTTCTACCATCAGGCAAGCGATTACTCAATTAGCTCAAGAAGGGATACTCGAAACAAAACGAGGGAAATCTACGACCGTTAAGAAGAAGCCATCGGATCATGTGAAAAATCCAGGCGTTATTCAACGAGAAAAAGGAACTGAATTCAGTGTCCAAATCATACGAAACGTTCATGGGAAGAAAATGGACTATGCAAAAAAGATGTTAGGTCTTTCGGAAGAACAAGCCGTCTACATGTATGAGCGTTTGCGCTTGGCAGATGGAGTCCCGATCGCCTTTCAACAACTTTTTATACCTGAACACATCGTAGAGAGTTTGACGGACGAGGATTTGCTCGTTTTTGATTTCCATGCTCATCTAGAAGAGAAGGGAATGCAGCCAAACTATTCTAAAGAATATGTTTCAGCCTCTCTTGCGAATACATATGAAGCTGACTTCCTCGGCATCGTAGCAGGGGACCCGTTAGTTGATATGACAAGAATTACACTAGGGATCGACCAGTCTCCTCTGGAATATTGCAGAACCAAATATTTGCCAACTTTCTTTGATTTTACTGTAGAAACACGAGGATAACGCTTTAGTCTTTAGGCTAAAGCGTTTTTTTATGAGCGATGTGAGGGGGAGCGGAAGTTATGGATAAGAATCGAGCGGAGGGGAGTGGCTCAAGTGGGCGGGCGCGGCTCAAGTTAGCTAGAATTGGCTCGTGCGGGGGAGCAACGGCTCAAGCTTGTGGGGAACGGCTTAAGAAAATCGCATAACGGCTCAAGAGGAAAAAATAACGACTTAAGTCAGGGGAGAGAGGCTTAAGTGGGGCGGAAGCGGCTTAAGTTAGGCAGAATTGGCTCGAATCAGTTGGTAGCGGCCCAAGTTCAAGGAAGGGAGCGAGAGCCACATTAGCACCCTATTCAATGAAATATAACCTAAGAATTCTATAAGATTCTCAGAAAAGGAAATGTAAGGAATGAAACTTGCGAACACATATCATACATGTTAGTATAAGTTTTGTGCTTATTCGGACATGTTAGTTACATAGATAAGCATGAAACTTATGAAACTACTACAATACTTTGGGGGAATATACGCATGAAAGCACTAAAAAGAATACTCCCGGCACTTTTTATCGGAATGTTACTTGTGCTGGCAGCTTGTGGAAATGATTCCAGTTCAGGAGATGGGGATGGATCTGATAAGGAAGATAAAACCATCGAAATTGGCTTGAATAACTGGGCAGAGAACGTGGCAGTTTCGAATATGTGGAAGATTATTTTAGAAGATGAAGGATATTCAGTTAAATTAAATATGACAGAAAAAGGGCCTTTATATCAGGCGCTTGAATCAGATGATTTAGACCTTGCATTAGAAGTATGGTTACCACACACAGATGAAGCTTTCTATGAAGATTACAAAGAAGATGTGGATTTCCATAAAGATCAACCTTGGTTTAATGGTACGACTCTAGGACTTGCAGTACCTAGTTATGTAGATGTAAATAGCATTGAAGAATTAAACGACAATAAAGATTTGTTTGAAGATGGTAAGATTTATGGGATCGACCCAGGCTCAAGTCTTATGGGCTTAACGGATGAAGCTCTTGATGAATATGGTTTAGATTACACTACGGCTTCTTCTTCAGGACCGGCTATGACGACTCAACTTGGAGAATCGATTCGTAAAGAAGAACCAATCCTAGTAACGCTTTGGAAGCCTCACTGGGTGTTTGCGGAATACGAGCTTAAGTTCTTAGAAGATCCAAAGAATGTATATGGCGATGAAGAAAATATTATTTGGATGTCCCGTCAAGGTTTCACAGACGACTTTCCTGAAGTGACAGAGTATATCAACACTTGGGAAATGGACGATCAACAGCTAGGAAGCTTAATGAACATGGTAAAAGAAGCTGATGAGCCAGCTGAAGGGGCTCAGAAATGGGTAGATGAGAACGAAGAACTGATTAACGAATGGTTAGGAAAATAACAAATGCACACAAAAAAGGACTTTTCCCTTAAGGAAAAGTCCTTTTTTCTATTTATCCAACTGTTCCGTACTTTTTGGCACGCTGATCATCTTTGTGGTCTTTAACCACAAGGACAGCGTGGATGGCACCAGGAATAACCCCTAAAATGGTAAGTATTAAGTTGATGATGGCTTGAACGGGTTTTCCTACAAACAAGACCGCAATGGGTGGTAATAGAATAGCAAGTAGGTATAACATGTTTTCCCTCCCGATGGAATGTCTTCTTGCGATTTATTTCTATATTACCCGCTGTTCACAAAGTTAATCTGACTTCATTTCATAATAGACTTACTAGATTATAGGTTTTAACCCTCTTTTTTACGGTTACATAGATAGTACGCAGAAACTCAATAGCCCGATAAGGAGTGGAGTTTAATTATGACATTACAAAAAGACTTAAAGAAACTAGAAAATTTCTATGCAGAAAAACCTGAACGAGTACTTACAATGTACTTAAATACAGATTTAGCTGACCCTGAACAACAGGGCGGTGAATGGAAGATCCATTTCAAAAATGGAATGAATAACTTTGAACATTACTTGCAAGAGAGCGGAGACAAGGATGAATTAAAAAACTTCCGTAATCTAAAAGAACAATTAGAAACATATGTGACAGACTATGAACGTGATCTTTCTAAAAGTTTAATTGTTTTTGCGTCAACAGACGGTTCCCTATGGCACGCTCAGCCCGTGCAAATGCCGGTTAAAACAGAGTTCTTCTGGGAAGAAGCACCTGTATTGGATCAAATGCATGAGCTTCATAAAGAGTTCCCTAAAACCGGGGTTGTGCTTGTTCAGCAGAACGACGTGAAGGTCATTGAAGCTGAATTAGGTGCAGTAGATGACATCAAATATTATGAATTAGATCTTAATACAGAAGATTGGCGCTTACACACTGGTCCTCACCATGCCCAACCTTCTATGGGTTCAGGTGGGAAAAACCCAGGTAAAGAAAAATTTGAAGACCGCTACCGTGCTAATCAGCAGCGCTGGTATAAGAGCCTTGCGCCTACATTAGACAAATTAGCAAAAGATGGACAGTGGGAACGTATTTATCTGGTAGGTAACCAGGACGAAACGGATGAAATCCAAGCTCATATGAATAAGCCTATTGATGAGCATGTTCCAAAGAACCTTCTTGAGCATGAAGAAACTCACGTGCTTAACGAAGTGGTATTGTAATAAAGAAAGAAAAAACTCTGCAACAGTGAGTTGCAGAGTTTTTTCTTGTTTTCCTACATAGATGAAGTGACAGATTTTTCTAAAGCGTGCCACCAGCACCTTTCTTAAAAAAATCTTGAAAATATGATAAAATAATAATTATTAAAAATGAGCTTGAAGGAGAAATAAGATGTATATCGTTGACTCTACTGTGGTGGTTCCAGAGGAAAAAGCAGATGAATTAATAGAGATTTATCAAAACCGATCAAAGAGCGTTGATCAATGGGAAGGTTTTCGCTCTTTTCAACTTCTTCAAAACGACAAAAAGCCTGGGGAATTAACTGTTCATATGGAATGGGAATCCAAGGCTCATTATATGAAATGGGCAACAAGTGAGGAGTTCCAGAAAATACACGAACTGGAGAAGAATTATCCTGACAAAGCGCTTGCTAACATTCCTCCGAAAGTTAAAAAGTTTAAAGTGGTGGCGGAATGAAAGCTTCAGAACGAGAACACATTGTTGATCAAATCGTGAACGAAATCTATGAGGCGTATCCTTTTTTATGGGAACGTTTCGGTGAAAATGGTCGAAAACGAACAAAAGAGGAT
The DNA here is from genome assembly GCF_030166655.1 of Pontibacillus chungwhensis. Taxonomy (GTDB): domain Bacteria; phylum Bacillota; class Bacilli; order Bacillales; family BH030062; genus Pontibacillus. Next base: position 3,329,540 of record NZ_CP126446.1, on the reverse strand, counting down.
AATTATCACCATTTAGACCATCTCTCAACAACATACGAAATGGGAGAAGAGCAGTTTTTTATGGATTATACGAAGTGGTTGCAAACGGTATTAACAAGCCGCGATGTAGGCACGGAATTAATTATTGATAATTATGAGCGGTTGTATCGACACCTTGAGGGGCTTGAAGATCATGATGAACAAAAAGCCTATCAGTCCTATCTAAAGAATGGTATTGAATTTTTGAGAGCAACAAATGAGTAAGGGGTGAGGAGATGGACGATTTTTCTAAGCTTGCAAAGTTATTTCTTGAAGGAAATGAAGATGATGCCGTTCACTATTTGTCCCAAATGGGGACAACACCAAATCGGCTTCATCTGTACGAGCAATTCCTTACTCCGACTATGTATCACATTGGGGATCTTTGGGAGCGCAATGAGATTTCCGTAGCGGATGAGCACTTAGCTACAGCTGTATGTGATTTTGTCCTTTCTCAGCTTGATAGTATGAAGAAGCGTGCATCCGAACAGAATGCTAGTAAGGTATTGTTATTTGGCATTGAAGAAGAACAACATTATCTGGGGTTAAAAATGGTCGCTTCTACTTTTAGAGAGTATGGGTGGAATGTCAGGTATCTTGGACCGAACCTGCCCCTTGATCACGCACTGAAACAAGTGAATCGATATAAACCAGATGTGGTTGGAGTATCAGCTGCTTTGTCTTATCGACTCCCAGTTCTAAAAGAAGTGATTGAACATTTAACTCGCCTTGAGTGGTCGCCGACAGTGTTAATAGGAGGCCGAATGGCGAAAGAATATGATTTAAGTTCATTTGCTTCTGAACGGGTTGTTGTGATGAAAGATTTACATCAATTAGAAACATGGATAGAGGGGAATGAAGAAGACATTAATGCGACAAGTTAACAATCACTTTCCAGTTCCCTCCCTAACCATTAATAAAAAATATACGATTCTTGAATACACGCAAGAAGCGAGTGAGATGTTTCATCTGACTCCTTCTTTATGGGAAATCATAGAAGAAGCTAGTCATAAGAAAGTAAAGGATTGGATTGTTCCCACTCTGCCTAAAGTTAAAGTGGAGGTTAATGTCATTACCGCCTCTAAACAAGTCGAACTTGTGGATCTTTATGTGAAATGGGCAAATGATCTACAGGCTGAAATTATGATCATTCCTAAAGAAGGGCAGAACCAGCACGTAAGTAAGATGCTGGACCGATTGCAAAATCGTTTAAATGAAACAAATTTCGAGCTGTTAGAAGAAAAAGAAAAGCTAGAAGATGCGATTCATCAAAATAATTTGTTATCTGCTCCCTTCATTCAGCTTACTTCAGAAATCTCCTTGATTCCTTTGTTTGGTGATATTTCAGAAGAGAAGCTATTTACGATTAAAGATCAAGTACTTTTGAAGGCCCATACGCATGAAACAGATTGTTTATTGTTTGATTTTACAGCTGTAGGAGAAATGCACCAAGACGGGGTATCTGTGCTGAAAGACATCTTCACGAGTTTACTTTACATGGGTAAGAAGATTGTGATTGTAGGGATTAAACCATCTCAAGCCCAACGGCTCCATCATTTACAAATTCGTTTTAACTTATCATTTGTTACTTCATTACAAGAAGCCCTCCATCGATATGGAGCATAAGAGAAGCCTTTTTTCTATCGAAGAAAAAAGGCTTATTTTTATGCCTTTACTATAATAAATGGCTCTATTAAAGTTATAGTTTTTCCTTATAAGACTGCTTAACAGAACAAATACTAAAAAAATCCGCACAAATATGTTTTACTACTATACTAAAATGGAAATATATATGTAATTCGATTAACAATACGCGTTTACGACCTAATAATGGAATTTCCACTATCGTTTGAAAATGTTTTTGTCTCATGTAGCTTTTGGTAAGTTCATATACTTGCATAAAGGAGGGAAATTCCATGGGGAGCAAAGCGATTTATATTTATACCCGGTCCGGATGCGATGAAAGCCAGTCATTGAAAGAATACCTATCAGCTGATCAAATACCATATCATGAGATTGATATTAGTCATTCCAATGATTTAGAAAGTGAATTACTTGGGATCACAGGCACAAACATTACACCGGCCATCATCGTGGACAAAAAGAGTATGTTTGGGAAAAAGAAGCGTGCCGTGTTTTCGGGATATGTCACGAATAAATCTACTATTAACCGGGTTATTCATTAATAAAGCGCCCTTTCCTAAAAGAGCTAATTAGGAAAGGGCGCTTTTACCATTCATTTTATAAACAGGGAGAAGGTGAGCCATACAACACTCAGGCTTATGATCAGACTAGACGCTACATAGAGTAGGGCTTCCTTTATTCTGTTGGTTTGCAAGAGCTGAATGGTCTCCTTTCCAAAAGTCGAAAAGGTTGTAAAAGCTCCGCAAAACCCTACACCTGCGAGTTGCCAGATGGACTCTGGAAGAACCTCTTTTGTTCTAAGTACAATGAATCCAGCTAAGAGCAACGAACCAACTATATTGGCTAGCCAAGTTCCATAAGGAATCGAACCCTTTGAATTAAAGAAGTCACTTAAAAAGAATCGACAAAGAGCACCGAGTCCGCCTCCTAGCGCTACATAGGCAAACATCATTTTACATGCTCCTTTCGACTGTGAGCAGTAAAGAATCCTAGCCAGCTTAAGGTTAATCCTCCTGCAAGGCTAATAAGCACATACATCAATGCTAGAATGTGCGAAGTATGGAGCCATAGCTGTAAGGTTTCGGTGGAGAAAGTTGAAAAGGTTGTAAATGATCCAATCAGTCCTGTACTGATTCCAACCTTAACAGAAGAAGAAAACTTGCTCATAAGAGTTGGGTGAGTGCTTAGATAAGTAAGGATAAAGCAGCCAATGAGGTTAACAAGAAGCGTCTCGTATGGAAACACAGACGCCTCTTCAATCCACAAAGAGACGATGAATCGTAAAGAAGACCCCACAGCACCTCCTATAAAAATCGCAAGGTACATAAACATGGTTTTATCGTTCACTCCCTTTTATAGAGAAGAGAGTCGAATCCCTTCTTATTTACATGCCGGACATTTTCCATAAATCTCAAATTTATGATTTTCTACATCATAGTCTTTTAGTTCACCTGAGACCTGTTGCATCGGGCAAGTGTGAATTTCTTTTGTTTTCCCGCAATCTAGACAAATGAAATGATGGTGGTGCTTGGACTCACATTTCATACGGAAGTGCTTTTCACCCTCAAGATCTGTTACCTCTAACAATTCTAACTCAACGAACAAGTGTAGATTGCGGTAGATCGTATCGAAACTAATACCTGGGTATTTATCTTCCATCATTGCTTTCACATCACGAGCTGTTCGGTAACCATTTTGTTCATAGAAAAAGCGTAACAGATCTTCCCGTTTATCTGTATACTTATGACCTTTTTCTTTTAATTCTTCAAGTGCTTGATTTAAATTCACGTTTTCACCCTCTTTGTACGTGTACGTTGGATTCCTTTCTTCACAAGGATGGTCACTACTAAGATTAAGATAGACGTTAAAACGATGGTGCCACCGGGAGGAATTTCGAAATAATAGCCGAAGATGAGCCCGCTAATCACCGAAATTTCACCAAATACAATCGATAAAAGAATGGCTTGCTTAAATCCGCGGGCAATCCGAATACTCGCAGCTACAGGTAAGGTCATGAGAGCTGATACCAGTAAGACCCCAACAATTCGGATAGAAGCAGCAATAACCAGAGCTGTTAAGACGATAAAAAGGAAATGAATGCGTCTTGCATGAATACCTGAAACAACAGCGTGTTCTTCGTCAAACGAGAGCATAAACAATTCTTTATAGAATAAACCAATGAGCGCCGTAACCACAACAGCTACAATAAGAATTGTCCATAAATCTTGACGACTGACAGCTGTCACAGAACCGAATAAATAATTGAATAAATCTGTATTAAAACCATTGGCAAGAGAGATAAAGATAACACTTAAGCCAACCCCGCCTGATAATATAATTGGAATCGCTAATTCTTGATAGGCTTTGTACACGCGTCTGAGTTGTTCAATGAAGACAGAGCCGATAACGGAGAAACTCATTCCGGCATAGAAGGGACTAATCCCAACACCGAATTTCTTATCAAGCATAAGACCAAAGGCAATGCCAGATAAGGTCACATGGGAAAGGGCATCCGCAATTAAAGAAAGTCTCCTAACAACAACGAACGTTCCTAAGAGCGGTCCAATGAACCCGATCAGTAACCCTGTATATAGTGCGTTTCTTAAAAATTCATATTGTAAAAAGCTTGATAACATAAAGATTCCTCCACTAATGGTCGTGGGTCACAGCGTGAACGGGGTGACCGTATATATTTGATAGATCTTGATCATTTAAATCATTAAATGACTCTGGATCACCGTGAAAATGGATTTGTTTGTTCAGGCAGGCTATATCGCTTGCGTATGAAGTCATTGTACCGATGTCATGAGTAACAAGAAGTAAGGTAATCCCTTTATTTCTGTTTAAATCAGCGAGCATTTTATAAAAGCGATGCACATTTTCTGTGTCTACTCCGACCGTCGGCTCATCTAAGATTAAGAAATCAGGCTCGCTGACAAGAGCTCTGGCGATAAAGATACGCTGCTGTTGTCCACCTGATAGGTCGCCAATATTCTGATAAAGGTAGTCACTCATACCAACCAACTCTACGGCTTCTTTAATCTTTTCCTCGTGTTTTTTCTTAAAGAATCGAAAATAACCAACTTTAGATGTTAAACCCATTGATACAACTTCATAGACAGTTGCTGGGAAACCACTATTAAAACTGTTGGCCTTCTGAGAGACAAAGCCAATTCGGTCCCATTCTTTAAATTTATCTATAGGCTTTCCGAATAAGTTAATCTCTCCTCGTTTTTGGTGCATGAGTCCAAGGATCAGTTTAATTAACGTGGTTTTTCCTGAGCCGTTTGGGCCAACTAGGCCAACAAAGCTACCTGGCTGAATGGTAAAGTCAATGTGCTCTAGTACATCTCTTTGTTCATAGGAATAACTGACATCTTTAATATCTAATACGGGTGTAGGCAATGTGATGGAACCTCCTTCTATTTGCTATTTAACGCGGTTTTAAGCACATCAAGATTATCGCGCATTAAGTCAAAGTAATTGTCCCCTTCATCAATATCTTCCTGGGTTCGTACCGAAAGATTATGAATGGATAAAGCCTTGGCGCCGATTTCGTTCTGGATAATGGTTGCCACCTGATTGGAAACATTTTGTTCAAAGATCATATAGTTCATATTTTCCTTCTTACCTAATTCAATTAAATGCTCAATGTCTTGTTGTGACGGCTCACTGCTTGGGGAAATACCGTTTACAGAGATTTGTTCAACCCCGTATCGTTCCTCCCAATACCCATAAGCTCCGTGCGCTACGAGAAATTGCTTCTTATCTGCCTGAGCAACGGCTTTTTGAAAGTCTTCGTTAAGCTGGGTGAGTTGTTGGTTCAAATGTTTAAAGTTTTGTTCATATACTTCTTTATCTTCTGGATTTAATTCTATTAATTCTTCTTTAATATACTGAGCCAGTTCTTGAGCACGAACAGGATCAAGCCAAATATGTGGATCTTTATCTCCGTGGGTGTGTCCTTCATGAGCGGATTTTTCTTCATGACCTTCTCCGTGAGCAAATAGAGATTCATGAGTTCCTAGTTCTGCAAGCGTTACATCTTCTCCCTCTAGCGCATCCGCAGCGCTTTCTGCAAACCCCTCAAGCCCAGCACCTAAATAGAAGAAAGCATCACTCTCAGCTAAATGGGCCATCGTTTTAGCGGTGGGTTCGAATGTATGAGCGTCTGCTCCTGGTGGATAGATGGTTTCTACGTCAACTGTATTACCACCTATCTCTTCTGTGAAATATTCAATGGGATAAATTGATGTATAGATCGTTAAATCTTCTATAGATGATTCATTATGATTATTAGATGAACAAGCAGTGACTAGAAGCAAGACACTTCCCATAACTAAACTTGTAATCATTTTCTTCATTCTCTTATTCTCTCCTTTAAAAGGTTCCTTAACACAAAACCTTAGTTATTGTATCGTAACGATTCCGATTTGTAAATAAGAATGATTCCGATTTAATAGGGAGGGATAAAAAAACCACCTCTATGACTGAGAGGTGGTAGTAAAATCATGTGTTATGAGCTCATTTTCCGTAACTTACGTAGACGTAATGTTCCCAAAAGAGCAAGCAGACTAATGCAAAAGGAAGAGAGAAACAATCCGTTGTAGCCGCTTCCTACAACTTGATGAAGACCAGAAAGCATAGATTGTCTTATCTCTTCATCTTGTATAACTTCAAATGTACTCTTAATGGATTGGTAATCTTTTTCTTGAAGACCTTCTCCCTCAGGCATATAAAAGGTGACGCCTGCTTGAGCTGGTACAGCTTCATTAGGTAAATGATTGTACACCTTCTCTTCTACGTTCGTGAGTGACCTGGCTAGAAAGCCTGCATACATGGTTGGTCCAATCGTCATGCCGAGCTGACGAAACAAAGAGGTGGTGCCAAGAGCGATCCCTTTCCGCTCTGAAGTATTCTCTGTAGCTAGTACATTAATCGGAGCACCGAGCATCATACCAAACCCTGCACCAACAAATGAACTGGCGACCGCCATTTGCCACAAGGATTCAACCCATAGAGGGAATAGTAAAAATCCTGTTAAAGCAAGTAAACTTGCAGTGACTAATGTATAAATAGGTCCTTTTTTATCGACTAACGTCCCGCCTCCGCCAGCACCTATACCGGATGCAAGAGCAAGAGGAGTAAACCAATACCCGGCTTGTTCACGGGGGATATTCAAATATTGCTCGATGAAACCTGGAATAAAGATCACTGAAGCGAGAATCATCCCTGAGAAGGAGGCCAATAACAATGTCCACCGGAAAGTAGGAGTCTTCATTAAGGTCATGGGCAGGATGGGTTCGCGAGTTGCTCCTACACGCTTTTCTACTTGGAAAAGCACAGCGAACAACACGATAGCTAATAGAAAGAAGGTAAAGAAAGTCGGCTTTAAAAGGCTTTTAAAAAGGTCCTCTCCTTCTAATAAAGTCAAACTATACATAAGAGACAGGACGGCTGTAGTAAGGAAAACGATACCCGCCCAATCCATTTTTTCTTTAACAAGTTCTTGTTCTTCTTTGATAAAACGTCCACCAATAATTAAGAGAAGAACGGATATAGGAATGTTAATCAAGAACAGCCAATGCCAGTTTCCTGTCGCTTGGAGAATAATAGCTCCAAGGTTTGGTCCTAAAATGGCAGCAATCCCATTCATCCCGCCGATTAGTCCAAGGGCACGCCCTTGTTTATCTTTTGGAAATGTATTTAATACATAGGAGCTCGCTATAATAAAGATGCCCCCGCCCCCTAATGATTGCAAGAACCGAGAGGCTAGGAAGAGAGGGAAGGTAGGGCTTAAAGCGACACATAAAGACCCTATACCAAATAGAGCTACCTCAATCATAAATAAACGTTTACGCCCAAACTGATCGGATAACTTTCCTACAATGGGAACGGATATGGCTAATCCTAATGTATATAATGTTATGGTCCATGAACCCCAGGTCGCACTAACGTCAAAGGCGTAAATGAGAGTAGTGAGTGAAGCAGTAATGATGCCGTTATCTAATGCAGCCATAAAGACGCCAATGGCAAATACGAAAAGCGCTCCTTTTAGTTGACGGTTCATGTGGTCCCTCCTAGAAAAAATAGTGTGAAAACGTTTCATTGAACTATAGCAAATAGTAGCAATAAATGATGCCAAAATCAATGTACTCTCATAAGCGGATGGAGACAGGAAGCATAAAATCTCCTGTTTAGGATATACCAATAAGGGTATATTTTGAGTGGATCATATTTTATGAAGGAGGCATTACCATGTTCCATTATACAGTAGAAACATCTAAAAGCTTAGATGAAGCGGTGGACGCGCTTCAGACACAGTTGAAGGAAGAAAAGTTCGGTGTACTCTGGGATTTTAATGTGAAGGATACATTACAGAGTAAAGGTTTTGATTTTAATACAACCTATAGAATCCTAGAAGTATGTAACCCTGGGGAAGCGAAGAACATTCTTGAGAAGAATGCTTTAGCGAGTTATTTCCTTCCTTGTAAGGTGGTTGTATACGAACAAGATGGAAGTACGAAAATGGGTATGCCAAAACCTACTTCTTTAATTGGATTCTTAGAAGATGAAGAACTGAATGATCAAGCAAAGGATATTGAAGAGCGAATGGCTGCTTGTATGGATAAGGCAGCACAGTAATAAATACCCCTAACAAGTATTAAAAAGGAAACGAATAATGAGAGGTCAGCAATCTTATGGTTGCTGATCTTTTTTAATGTTTAAAGTTTGACTAAAATACTTAACGGGGGTATAGTAATATATAAATTAAGCAAAATAAGGAAGTGAACCGATGGATCACTCTATGTTACCTGAAGATAGCGGGAAACAACCTGTAACCCCCCGTACTGATGAAGAAAAACAAAAAGTACTAAATCGTTTGAAACGAATTGAGGGGCAAGTTCGTGGAATTCAAAAAATGATCGAAGAAGATCGGTATTGTGTCGATGTTCTCGTACAAATATCAGCGATTAACGCTGCACTCAAGAAAGTTGGCTTTTCTTTAATGGAGAGACACACAAACCACTGTGTAGCGGATGCCATTCATAAAGGAAATGGTGATGAAGCCATTCAAGAACTCATTAAAGTAATGGAGCAGTTCTCGAAGTCCTAAGGAGGGTCTTCTATGAGTAGTGAAGAAAAACAAATGAATGTAGGTATTACAGGTATGACCTGTGCAGCCTGCTCTACGCGCATAGAAAAGGTATTAAATAAAATGGACGGCGTCGAGGCAAGGGTAAATCTTGCTATGGAAACCGCTCAAATTGAGTACAATCCAGATGAAGTTAACACCTCAGATATTACTGCCCGAATTGAAAAGCTAGGTTACGGTGTCCAGATGGAAAAAGTAGAATTAGATATTTACGGTATGACGTGTGCAGCTTGTTCATCACGTATTGAGAAAGTACTCAATAAAATGAATGGGATTCAAACGGCGACAGTGAATCTGGCTAATGAAACGGGCGTTGTGGAATATCAATCAGGAGTGCAAGACCTAAGTTCAATTATAGCTAAGATCCAAAAGCTTGGTTATGATGCAGAGCCTCGTGTAGATGCTGATGAAAAGTCATCTCAGAAAGAACAAGAGTTGAAGATGAAAAGAGTGAAACTTCTTATATCGGCTCTCTTATCTCTTCCTCTTCTCTATACGATGTTTGAGCATTTATTCGGCTTACCTGTCCCATCCTTACTCATGAATCCGTGGGTGCAGTTTGCACTAGCAACTCCGGTTCAGTTTATTATCGGATGGCAGTTTTATGAAGGGGCTTATAAGAACCTGAAGAATAAGACGGCAAATATGGATGTGCTCGTTGCCCTTGGAACAAGCGCTGCTTATTTTTATAGTTTATCAGAAGCGATTCAGGCAACGATCGGGGCAACAAATACCCCTCACTTGTATTTTGAAACAAGCGCCGTCCTTATAACGCTCATCCTTTTAGGTAAATACTTTGAAGCCATCGCTAAAGGACGTACGACGCAAGCTATTTCATCTCTCCTCAATCTACAAGCGAAAGAGGCTACGGTCATTCGGAACGGAGAAGAAATGAAGCTTCCGATTGAACAAGTCGTTGTAGGAGATCACATACGGGTACGTCCAGGTGAGAAGGTTCCTGTAGATGGAACCGTGATAGAGGGCCAAACGTCAATAGATGAATCAATGATTACGGGGGAATCCATACCTGTTGAAAAAGGGACTGGAGAAGCCGTCATTGGTTCTACCATAAATAAGAACGGAACCATTACACTAGAGGCAACGAAAGTTGGGAAAGATACAGCTCTGGCTGGAATCATTAAAGTAGTGGAAGAGGCTCAAGGCTCAAAAGCTCCCATTCAACGCATGGCTGATGTGATTTCAAGTTATTTCGTTCCGATTGTGGTAGGGATAGCCCTTGTGACTTTTATCGTCTGGATAGCCATAGTGGATCCTGGTAATTTGCCAGCAGCTCTTGAGGCATCTATAGCTGTCCTAGTAATTGCTTGCCCTTGTGCGCTTGGATTGGCTACACCAACTTCCATTATGGTTGGAACGGGGAAAGCAGCTGAACAGGGAATCTTATTTAAAGGCGGGGAGCACTTAGAATCCACTCACCACGTCCAGACAATTGTATTCGATAAAACGGGCACCATAACAAATGGTAAGCCTGTGGTTACAGATTTCGATGGAAATAAAGATGCATTACGATTAGTAGCAGCTGCTGAGAATAGTTCAGAGCACCCGTTAGCTCAAGCCATTGTTCAATATGTGAAAGATAAAGGCGTTCATATTCCAAAAGCAGAATCCTTTGAGGCCATTCCAGGACATGGTATAAAAGCTGTAGTGGAAGGCAAACGTGTATTAATTGGAACAAGGAAGTTATTTGAGGAAGAAAATGTGGAATATAGCTCATACAAGGAGAAAATGGTTGAGCTTGAACATGACGGAAAGACAGCCATGCTCCTGAGTGTGGATGGGAAGTCAAGTGGGATTATTGCCGTAGCTGATACAGTGAAGGATTCAGCGGCTCGAGCTTTAGCTGAGTTAAAAGAGCAAGGGATCGAACTTGTTATGTTAACAGGTGATAACGAAAGAACCGCTCAAGCGATCGCCTCACAGGTAGGAATTGATCGCGTAATTGCCGAAGTTGTTCCAGAGCGAAAGGCAGAAGAAGTGCGTAAGCTTCAGGAGAGCGGTAAATCTGTAGCGATGGTCGGGGATGGTATTAATGATGCACCAGCTCTTGTGGTAGCCGATATAGGGATTGCAATCGGAACAGGGACTGATGTAGCGATTGAAGCTGCCGATGTAACGATCCTTGGAGGAGAACTTTCTCTTATACCAAAGGCCATTCGTATTAGTCATCAAACGATGAAGAATATAAAACAGAATCTTTTCTGGGCTTTAGCTTATAATACTGCCGGAATTCCTGTAGCAGCCTTAGGGTTATTAGCTCCATGGATCGCAGGTGCTGCGATGGCATTTAGTTCAGTGAGTGTTGTTTCTAACTCCCTTCGATTGAAGAGAGTTAAAATATAAATATATTTTAGGAAGGATGAGTAGCATGCAAATTACATTAGCCGTTCATGGCATGACTTGTGGCCATTGCGAAAAAGCAGTTAAGGGAGCCGTTGAGGAACTTAACGGGATCCAAGGTGTAGAGGTTCATTTAGATACAAACAAAGTAGACGTTACGTACGATGATGTTTATGTATCAAAAGAACAAATCGAATCAGCAATTGAAGAACAAGGGTACGACGTTGTTTCGTAAGGTTACTATAAAATGAATACTCTTAAAGAGTAATGAAGCGGAATCGTTGATGATTCCGCTTTTTTTATTGGACCGCTTAATTACAACTGATTATAAGAGTATTTTTTTAATAATTAATATAATTTATTGTTGTAATGAGGTTTCTTATTGGATGGGGGTGGGAATAAGGAAAGTAGAATAGGGAGACCCCCGTACAAAAGGAGAGGATACATAGTGAGTGAGAAGAGAAAGACACTGACGACTGAAGGTGGCGTTCCTGTAGGCGATAATCAGAATTCAATGACAGCAGGTTACCGTGGTCCTACCATTATTCAAGATGTTCACTTATTTGAGAAGCTTGCCCATTTTAACCGTGAGCGTATTCCTGAGCGCGTTGTGCATGCGAATGGTGCAGGTGCATTTGGTTATTTTGAAGTAACAAATGATCTTTCTAAGTATACAAAAGCAGATTTCTTATCTGAAGTAGGCAAGAGAACTGACATGCTTGCGCGCTTCTCTACAGTAGGTGGAGAGAAAGGGTCTGCTGATACAGCACGTGACCCGCGTGGTTTTTCTCTTAAGTTTTATACAGAAGAGGGGAACTACGATCTTGTTGGGAACAATACACCGGTCTTCTTTATCCGTGACGCGATTAAATTCCCAGATTTCATTCATACTCAAAAACGTGATCCTCAAACGAACTTGAAAGACCCTGATATGGCTTGGGATTTCTGGTCTCTATCACCAGAATCTCTACACCAGGTTACCATTCTTTATTCCGATCGCGGTGTACCTGCGACGTTCCGTCATATGCATGGGTATGGAAGCCATACGTTTAAATGGACGAATGCAGAAGGCGAATCTGTTTGGGTGAAGTACCACATTCGTACAGACCAAGGATATAAAACGTTAGATGAAGACACTGCTGTCAAAATTGCAGGTGAAAACCCTGATTACAAAACAGAGGATCTATTTACTTCGATTGAAAAAGAAGATTATCCTTCATGGACGATGTATGTACAAATTATGCCTCTAGAAGATGCAGATACGTATGGAATTGATCCATTTGATGTGACCAAAGTGTGGCCTCACGATGACTATCCATTAATCGAAGTAGGGAAAATGGTTCTGAATCGTAATCCGAAGAACTACTTTACAGACATTGAACAAGCTGCATTCAGCCCTGGTAACTTTGTTCCAGGAATCGACGTGTCACCGGATAAAATGCTTCAAGGCCGTATATTTGCTTATGCTGATGCCCATCGCTATCGTTTAGGGGCGAATTATGAAACATTGCCTGTAAACCGACCAAAAGTTGAAGTGAATAACTATCAACGTGACGGAGCCATGCGCTTTGATGATAATGGCGGAGGTTCTAAAAACTATGAGCCAAATAGTTACGATGGACCTGTGGAAGACCCGAGTGTGAAGCAGGCTACTTATCCTGTTTCAGGCCTAGCGGATAGCACTCCATATGATCATGCCGACCATTATACTCAACCAGGTAACTTATATCGCCTGATGAGTGAAGATGAGAAACAACGCCTTGTTTCTAATATTGTTGGTTCCATGAAAGAAGTGCGTAAAGAAGAAATCCAGCTACGCCAAATTAAACATTTTTATAAGGCTGATCCTGATTATGGTGAACGTGTTGCCAATGCTTTAGGATTAAAAGTACCTGAAGAAGTAAAATAAATGGCTCTTACCTAAAAAGGTGCCCCTACGGGGCACCTTTTTTTATGCGTTTGCGTAATGTTGCATGACTTTAGGCACATAGGCCTTTGTTTCTTCAAAAGGAGGAATGCCGCCATACCGATCCACATTCCCAGGCCCCGCGTTATAAGCTGCGAGTGCTAGTTCCGTATCCTCGTCGTAACGATCAAGCATTTGTCGAAGATACTTGGCCCCACCTTGGATGTTCTGCTGTGGGTCAAAAGCATTTTGAATGCCCAATCCTTTCGCTGTCGAAGGCATAAGTTGCATTAACCCTTGTGCCCCGGCCTGACTCTGTGCAGTTGGGTTATAGTTAGATTCTTGTTTAATAACGGCATGAAGTAGCTTTGGATCTAGATTATATTGCTTTGATGCCTCATCAATATAAGATTGATAGTTTTCCGAGCTCCCTTTAATAGGGAGAGAGCTATAGGGTGCGGAAGCCATGGGAGGAGGCCCGCTCACTTTTTCAGTTGAAGGCATTATAGCCGAAGACTTAGACATCTCACTCTCGAGTAATTGAGTAAATAGTGATGAAGTCGAAAAAGTAGAGGAGGACCCACTACCTAGCGTCCGGATGGCTTGCAACTGGGCGAATTGTTGCCACATTTTTATGTTCAAAGAACCACCTCTTGCATGTATATTGGTATCTCTATTATAAAGGATTTTTAGAAGTATGTGGAAAATAATTTGAGGTTGAATGAAAATAGAGCTATCCCAAAGATTACGGTCATTTGAGATAGCCCTGTGGCTCCAAACTAGGAGGGGGCGTTCGACGTTGGCACAGGAAGTGGCGGTATTAGTTGAACTTCCACTTGGTCTATGGCCTGCCTGCGCTTTTCTGGTGTCCAGCTCCAGCTCCTAGCCCCTAGCGTCATAAGCAAGCTGACTGCAGTCCGCTGCGCGAACTTTCGTCAGCTTGCTTATGCGTACGGGGCTAAACAGTCGCCTGCGCTTTTCTAGTTATAAGGCAATTGATTCGTATATCCACTAAATTGTTGATAGGTTTGTTGCATTTTTTGTTGGTCGGCGGCTTCGATGCTGTACCAGCCGTTTTTGAACATGAGGTTGTATAGGTTTCTTTGGCAGTCTTGGGATTCGTTGAAGATGGTTGAGACGTCTTGGTAAAGGTGGTCGCAACTTGCTTCGTTCATGGCTGTGCAGTAAGAATCCGTCATGTATTTTTCTGTTGCTAACATATCGTTGATAAAGTCACGTTCATTCATTTGAGCATTTTTTGGAACAGATGTTTCAGGGTTTTGTACTTTTTGGCTTGGTTGTTGGTTCATGACTTTGGTCCTCCTTTCTAGTTTAAAGGCTGGTTGTTTTGGGTTGGGGCTGGGTTTTCGTTTAGGTGCTTCAAAAGCGTTTCATAGTGACGTTGGTGCATTTGTCCAGCTTGGTCCAGCGCTGCTTTTAGTTCAGGATTTTGGCAGAATCCTGCGAAAAAGTGAGCTTTCTTAGAAGCCATCAGGTTCCATGAAAGCATGTCAGAAATATAAAGTTGATCCTTGGTGCTCACCATTGTTGGCGGTTGAGGCATAATGTTCATTTGATTTTGTGCGTTGGTTTGGTTTTGTTGCATAAGTGGTACCTCCTTACATAAGACATATTTTTCAAACTTAGATTTCCACAGTTTTAAAGTCTTATCCATGAATTCTGGGATATCTATAGATGCACATGTCAGAATTGGGCGAAAATTATACACGATTTAAATTTTGAATGGTAAAATAGAAGTAGGCATAAAGTGTAACGACTTCATGAGTTTGAATAGGTAGGAGGTCATCATGTGGAACAGGTATTGCGTAATTTCTTTTTGTTCCTTTCTAAAAATAAAGCATTTACGAAAATGGCTAGAAAATACGGTCTCAGATTCGGAGCAGCTCGTTTCGTAGCCGGGGAGACGATGAGTAATACGGCAAAAGTAATTCAAGAGTTAAACGCTAAAGGGATGGACGTTACCATCGATCATCTTGGAGAATTTGTAGACAACGAGGCAGAAGCCAAGCAGCGAACGGAGGAATGTATTGAAGCTATTCGAGTCATTTCAGAGCAACAATTGCATTCTCAGCTGTCTTTGAAAATGACTTCAATGGGGCTCGATGTGTCTGAAGAATTAGTGCTTAAAAATATGCGCAGGATCCTGGATGCGGGTAAGGAATACAATGTTTTTGTCACAATTGACATGGAGGATTACGAACGGTGTGGGAAGACGCTTGAAATCTTTAAACAATTAAAATCCGAGTATGATGGAATCGGTACTGTTCTGCAAGCTTATTTGTATAGAACGGTTGAGGATATCGAAGAATTGAATGCTTATAATCCGAATTTGCGATTAGTAAAGGGAGCTTATAAGGAATCCCCGAAAGTTGCTTTTCCTGCGAAGCAAGATGTGGATCTTAACTTTAAGAAGATTATTAAGATGCATATGTTAAACGGAAATTATACGGCAGTGGCTACACATGATGATCAAATGATTGAATACACGAAACATATTGAAAAAGAATACAATATCCCAAGAGACCAGTTCGAGTTCCAAATGTTGTATGGAATCCGTACGGAGAGACAGGAAGAGCTTGTAGCTGAAGGGTATCGAATGAGAGTCTATGTCCCTTATGGAGACGATTGGTATGGTTATTTCATGAGACGCTTAGCAGAGAGGCCTGCTAACGTTGCCTTTGTCGTAAAAGGTGTCATTGGGAAATAACTTAAGAAAGGACCGGTTTTGAAAGACCGGTCCAAAGCTTTGTAAAAGAATAGAAAATTGTCTGCAAAAAGGATTGCGAAATGTCTGAAAATAATTTATAGTAAAAGTAGAATTAGATCGAATGAGGATCTATTTATTTTTTCGCCGTAAAATGAATGAGTATTCATTCAAATGATAGGGGGAGCTGAAATGAATCGAACAATCAGGCGTGCAGCTGTATTAGGCTCGGGTGTAATGGGAGCTGGTATTGCTGCTCACTTGGCAAACGTAGGAATATCAACCATTATGCTCGATATTGTACCTCGGGAGCTGACAGCGAAAGAGGCGAATGCAGGGCTTACATTAGAAGATCGACAAGTACGAAATCGAATCAGTCAAGCTGGCAAACAAGGACTATTAAAGCAAAAGCCATCTCCTTTAACGAGTAAAAACAATTTAGATCTTATAGAGGTGGGGAACCTTGAGGATGATCTAGAACGTTTAGGTGAAGTTGACTGGATTATTGAAGTTGTAGTTGAGAATTTAGAAGTGAAACAAAAGGTATTTGCTTCTGTTGACGAGTACCGTAAACAAGGAGCAATTGTAAGTTCAAATACATCAGGGATATCTGTTGAGGCTATGGCTGAAGGTCGTTCAGAAGATTTCCAGAAACATTTCCTCGGCACTCATTTCTTTAACCCGCCTCGTTACTTGAAACTATTAGAGGTCATTCCTACCAAGAATACGGATTCAGATGTGCTTCAATTCATGAAGTCATTTGGTGAAGATGTATTAGGGAAAGGTGTGGTTGAAGCAAAAGATACGCCTAACTTTATTGCAAACCGAATCGGCACATATGGACTGCTTGTTACAGTAAGAGAAATGATGAGCGGTGGATATAGTGTAGGGGAAGTGGATTCTGTTACCGGACCGATGATCGGCCGTCCAAAAAGCGCTACGTTCCGCACGCTTGATGTGGTTGGCCTTGATACTTTCCTTCATGTCGCAAAGAACGTGTACGACAAAGTAGAAGGTGAAGAAAAGGATGTATTTGATCCTCCTGCCTTTATGAAAACAATGCAAGAAAAAGGGTGGATCGGAGCGAAAGCAGGCCAAGGATTTTTCGTGAAGAAAAAAGGGGAAAAAGGTAGCGTTATTTATGAATTAAACCCTGAAACCCTAGAATATGAAGATCGCAAGAAATTAAAGACAAAAGCAACTGAAATGGTAAAGCAAGAGAAAGGCCCTAAACGAAAGTTGAAAGCACTTGTTTCAGCCAAAGGTGATCGTGCAGGAGACTTGGTATGGAACGTTGTGAAGCCTGTTTTAATTTACTCTGCTCAACTGGCTGGTGAAATTGCTGATGACCTCCCTAGTATTGATGATGCCATGAAGTGGGGATTCGGCTGGGAACTAGGCCCATTTGAAATGTGGGATGCCATTGGTGTTGAGAAGTCCGTGGCTCGCATGAAAGAAGAAGGAGAAGAAGTTCCTCAATGGGTGGAAGAGATGCTCGCTAAAGGCATTTCATCATTCTATAAGAAAGAAAATGGAAACGTTTACTTTTACCATAATGGGGAGTACAAACAACAATCCTTTAATGATAAAGAAATTCACCTGAAACGTCATAAAGAAGTTCATGGCGTCATTAAGAGCAATAAAGGAGCTAGTTTAATTGATATTGGAGATGATGTTGCTTTACTTGAGTTCCACTCCCAGAGTAACGCAATTGGTTTAGATATTATCCAAATGATTAACTATGCTGTAGAAGAAGTGGGTCGAAATTATAAAGGTCTTGTGATTGGAAACCAGGCAAAGAATTTCTGCGTTGGTGCTAATCTAGGCATGATTTTAATGGAGGCACAGGATTATAACTTCATTGAAATTGAAATGG
This sequence comes from Pontibacillus chungwhensis, assembly GCF_030166655.1. Classification (GTDB taxonomy): domain Bacteria; phylum Bacillota; class Bacilli; order Bacillales; family BH030062; genus Pontibacillus. The sequence continues at coordinate 3,311,857 of NZ_CP126446.1, read as the reverse complement.
TTGTGAAGCAATTCCAGCAGGCTATGATGAATATTAAGTATTCAGACAAACCTGTTGTTGCTGCGCCATTTGGCATGACACTTGGTGGAGGAACAGAGGTTACGTTACCAGCAAGTGCCGTTCAAGCATCACAAGAAACCTATATGGGGCTTGTTGAACCAGGAGTTGGTCTCATACCTGGTGGTGGTGGAAACAAAGAACTTTACATTAAGCATTTGCGAGGCATCCCGAAATCAGTTGATTTTGACTTGCAAAAAGTCGCAAACGAAGTGTTCGAAAAGATCGCTACTGCCAAAGTCTCTACATCGGGAGAAGAGGCAAAAGATCTTGGTTTCTTAGATCAACGAGATGCCATTAGCGTGAATGGAGATCACCTAATCCATGATGCAAAACAAAAGGTTCTAGGTCTTGCCAAGGCAGGCTATAAAGCACCGAAACGTGAGAAAATCCCTGTAGTGGGCGAGGCAGGTTATGCAACGATGCTACTTGGAGCTAAAACGATGGGCTTTGGTGGATACGCCTCAGAACACGATATCAAAATTGCTCAAAAGCTCGCTTATGTGTTGGCTGGAGGCCAAGTCGCTCAAGGGACGCTTGTTGATGAACAGTACTTATTAGATTTGGAAAGAGAAGCATTCTTAAGTTTAGTTGGGGAACCGAAATCTCAGCAACGAATGCAACAAATGTTAGTTAAAGGAAAACCACTACGCAACTAAACAGATAGGGGGAAGTATTGTGAAGGAAGCTGTAATCGTTGCAGGTGCCAGGACGCCTGTTGGAAAAGCTAAAAAAGGAACGCTTGCAAATACGCGTCCAGATGATCTTGCCGCTCTGACCATTCAAGAGACATTAAGGCGGGCAGAAGGGTATGACGGTAATATCGATGACGTTATTATCGGCTGTGCCATACCGGAAGCGGAGCAGGGCACAAATATGGCCCGAAATATTGCCGGATTAGCAGGTTTACCGAATGATGTACCTGGTATAACCATTAATCGTTACTGCTCAAGCGGACTTCAAAGCATAGCTTATGCATCTGAACGTATTATGTTAGGACATAGCGATTCAATCATTGCTGGTGGTGCAGAGTCTATGAGTCTAGTACCTGTCCCTGGGCATGTGGTAAAGCCTAACGTAAAACTTGTTGAGAATGCGCCAGGTTACTACATGGGCATGGGATACACGGCAGAAGAAGTTGCGAAGCGCTTTGGTATAACACGAGAAGAGCAGGATGCATTTGCGGTGAGGAGTCATGAACGGGCTGCTCGTGCCATTAAAGAAGGAAAATTTGAAGACGAAATTGTACCAGTCGATGTTATGCACCGCTTTGTAGGGGCTGATAACAAACAGCACGAAAAGCAATTAACGTTTAGTGTGGATGAAGGCGTCAGAAGCGGCACGAATATGGAAGCACTCGCTAAACTGCGACCTGCCTTTTCAGTAGGTGGTTCCGTAACAGCGGGGAACTCGTCTCAAATGAGTGATGGAGCAGCATCTGTATTAGTCATGGAAAGAGGAAAAGCAGAAGCAGAAGGCTTAACACCTCTTGTTAAATTCCGTTCATTCGCCGTTGCTGGTGTAGAACCAGAAATTATGGGTGTAGGGCCTGTGAAAGCCATTCCAAAAGCGTTAAAGCTTGCTGGTTTGAGCCAATCAGATATTGGACTATTTGAGTTAAACGAAGCATTCGCATCACAGTCTATACAAGTCATTCGTGAACTTGGACTTGATGAAGAAAAAGTAAATGTTAACGGTGGAGCCATTGCTTTAGGTCATCCACTTGGGTGTTCAGGTACTAAACTGACTTTAAGCTTGATTCATGAAATGAAGCGTCGAAATGAACAGTTTGGTGTTGTCACAATGTGTATCGGTGGCGGAATGGGTGCTGCCGGAGTCTTTGAACTTATATAAGGGGGAAACCATAATGAGTGAAACAAAGGAAAGAGTATTTAAAGGTGGAAGCTTTTTAGTTGAAGATTTACAGGCAGAAGATATTATTACGCCAGAAGACTTTACAGATGAGCATAAAATGATTGCTAAGACTGCAGAGGATTTTGTTTTAGGTGAAGTGGTTCCAAAGATTGAGAACCTTGAAAATCATGAATTTGAGCATTCTGTTGCCTTACTTAAGAAAGCGGGAGAACTAGGCTTACTAGGAGTAGATGTACCAGAAGAATATGGTGGTCTTAACCTTGATAAGATTAGTTCATCTCTTATTACTGAGAAATTCTCAAGAGCTGGTGGCTTCTCCGTTACACACGGTGCTCACGTAGGTATTGGTTCACTTCCGATCGTATTCTTTGGTAATGAAGAACAAAAGAAAAAGTACCTTCCTCTCCTTGCTACAGGTGAAAAAATTGCTGCCTACGCTCTAACTGAACCAGGCTCTGGATCGGATGCATTAGGAGCGAAAACGACAGCTAAATTAAATGAAGCGGGTACGCACTATGTGTTAAATGGAGAGAAACAGTGGATTACAAACTCAGCGTTCGCTGATGTATTCGTTGTTTACGCGAAAATCGATGGAGATAAATTCACAGCCTTTATCGTAGAACGAGACTATGGTGGCGTTTCTACAGGACCTGAAGAGAAGAAAATGGGGATTAAGAGTTCCAGTACTCGTACCCTGATCTTAGAAGATGCAGAAGTTCCAGTCGAAAATGTTTTAGGCGAAATTGGTCGAGGTCATGTGATTGCCTTTAACATTCTAAATGTTGGGCGTTATAAGCTAGCTATTGGTGGTGTTGGTAGTTCAAAACGCGCTCTTGAACTTGCCGTTAAATACGCGAATGAAAGAAAGCAGTTCAAAACGCCAATCTCTAGCTTCCCGCTTACACAGGAAAAGCTAGGCACCATGGCTGCTAATACGTATGCAAACGAAAGTGCGGTTTATCGAACTGTAGGTCTCTTTGAACAGCGAATGGGTAAACTAACTGATGAGCAATTGAAGGACGGAAAAGCAATCGCTGAAGCGATTGCTGAGTATGCAATTGAGTGTTCGTTAACGAAGGTATTTGGTACTGAACTGCTGGATTACGTTACGGATGAAGCGGTTCAAATCCATGGCGGATATGGATTTATGGCTGAATATGAGGTTGAGAGAATGTATCGTGACTCTCGAATTAACCGAATTTTCGAGGGTACAAATGAAATCAACCGCATGATCGTTCCAGGTACACTATTGAAGAAAGCTATGAAAGGTGAACTACCTCTTCTTCAAAAAGCTCAAACGTTACAAGAAGAGCTTATGATGATGATGCCAGAAGAGCCAGGTACAGAAACATTAGAACAAGAGAAATACTTGTTAAAGAACGCTAAGAAAATAGGCCTCTTAGCAGCAGGATTAGCAGCTCAGAAATTCGGTGAGAAACTTGAGCAAGAACAAGAACTTCTTGTTAACATCGCAGATATTGTAGGGGAGATCTACAATATGGAATCAGCAATCTTACGTACAGAGAAAGCTATTCAATCAAGCGGTGAAGAGAAAAACATGCAAAAGTTAGCTATGACTCAAGTTTATACACAAGAATCATTCAATCGCATTGAAGCACATGCGAAAGAAACGCTAATTGCAAGCGAAGAAGGAGATTCCCTGCGCATGATGCTATCAGCCCTTCGCAAACTAACGCGTCACACACCAACAAACGTTATCAAGAAAAAACGTGAAGTTGCAGCTAAAGTAATTCAAGAAGAGAAATACGTCCTATAATTGACCAACCCAAAACCCTCCCATTTGTTTGATCAAATGGGAGGGTTTGTTTTTCATATAAGCTTACTTAGCATAGGACTTGAAGCTGTGCTTTGTTAATTTGGATGAGGTCATAGCCTCTTAGCAATGGAATATGTCAATTGTGCATGTTTTTGTTAATCCCTATTTGGCAGAAGTGGTTCGGAAAATTGCGAGACTCCTGCGGCATGAGGAAGCTGTCTTGTCCGTACGGTCCTAGGCGCCACGCTTGCACATAATTTTACCCTATGGATTTGTTGTCTAATAATTAGGAAGCTACGGTAAAATATGATAAAATAATGGCACATATTATAAAAAAGGAGGTCCTTCTATGGCGTTAACGGTTTACTGGTACCCACAATGTGGTACGTGTAAAAAAGCGAAGAAATGGTTGGATGACCAAAACATCTCTTACGAAACGATACATATAGTTGAACATCCACCATCTGAAGATCAGCTAAAAACGTTAATTGAACAAAGTGGCTTACCAGCAAAGAAGTTTTTCAATACGAGTGGCAAGAAATATCGTGAACTCGGCATGAAGGACAAACTTCAAGATGCGACTGAAGCCGATATGAGATCTTGGCTAGCATATGATGGTATGTTGATCAAGCGGCCCATAGTTACAGATGGAAATCAAGTAACAGTTGGGTTTAAAGAAGAAACGTTTGAAAATACTTGGAAGTCTTGATGAAGTAAAACATCTGGCTCTTTGAGCCATGTTTAATACATTTAAAATGTAAAAGTAAAATGGAGGGTTATGAATGAGCGTACCAAAAGAGTTGTATTATTCAGAAGAACACGAATGGGTGAAAGTAGAAGGAGACAAAGTACGTATTGGTATTACAGACCATGCACAATCAGAACTAGGTGATATCGTATTCGTTGAACTACCTGAAGTAGGAGATACAATTGAAGCAGATGAACCTTTTGGTAGCGTTGAATCTGTAAAAACCGTTTCCGAACTTTATGCGCCGATCTCTGGTAAAGTTGTAGGCATCAATGGTGAGCTTGACGATAGTCCTGAGTTTGTAAACGAAGCGCCATATGATAAAGCTTGGATGGTTATTGTAGAACCATCTGACCAGTCGCAAATTGAGAAATTAATGTCAGCTGATAAATATCAAGAAATGATTGCTGAAGACTAATATTGGCATCATACTATCCTCAATCGTAGGACACCTTAAGCACAAGGGGTGAACTAAGATGGAGAATAATCGTCAGTCTTCCGCACCACGAACTCGGTCTGCAACAGTACCGGGAGCGAAGGTTACGAACACCACTAAGCACAAGCAACAGAAGCAATCGTGGAGAGGGACAAGTGATCCTTCTCGCGTTGATAAGTATGTAGATTGTGATGAAGAAAACGGTTGGTGTTAAGGGAAATGGCAGTGGGGCTCCACTGCCATTTCTTTATCTATATGTTCATCATCAGGAATTTTATTTATATCAATAGCGGCCTATTTTTTATTATTTTTGCGGTGAAGTGAGAATTTATAATCCAAATCACATATAGTAATAAGAAACACTTACGTTGGAAAAAAGACAGGTGGTTGCGATGAACGAAATCAGTGCACTTGAAAAAGTGATTATCGTAGAGGGCAAAACTGATAAACAGCAGATTCAAAAAGTAATTAATGAAGATGTTGAGATTATATGCACAAATGGAACATTAGGGGTAGAGCGGCTAGAACAGCTTATTTTGGACTATGACCTGGATCATAAAGACGTCTTTATACTAGTTGATGAAGACCATTCAGGTCACAAGTTACGAAAGCAACTCTCTTTCGAACTTCCTCATGCTGAGCATATTTATATAGATCGTTCATTTAGAGAAGTGGCTGCTACTCCAGAAGCAGAGTTAGCTTCAGCTTTAGTAAGCAGAAGTATATCGGTTGATCCTATTTTTTTAACATAGTTAGGTGGTTTTCTTTGCAAACAGTATCTGACCAACCTTTAAACCAGTTCACTCAAAGTGAAAATGATGTTGATTTTCTTTTTATTCATAGCCCCTTTTGTGGGACTTGTCATTTGGCAAGAAAGATGTTGGAGACAGTAGAGGCGATAAAAGAAGTCCCTCTCAGTGAATTGAATGCAGCCGTTCACCCAGATTTTATGTGGGAATACCAAATAGAAAGTGTCCCATGTCTTTTAATACTTCGCAAAGGAACGACGCTCGAGAAATTGTATGCATTTCACTCAGTGCCTTATCTCTATGAAAAAATGAATTATTATCAGCTATAATAAGAGGCTGTCCAATAGGACAGCCTCTTCTGTATGTCTGCAGTTATTGGCGAAAGATGATTTCCCGAGAAATAATTAGGCGAATCGTGTCTGTAGCTTCTGTAGAACTACAGTAATGTACCAATGGTTTTCATGACTTCCATTACGTCTGCTTTATCTCCAAAGGTTGCTTCAATCATCCCTTGCTGATTAATAACTACAGTTGTAGGGACGCCTGTACATCCGTAAAGGTCATAAATTTCACGTCCTCGATCAATCAAGGTAGGTTGAGACAGAAATTTATTAGCAAACGCAATACCTTCTTCAGCGTTTCTTTCTCTTCCGGTTACATTAATCGTCATCATTTTGACTTCATTTCGATTTAAGGACTGATAAAAGTGTTCTTTCTTTGGAAGGTCTCTTGAACAGTCTGGACACCACGAAGTAAAAAAAGTTAGAACGATTACTTTACCTAAATCTTGTTCCAACTCATATTGACTACCATCTGTAGCTGGAAGTGTGAAGTGAGGTGCTCTCATGTTGCTTGCCTCCTTAACCTATAAATATTGACTCATTAACTACCACCATGCTAACATATATCCTAACTTTATATCGATTTCAGATCTTATCTGGAGAGGTGGAGGGACTGGCCCTTTGAAACCCGGCAACCATCCTGTTTTTTAGGAACGGTGCTAATTCCTGCGAAGCGAAAGCTTTGGGTGATAAGAGAGTTGACGTGATTTGCGTTTCCCTCTCTTTGGGAAACGTTTTTTTATATTTATGTAGTAGAAAGTGATTATTGTGTAGGTTGACGCTCGCGTAAAGAGTTTAGTGGGTAAATTCTGAATGAAACGAATTGAGTGAAAGTTTTATATTGACTGAATGTTAAAGCGCATGCTAGAATTCTTTCTAGACTTAAAAGAGTTAAAGCGTTAATTGAATAAAGGATTTTACTCTTATCACGAGAGGTGGAGGGACTGGCCCTTTGAAGCCCGGCAACCATCAAACTTTGTTTGAAAGGTGCCAAATCCTGCTAAGCATAGCTTAGACAGATGAGAGGACGAATCGGTTTAGATAAACCTTTCTGTCCTCGTGTGGGATAGGAAGGTTTTTTTATTAGGGACCCATATTTGAAGAGGGTAGGGTCTGGGCGTTATTGCTTTTGAAAAGGAGGAACAACCGTGATCTCAATCAAGAATTTACAGAAAGTTTTCAAATCTGGTACAAACCAAGTTCAAGCGGTTGATGATGTGAATTTGAACATCGAAAAAGGAGAAATTTACGGAGTAATCGGATATAGCGGTGCTGGTAAAAGTACTTTTATTCGCTTGCTTAACCGACTAGAGGATCCAACAAGCGGTGAGATTGTAATAGACGGGGAAGACATAGCCAACCTTAGAGCAGGACAGTTACGGAAAGCAAGGCAGGAAATTGGAATGGTATTTCAGCACTTTAACCTTCTTTGGTCTCGCACTGTCAGAGAGAATATTGCTTTTCCTTTAGAAATAGCAGGTACACCAAAACAGGAGCGTCAAGAGCGTGTAGATGAGTTGATTAAACTCGTCGGTTTAACAGGAAGAGAAGATGCTTATCCTTCACAACTAAGCGGGGGTCAAAAGCAACGTGTCGGTATTGCCAGGGCGCTGGCTAACAGGCCAAAAGTTCTCTTATGTGATGAAGCAACCTCTGCCTTAGATCCTGAGACAACGGATCAAATCTTAGATCTGTTAGTAAACATTAACGAACAGTTAGATTTAACGATTATCCTCATTACTCATGAAATGCACGTTATTCGTAAAATTTCACATAGGGTCGCGGTCATGGAAGAAGGAAAGGTTGTGGAAGAAGGGGATGTATTAGACGTCTTCCTTCATCCTAAAGAGAAAGTTACGAAACGCTTCGTAGAGCAAATAATGGGTGACCAGGAGCAAGATGACACCATGGAAACGATGCTAGCTGAGTATCAAACTGGGCAAGTCGTTCGTTTGCACTTTGTGGGTGAGAAAACCAATCAGGCTCTCATTAGTGAAGTATCGAGGGAGTTTCCTTCCGTAAGCTTTAATATCTTGCAAGGGAAGATCACTCAGACTAAAAAGGGTGCTTATGGAACTCTGTTTGTTCACATCGATGGAACAGATGAAGATATCAAGAAAGCCATCCAGTATATATCAGAAACGTCTGTCGAAGTTGAGGTGAATCATAATGTTTCATGAGTTATTTCCAAACGCTAATATAGAAGATCTTGTCACTGCTACGAAAGAAACCTTATATATGACTGCTCTCTCAGTAGTAGGGACCTTTATATTAGGACTGCTACTTGGTCTTCTGCTTTACTTAACATCAAAGCAGAACATATGGGCAAATAAACCATTGAACTTTATCGTCGCTACGATTGTAAACGTGTTTCGAGCGATTCCGTTCATTATATTAATTTTACTCTTATTCCCTTTCACTGAGTTTTTAATTGGGACAATTAGAGGGCCGAATGCGGCGCTTCCAGCTTTAATTATTGGTGCAGCTCCTTTCTACGGTCGTCTCGTAGAAATAGCTCTTAAAGAAGTAGATAAGGGAGTGATCGAAGCTGCTAAATCGATGGGAGCTAAGACATCGACGATTATATTTAAAGTGTTGCTTCCGGAATCGATGCCAGCCCTTGTTTCGGGGATTACGGTAACATCTATTAATTTAATTAGCTATTCAGCCATGGCCGGAGTTATTGGAGCCGGTGGCCTTGGAGACCTGGCTTACCTTAAAGGGTTCCAGCGCTGGGATTTCGATGTTGTCTTCTTAGCAACGATATTAATTGTCATTATTGTATTCCTATTCCAATTTGTTGGAGATTTTATATCAAATAAATTAGATAAACGATAAAAAGGAGAGAAAAAGAATGAAGAAGTTTTTAACGTTATTCCTTAGTGCTTTATTTATTTTCGCACTTGCAGCTTGTGGATCAGCTGAAGAGGACTCAAGTAGCAATGGCTCAGAAGATTCTGGCTCAGAAGATTTGGAAAAAGTGGTTATTGGTGCTTCAAGTACACCGCACGCAGAAATCTTAGAGAAAGCTAAGCCGATTTTAAAAGATAAGGGAATTGACCTTCAGATCGATACCTATACGGAATATATCCTTCCGAATAAAGATTTGGCTAGTGGGGCAATTGATGCGAACTATTTCCAACACACGCCTTATTTAAAAGAACAGAAAGAAGAATTTGACTACGATTTCACAAGCCTTGGACCTGTTCACAATGAACCAATGGGCGTATATTCAAAGAACATTACGGATATAGATGAGATTCCAGAAGGCACTGAAGTGATTATGCGTCGTTCTGAATCTGAGCATGGTCGTATTCTTTCATTATTCGAAAAGCAGGGTCTAATTACGTTGAAGGAAGGCGTAGAGAAGAAATCAGCTAAAATTGATGATATTGCAGAAAACCCTAAAAATCTGAAATTCAGTCCCGATGTTGATGCCGGTCTTCTACCGCAGAACTATGAGAGAGAAGAAGATGCACTTGTAGCCATTAATACAAACTATGCAATCGAAGCAGGTTTAAACCCGACTGAAGATTCCTTGTTTATTGAAGGGGACGACTCCCCATACGCGAACCTTCTTGTGACTAGAACAGAAAACAAAGATAGTGAAGCTTTACAAACTGTTTTAGAAGTTCTTCAATCAGAAGAAATTCGTACATTCATTAAAGAAGAATATAATGGAGCTATTGTACCTGTGAAATAATTAAAACCATCTACTCCCTCCTTGGATAGAATGTAAACTCATCGCTCATAATAGTGGTAGTTACTTTTATCCTGGGAGGGATTTTTTATGGAACAACATCAAGCACAGAACTCAACGGAAAAAGCGTTACTTACGTACAAGCATGGTATGGGATTATTCCAAAAAGAAATGCCAGACTTGGCTCATCATTTTAGTGAATTTTCGGAGGCTTGCTTTAAAGAAGGCAAGATCTCAAAAAAAGATAAACAATTGATGGCTTTAGCTATTGCAGTTGTAGCTCAAGATGAATATTGCATGATCTATCATTCTAAGGGTTGTCTTGATAATGGAGCCACAAAAGAAGAGATGATGGAAGCGTGCGGTGTGGCAGCAGCTTTTGGAGGAGGAGCAGCTTTAAGTCAAGCTGTAACTCTGGTAAATGAGAGTATTCAGGAACTGCATTAATATCTGAAAATTGCATAAATGAGAGTAAGTAAGAGCAATTTCGATGTATTTTAGGGTACGAAAAGGTATCGCTTTTAGGTTTTGTAAATTGTCAAACCACCCTTTAAATCGCGTTTATATGGACTTTGTTCTGGGAATAAGGTTTATGCTAAACTAAATTGGAAAACAATTGAAGGGATGGATTCACTATTAGTGACCAATTGAACTTAAACTACACAAGTGAGATGGAAAAGGCGATGCATCAGTCTCACGGAATAGGCTATCAAGAGTATAGTCGCCGAATCGACCAACGTTTAAAGGTAGAGCAGCGTAGGGAAGCAGAGTACCAAGCAAGTCGGCAAATTGTAGCAGAAGTTGATCGGCAAATCCATCGATAAATATTGTTTATAAAAGGCTTTACTTATAAATTGTAGCAGGCGAACGTTTTCGCCTGTTTATTTTTTTTGGCCTAAGTGTAGCATTTTAGCTAAATCAGCCAGGGGCAGGTGGTTTTCAATCTGATGGTTTTGTTGTTACTATATTATATAGGAAGTTTATAGGCGAAAATCACGTTTTAAACCCCTCATAAGTTTCCACTACCTTGATAGGGATAACTTATAATACCGCGTGGTAAAAAGTTGATATTACTTTCGAAATGATTTAAAATTATAATGAGAATAGATTGAGAATCGATACATTTTTCGTATCCTTAATTTACGATAGTTAGAAACCATATTGGAGGTATCAAAATGGCAGGATCAACACTAGAAATTAAAGATCTTCATGTAGAAATTGAAGGTAAACAAATCTTAAAGGGTGTAAACCTTACAATAAATGGTGGCGAATTCCATGCTGTCATGGGTCCAAACGGAACAGGTAAATCCACGCTTGCATCTGCAGTCATGGGTCATCCTAAGTACGAGATCACGGGTGGAAGCATTCACCTAGACGGCAAAGACGTACTAGAAATGGAAGTAGACGAGCGTGCTCAAGCTGGCCTTTTCTTAGCTATGCAGTACCCAAGTGAAATTAGTGGTGTAACAAACTCTGATTTCCTTCGTTCTTCTATTAATGCTCGCCGTGAGGAAGGCGACGAAATCAACCTTATGAAGTTCATCAAAGAAATGGACGGAAATATGGATGAACTTGAAATGGATAAAAACATGGCACAGCGTTACCTGAATGAAGGTTTCTCTGGCGGTGAGAAGAAACGTAATGAGATTCTTCAGCTTATGATGCTTAAGCCAGCTATCGCAATCCTTGATGAGATTGACTCTGGTCTTGATATCGACGCACTTAAAGTGGTTTCTAAAGGTATTAACAAAATGCGTGATGAAGCATTCGGTTGCCTAATCATTACTCACTATCAGCGTCTGTTAGACTACATCACACCAGATAAAGTACACGTAATGATGCAAGGTCGCGTAGTGAAATCAGGTGGTCCTGAATTAGCTAAGCGACTAGAAGAAGAAGGCTATGACTGGATCAAGCAAGAACTAGGCATTGAAGACGAAACAGTAGGTCAAGAAGCGTAATCAGTTAGGAGGGATATCATGACTGTTGAAACACAACAACTTCCATTCGATAAACAATATGTCAGCCAATTTTCAGAGAAACGAAATGAACCTAAATGGATGACAGACCTTCGTGTAAACGCGTTGGAACAAGCTGATACGCTCCCAATGCCGAAGCCTGATAAAACGAAAATTGATAAATGGAACTTTTCTCGTTTTAAACATGAGGCACAAGGTCAAACGATTTCTTCACTAGAAGAATTACCGCAAAAGATTCAAAGTTTCCTTGATGTAGAGAAGAAAGAGCAGAACCTTGTGATTCAGCGTAACCATACGGTGGCTTACTCTTCTTTATCTCAGGATTTAAAAGATAAAGGTGTCGTGTTCACGGACATCTTCACTGCATTATCGGAACACAGTGAGCTTGTTCAAAAGTATTACATGACAGATGGTGTTATGGTAGATGAGAATCGCCTTACAGCGCTGCATGCAGCACTTATGAACGGCGGGGTATTTGTTTATGTACCTAAAAATGTTGTAATTGAAGAACCAATTCAGTCTATTTTCTGGCAAGAAGATGATGAGGCGGCGCTTTATAACCATATCCTTGTGGTAGCTGAAGAAGGAAGTTCCCTAACGTATGTTGAGAACTATATCAGCGATAATGAAGCACAAGAAACGGTAGCCAATATCGTTACAGAAGTCATTGCAAAAGGAAATTCTAAGGTTTCCTTCGGTGCAGTTGATAACTTTGCAAAAGGTACAACAACTTATGTGAACCGTCGTGGTGTAGCTGAACGTGATGCTCAGATTCAGTGGGCGCTTGGTCAGATGAACGATGGGAACACCGTATCTGAAAACGTTACGTATTTAATGGGCGATGGCGCTCATGCTAATGCGAAGACGGTAACAGTGGGCCGAGGAGAACAAAAGCAGAACTTCACTGCGAAAATCGTTCACTATGGCAAAGACACAGATGGGTATATCCTTCAGCACGGCGTTATGAAAGAAAGTGCTAGCTCAATCTTTAACGGAATCGGTAAGATTGAAAATGGCGCTTCTAAATCGAACGCAGAACAAGAATCTCGTGTTCTTATGCTAAGTGATAAGGCTCGTGGTGATGCAAACCCAATCCTTCTTATCGAAGAAGATGATGTAACAGCAGGTCACGCAGCATCTGTTGGTCGCGTTGATCCAGTACAGCTTTACTATCTAATGAGTCGTGGTATTCCACAACATGAAGCAGAACGTCTTGTTATTCACGGTTTCCTTGCACCTGTTGTAAACCAACTTCCAATCGAAGCGGTGAAGAATCAACTACGTGATGTGATTGAAAGGAAAGTATACTAATGGATATTAACCAGGTTCGTAAGCAGTTCCCGATCTTAGATCAGGAAGTAAACGGACATCCATTGGTTTATTTAGATAGTGCAGCAACATCCCAAAAGCCTCAATCAGTGATTGAGGCAGTGGATGAGTACTATCGAGGCTACAACTCTAACGTACACCGAGGTGTTCACACTCTTGGTACGCGAGCTACAGATGGTTACGAGGGTGCCCGAGAAAAGGTTCGTAAATTTATTAATGCAAACAGTACGGAAGAAGTGATCTTCACTCGAGGAACAACGACTTCCATTAACACGGTTGCTTATAGTTACGGACGAAATAACCTCCAAGAGGGTGATGAAATTGTCATCACTCCGATGGAGCATCATAGTAATATCATTCCTTGGCAACAAACAGCAAAGGCTACTGGAGCTACTCTTAAGTACATTCCTCTTCAGGAAGATGGAACGATTTCTCTAGAAGATGTAAAAGAGACGATTACAGCTAATACGAAGATCGTAGCCATGATGCATGTATCAAATGTGCTTGGTACGATTAACCCTATTAAAGAGATCGCGGAAATTGCACATGAAAATGGAGCAGTTATGTTGGTGGATGGAGCTCAAAGTGCACCGCATATGCGTATTGATGTGCAAGAATTAGATTGCGATTTCTTCGCCTTTTCTGGTCATAAGATGGGAGGCCCAACAGGCATTGGTGTACTTTATGGGAAGAAATCTCTTCTTCAAGACATGGAACCTGTTGAGTTTGGTGGCGAAATGATCGATTTCGTAGGACTGTATGATTCTACGTGGAAAGAGCTTCCTTGGAAGTTTGAAGGGGGTACACCGATAATTGCAGGAGCAATTGGATTAGGTGCTTCCATTGATTTCTTAGAAGAAGTGGGACTTGATGAAATTGAAGCCCATGAGAAGCGGTTAGCTCAATACGCTATGGATCGACTGCAAACCATTGAAGGTGTTACCATTTATGGACCAGAAGATCGTGCTGGGCTGATTACATTTAATTTAGATGATGTTCACCCACATGATGTTGCTACTGTATTGGATGCGGAAGGCATTGCCGTACGTGCTGGGCACCACTGTGCTCAACCGTTAATGAAATGGTTAAATGTCTCAGCGACAGCTCGTGCTAGCTTCTATGTATACAATACAGAGGAAGACATCGATGCATTTGTCGATGGATTACAAAAGACAAAGGAGTTTTTCGGAGATGTCTTTTAATAATCTCGACCAATTATACAGACAAGTGATTATGGACCACTACAAGAATCCTCGTAATAAGGGAGCTCTTGAAGGGGACCATTTAACTGTAGATATGAATAACCCTACTTGCGGTGATCGCATTCAGCTACAGCTGCAAGTAGAGGATGGCATTGTTCAAGAAGCGAAGTTTGACGGTGAAGGTTGTTCGATCTCTATGTCTTCAGCTTCAATGATGACCCAAGCCATTAAAGGCAAAAGCGTTGATGAAGCTGTAAAGATGTCTCACGTTTTCTCTGATATTATGCAAGGGAAAGAAATTAGTGAAGACATGGAAGATGAGTTAGGTGACATTCAAGCGTTACAAGGCGTTTCTAAATTCCCTGCACGTATTAAATGTGCAACCTTAGCGTGGAAAGCAATGGAAAAAGGTGTAGACGAAAAGGAATAAGTTTTTGTGATATACCACCTAAAGGAGGTTTTGACCGATGGCTAAAAAAGCACCTGAGGTCGGCGAGTATAAGTACGGGTTTCATGACAAAGACGTTTCGATTTTCCGCACAGAGCGTGGACTGACTGAAGAAATTGTACGTGAGATCTCTAGACAGAAAGATGAGCCAGAGTGGATGCTTGATTTCCGCTTAAAAGCTCTTAAACAATTCTATAAGATGCCAATGCCACAATGGGGCGGCGACTTAAACGAATTAGACTTTGATGAGATTACGTATTACGTAAAACCATCTGAGAAGTCTGAACGTTCTTGGGATGAGGTACCTGATGAGATTAAGCAAACGTTTGATAAATTAGGTATTCCTGAGGCAGAACAAAAGTATCTTGCAGGTGTATCCGCTCAGTATGAATCTGAAGTTGTATACCACAACATGCAGGAAGACTTAGAAGAACAAGGAATCATATTCAAAGACACGGATACAGCTCTTAAAGAAGATGAAGAGATCTTCCGTGAGCACTTTGGTAAAGTGATTCCACCTGCAGATAACAAGTTCTCGGCACTAAACTCTGCAGTATGGTCTGGTGGTTCTTTCATTTACGTACCAAAAGGCGTAAAAGTTGAAACACCACTACAAGCCTACTTCCGTATTAACTCGGAAAATATGGGTCAGTTTGAGCGTACGTTAATTATTGTGGATGAAGGTGCTTCTGTACACTATGTAGAAGGTTGTACAGCACCTGTGTATACAACAAACTCTCTTCACAGTGCAGTTGTTGAGATTAATGTCAAAAAAGGCGGTTACTGCCGTTATACAACTATCCAAAACTGGGCAAACAACGTTTATAACTTGGTTACAAAACGTGCGGTTGCTGAAGAGAATGCAACAATGGAATGGATCGACGGTAACTTAGGTTCTAAGTTAACGATGAAATATCCGTCTGTTGTTCTTAAAGGCGAAGGCGCACGCGGTATGACTCTTTCAATTGCCCTTGCTGGTAAGGGACAACACCAAGATGCTGGTGCGAAAATGATTCACTTAGCACCAAATACGTCTTCTACAATCGTATCCAAATCCATCTCTAAACAAGGTGGTAACGTAACGTATCGTGGTATTGTTCAATTCGGTCGTAAAGCGGAAGGTGCCCGTTCTAACGTTGAATGTGACACGCTGATTATGGATAACAAATCTAAATCAGATACAATCCCTTACAACGAGATTATGAACGAAAACATCTCTCTTGAGCACGAAGCGAAAGTTTCTAAAGTTTCTGAAGAGCAGCTGTTCTATCTAATGAGCCGCGGACTTTCTGAAGAAGAAGCGACAGAAATGATCGTAATGGGCTTCATCGAGCCATTCACGAAAGAACTTCCAATGGAATACGCAGTCGAAATGAACCGTCTGATCAAATTCGAAATGGAAGGTTCAATCGGTTAAGCTGTATTCGTTATAAACGAATAGACTTTATAAGAGGACGAAATCAACCCGATTTCGTCCTCTTTTTGTATGGCTCTGTTTGATATTGGGATCTCTATGCTGAGGTAGTTGAGTGGAAATCGGGCCGTTACTACATTTGATGAGTGCTTGGGCTTGCCCGGGGACAACTCGCTTTCCTGCGGGGAGCTCGGAAGCCTCCTCAGACGGCAGGCCGCCTTCCGAGGTCTTCCCTAGGCTCTTTACCCCGCGGGAATCTCGTCGTCCCCGGGCAAGCCCTGCCTTCATTTGAATAACGGCCCCGCAGCTTAAGTGAGAGTCACCATTCCATTATTAATTTGGAGTGTTGGTTCGGGAAATCGCGAGACTCCTGCGGCAAGTGGAGCCAGCCTAGTTCCAGCGTGGAGGGCCTAGCGAGACAAGCTATCTTTTTTCCAAAGGCTTATCACCTTTTCCAAACCTCGTGTGGGGCCGCGGAAACCGAACCACCTTACACCCAGACTAAAGCTAACGGAAACATTCTCTCAACTTAAGGAGGACCATATATGATGGCTTATGTGGAACACGTGGCTTTCCTCATGTTTTTAAACTGAAAAAGGTGGTAAGATAATGATAGAATGAGTAATTGTTTATGGAAAGGAATTGTGTGTGTTGGTTGCTCTTATCATGTTGATTATAGGTTTTTTCACAGCTTTTGTTGGCAGTATTGCAGGCATTGGCGGAGGTACCATTTTAGTCCCGTCTATGCTGTTTTTACACAATATATCTGATGCATTTGAGTGGGCGACCCCACAGAAGATTGTAGGGATCTCAGTAGTCGTGATGATCTTTACTGGACTTTCTTCAACGATTGCGTACTGGAAAAGTAGGCGCATTGACTATAAGACCGGATTGATTTTTTTAGTTGGATGTTTGCCTGGTGGTGTGTTTGGATCTTGGTTTAATCAATTTGTTGAGAAGGATTTGTTCTCCATAGCTTTTGGAGCTCTTATGATTGTTATATCCCTGTTATTCTTCTTACCAAGACCTAAACGATCAGAACCATCTACAGAAGAGAAGAAGCTTCATATTCAGCGTTCTTTCACGTTGAATGAAACCACCTATCATTATCAGATTCCTGTCATTGGTGGGTTTTTTATGGCATTCTTTGTGGGATCCTTGTCGGGCTTATTTGGTATTGGCGGCGGTTCTCTTATGGTGCCTGCTATGATACTTCTGTTTGGTTTGCCAGCTCATGTGGCAACAGCAACTTCCATGTTTATTATATTCTTTCTTAGTATTTCAAGCTCAAGTACCCACATTCTTTTGGGGCATGTTCCGTGGATTTATACGTTATGTTTTATACCTGGTGCCTGGATTGGTGGGACAATGGGGGCAAAGGTAAACCAAAGAATGAATGGGAAAACGGTGGAATGGATTTTACGAATCATTCTCATTTTAATCGGTATTCGCTTAATTTGGGATGGAATTAGGTAAGGAGTCGATTAGATGAAGGAAAACATTTATCTTTATTATACAAACGATTTACATAGCCATTTTGAGAATTGGCCTCGTATTGTGGGGCATTGGAAAGATCGGAAGAATCATCATAAGAAAATGGATGAAGATATGTTTCTATTAGATGTAGGAGACCATGTTGATCGGTTTCATCCTATTTCAGAAGCGATGATGGGGAAAGCAAATATTGATTTATTGAATAAAGCAGGTTATAACTGGGTTACTTTAGGGAATAACGAAGGGATTACTTTAAGACACGAGGATTTATACTCGTTATATGATGAAGCTCAATTTGACGTAATCTGTGCAAACTTATCAGCAACCCATAACCTTGATCCAGCGTGGTTAAAGCCTTATACCATTCAGACGACTTCACAAGGCACAAGAATTGCCGTCATTGGTTTAACAGCGCCTTTTTACTCCTTTTACAAGCAGTTAGGGTGGGAAGTGGTTTCTCCATTTGATAAGCTTGACGCCTTAATAGAAGAGGTGGAAGAGGAGTCGGATATTATAGTGTTATTGTCGCACCTTGGTATTAATGATGATGAAGAGATTGCAAATCGTTACCCTGCCATAGACGTGATTATTGGGGGTCATACCCACCATTTATTTAAAGATGGTGAATTTATTAATGGAACGCTTTTATCCGCAGCGGGTAAGCACGGAATGTACGTGGGTCAAGTTGCTTTAGTATGGGATCAGGATAATAAAGAAGTAGCTCGTAAGTCTGCCAGTGCTTATTCTCTAGAAACGCAAAGTGAAGATCAGGAAACGAAGCAGATAATTGAAGATTACGCAAATAAAGCTTCTGGCATGTTACATGAAACGGTGACCCATTTAAGCCAAGATCAAAATGCCAATTGGTTTCAAACGTCTGAGCTAATGAAACGTTTTGTAGAGACACTGCAAAAGTGGACAGACGCAGATGTTGCGATGTTAAATGCTGGTGTCTTGCTAGAAGGGTTTCCTCAAGGGCCTGTTACAAGAGGAGCGATCCATCAGAAATGTCCTCATCCCATGAATCCTTGTAAAGTTGAGCTACGAGGAGATCAGCTTATGGAAGTTATTCGTCAGGCTCATGCTAAACGTTTTATGGAACTGAAACTAAAAGGCTTTGGGTTTCGGGGTGAAGTAATTGGGCGTATGGTCTTTGCAGGAATAGAAGTGCAAAGCGAAAAGGCTCAAGACGGCCAGGAATACGTAACAAGTGTCATGATTGAAGGGGAGAAGATTGATCCGACCCACACGTATTCGGTGGCTACTGGTGATACGTTTACGTTTGGACGTCTTTTGCCGGAGATCGCGAATAGCCCGAAAAAAGAATACTTTATGCCAGAGTTACTGCGTGATCTATTACGAGAAACACTAAAGCAAATGCCTTAAATCATGCACTTTCTTTTGCTGCTTTCATAAATTGTAGCAGAAGGGAGTGGATTACAATGGTTACGGTCGAACCGATATGGATTGAGGGAGTGCCATTTACAGCTGTTTCTGTTGTTTTGCCAAAGACGAATTTATTAGTCGTTACTCATGATAAAGGCTACATCATGTGCGGAGCTTTAGATGTGGATTTATTAAATGAAAAGCTGTCTGATCGAAATATTGTAGCGGGAAGAGCGGTAGGAGTACGCACAATACAAGATCTTTTGGAAGCTCCTTTAGAGAAAATCACAATAGGCTCAAAAGCTTTCGGTTGGGAAGAGGGAATGATTGGGAAAGAGGCTATGTTAAAGTTGGCGAAAGATGACGACTAATCAAGGCCTGTCCGGGGGAGTTTGAGGTTCAGGTTCTCTCGGTTTACATAAGTGGAAGAATACTGAGATAAGCTTTATATAAGGTTGGGGTGTTATGAGATTACTATCAACGTTTTCTTTAGAAGCAGGTCATGAACTCGCTAAGCCGATTCATAATGACAAAGGGAAGGTTCTGATCCATTCGGGTGTATTATTAACAAATAAGATGATTGAACGGCTAAATGATTACGGAGTTACCTATGTTTACATAGAAGATGAGGCCACAAATGATATTGTGACGGAGTTCCCCATTTCAGATCAGGTCCGTAATCAAGCGATTGACCGCATTACGGATACGTTTGATAAGATTAAGTCATCAAATATTAAAGATTCATTTATCTTCGATCGTACAGGGGAAAAGATGAAAGATGTAGTCCGGAAGATCCTATCAGATATTCAGGGTCACAAGAAGGCTGTCTCGTTGCTTTCAGATGTATTTACATACGATGACTATATTTTCACTCATTCTCTTAATGTAACAATTTATACATTAGCGTTAGGCACGGAACTTGGGTTACCTTCTAAGAAGTTAGAAGAGCTTGGGTTTGGCGCGATTTTGCATGATGTTGGGAAGGTGAAAGTTCCAAGAGAAGTTTTGCTCAAACCTGGAAAGTTGAATGATGAAGAATTTAAACTTATTAAAGAGCATTCAGAGGCCGGCTTTAATATCCTCCGGGCGGCCCCGAGTGTGTCCTTGGTCGCTGCACACTGTGCTTATCAACATCATGAAAGACTTGATGGTTCTGGTTATCCACGGGGGTTGTGCGATAAAGATATTCATTACTATGCTAAGATTTTGGCAATCGCAGATGTCTTTGATGCCGTCACAAGTAACCGAGTCTACAGAAGAGCTATGCTTCCTCATGAAGGTCTAGAGATTTTATATGCCGGTTCTGGCACGAAGTTTGATTTACATATGATTCAAGCATTTAGGAGAAGTGTAGCGGTTTATCCGAACGGATTAAGTGTCACATTAAGTGATGGGCGAAAAGGGGTAGTTTCTAGACAAAACACTGAAGTTAGTGACCGGCCTCACATAAGGATATTAGAAGAGAACGGAAAAGCTGTCGTTCCTTATTATGAGGTAGATTTAGGAAAGGAACTCAATCTCATGATTACGGAATGTGATACGACGTTGGTTGGAAAAACAAAATAAACAGTCAATCCCTGTCCTCATCTTGCATAAGAATGAGGAGAGGGGGTTTTTAATATGGGGAGAAATAGGCGAAAGGGAACAATGGCACCACCTCCAGCCAGACAAATCTTTATCATTACATTTATGTTTTTTCTCATAAGCACATTTGTTAGCTTATGGATTATAAATAAAGGAATTGAACCTAAGATTATGGAAATCGCAGAAGCCAGAACAGAACAATTTGCCAAAGAAGCCATTGCAGAAACCGTCAGTAAAAAGATGGCTGAGGATTTGAATGTTAATGATCTCGTTCAATATACGTATGATGATCAAGGGAATGTTGTTTCAGCCGGATTTAATTCGGCTGCCATTAACAAAGTCACTCGAGATACCCTATTTCGCGTTAATCAATACTTAACAAGGTTAGGAGAGGGAGAAGATCCTGATCCTGGCATTTCCTATGACGTGGACTATGATCAACCAGAAGAAACAAATTCAGAAATTGTGCAAGACAAGCGGACGATTGCACGCATTCCTTTAGGGCAAGCCACAGGGAACACGCTATTATCAAATTTAGGACCAGAAATTCCTGTTCATTTTACGTATATCGGAAATGTAAAGGCGGATGCGGTGAAAGAAGAAAAAGAATACGGAATCAATATGCTTGTTGTGGATATAGATCTGAAAGTTGAAGTCAACTTACAGGTTTTATTACCGTTTTCGACTAAATTAATTACGGTAGATACAGAAGTTCCTATTGCTCATAACGTCATTATTGGAAAGGTACCTGATTTTTATAATGGCGGTGGCGGTGGGATGAATCCTTCTATCGAAGTTCCAACAAACCCCTTGCCAGGACCTTAAAATCTTGTTATGATAATACATGTCTTACACAAAAATTAAATTTCATCTACCCTTATCATATCGATGAGGTAGAGGTGCATTTAGCATAAGTAACCAGTTTGAGGATGACAACAATGAGAACTGGCGAAAGGGCTACTTGCCGAAGCGTAACGAAGCGTCAATCTTTCTTACGCTGGTGCATTCCCGAATAGAGAATGTACTGTCATGCAAACCGGACGTTGGATTGCATGATGCGCTACTGATCGAGATGGAGGATAACAATATTATTTGCTATAAAACAGCAGGTAATGATAGGTTATTTTCTCTATCATTATTTGCTGTTTTTTTATTTCCTCTTACTCTTCTGCATTTTAAAGCCAGATTACCACACCAATCTGAGCTCGACAGTACTTGCGTCGTCATGTCCATCGTTCCTTTCCTTCAAGAGACATCAGGCCTGTAACACGAAGGAGACGAATAACTCAACAACACGGAGGGAACGAAAAGATGGAAGGAACGATTTACTCACTTATTCCACCACTAGTTATGCTTGTCTTAGTTCTTGTGACAAGACGAGTACTCATTTCATTAGGAGTTGGCATTTTACTAGGTGCTTTTATGCTCCACGACTTTTCCTTGTCCGCAACCTTATCTGAAGTATGGAAGCAATTCTATACCATTTTCTATGTGGACGGTGCCCTTAATTTAGGGAATTTATTCTTACTCAGCTTTTTACTATTACTAGGGATTACCACAGCGTTTATGACAGCTTCTGGTGGTAGTCGTGCTTTCGGAGAATGGGCCATCCAACGTGTGAAAACACGAAAAGGTGCTCAAGCCATGCCAGCTGTACTAGGTATTATTATTTTCATTGATGACTACTTCAATAGTTTGGCCATTGGTTCTGTAGCACGACCTTTAACGGACCGTTATAAAGTATCAAGAGCAAAGCTTGCTTATTTGATTGACTCTACTTCAGCACCGATTACGGTTATTTCTCCGATTTCAAGCTGGGGTGCTTATATTATTGGAACCATTGGAACTATTATTGCTACCAATGAGCTAACCCAATTTAGTGGCTTAGAAGCCTTTGTTAAAATGATTCCAATGAACCTATATGTATTCGCTGCTATTTTACTTGTGTTCTTAACGATCTATCGCAAATTCGATATCGGCGCTATGAAGAAGCATGAGCAAAAAGCAGAATATAATGGGGAATTGGTTGACCAATCAAAAGATGTTCCTGGTGATTTAAACAATGAATTTAAAGACGTTCAAAGCGGACGCGTTTACCATCTTATTGTACCCATTATCGTATTAATTCTAGCTACGATTGTCGCAATGGTGATTACAGGCATTCAAGGGACAGAGGGGAACGTAACGATTCTTGAAATCTTCAAGAATACAAATGTGAACCGTTCATTGTTTGCTGGCGGCCTATTTGCAGCTCTTAGTGGATTTGTTCTGTATGTTGCTCAACCTGGAGATAAATCATCTCTTGGAAAAGTGGGATTAGAAGGTTCTAAAGCAATGCTGCCTGCTATTTATATTTTGGTCTTTGCTTGGATGATCGGAGCGATTATTGGTGAACTTGAAACAGGGGAGTTTTTAGCGAATCAATTTGAATCCTTAAATATTAATCCGTCTTACTTGCCATTGCTTGTTTTCTTAGTATCTGGTGGTATGGCCTTCTCAACAGGAACTTCTTGGGGAACATTTGGGATTATGCTTCCGATAGCAGGTAATATTGCAGCAAACACAGATGTCAGCATGTTCTTGCCTGCTTTAGCAGCCGTGTTAGCCGGAAGTGTGTTTGGGGATCACTGTTCACCGATCTCAGATACATCCATCCTATCTTCTACAGGTGCAGGGTCGAACCACATTGATCACGTTATGACGCAGTTGCCATATGCACTAATTAGTGCCGGAGCCACTGCTGTTGGATACATGGTTTATGGCATGACATCTAGCGCATTCCTATCCCTTGTGATTACCCTTCTACTTGTAGTGCTTATAGTATTTGCTGTTAATCCAAAAGGGAAACCTTCAGAAGTAAACGAATCGAAAACTGCTTAAAGATCAAAAAGTCCGTTATGTATCATACATAACGGACTTTTTTTATGGAATTTAGGAGATGACATACCTGTTGCAAATCCTTGGAGGATCACCGAAAAGATGACGTAATGGTAATGAATGTATTTAGAGAAAAAGTGTAGGACAAAAAGCCTAAATGTAAATATCTGAAAATTTTAAATATTACTTTACAAGCTGTGATGGGGTGGTTAAAATAAAGACAGCTATTAGTTAGAAAAGTCTGAAAAAAGAAAAAGATTACACATTCTCCTGGGTCAATATGCATAAGCTTGTAACGCAGGAGATGACTGTAGAAGGGGAGGGCTATTCATGGAAAAACGTGCTCAATGGGGAACACGCGTTGGATTTTTGCTAGCAGCAATGGGTTCAGCGATTGGACTCGGTAATATTTGGAGATTCCCGGCGACAGCTTACGAAAACGGCGGAGGTGCTTTCTTCTTACCTTATTTATTTGCACTTCTAACGGCCGGAATTCCACTATTAATCATGGAGTACACAATCGGTCATAAATACCGTGGTTCTGCACCTAAATCTTTAGGGAGAATGCGGAAAGGGTTTGAATGGATTGGTTGGTGGCAAGTTGCGATCTCATTTGTTATTTCTACTTATTATGCTGTTATTATCGCCTGGGCGGTTCTTTACGCAGGCTATGCTTTAAATGGTGCATGGGGGGATGATACGACATCATTCTTCGGAGGAGACTTTCTAAATGCCACAGAACCTGGTGTTATGGGTGGCATGAATATGAAAGTTCTTATCCCACTTGCGATCGTGTGGATTATTACATTAACGTTTCTTGGTATGGGAGTTAAGAAAGGTATTGAACTGGCGAACAAGATTTTCATTCCAACACTTGTGGTCTTATTCTTAATTATTGTTGTACGTGCTTTAACACTTGATGGAGCGGTCGATGGTCTACAGGCTTTCTTCCAACCAAATTGGGACGCGATTGGGGATCCTGCTGTTTGGGTTGCTGCATATGGACAGATTTTCTTCAGTCTATCCATCGCTTTTGCAATTATGATTACGTATTCTTCTTATTTACCAAAGAAATCTGATATCACAAACAACGCCTTTATTACCGGTTTTGCGAACTCATCTTTTGAATTATTAGCTGGTATTGGTGTATTTGCAGCTCTTGGATTTATGGCTATGCAAACAGGTCAGGAAGTTACGGATGTTGTAGATGGTGGTATTGGTCTAGCGTTTATGGTCTTCCCACAAATTATTAATGAAATGCCTGTATTATCAGGGTTCTTCGGTTTCTTATTCTTTGCTTCTCTTGTGTTAGCAGGGTTGTCTTCATTAATTTCGATTACGGAAACCTATGTAGCTGGTGTTCAGGAGAAGTTCAACTTATCCCGTGGAACAGCTGTTGCGATCGGTGGGGGATTATCAGCCGTTATTTCTCTTCTATACGCAACTAAGGGAGGTCTATTCTACCTAGACACGGTTGACCACTTTATTAACAGTTACGGCGTAGCACTTGCTGGATTGTTTGAAGTTGTCGCTGTTGCCTGGTTTGCGAAAGAACTTAAGAATCTCCAAGCCCATGCGAATAGTCTGTCCGATATTATGTTAGGGTACTGGTGGAGATTTTGCCTAAGTATCATTACTCCGGTTGTATTAGGTTATATGTTATTACAAAACCTACGTGTGGAACTTATGAAAAACTACGCGGATTATCCAATTGAATTCTTGTTCTACTTTGGATGGGTGGTTGCCATTGGGGCTATGTTCGTTGGTGCCTTAATGACGGTACGGAAATGGCCAAACAATGAACTGGCTATGCCAACAGAATCAAAAGATGAGAAGGAGGTTGGCTAAACATGAGCTGGATTATCATGTTTGTAATTGGTGCAGTTGTGATCTGGGGAGGTTTAATTGCCAGCATTGTTCGCGCTGTAAAAGCATCTAAATAAAATAAAGGAAATCCCTCTACGCACAAGCGTTAGAGGGATTTGTTATTTTTTCAATTGGCGTGTTTGGCGCTCCCACAGTTTCAAATGAGGGTAGGGGTCAAAAGACCACTCTGAATGGCCATTATCTTTATACATACCATAGTGAAGATGAGGAGGGAACTTCCCGGATGTTCCAGGCGGTCCGTATCCCGATGCACCTACATATCCAATGACATCTCCTGGTTTAACCACTTGCCCGACGTTTACATTTTTCTCAAATCCGTTTAAATGGGCAAAATAATGGTATATATTATGGATATCTCGTACACCGATTCTCCATCCCCCGAATTTGTTCCATCCTTTCATCTCAATTACCCCGTACGAGGTAGCGCGAACAGGGACTCCATAATTCGCAAAAATATCTGTCCCTTCATGAATGCGTCGACCTCCAAAACCTCTAGGGTCCCCCCATGTGTTTTTGTAACTGTAATTGTGATTCAGTGGGACGGGAAAGATGTGTTGGCCTAAATCGATGGTTTTCTCTGTCTTAAATACTTTTGCTGTATTCATAATCGTTTGTACGGATAAATCTCTTTCATAATAATTCCATAGCGCAATCTTTATGTCTTGCTTAGATGTACCAAATCCACTCATCCATTGTGAGAAGGAAACGAGGATATCGGCATCATTAGTTCGGTCAGCAAGGTCATCCCCATTTCCGTCTTGCCCTATTCCTTGGAATAGTTCGATTTCTGAGATAGGAAGGGCATCTTTTTGACTTGGATTTGTGGCACCATTCCACATTTCTCTAGGAATGGTAATGGCGATTACACCTTCAGATGCTGGTTCTTTTTGAATGTTGCGCTCATATTGGTCGACCGCAGCAAGATAGTACCATGGAATTTGAGTAAGGGACTCCATTGTTTTATATAAGTTCATACGTTGTGCTTTAACATCTGGCTTTTGCTCTTCAGCCCATGTTTGGTGAGGGAGAAGGGTTAGCAATAAGACCAATGCTACAATGCGTTTCATGATAATTCACCTCCAAGTGAAGGGTTATAACAGTAGTTTGCGAAAGCTTGAGGGTAAACATAAGTGGTAAATGTTAATAATAGAAGAGGGTTAAAAGCGTGATAAAGGGACTGTTTGTGATAAACAGTCCCTTCTTGAAACATATTCAAACTCGATAAGTTACTGATTCATTCCCTGTCCTTGAGGGACGTCACGCTTATCTTTTTTAGATTTTGTTTCATCATTGTACATCGCTTCACCTTGTGGTGACTTACGCATTTCTTTAATTGTTGATTCAAGCATGTTACGGTAGTTCTTATCGCTTGTTTTCATATTACTTAAAGATGCTAAATCCTTATACATGTTCTTCTGGTCGGTTACATACACTTCGAAGTACCGTGGTACAGTCGAAATTGCTGTTTTCTTCGCAATATCAGCTGCACGATCGCGGTCTACATCGTCTTCTTTCGTGTAGGCGATGAGTACTTCTGAATCCGTAACTAACGTAGCTGCATCTTTAAATGCGTTAGACTGAAGCATGTAACGAGTGATTAAGTCACTAACAGCTTCGCGGTTCATAATACCATAACGTACTTCGCCGAGCTTATCGACTTCACCACGTGAGTAGCGATTGTAACCAAGGCGTTGGGATGAGTTGTTGTTGGTACCCATGTTCTCAACTGATTGATAATTGTAGTTCTTGTTCTTGTTGAGCTCGGGACTATCATAGCCTACGTTCGTGCCGTACCCATCGTTATTTCTATCCATTGCACCCTGGTCTGTGTTGTCAGCACCACAACCTGTTACAACTAAAGTAGTTGCAAGGGCTGATGCTGCAATCCATGATTTGTAATTCAATGGAAACCCTCCTCTAGCATAATGTTGTCTCTCCCTCATCTATAGCTTTAGTCATTATGAAAAGTTCATGCTAGAAAATATTGAGTAAACAAGAAAAGTAAAAGTCAAAATATCCAAAATATGATACACTATAAGCACTATTAAGAGGTGATCGACGTGGTAGAAATTCAAGGAAAGAATTATCAGGTTGTTCTGGACGAAAAAGAGGGCTTCCAAGAAGAAGCGGTTAAGGAAAGATTTAGCGATATTTTAAGTAAATATGATTTTATCGTTGGAGATTGGGGATATGGACAGCTTCGTTTGAAAGGTTTTTATGACGATCAAAATCCTAAGTCTACATTTGATACAAAAATCAGCACGCTAGACGATTATATGTACGAATACTGTAACTTTGGTTGCGCTCATTTCGTTTTAAAGAAAACAGATAAGTAAAAAGGATATGGAAAAAAGCAGGGCAAGCGTATTCGCCCTGCTTTTTTTATTGTTCTTGCGATGGTTTTACTTCTTCGCCTGGGTGGTCATGTGTTGGGTGAGAGCCTGGATCTAAGCGCTGTAAATCTTTATGCAACGATTTATTCTCATAGTTAAAGGCGCTATAATACCTCTGACCAGGCCGCCAGGGTGTGCTTTTATTTTCAACAGGTTGATCTTTATTTCGTGGCGCGCCGTAAGGCCCTTCTGGCATTTGCTCAGGAATTAAATAATTTCGCATGGCTTCTACATTAGCGAAATCGGAGTACTTCTCTTTGTCTTCTTTAGACATAAAAATCCCCCTCCTATGGAATGTAGTGTTCCAAAGAGAGGGGGATTTTACTCGTTTACACGACTTCCCGTAAGAAGTCTCTTAATTCTTCTGCTTCCACTTCTGTTAAATTGAAGGCATGCTCCAGGTGTCCATCTTCCTCAACCTCTGACTGACTTAAAAGAGCGTAATGGTTGCTTTGTAAATTGATCACCATTTTCTTATCTTCATACTTCTTCGAAGAGGTAATGGCTAAATCGTATCGATGGCTCTCTCCCATAAAGCTTACAAAGCGTGTAGAAGTGCTTTCTTCTTGATCGGTAAGAATAAGTCGATCTTCTTTCATGCTTGTGCTCCTTCCTTAACAAATCTTATTATTCGTTAACTAATAAGTGTGGCTTGCGGTCTAAGTGGTGGTTGGCTTTAATGAAGCGGACCGTTCCGGTTTTAGCGCGCATCACAATGGAATCTGTCTCAGAAAGATCATTTCCTAAGAATTTAACCCCTTTTAGTAATTCTCCTTCTGTAACACCCGTAGCTGCAAAGATTGCGTCGTCACTTTTTACAAGGTCATCAAGAGTAAGAAGCTGACGTGGGTCACTAAGTCCCATTTCAATACAGCGATTTGTTTCTTCATCATTCTGAGGAACTAAACGAGCTTGCATGTCTCCATCTAAGCATTTTACAGCAGCAGCTGAAATAACACCCTCCGGTGCACCGCCTGTTCCAACAAAGATATCTACTCCCGTGTGAGGCAAGCAAGTAGCGATGGATGCCCCTACGTCACCGTCTCCGAATAGTTTTACGCGTGCTCCTTTAGCACGAACGCGTTCGACGAGCTCTTCGTGACGTGGACGTTCTTGGATAATGACTGTTAAATCGTGAATACGTTTATTATTGGCTTTTGCCACAATATCAATCGTTTTTTCGATTGGATCATCTAAACTAATTTTTCCTTTTGCATTCTTTCCGACTGCAATTTTCTCCATATACATATCCGGAGCGTGAAGAAGAGCACCGCGATCAGCAGCTGCAATGACTGCCATAGCGTTATTATGTCCTTTTGCTACGATATTTGTACCTTCTAATGGGTCAACAGCAATATCTACAGCAGGACCTTGCCCATTTCCTAATTCTTCGCCAATGTATAACATAGGGGCTTCATCTAGTTCCCCTTCCCCTATTACGACTGTTCCTTGCATCGTAATGGAATCAAACATGGCTCTCATGGCAGAAGTGGCAGCATCATCTGCTTCATTCTTCTTACCTCTTCCCATCCATTGAGCTGAGCTCACTGCTGCGGCTTCGGTTACACGTACAAGTTCTAGAGCTAATTCGCGATCCATTTCATTTCCTCCGATACTTTAAATTCCTTCTATATCATAGCAAAATAACAGCACAATTTAAATGGAATTTGTATTTTGTCGATTTGTGATATCATGAAATAAGATTGTATGGGAAGTTTGCAAGGGAGGGCATATCCATGTATTTTGTTGATCGAAGTAAAATAGAAGAAACATTACAGCATCTGGATTTCTTGATAGGAGTTTATGAAAGACAAAGCTTTGAAGGGGAAACTGGCGCATTAGCGCTTGAACGTCTTGCCCAGATGAGTATAGAATCGGTAATTGATGTAGGGAATATGATGATCGATGGCTTCATTATGCGGGACCCAGGAAGCTATAATGATATTATTGACATCTTAATGGATGAAAAGGTGATTCCTAAAGAGGATGAAGACTGTTATAAGACACTTATAGCTCTACGGAAGCCACTTATTCAAGACTACGTAAACATTGAACCAGAAACGATTCACCAAACGCTTGAAAAAAGTAAAGCAGCAATCGGTCACTACAGTGAACATGTTCGTTACTATTTAAATAACGAATTAGGTCCTGTTTCTGCATTTTCGAACTCCTAATGATTAAAGAGGTGATACAGCAATGGACAAAACATACAAAGGATATTTAATCGACTTAGATGGAACTATGTACAGAGGAACAGAACGAGTGGAAGCAGCATCTGATTTCGTGAAGGCTTTACGTGAAAAGGGGATTCCTCATTTATTTGTAACCAACAATTCTTCTCGTCGGCCTGATCAAGTAGCGGATAAATTAAATACGTTTGATATTCCTGCCGAAGCAGAACAAATTTATACGACTAGTATGGCTACAGCATCCTATATTCGTGCCGAGAAGCCAGATGCAAAGGTGTATGCAATGGGGGAAGTAGGATTGATGCATGCTTTAGAAAATGAGGGCCTTACAATAGCCGATGAAGATTGCGACTATGTTGTGATGGGAATGGACCGAGAGCTGAGTTATGAGAAGTTTGCTAAGGCTTGCTTAAATGTAAGAGCAGGGGCTACCTTCTTATCTACGAATGGGGATATTGCGATTCCGACGGAGAGAGGGATGCTTCCGGGAAATGGTTCTATAACTTCTGTTGTGACTGTATCTACTGGAGTAGAGCCGACCTTTATCGGTAAGCCGGAGTCTATTATTATGGAACAAGCTATGCAAGCGATCAACCTAAAACGTGAAGAGACACTAATGGTTGGAGATAACTATCATACCGATATTTTAGCTGGTATTAATGCTGGCATGGATACGCTTCATGTCCAGACAGGGGTAACCACGAAGGAGCAGTTATCTCAATATGACCAGCAACCTACGTACACCATTCAAACGTTAGATGAATGGATACCACATTTATAAAAAAGAAGCTTTCCGGATATCCGGAAAGCTTCTTTTTTTACTTTATATGACTTATTAATATTCTTCGTTGGCATCGCTATGAGCTAGGCGGCTTGAGGCTGCAGCTGCAATAGCTCCCACGATGTCATCTAAAAAGGTATGACACCCATTCGATTTATCATTTAATTTTTCAAGAATTCCCGGTTTTTGTTTATCAATATAGCCGTAGTTTGTGAATCCGATTGATCCGTACACGTTTACTATGGATAATGCAATCACTTCATCAATACCATATAAGCTCTCATCTGTTTCAATTGTTTCCTGAAGAGGGGATTGAAGCATCTTTTTCTCAGCAAGAATATCAAGTTCAATACCAGTTAAGATGGCATTCTGAACCTCTCGTTTCGCAATGACGCGGTTTACGTTGTGTAAGCATTCTTCCATCTCCAGATTATCGTGATACTTAGATTGAAGATAGTGTACGAGCTCTGCAATGTCATCTAATGTTACGCCGCGTTCTTTTAATAGTTCACGTGCTTTCTGTTCTAATTGTGTCATTTTTTCTTTTGCCATGATTATCACCTATTTCTTAAGTATCGAGTATATCCATACTATTACCTATATCGTATGGTATGAAACTAATTGAAAAACGTGCATGAGATCCAATCATGCTTATCGTTATCATACATATCTATATAGATAAGAGCAACTAAAAGGGTGGTAGGTTATATGAGAGACCAACTTCATCAACAATATCAGGTATACCTCGGTAAAGAGATACAAGAAAATGGGCTGTTTGGTTATGAAGGAAACGACGGATATTATTTCTTAATTCCTTATGAAGAAGGAATGGATGACGAGGTATTTGAGCAACGTTCGATTAGTGAATTTATAAGGAATCAAGGAACGCCTCAGATTGGACTCCCTCTTTTTACAACAGAGGGAAAATTATATACAAATGTGGATGGTCAAAACTATATGTTTGTCCAGGTCCCTTGGGGGGCCACGAGTGACTCAAATGGTCGGTGGCTTACGACTCTTCATGAAGCCGGGAATCAATATCCTTATCAACCCCAACACATTTCAAGATATGGCCAATGGAAATCCTTATGGGAAGACAAAGTTGATGCTTGGTTTGAGCAGTATAAGGTTCAATGGAACGAACGCCCCTGTTCATCTATGAGAAGGCTATTTATTGAAACGTTTCCGTACGTGGAGGGGTTATCAGAATGTGCAATCCAATACTTGCAAGAAAGTGAACAAGATTGGAGATATGAATCGAACGACCAGGGCACCTTCACCTTTCAACGCCTTCATCCTTCCATGATGTCCCAAACCATTTGGCCTCATACATTAGTATATGATCACCCGGCGAGGGATCTTGCTGAATGGATCCGCTACTCTTTGTTAGAGAACGGGAACCAGGCTTACCCTCCTATTCGATCAATGCTTGATGAATATGAAAGTACTCGTCCTTTATCCGTATTTAGCTGGCGTTTAATTTATGCAAGGCTTATTTATCCCGTTCATCTCTTTGATGTCTTAGAACGTACACTAAGTGCGGGAGAAAGGGAGCAGAATGACCTTGAACAAGAATATCGTGGATTGCTTCAGAAGCAAGATCAATATGAGAAACAATTGAAAGAATTCTTTAATGGTGTGCATATTGATTATAAACGTCTTCGGATTCCTATTCTGGATTGGTGAGTAAGAGGAGAGGGTGGAATTGTCCAAGGTACGGATAGGAGCATTTCATCCCATTTATACAGCCTTCTGAAAAAGAAATGATAAGACTCTTCATGCTATAATGGCAACTACTATAGCAATAGAGGAGGATCTAGATGTCAAAACCATTTGTTTATATTACTAGGAAGCTGCCTGAATCGGTGATTGAAGCTTTTGAGTCTGTTTTTAAGATTGAAATGTGGCCAGAAGAAGAAGTACCTGTTGAAAGAGGTGTGCTATTAGAGAAGGTTCAACATGCTGATGCGTTAATTACTATGTTAAGTGACCAGGTTAATCACGAGATATTTGAAAAACAAACCAATCTAAAAGTGGTTGCAAACCTTGCTGTTGGATATGACAATATTGATTTAAACGCTGCCAAGGAAGCAGGAGTTGTGGTAACAAACACACCGGACGTATTAACAGATACAACAGCGGATTTAACATTTGGATTACTTCTAGCTACAGCAAGACGCTTAATGGAAGCAGAACGATATGTAAAAAATAACTCTTGGGAAAACTGGGCTCCTCTCTTAATGGCGGGGCAAGATGTTCATCATAAAACCATTGGTATCGTAGGGATGGGACGAATTGGAGAAACGGTTGCTAAACGAGCTACTGGTTTTGAAATGGAGATCCTCTATCATAACCGCAGTCGTAAAAGGGAAGCGGAAGAAAAAATCGGGGCTACTTATGTAGGATTTGAAGAGCTGCTGAAACGATCTGATTTTGTGGTATGTTTAGCACCATTAACTGAGGAAACGAAGGGGATGTTTAATAAAGAAGCGTTTGAACGAATGAAAAGTCGAGCTATATTCATTAATGCTTCTCGTGGAGCTTTGGTTGATGAAGAAGCACTGTACGATGCTATTCACCAAAACGTGATAGCAGGTGCGGGCTTAGATGTCTTCAAGAATGAACCCATCTCTGCGGATCATCCCCTGTTAACTTTAGAGCAAGTTGTAGCTACCCCTCACATTGGCTCAGCTTCTGAAGAGACAAGGAAAACGATGATGACGCTTTGCCTTGATAATATTCAACACGTCCTGAATGGAAAAGAGGCAAAAACTCCAGTAGGAGCAGGTTAAGGTTGGCGCCTCATTCATAATACTAATTGTATATACATTCAGATGTGAATAGTTTATTGGATGATAAGAAATTTAGATACATGTGACCTAAAACGGCAGGGATATAGCAGGCTGGTGATAAATGGGTGTATTAGATTTTTCGAACTATTATTGAATTACTTGAACTCTCTCTTTTATAATGGTGTTTATATATACAATAGTATACCAGCATGAGGGGGAGGAAAGAGATGTCATTAACGAAAAAAATCTTACTTGGAATGGGACTAGGTGTATTAGTAGGATTACTGCTAAACAGCTTAGACCCTTCCATTTATGATAACACTCAAAAATACCTACTTTATCCAGTAGGTCAACTATTTGTAAGCCTGATTAAGATGCTTGTTGTACCGATTGTCGTTGTTTCATTAATTCTTGGGACTTCAGGAATTAGTGATCCGAAAAAGTTAGGGAGAATCGGAATCAAAACGGTTTTATTCTTCCTTGTCACTACAGCGATTGCCCTCACCTTAGCCTTAGGGTTGGGCTCGTTCTTTCAACCAGGTGCTGGTGGGTCAGCGATGCAAGGTGGGGACTTTGAAGCAAGTGAAGCTCCGCCAGTTGTAGATACGCTCATTAATATCATCCCTTCGAACCCACTTGACGCTATGGTGAAAGGGGACATGCTTCAGGTTATAGCCTTTTCAATCTTTATTGGTATTGGATTATCACGAATCGGAACTCGAGGCAAAGACTTATATAGATTAGTGGAGCAAGCGAATGAAGTCTTAATGTATCTTGTTCAACTCGTTATGAAGTTTGCTCCTTATGGTGCATTTGCTTTAATTGCTGATGCAATTGGTTCACAAGGCAGTGACTCGTTATTGAAGATGGTGAAATATCTGGCCGTAGTCTTACTAGCCCTACTGATTCACCTTGTAGTCACATATGGATCTGCTATTGCGTTACTAGGTAAGATGAATCCAATTCAATTCTTCAAGAACTTCTCGCCAGCAATGGTGGTTGCTTTTAGTACATCAAGTAGTTCAGGTACATTACCAGTATCTATGAAAACTGTTCAAAATAAGCTGAATGTGCCAAAACCGATAAGCAGTTTCGTCCAGCCGCTTGGGGCAACGATTAACATGGACGGTACAGCCATTATGCAAGGTGTAGCAACTATGTTCATCGCTCAGATGTATGGTGTTGACCTTGCCTTTAGTGATCTGGTAACAGTTGTTCTGACAGCAACGCTTGCAAGTATCGGAACAGCAGGTGCCCCAGGAGTTGGTTTAATCATGCTTTCCATGGTTCTAACTTCAGTTGGCCTCCCTGTAGAAGCGATCTCACTTGTTCTTGCAGTTGACCGTCTGATCGATATGTGTCGTACAGCCGTAAACGTAACAGGCGATGCAACAGCAGCGGTCATTATCGCACGCTCCGAAGCAGGCCGCGAAGACGAAATTCCAGTAGTACAAGAGCAACAACAGGCATAATAAAAGCTGTTCTCCCCTGTTGGGAGAACAGCTTTTTTCTACCCTTTGCTCCTAATCCCACAAGTTTTCGTTAGCTTAGAATGAGCGTAAGGTGGGCCTGGAAACCACCCGCTTTCCTGTGGCTCACCTAGGCTCTTCCGCCCAAGAGAGTCTCGCAGTTTCCAGGCCCACCTTTGCCATAATAGGGTGAACTGAAACATTCTCTCAGTTCTCGAGTGTTAGACAGTCCTCCCCCTATAAGGGAACAAATATTAAAAGGCCTTTAATAAACCAACTATAGAAGAAAAGAAAAACATAAAAAAAGCTTGTAGAATCATCTACAAGCTCGTTCATATAGTGAATAGCCAAATACTTGCTACAAATTAAAAGACTTGTTCTACTTCGTGAATTCCAGGTACCTCTTCTACGAGTGCACGTTCAATCCCGGCTTTTAGGGTGATTGTTGAACTTGGGCAGCTTCCGCATGCACCCATAAGACGAAGGCGAACAATTCCCTCATCTACATCTACTAATTCAACGTCTCCACCATCACGTAGTAAGAAGGGACGAAGTTTATTCAATACTTCTTGTACTTCATTTTCCATCATCCATCTTCTCCTTTCCTATATCTCTATTATAAAGTGTGTAAGCAAAAAAATCTATTGTGCGAACTGAATTTCTCGTAGTGTGAAATCGAATTATTTCCGAAGTTTATATAATCCCTCTGCTCACTTTATACGATTCCAAAAATGATTTTATATTTTACAAAAGATTTTGTAAAATGGGAAGTAGGTCATATTTTCTGAGGGGTGAGTGGATGGGGCAAATCGAAATAACGGTCTATGGAGCGGAAGAGCGCTGTGCGAGTTGTGTAAATGCTCCGGGTTCTAAGGAAACATTTGAATGGTTGCAAGCAGCAATTGGGCGCAAGTATCCTGGTGAGCACTTTCAATTTCAATATGTGGATATTTCAACTCCAGCGGTTGAAGAGGAGCATGCGGATTATATAAAGCGAATTGAGGATGAAGAATTTTTTTATCCGCTAATCGTTATGGACGGTAAAGTCATAGGAGAAGGAGACCCTCGTTTAAAAACCGTTTTTTCTGCCATTGAAGAAAAGGGAGTTCAAACGAATGGGTAAGAAAAAGCAGGACTCCTTTCCTGTCTTATAACAGTATATCGGATTTTTAGTTATACAGATTAAAAAACAATGAGTAAGTCCGTTGTCGAATTTGGCTAGAATATGGTAGCATGTATCTTTGAAGAGGGGATTCACCATACTAGTAAAGCAGAGGTGGATCTTGTGAACCCAATAATTGAATTTTGTATAAATAATTTAGCGAGCGGATCTCAAAAAGCTCTAGAGGAGCTTGAAAAAGATCTTGAGCTTGATGTGATAGAATATGGATGTCTAAGCCATTGTGGCTTGTGTTCCCAAAGTTTATTTGCACTCGTCAACGGAGATCGAGTGACAGGTGAAACGCCAGAAGAGTTAGTTGAAAATGTGTATAAACACATCGAAGAGAATCCCCTGTTCTAACTTCACGACCAAAAAGAAAACGCGGGCTTTATTACCTGCGTTTTTCTTTTATTTCCTTACATAGAAGATGCAGGGGGTTTTACAAGTATTAGGTAGCTTGTTAGAATATACTTTGTTGTTTTACCTTGGTAAAGGATTTCTTTAGTATAGAAAAGAGGCTCAAGCATGACAGAGAAATGGTATTATGTAGATTCGGGTTATGCCTCCCCTGCTTATAACATGGCGCTTGATGAAGCGTTGTTAAAATGGCATAGTCAGGGTGAGATTCCCCCAGTTATTCGTTTTTATGGTTGGGAACCTGCTGCTGTTTCAGTCGGTTATTTTCAAAAGATAGATGGAAAGATTGACGTTGATTCTGTTAAGGAACATGGGTTTGAAATTGTGCGCCGTCCAACAGGCGGAAGAGCGGTCCTTCATGATAATGAGCTGACATATAGTGTGATTGTTTCAGAAAACCATACTTCCATGCCTCCAACGGTAACAGAAGCGTA
Source organism: Pontibacillus chungwhensis (assembly GCF_030166655.1). Taxonomy (GTDB): domain Bacteria; phylum Bacillota; class Bacilli; order Bacillales; family BH030062; genus Pontibacillus. Next base: position 3,274,937 of record NZ_CP126446.1, on the reverse strand, counting down.
TCGGGTTATTTCTGAAGGTTTATTGCAAGGATTCAGAAATTTGGGAGTAGACGCGGAATTCTCAATACCAGAAGGGAAGCTAAAACAAACAGGTTCCGCAGTTTGCTTTGACGAACCTTCTTGGTATGAACTGATTGTCGGAGGACGAAAAGTTGCAGGAAGTGCCCAAACGAGACAAAAAGGCGTTATTCTCCAACATGGCTCCTTACCAATTGCAATGGATGATGTAACATTGTTTGATATGTTTATCTATCCAAATGAGCGTGTGAAAGAAAGAGCTCGTAAAGCATTTGGGGGTAAAGCAGTTGCAATCAACGAGGTTGCGGAGCGAGAAGTGCCGATAGAAGAAGTGAAATCGGCTTTTAAAGCTGGCTTTGAACAAGGTCTCGATGTAGAATTAGTACCATACGAACTATCGGAAGAACAAAAACAAGTAGTAGATGAGCTTGTACGCACTCGGTATGGGACGGATGAATGGACGTATTATCGTTAACAATTTTTGCTTTAAATAAAAGTATAAGGATGTGTAAACATGGCGAAAAAAGAAGAACACGTACGCAAGCCCGAATGGCTGAAGATTAACATCAAGACTAATAAATCTTACAATCGCTTGAAGAAAATTATGCGTGAACGCGGCCTACATACAGTTTGTGAAGAGGCAAGATGTCCAAACATACACGAGTGCTGGAGTGAACGTAAAACAGCTACCTTTATGATTCTTGGTGATACATGTACGCGTGGTTGCCGTTTCTGTGCCGTTAAAACAGGTCTACCAAACGAGTTGGATATGCAAGAGCCAGAAAAAGTGGCGGAGTCCGTAGAGCTTATGGATCTTAAGCACGCGGTTGTAACAGCTGTAGCACGCGATGACTTAAAAGATGGTGGAGCTTATGTATTCGCCGAAACAGTTAAAGCCATCCACCGCCGCCAGCCTGGTTGTACCGTTGAGGTTCTTCCGTCCGATATGGCTGGGGACTATGAGAGCCTCCGTATGCTAATGGATGCTGGACCAGACATCTTCAACCACAATATTGAAACGGTTCGTCGTCTAACGCCAAGAGTTCGTTCAAAAGCAACGTATGATCGTTCTCTTGAACTGCTACAACGCGTAAAAGAAGTAGCTCCAAACACACCAACGAAGTCTAGTATCATGGTTGGTCTTGGGGAGACAAAAGAAGAAATCATGCAGGCAATGGATGATCTACTTGCTCATGACGTCGATATTATGACGATCGGGCAGTACCTTCAACCTACGAAGAAACACTTGAAAGTAGAAAGATATTACCATCCAGATGAATTTGAAGAGCTTCGCCAAATTGCTATGGAGAAAGGCTTCCAACACTGCCAAGCTGGACCGTTGGTTCGTTCCTCTTACCATGCTGATGAGCAAGTTAACGAAACATCTCTTCAACGCCGCATTAAGTACATGAAGGGTTATGAAGAAACTTCAAACGATAAATTAGATACACTTAACTTCTAATGTATTAAATAGAAAAGACCTGCAGATGTCATCTGCAGGTCTTTTAATTTCCGGTTGTGGAAAGGTTTAAAGAGGAACTTTTTTGATCTTCTCTAATTTGAAACCATGCGTCTCTGGCCATCGTAATAATTTTAGGGTCAGATGCTAATTGCTTCTTCTGAACCACTAGAGAAAAATATCGAATAGCTTCTTCATTAAGCCCCAAACGTCGGTTTAATTCTCCAATAAGATAAAGCACACGAAGGGCGTTCATATCGGTATAAGTTAGATCATCCTCTTCATAAGCCCTTTTATACATCTTCAAAGCGAGTCTCATGAATCTGGCCTCTTCCTGAGGTTCCTTCCTTTTTCGATACAACCAAACGACTCTTAGGTATAATCCTGCCAAAACAATAGCTTTCTCTTTCTTTAATTGGGCTGTGTAGATCGCTAACTTATATGCGTTGAGGGCTTCTACTTCGGTTCGTTCCTTGCAATAGTTTTGAGGAGTCCAACGTTTGGCAATGCGATTGGATATCTCTTCTCGGGATTGATCAGACATTAGGTTGGAGAACTGATCTGTGAACGTGTACCCACATTGCTGACATACAATGGGGACGTAAAGGAGAGGGCTATTCTGTTCGTCTTTGTACATAGTACAAAAGTCTGTATCTGTATGAATAGGGCGAGTGAATCGAGACCGGACCTTTTTGGTTTGGAATGAATGAGTACAGAATGGACATTGAACGTGTTTGTCGTATAAAGGATGCATCGATTCGCTCATATGTACCCTCCTTCGCTAATGGTTAGTTCAAATGTACTAAAATATTTAGGTCGCCACAAGTCTTTTTGCTCATGCTTGCAAAGTAGGTACTTGATCTGGTTTGAAAAATTGAAGAGTTTGGGATTTGTTAGTATACTGGAGATAAGAAAGACGTAAGGAGGTACTTGTATGACAATTAACATTACGGATAATGCTAGCCAGCAGATTCAGGAAATGATGAAAGACGAAGAGACTGAAAATGTTCGCCTACGTTTCGGAGTCAAAGGCGGCGGTTGTAGTGGACTATCTTATGCCATGGGTTTTGAGAGTGAAATTAACGAAGAACTTGATACTACATTTGACGTAAACGACATTCCCTTAGTCATAAATAAGCAAGATTTAGCTATTGTGGAAGGAACCACAATCGATTTCAAACAGAACATGATGGGAGGCGGGTTTACCATTGATAACCCGAACGCGATCGCAAACTGCGGTTGTGGCTCTTCCTTCCGTACTGCAACAAACGCTGGTGCACCAAACAAAGATTGCTAATACCCTACCGGATTCAATCCCGTAAGCCTTTAAAAGGCTTGCGGGATTTTTTATTTCTTTTCCCTTTTAAAGAACCAACGCGTGTCAGACACCCTTTACCATTTTACAGTGAAGAAGCGTGTCAGACACGCGTTAGTATTGTAACGGGATAAAGGGTGTGCTCTGTACGTTTAAGTGTGTGGAAATGGGTTAATGGTTTAGTAAGGTCAATATTAGTAGGAGGGTAAGGATGAGGTATTGGAAAGGATTTTTAATGGTTTTGGGTATGTTAGGTTTTATACTTAGTGCTTGTGGTCAAACAGAAGATGATTCAGGGTCTGGAGATTCAACGGGAGAAGACACTGAAATGAATGAGTCCGAAGAAACTTCTTCTGAGAATGGTGAGGGAAGCAATAGCAATCAATCTTCGAGTGATTTTACGAAGGAAGATGCTACGAGTAAATTAACGAATTTAGGCTCTCTTCTTCAACCAGAAACGACTGAAGAGGGGAAGGTTGAAGATTTTGAGACGAAAGATGAACTTGTTGAGAACTTAAATCAAGTTGTGGTGGAAGATGTAGGAGAGCAGTTGGTAGAGGGCATGTTTGAAGAAAAAGAAGATGGTTTGTATGTGAAAACAGGGGAGTATGCTCCATTCTTATTGCCTGAACAAACCTATACATTTGAACAGGTCGAAGAACAGAGTTATCAAATTGTCCAAAAGAACAAGACCGAAATATATGGAGAGTATAAGCTTACAGCTACCTTCGCACCAAAGGATGGTACGTACTTAATTAATCAATATGATGTTGAATATAAAGATCAACCTAAGGAAGATGTAACGACAGAACAAACAAAAGAGGGAGATCAAGAGGAAGATGGAGAGTAACAGAAAAAAGATAGCCCCCTTAGAGGAGGCTATCTTAGGAATTAAGAACCGAATAAGCTTGTAGAGTGCATTGGTTGCACTTTTGCTTTTGGATCCATATATGCTTTTGCATTGTTGACAGCTGTAGGACCTTCACCAAATCCGGAAGCAATAAGTTTTACTTTACCTGGATATGTACAAATATCACCAGCTGCGTAAATGCCTTTGATGTTTGTTTCCATTCGAGAGTTAACGACAATGTTGTTCTTCTCGATGTCTAAACTCCAATCCTTAATAGGGCCAAGGGAAGAAATGAAGCCGTAGTTCACAATCAAGGAATCGATATCAAGGGTTTCTGTACCTTCACCTTTAGATTCTTTCAGTACGACCTGATCAATTGATCCACCAGAACCAACTAATTCTTCTGGATTATATGGAGTCATAATGTTCACACTAGAATTATGAAGTTGTTCTACAGTATGCTCGTGGGCACGGAATTTATCTCTTCGGTGAACAAGTGTGACTTGCTTAGCAATAGGCTCAAGCATAAGCGCCCAATCGACAGCGGAATCCCCGCCACCACAGACCATTACATTCTGACCTGCAAAACGTTCCATGTTATCGACATGATAGAACAAGTTCGATTCTTCGAATTGCTCACAGTTATCGATTTTTAAACGACGTGGAGAGAAGGCGCCGTTTCCGGCTGTTATAATGATGGTTTTTGTGTAGTGTACGCCTTTATTTGTGGTGAGTTTAAAGGTTTCATCCTCTAGTTTCTCAACTTCTTGTACCGCTTCATTAAGCGCAATTGATGGATCAAATTGGTTCGCCTGTTCAATTAAGTTGTCCACAAGTTCCTGCGCACGTACTTTTGGGAAGCCGGCAACATCGTAGATATACTTTTCAGGGTAAAGAGCGGAGAGTTGTCCACCAAGTTGAGGAAGACTTTCGATAATTTTTACACTAGCTTGTCTCATCCCACCATAGAAAGCGGTGAAGAGACCAACTGGGCCACCACCAATAATGGTAATGTCATACACTTTTTCTGACACAATAAATTCCCCCATTCTAAGAGTTTCATTCCAGTTTCTATTTTATCATACTTATGATTGCCTTCTCTTTATCATATCAAAAATCGGCTCGCGGGGAAAAATATTTGAAATGTCTGAATGTCGTTGATTTGTCAATTAAGGGTTGAAAATTGTAGAAAAAAGGACTATGATGATTTTTAGAAAATATTTTACGAAATTATGACAATTCTATTATCATAGGTGTCTTTTTTTATGCCGTAATTCGTGAAGGAAGTCACAATTACGGATGTAAAGATATGCAGTGTATTTTGAAAAATTTATGTAAATGGAAGTGATATGTATGAACAGACCAAACATTGTTGTACTTGGTGCTGGGTATGGCGGAATGATCACTACTGCTAAACTGCAAAAGATGTTGGGCTCAAATGAGGCGAACATTACGTTAGTGAACAAACATAATTACCATTATCAAACGACTTGGCTTCACGAAAACGCGGCTGGTACGCTTCACCACGATCGTACTCGCATCAAGATCAGTGACGTCATTAACTTTAACCGTGTGAATTTCGTACAAGATACGGTAGTAGGTCTTGATCCTTCAAGCAAGAAGATTCAACTTGAGAACGGTGAATTAACGTATGACTATCTTGTGGTAGGACTTGGATTTGAAGCTGCAACATTTGGAATTCAAGGCTTGAAAGAGCACGCATTCACAATCAGTAACATCAACGCAGCTCGTCTAATTCGCGAGCACATCGAGTACAACTTTGCTCGTTATAACAATGAAAAAGAAGAACGTCAAGATCTTCTAAACATTGTTGTAGGTGGTGCTGGTTTCACAGGTATCGAATTTGTGGGTGAAATTGCAAATAAAGTACCTGAACTATGTAAAGAATACGATATCCCTCGTGAGAAAGTTCGTATTATTAACGTAGAGGCTGCTCCAACTGTTCTTCCAGGTTTCGATGAAGAGCTTGTAGAGTACGCTATGAACCTTCTTGAAGGTAAAGGTGTTGAATTTAAAGTAGGCACAATGATTAAAGAGGTAGAAGAACACAAAATTCTTGTTGAGAAAGATGAGCAGCAAGAAGAGATCCCAACGAATACAGTCGTTTGGGCAGCTGGTGTTCGCGGTAACTCTCTAGTTGAAGAAGCTGGATTTGAAACAAACCGTGGCCGTGTACCAGTTCGTGACGATCTTCGTCCTAATGGATACGACGATGTCTTCATCGTAGGGGATTGTGCTTTAATCATGAACCCTGAAAATGACCGTCCATATCCTCCGACAGCTCAAATTGCGATCCAAGAAGCAGAGACAACAGCACGCAACGTTAAGAAGATTGTGAACGGAGAAGACAATCTAGAAAGTTTCAAACCAGACCTAAAAGGTACTGTTGCTTCCCTTGGTGAAGGTCAGGCAATCGGTGTTGTATTTGGTGACAAGAAGCTATTCGGTTGGACAGCTTCTGTTATGAAGAAGATTATCGATAACCGCTACCTTCTTAAATTAGGTGGAATTGGATTACTTCTTAAAAAAGGTAAATTTAATATCTTCACGAAATAAATACGTGAAAAGCAAGGGAGGATATCTTCCTTGCTTTTTTTATGCCAAAAAGCCTTATATGGATTAGCTTCGAGATTTTTAACACGTTTGATCTGCTGGTTTTTGTTGATGACTTCTTTCTGCTAATATAGCTTGTTTTTCTATTTAGAACATAATAAAATATGGTAAGAAACCGTTTTACTATGTGGTCAATGGGGTATTAGGACAGATTGATCAGACAGGAGGAAGCATCGGTGTTTATTTTTCAGGCTATTGTTTCTGTGTTACTATTTTTTGTCTTGTTCTTTGGGATTTCATTTCTCGTTAATATGTTGTTGCGAAAGACATGGCTGATTGCCTTTTTATATCCGATTATTATAATCTTTATTGTTGATAACATATCGACATTTGATTATTTCACAGCCTTTAGTGATTCCCTAGAAACAGCAATGACCCATTTGGTAAATCTCCAAGTGATTGATGTAGTCATCTTGTCTTCAGGGCTAGCTGGTGCTATTTGCTCAGGGATCGTTATTCGCATGCTTCGAGTTAGAGGGTATCAAATGTTCTAAATAAGCAGGAGAGCTCCTGCTTATTTTTTATGGATTCCTTTAGCGGAGTGAAGGGTGTCTGACACCCTTCACTCCGCTAAAGGAATCTAAAAAGCTCTATTCTATTGAATAATTACTGAATTGTTTGGAAAAGATGACACCTAGTGAGGTGTTTACAAACAATGAAAAAAACAATGAAACGTATGTTGATGGTAGTTTTATTTCTGGGTGCGTTAAGCACGACCTTTACGTCCATTACGAATGTTTCGGCGAAAGAGATTTCAGGCTGGATCCAGCAACAAACGAACTCGTTATTCCATTATCAATCGGATTCAAGTGAAGAAAGTTTTCGTTCTATTCGTTTAGCGAAAAAAGGAATGAACCATTTTGCTGCCAAGACTAGGTACATTTCAAGCCAGCAAGTAGAAGGACCGTCTACTATAGAAGAGGCCATGGACCTTTCTCAGTATCCAAGAGAAACGGTGTTGGCTACAGGATACACAGCTGGGGTTGAATCAACTGGTAAAGATGCATCCCACCCTATGTACGGAATTACTTATTCTGGCGTAAAAGTAAAGCGTGACCTTTATTCCACCATTGCTGCTGACCTATCTGTATATCCTCTTGGGACCATCCTTTATATCCCAGATTACGGATTTGGTGTTGTAGCTGATAAAGGATCAGCCATCACAGGAAACAAAATTGACTTATATTATGAAACGGTAGAAGACGTGTATGAAGAGTGGGGTAAAAAACACGTTGAAGTATATGTCGTTAAACGCGGTGAAGGTAAATTGAGTGAGGAAACACTATCGACACTCAATAATAATGAGGCCCTACAAGTATTTAGACAAGATTATAAAGGGTAACGATGTTTTAAAACAGCAGACGAAGAGCTTGGAGTAATATGCACTCCAGGCTCTTTTTGGGTTTTAACATAAGGGTACGAAAAGATTAAAGCATAAAAATACTCTACCGCACGTGCGGTAGAGTATGGATGGATTCTTTAGAACAATAATGTATGTAGAACAATGGTCAACAATACACCTGTTACTCCGCCGAAAAAGACTTCAATAGGCTGGTGTCCGAGCAGTTCTTTTAATTCTTCACGCTTTTGGTATTCTGCCTTTGAGTTCCAAAGACGCGCTTCTTCAACGAAATGGGAAAAATCCTTTAACAGTTGGTTCAGCATAATGGCCTGCTCACCAGCTTGGCGTCTGACGCCAGTTGAGTCAAACATCACGATAATAGCGAATACGCAAGACAGGGCAAAGATATTTGAACCAAGACCTTCTTGGATACCGATACCAGTAGCGAGGGCGGTAACAGCAGCTGAGTGACTGCTTGGCATTCCTCCTGTTGCAAAAGCGAGACCTGGATTAAACTCTCTCATTGCGATGAATTGTATTGGAATTTTTACGAGTTGGGCGAAGACAATCGCAAATAGCGATGCCCATAGAGGAAAGTTGCTGAAGATCTCCATGTGTGTATAATCCTTCCTTTCTGCATGTTGAAACATTCGTACACTGTAGTCCTATTAGTTTAACATGAGTGTAACCGTTACTTGGTGCTCATGATTGTAAAAATTGTGTGAAAGTTAAGTAAGGGGATCGAGAGAAAAGATGAAAAACCGCTTCTCTTCCATTTGTGAATGTTTCAACATTATACCATAATCCTCCTCTAAAAGTCTTGTTCAACGAGGTGTCGGATTTATTGAGGAATAGGATGGATAAACAAAACCAGAATTTACTCAATTGTCGATATTTTTTGTATAATGGAGGTGGAGGTGAATGGATTGTTTACAATACAACCAACTACTGCATTATTTACAGAAACAGATTCCCTTGTATTTGGGCTCTATCATGAAAACAAACAGCATCAACCTGTGTATGGACAGCTCAACGAAGCCCTTGGTGGAGCTTTAGATCAGTACATACAAGATGGGGATCTATCCAATGATTATAAGAAGATCTCTAAAGTGTTTACGTTGAATCAAACGACTGCAAAGCGTATTTACGTGGTGGGACTTGGGAAGAAGAAAGAACTAACTTCTCAAAAGCTGAAGAAAGCGTTTGGCCGTCTCTTCAAGCAATTGCAAGCGGATGGGCAATCAGAATCGACTTTTGTTTTAAATAGCTTCCAGACGGATCAAATTTCCGAGCTGGCTGCAGCAGAAGCTTTATCAGAAGCAATGGTTATGGGCCCATATCAATTTGATAATTATAAGACAAACAATGAGAAACCTGTGACTCAAATGGATCGCGTGACCGTTTTATCGGATCAGGAACAGTCTGAATTACAGAAGAGCCTTGAAAAGGGATCAGCTCTAGGGCACGGCGCGAATACAGCGCGGCACCTTGTTCAATTGCCTGGTAATTTATTAACGGCAACAGATCTAGCTGAATATGCTAGCTCCTTAGCTGAAGATTTTGGTTTTGAAAAAGAAATCTTAGAGAAAGAAGATATGGAACGTCTCGGGATGGGAGCGCTTTTAGCTGTCAATCAAGGCTCAACCGAACCTCCTAAAATGATCGTTCTAAAGTATCAAGGTAAAGAAACCTGGGACGATGTTGTAGGACTTGTCGGAAAAGGGATTACATTTGATACAGGTGGATATTCCATTAAGTCAAAAGATGGCATTGTAGGTATGAAAGGAGATATGGGTGGTGCTGCCGCCGTGTTAGGGGCTATGGAAATTGTCGGTCGCTTGAAGCCTAAACAAAATGTTGTAGCAGTCATTCCTTCTACTGACAATATGATTAGTGGAAGTGCCTTTAAACCTGACGATGTGATTACTTCCTTAAGTGGAAAAACCATCGAAGTACTAAACACGGACGCAGAAGGCCGTTTAGCTCTGGCGGACGGAATCACCTATGCCAAACATCATAAAGCGGATCGAATTATTGATGTAGCCACTCTGACTGGTGGCGTTGTCGTTGCATTAGGGGATTGGATGACAGGCGCTATGACGAATAACGATGAGTTATATGCTAAAGTGGATGCTGCTTCAAAAGAAACGGATGAACTGATCTGGCAGCTTCCTTATAACGAAATCTACAAAAAGCGCGTTCGCTCAAGTGAACTAGCAGATGTAAACAATTCACCAGGGCGTAAAGGACATGCCATTATGGCTGGTTCCTTCCTTGCAGAGTTTGCAGAATCTACTCCTTGGGTTCATTTGGATATTGCAGGTACTTCCCAGGCTGAAGCAGCATATGACCTTGGTCCAAAAGGTCCAACAGGAGTTATGGCTCGTACGCTAGCTACTTATATTATGAATTTATAATGGAATAGAATTTGTACCTACTATTGATCAAGCAACGACCTCGTGAAAAGTGCCGGCTCTCCCCTTAGTGGAGGCTGGCACTTTTGTATTGTGGTGATCGTGTATCCTCTCTGCCACTCCCTGCTATCATACATAAAGAAAGAAACTCACCTTTACCAATGAAAAGCGAGTTCCATTTTACAACAGTCTTGATTTTGGGATTGAGCAGTTAGGGTAAGATGAAGACCGTCCGGATTGTAGCGGATCTTAATTGGGTGCTTGATGCCAGTCCCTTCTAACAACTGTTTCACTTTTTCTTTATTGGACTGTTGAGCAGCTTCCATGACTTGTTGTGAGAAACTTGGGGAAGTGGCGAATTTCTCGATAATAATATGAGCATCTGACATGAGCGACTGAAAGGCTTTGGCCGAGTCTGTTAAGGTGGAAGGATCAACTTCTGGGTAAGAGGGGCGTGATGGTGGCATAGGGTAAGGACCATACGCTTGAGGGGCGCAGGGAATCCACACTGGATAATAATACATACAAAACCCTCCTTCTTCACATAACACTATATGAAGAGGAGGGAAGTTCTGTGCGCTTCCTCTATGCAAATTGTTCGTAAAGCGGTTCTGCTTTCACCATAAAAGCATTTTGGTATTGTTTATAAGTATCTGATGCTCGTTTGAACTGGGAATTGTCTTTCGTATTAAACTCCTCGCTTCTTAGCTCAGATTGTGCCTGTAAAATAGCTTGAGAAGCTTTGGAAGCTACCTGCATGTCCTGGGAAGAAGGGTTTGCGGGAGCTAGTGCTGCGTTACGAACCTGCTCCATTGTTGTTATAGTATCTTCTGGATGATTGCTATCAGGCATTTGAATCGGAACTTCTCCGCCGACGATGTATTGTTGACCGTCTGGCCCTTTTTGTAGATCGTAGCTAATTCCACCTGCAAACTTTCCTCCTACAGATTGATGGGCTTGCTCATGGGCCTTTACTTCTTGTTCCCGAGACTTTAGTTCAGCTAGTTGGTCTTTCTGTTCAGGGGATAATAGATGGCCATAGTGAAGGTCGCTTTTCTCTAGAGAGGTTGTGACGTGTTGAGTATATCCGGCGTGTTGTTCTTTTTGGGTCTGGGTTATTTCTTGGTTGTCTTGGACGGGATGGTTCTTTATTAGAGTGGATTTCGGTGTTTGAATTCTGGAGTATTCGGCTTGAATTCCAATCAATATACTCACCTCCTCATGCTTGGGGATGATTTATTATAGGTCTTAGAGGTATGTCGCTTTGCTTAAGTATAGCATGGTTTGGGGAAGCTGTCTTACAGGAAGTACAACAAAACCTGAATCCATCAGGACCCAGGTTAAGTAAAGTTATTGAATAGCTGCTTCTAAAGCCACTTCAATCATTTCATTAAATGTCGTTTGGCGTTCTTCTGATGTTGTTTCTTCACCAGTAAGGATGTGGTCACTAACCGTTAATACGGAAAGGGCCTCGCGGTTGTATTTTGCAGCAAGAGTATAAAGGGCTGTTGTTTCCATTTCAACTGCTAATACGTTATAAGATGCAAGTTGGTCGAATAGTTCCATAGCGTTATCGCGATAGAAGCTGTCGCTTGTAAAGACGTTCCCAACACGTAGTTTAAGTCCCTGTTTTTCACCTGTATCGTAGGCAGCTTTTAATAAACCAAAGTCAGCTGTTGGCGCGTAGTCAATGCCGCCGAACGTCATGCGGTTCATCTGAGAGTCTGTGGATGAAGTAGATGCTAAGATAACATCACGTACTTTCACGTCTTTTTGAAGCGCTCCACAAGATCCAACACGAATTAATTTCTGCACATCATATTCTTGAATGAGTTCATTAACGTAGATGGAGATCGACGGAACTCCCATGCCTGTCCCTTGAACAGAAATGCGTTCTCCTTTATACGTTCCTGTGTAACCATACATGCCACGTACTTCATTGTAGCAAGTTACATCTTCTAGAAAGTTTTCTGCGATGTATTTCGCGCGAAGGGGGTCACCCGGTAATAGAATTTTATCAGCTATATCTCCTTTGTTTGCACCAATATGTACACTCATCGGAACATACCTCCTTAATTTTCAAGCTTACGTTTCAAAGGTACCACAAGAGTGGTTACAAAACAAATGGTAACGATTTCAGCAGAAATTCGTACGTGGCTAGGTTTTCCATACATCTCTTGGTACAATAAAGAGTAAATGGAAAAACTGATGAAAGAGCCCTTCTTTTTCACGAAAGAGAAAGGGCTCTAATAAACTATGCTTATACTTCTCATCCGACGTAGGAAAGATGTGGAGGAAGGAAAGGGGCTTTTGGGGTAATGAACATATCTATTTCTAAATTACCAGGAATTGGTCAAAAAATCTCTCTTACGACAGCTGAAGACAGTCAACTTGTATTGATTGTGCATCACACTGGTAAGCGGGAACTGTACTTCTTTGAAGATGCTGACAGTGACGAAGCGGATTTCGGCATGGACTTAACAGCGGATGAAACGAGAGAGCTGGGTGCGCAACTTCTCGGCGCAACCTATCAGCCTGTAGATGCCGATAAACTGAAGATGTTCAATAATCAGATTGTGATGGACTGGATCGAGATCAAAGCGGCTTCTTCTCTTACGCAGAAATCAATTGAAGAATCAGAGATTCGCAACAAGACAGGTGCCACCATCATTGGACTAGTAAAAGGAGACGATATCATCGCGATCCCAGAAGCGTATACGACGCTTCAAGCAGGGGATGTGCTGATGGCCATTGGAAAGAAAGATCAAATTTCTTCGCTAACTGCTTTGTGTAAAGGGGAGGAATGATTCCCGTGCATGTTGAAGTGCCCACGTTGTTAGGAGCCGGGCTCGTTCTTTTGCTCATTTTTTGGCTTGGCTTTTTAAGTATCAAGATCAAATTTCCGAATGTAATTTTATATATTTTGTTAGGTATTGTCCTGGCTGACGCCATACATGGAAATGAAATATTGCATTTTGCGAGTGAGATTGGAATTGTGTTGCTGTTCTTTCTTCTGGGGCTTGAGTTCAACATCAAACGATTAGGTGGAATTGCGAAGAAAATCTGGCCTGCGGGATTGCTGGATGTTGCGTTTAGTTTAGGAATCTCGTTTGTAATCTGCTTAGGGTTTGGGCTGGATCTTCTGACATCTTTCCTAATAGGGGGCGTTACATATGCAACAAGTTCCTCCATAACAGCGAAATTGCTTGATGACACAAGCCGAATGGCGAACTCGGAAACAGAGTTTATCCTCGCTCTTTTGATCTTTGAAGATCTAGTTGCTCCCATTATTGTCGCAGTCTTAATGGGTGTGACAAGTGGCGGGGAATTCCAAACGGTGGACTTATTGATTCTTATCGGGAAGATTATAGGTCTGACCGTAGGAGCCATTCTCTTAGGGAAGACCCTGTTCAAACGCTTTGAAGAGTTGCTTGAGAAGATTGATGATGAGGACTTTAAAATTGCCCTTTTAATCGGGATTTCTCTATCCTATGGTGGACTGGCTCTCTATTTAGGTCTTTCAGAAGTATTGGGAGCGTTTCTTGCAGGAATGATGCTTGCTGAAATCGGAAAAATCGAACGGGTGGAACAGACTGTGCTACCTGTAAAAGATTTAATGCTTCCTCTATTCTTTGTTTATTTTGGAACGACAATCGAATTTGGAGACGGTGTTCCGAAAGTTGGGTTGTTAATTACACTCCTTGGTTGGTCATTAGTAGCGAAGATTTTAGTTGGTATGATCGGGGGAAGGCTTTATGGTCTTTCGAAAAGGGTGTCTTTTCGGGCTGGTTTATCCATTTGCTCGAGGGGAGAGTTTTCGGTTGTTATTGCTGCTCTAGCAACAGGTGTTATTAAAGTGTTTAGTGGGATCTACATTGTTATTGCGGCCTTTGTGGGGATGATGTTATTCGAACGTGCCCCGCAAATTACGAATTTAATTTACGGGAAACCAAAGAAGAAGAAAAAGAATTTAAAGGTTCCTGGTTAAAAATAAACGGCTCTCCAGTGGAGAGCCGTTTTCATGTCATTGTTCACGAGAAGTACTGGTGTTCTAACTCATCTACTCGTTGTAGGGCAAGTTTCGAGAAGTCATTATCTTTCTTGTTGAGTTTCTCTCTTAATCCATTTAGTGCATCCTTTAATGATTCTTCATAGGATGGGACCTCATCAGAATAAAAGTGTACAGCTGATTTAGCTACATTTGCTTTTTCAAACTGGCTTAGTGCTTTACGCTGATGGAAAAAGACATTTTCCGTTTGCCCAGGATTATGTAGATCACCTTGTTGGGGGTGTTTTAATACGGCTAGTACTTTGACTAAGTACATAGCACCCCGATCCTCAACAATTTCACCTGCGTAAATCCCTGTTTTATAGTGCGCCTTTACGATTGTTCCAACTTCTAGTTCCGCCATCTCCATTCCCTCCTGATTGGAATCTATTTTCTTTATATCGTATCAAATCTGGAAGGGAAAAGGAATTGTCACAGATTAGCTATTGCCATTGGTTTTGGAAATCGTTATCATCAATAGTAATGAATGGACTTCTGAAAGAGTAAAGGGCGTGGATGCATCATGATGGAATTTCTTTACTTCCCGGAGGACAAGACGGAATACATTCCCGCTGTCATCTCTCTATTAATCTTTGCTATTGGTGCTGTCATTGTCATGAGGTGGATTATAAGCGTAAACAAAAAGCAAGAACAGCGGGCGGAAGAAGAGTTTGGTCAAACCGGTGAACATTCTGTATCTCAAGAAGATTCAAAGGATAAAGAAGAGTTCAAGTAGATGAACGTTAAAGAGGGACATAATAAAGAAATCGAGCATGGGTCTTTAGCGCCTGTGCTCGATTTTTTTTGTTCTAGGCTTCTGTTATGAAACGGGAGGCGTTGGGGTCGGGGGAGCATATCCTTCTTTATATGCCTCATCAATCATATGACGTATGTCTTTAACGGACTGCCCTTTACTGTATTCAATCATTGCTTTAGCGGCAATTTCTAAACATACATTACATTTCGTGCCGTGATCATCCCATACAACAGATTGGTTATCCTGGTCATGAATAAAGCAGTCATAGTTGTTCATATGTCCTACGCTATCTCCGCATCCGCAGTAACAAGGCATTTGTTCAAGCAATTCCTTATGTTGAGCTGCCCCTTGATAAATCGTTTGAATGTCTTCGTGTTTGTTGTCTAAAAAAGAAGGGAGAGCTTCTTTGCTTGCTGTAGTTTCCTGAAGGTCCCCCATTACCTGCTGTTGATCATCATGGTTGTCGTGCTTACTTTCCTCACTTCCGCACCCCGTTAATCCTGTAACCAAGAGCAGCAGTCCAATAAAAAATATGGACATCTTACGCATCTGTCATTCTCCTTTATCAAGCATTTACACTTAGTGTACCGCTTTCATATGAGAAGTTCAATTTGGTTCACAGAATTGAAAAGATTACCCTTAGAAATAAAGACCAAGGGGTTAAAAGAATTGGAACTGGTCAACACTGTAGGGTAAGTATGGTGGAAGGGAAGAGAGTAAATGAGAGTAAGAAAACTTGGTGTCATTTTAGCCCTAACTTTATGGGTGGCAGGGTGTTCTAGTCAAAATCGAGCCGCCTTTGAAATAGAAATGTACAATCCTGCTGGTGATGCACTTGGAACAGCTAAATTCTCAGAAGAGAATGATTCAGTAGCGATTAAACTGTCATTAACAGGCCTTTCGCCAGGACTTCATGGTATTCACGTACATGAGTATCCTGTGTGTGAAGGCCCGGATTTTAAATCTGCAGGAAATCATCTGAATCCAGATAAAAAGGAGCATGGAGCCATGAATCCAAAAGGAACTCATTTAGGGGACATGCCAAATGTGGAAGCAGACTCGTCTGGGAAAGTCAATGCAGAATTAGCAGTCCAGGGAGCGACGTTAATGGATGGAAAGATGTCTTTACTGAAAGATGAAGGGACGTCGTTAGTCATTCATGAAGGTGTCGATGATGGTTTGACTCAGCCTGCGGGAGATTCAGGAGATCGAATAGCTTGTGGTGTCATACAGCTCGAAGAGGCTTCTAAAAAGGACACGCCTTCAGACCCTTCTGAAGATGGAGGACAAGAAGAGAAGAAAGAATAGAAAAAAGCTGCCCATGTTGGGCAGCTTTTTTAGTCATCTTGTTCTGTTAGAACGACTGGTCCTTCTTTTGTAATGGCGATTGTATGCTCAAACTGTGCGGATAATCCTTTGTCCGTTGTTCGAGCCGTCCATCCGTTTTCATCCATTTGAGAATGCCAAGTGCCTGTGTTCACCATCGGTTCGACAGTAATGACCATACCTTCTTTAAGGCGCTGTCCTTTTCCTGCTTCTCCGTAGTGAAGAATATTTGGTTCTTCGTGAATGGAATTACCGATTCCGTGTCCTGTGAAATCACGAACAACAGAGTAGCCTTCTCCTTCAACATACGATTGAATCGCATGGCCAATGTCACCTAAACGTTTTCCGACCTGGCATTGCTCAATTGATTTATATAGAGCTGTTTTCGTCACATCGACGAGACGCTGTGTTTCTTCTGAGACGTCCCCGACTGTATAGGTCCACGCAGAGTCAGCTAGCGCGCCGTTTAAGTTCACAACCATATCAATGGTTACAATGTCGCCATTTTTAAGGGCCTCTTTACGAGGGAAACCATGGCAGATTTCATCATTGATTGAAGCGCACGTGGCAAATTCATAGCCTTGATAACCTTTTTGTTCTGGTGTAGCGCCGTGTTTAGCTAAATAACGATCAACGAAATTTTCAATCTCCATCGTTGTAACACCAGGTTTAATCATTTTTGCGATTTCTTTGTGTGTAGAGGCTAGAAGTTTTCCTGCTTCATGCATCAACTCAATTTCTCGCTTACTTTTACGATTAATCATGTTTCTCACCTTACCTTCTAGAACTGAAAGGGTCTTGGTATTTTCTTTATAGCCCTACCCATTACGATACCATGGATTGTGAATTAATTCGAACCGTTGCCTCGATGGTTATTAGCGGCTTCGACAATACGGTCGATGCCTTCGTTCAATGTTTGAGGAGGTGTAGCAATATTAATACGCATGAATCCTTCGCCTTCTTTTCCGAAGGAAGCCCCGTCGTTTAGGCCGACTTTAGCCTTTGTTCTCATAAACTCTTTTAGTTCATTATGAGATAAGCCTAGTCCCCGGCAATCCATCCATACGAGGTAAGTACCTTCAGGTTCAATAATCTGAATGTGGTCCGTTTCCTCGTGCATGCGTTTCATGAGTAATTCCTTATTGGAATCTAACACTTCAACTAATTCATCAAGCCATTCCTCGCCATGAGCGTAGGAAGATTCAATGGCTGTTACCCCCATGGTGTTAAGCATGTTAATTCCCTGAAGGCCGAATTGAGCATCAATTTTCTTTTTCATTTCAGACTCAGGCGTCACAATATAAGATGCTTGTAATCCTGCAATGTTGAAAGTCTTCGTTGGTGACAAGCACGTAGTCGTTCTGTTTGCAACCTTATCTGATAAGGATGCCATTGGAACATGTTTATGTCCAGCATAGATAAGATCAGCATGAATTTCATCGGAGAATATAAGGACATCGTGCTTCGTGCATAAATCAGCCATACGCTGTAACTCTTCTTTTGTCCACACTCGTCCAACCGGATTGTGAGGATTACACAGAATGAAAGCCTTCACGTTTTGGATCTTTTCCTCGAAATCTTCAAAGTCAATTTCATAGCGACCCTCTTGCAAATAAAGAGAGCTTGTGACAATGCTTCTGTCATGTTTCTTAATGACATCATAAAAAGGTGGATAAACAGGTGTTTGAATGAGAATGGAGTCTCCAGGCTCTGTTAAGGCCTCAACAATGGTATGAAGTGAAGGCACAACCCCTGGACTATAGGTAAGCCAATCCGTTTGGATCTCCCAGTCATGCCTTTTCGATAGCCATTCTTTAATAATGGAATGAATGGCTTCGTCTGTTACTGTATATCCAAAAATTCCGTGGCTTGCACGATCTACTAGGGCATCGATAACAGGCTTTGGCGTCTGAAAGTCCATGTCAGCCACCCACATAGGCAGGATTTCTTTATCTTTAAAAAGTTGCTCTGTAAGGTCCCATTTGACAGAGCGTGTGTTACGTCGATCTACAACTTCGTTAAATGTCATATCGTTTCCCTCCTTGAGTAGTTCCATTTCTATTAGTATGATACAAAAAAATCGTGGAAAAACGAAACAATCCGTATGAGAAAAAAGGGAGAAAAAGAACAAGCGACCTGTTAAGGGGTCGCTTGCTTGGTGGGTAAACAGAATTGCTTAATCTTGTCGGTTATGACAGCAGGGATCTCTTCTGGTAACAAATGACCACTTCGATCAAAAACCTCTAGTTCTGCTGAAGGTAAATCTTGTACTAATCGATATCCAAGTGAAACAGGCAGGACTTTATCTTCTTTACCCCAAAATATTAAACAATTGGCTCGAATATCTCGTAAATGCCTTGCTGGCAGATCCCCTTCACGGTCTCGTATCATTTTAGACAAACATCTGAAGATCTCTTCTTTAAAGAAAGGTTGCATATATCCTTGAATCATCTCTTTATTAATCATGTGCGGGTCATGTACACAATCAAGTAGAGAATGGTACACCCCCCTCTTATATAAATAACGTTTTAAAAGTAATGGGAAAATGGGCAATCGGCTGGCATGCTGTAGCCAAAAGCCAAGCTTTTTCATATAAGTGGAAGGGGCCATTAAGATCAGCTTCTCAATTCGTTCAGGGAAAAGGTGACTGCAGATGAGAGCCACTTGCCCTCCCATAGAATGGCCGGCAATGGAAGCTTTTTGAATATGATGCTGATCCATTAATTCAATGATAATATGGGCAAAATTCTTATATGAGAATTCATAAGCGTCATTCTTATCGCTGTTGCCAAAAGGTGGGTAATCGAAGGAATAGAGATCAAATTGATCGAGCAATTCAGGAATCATATAACGGTAGCAAAACTTAGAAGATAAAAATCCGTGCACAAAGATCAACGCAGGTTTTGTACCTGTAGGAGGAGATGTGTAACGCTGGTAGGCGATGTTAACGCCGTTGTGTTCGAGCCACTCGTCTTCGACATGGATGTTTGTTACGCTCACAGTGCTTTAACCTCCAAAATTAGATTGGATAAGAGAAAAAGATCGTAATAATGTTTATCCTTTTTAAGGAAAAAATAAACGTTTGAATCGGTTGGAATGATTGGGCATAAGGTTATCGTTTACGAAGAGAGGATTTTCATGCAGAAGGCAAAAAAAAAGCAAAGCGCCGAGTACGCTTTGCCTCACAGGGGGAATACGAGAAAGTCTTACATTAGTCAATATTACCGTATTTTATATAGGTTAAACCTCTTTTTTTAATTTTTATATTTAATTTCTTTTAGCATCTCCATAACCTTCAACACATCATCTTCTGAAAATTCTTTAACGTGACGGAGGAACAGTTTCGTTCGTTTGACGCCAACTTCCATAATTAAATTCTTCAACTCCTCATCAACTTCTGATTCAGTGGTTGTGCTCTCTAATAATTCAGAAGCTGGCATATCAAGGACGGTGGATATTCTTAAGATCGTTTGTAATTCAGGGATGTGTTCATCCTTTTCGATTCTTTCAATGGTTTGTTGTCCGGTCCGGACGCGAACAGCGAATTCCTCTAAAGAGAGCCCTAATCGCTCCCGTTGCTTACGAATCTGCTTACCTAAACTCATCAGAATGCCTCCTTATCCATTTCTTGAAACGCTACTACGTTTATCTTATCATACATAAAGGACGATTTAATCTGAATTTGTCACAACATTTTGAACCTCTTTGGGTCACATTCTGTGAAGGGGTAAATAAGGAGAAATCCTAGGGGATGGGGAGAAGCTGTTTATGCCTATGCAATAGGATTTTTGTCCGGTTTCCTTTTGCGAAAAATGAGGTCTTGTGATATAATCATTAATTGCGTGAAAATAAAACGAATATAAACAGATCGGGAGTTGTATAGCAATGGCAAAGTTCGAACAAGGTCAAGTATTGGAAGGTAAAGTAACAGGCATCCAACCTTATGGTGCATTCGTTGCTTTAGACGAAGAAGTACAAGGTTTAGTACACATTTCTGAGGTTACTCATGGCTTCGTTAAAGACATTAACGAGCACCTAAATGTTGGTGACAAAGTAAATGTTAAAATCCTTAATATTGATGAAGAAAAAGGTAAATATTCTTTATCAATCCGTGCGACTCAAGAAGCTCCTAAGCAAGAGAAGCAACCACAGCGTAAGCCTCAACAGCAAAAGCAACAAGCTGCTGCTCAGCAAGAAGAAGGTACACCAGCTGGCTTCAACACGCTTAAAGATAAGCTTGATGAGTGGATTAACCAGTCCAAAGAGCGCGAAAATACTTTCCGTAAGTAATAAAGAAAAAAGGCTGTCCCATAGGGACGGCCTTTTTTTATGGTGATGTGGTCAGAGGAAAGATCCCCATATAACCATACTCGTTTTATTCGGTTTCTGGTTCTGTGCGATCAGCCATTTCTTCACTTGGCTTAAATAGCAAGCTTAGGCTGATTAGACCACTGATGCCCACAAGTGTGTAAATAACACGAGCAAATGCACCGCTTTGTTCTCCGCCTCCGAATAGGGCTGCTACTAAATCGAACTGAAACAATCCAATAAGTCCCCAGTTAACAGCTCCGATAATCACTAACAATAAAGCAATACGTTGTAGAGTACTCATGATCTATTCCTCCTTCATTATTTGAATATGATTCTGTAGTAGCTTTTGTAGTTTTTAAGGAAGTATACAAAAATGTTAAGCCAATGCCTGGAGTGTGTGTGCTGACATTCGTGCCTATATGTTCCCCTTCTTAAGCTGATTTTTTGATCTTTGATTTCATTTTGGACATAATAGACACTGGACTTAATTCTGAAAGGGGAATTTACCAACATGGAACAGTTTGTTTTTCATAATCCAACGAAGTTAATCTTTGGTAAAGATCAGCTAGAGAAATTATCAGAGGAAATCCCTTCCGATGTAAAAAATGTGCTGCTAGTATATGGTGGCGGAAGCATTAAAAAGAATGGCTTATATGACCAAGTTGTCAATAAGTTAAATAATATGAATGTAACGATTACAGAGTTAGCAGGTGTAGAGCCTAACCCACGTTTAGCGACAGTGAAAAAAGGTGTAGAGCTTGCTAAAGAAAATAATATTGACTTTATGCTTGCAGTAGGTGGCGGTAGTGTTATTGATGCTACTAAAACCATTGCAACAGGAGCTAAATACGACGGAGATCCTTGGGACCTTGTAACTCGTAAAGCGACTCCTGAAGATGCCGTTGAATTTGGTACAGTTCTGACACTGGCAGCGACTGGTTCAGAAATGAACGCAGGTTCTGTTATTACGAACTGGGAAACAAATGAGAAATACGGATGGGGTGCACCACCGTTTACAAATCCTAAGTTCTCGATTTTAGATCCAACGAACACATTAACCGTTCCTCGTGATCAAACTATCTATGGAATGGTGGACATGATGAGTCATATCTTCGAACAGTACTTCCACCAGCCAACAAATGCACCCGTTCAAGATCGTATGGCTGAAGGTGTTTTAAAAACTGTTATTGAAACAGCGCCTAAATTGCTTGAAGACCTTGAGTCTTATGAGCATCGTGAAACGATCCTTTACGCAGGTACAATTGCATTAAATGGTATGCTTCAAATGGGCTACCGTGGAGACTGGGCAACGCATAACATCGAGCATGCTGTTTCAGCTGTTTACGATATTCCGCACGCAGGCGGACTTGCTATTCTCTTCCCGAACTGGATGAAGCACAACTTAGATCACAACGTAGATCGTTTCAAACAGCTCGCAGTTCGCGTCTTTGACGTCGACCCTGAAGGAAAAGACGACCGCACAGTTGCTCTTGAAGGTATCGATAAACTTCGTGCATTCTGGACTTCCCTAGGTGCTCCAGAGCGATTAGCTGATTATGACATCGGTAATGATCAACTTGATCTGATCGTAGACCGTGCAATGAAACGCGGACCTTTCGGTAACTTCAAAGAACTTCATGACGAAGATGTAAAAGCAATTTTAGAAATGTCTCTATAATTCACAAGGCAGGCTGTTCGCAGCCTGCCTTTCTGTTTCTTTAGAACGATTTTTGGAGAAAATCTATACTGTATTCGCTTACATCTTTAAGATCGCTTGATTTGCTGTAAGCGTTTCGATAAAGTGAAGTTTAGAAAGATAAGTTGGAGGGATACATAATGACTCACATTCGATTTGAATATGAAAAAGCGTTGCCGTTTTTCGGTGAACACGAATTAACGAATATAAAAGAAACTGTAAAGCTTGCACATCATTCTTTACACAATAAAACGGGAGCAGGAAATGACTTCTTAGGTTGGTTAGACCTTCCTGAACAGTACGACCAGGAAGAATTCTCTCGTATCCAAAAAGCTGCAGAAAAAATTAAATCAGACTCTGATGTTCTTTTAGTAGTAGGAATCGGAGGTTCTTATCTTGGCGCTCGCGCGGCATTAGAAATGTTAAACCACTCGTTCTACAATGAACTTTCTAAAGACCAGCGTGATACGCCTCAAGTATTCTTCGTTGGTAATAGCATTAGTGCACCATATGTGAATGATCTGTTTGATGCAATTAAGGACAAAGATGTTTCGATTAACGTCATCTCTAAAAGTGGTACTACAACAGAGCCGGCTATTGCCTTCCGCATTTTCCGTGAATTCTTAGAGAATAAGTACGGGAAGGAAGAAGCTCGTAAACGTATTTACGCGACTACAGATAAACAAAAAGGCGCTCTTAAAACACTTGCTACAGAAGAAGGATATGAAAGCTTCGTAATCCCTGATGATGTGGGTGGACGTTTCTCTGTTCTAACAGCAGTTGGACTACTTCCAATTGCGGCAAGTGGCATCGATATCCAATCTATGATGGATGGAGCTCAGCTTGCTCAGCAACAATTAAGCGAAGAAGACCTTGAGAAGAACCCTGCTTACCAGTATGCTGCCGTTCGAAATGCCTTATATAGCAAAGGGAAGACCATTGAAATGCTTGTCAATTACGAACCTTCTCTTCAGTATTTTGCTGAATGGTGGAAACAGTTATTTGGCGAAAGTGAAGGCAAAGACCAAAAAGGAATTTTCCCTTCTTCTGCTAACTTCTCAACTGATCTTCATTCAATGGGACAGTATATACAAGATGGACGTCGTGACTTGTTCGAAACGGTTCTTCATGTTGAAGAACCTAAGAGCGATGTAACGATTAAGGAAGATGAACAAAACTTAGATGGTCTGAATTATCTTTCAGGAGAAACGGTTGATTTCGTAAACCAGAAAGCATACGAAGGGACTATGCTTGCTCATACAGATGGTGAGGTACCAAACCTAATCGTCCACGTTCCGAAATTAGATGCTTACACATTCGGTTACATGGTGTACTTCTTTGAGAAAGCATGTGCCATCAGCGGCTATCTTCTAGGTGTGAATCCATTTGATCAACCTGGAGTAGAAGCTTATAAGAAAAACATGTTCGCTTTACTTGGAAAGCCTGGCTTTGAGGCGCAGAAAGCAGAACTTGAACAACGTTTAAATAAATAAGTGTTAGAGCGAGCACCTGGTGAGGGTGCTCGCTTTTTTTGTTGTTCTGGGTAGGGTGGGGAGGACGGCTCGAGTGAGGTGAAGGCGGCTCAAGTGAGGTGAGGCGACTCAAGTGAGGCGAGGGCGGCTCGAGTGAGGTGAGGCGGCTCAAGTGAGGCGAAGGCGGCTCGAGTGAGGTGAAGGCGGCTCAAGTATGGAAATGAAGGCTCAAGTGAGGGGAGAAGCGGCTTGAGAAAGCTCAAAAACGGCTCAAGAGGCCAAAATAACGGCTCGAGAATGAGGAGAGTGGCTTAAGAGGAGAAGGAGCGGCTTAAGAAGGGGAAGAGTGGCTCAAGATGAGACCGAGATGGCTCAAGCGGAATCTCTGTTGGCATAGTGCGGGTTGCGGCTCAAGTAAGGAGAGTGGGGCTCAAGTGAGGGGAGAAGTGGCTTGAGAAAGCTCAAAAACGGCTCAAGAGGCCAAAATAACGGCTCGAGAATGAGGAGAGTGGCTTAAGAGGAGAAGGAGCGGCTTAAGAAGGGGAAGAGTGGCTCAAGATGAGACCGAGATGGCTCAAGCGGAATCTCTGTTGGCATAGTGCGGGGTTGCGGCTCAAGTAAGGAGAGTGGGGCTCAAGTGAGGGGAGAAGCGGCTTGAGATAGTTCAAAAACGGCTCAAGGCGCCAAAATAACGGCTCGAGAAAGCAAAGAATGGTTTAAGAGGAGAAGGAATGGCTTAAAGAGAAGTAGAATGGCTCAAGTTCAGGACAAAACGGCTCAAGCCCGGCCCCTAGCCTCAGCCTCACCCTCAACCCCCTGCTACATCTTCACAACCCCTAGCCCCCAATCCAACACAAAAAAGAGGACCCAAAGATGGGTCCTCTTTTTTTATGAAAAATTGAATTATTGAGCGGTATATCCGCCGTCGATGACAATCGCTTGTCCTGTTACGCTTTTCGCTTTTTCGCTAGATAAGAACATAGCGTAGTCGGCGATTTCTTCTACTTGAAGAAGACGTTTTTGAGGTACAAGTGGATAGATCACTTCTTCTAATACTTTTTCTAGCTCAACACCGCGAGATTTCGCAAGGTCTTCCATTTGACCTCTTACAAGTGGTGTGTCTACATAACCAGGTGCAATAGCGTTAACTGTGATGCCGTGCTCGGCACCTTCAAGTGCTGATACTTTTGTTAAGCCGATTACACCATGCTTCGCGCTGTTGTATGCAGCTTTCCCGGCGAAACCAATTAATCCATTGATTGAGGCCATGTTTAGAATGCGGCCATAGCCTTGTTCTTTCATGATAGGGAATACTTTTTTAGTTGCGATAAATGGTGCTGTAAGCATGATATCTTGCATCAGGCGGAATTTCTCTGTTGGAAATTCTTCGATTGGAGATACGTGTTGAAGACCTGCGTTATTGATTAAAACGTCAATTCGGCCGTATGTTTCTACAGCTTGATCAATTGCAGCTTCGATCTCTTCTTCGCTTGTTACATCCGCTTTAACACCGATAGCGTTTAGGCCTTTGTCTGTAAGAGCTTTAGCAGCTTCTTGAACGCCTTCATCGTTTACGTCGGATAGAACTACTTTTGCACCATTCTCTGCAAAAGTCTCTCCGATTTCATAACCAATTCCGCGTGCGGCTCCTGTAATAAATACTACTTGATTTTCGACCATACTATTTTTCCTCCCCAACTTATGTGGTTTTATTTGTTTAGATCATCATTGCGTACCTAAGAAATTATAAGTCAGTTATAGGTTTAACTCAAAAATTTTGATTAACAATGGAATACGCATAATTTTCTTTATTTTAGCAAGAAAAAGAATGTTTGAGATTGAAGCATATTATTGGATTGTGGTTTTTAAAGAAGATAGGATTATTCTGTTGTCCTATAAAGTATGTCTTTTTAGGAACTTAATTGAAATTATATCTAAAGAATTTAACAACAAAAATTAGGAGGTACAAACATGATAGCAATCATTGTAGGTTTAATTGCTTTAATGGTCATGGCGTACTTAGGGTGGTCGATCTTGTGGATTGCTCCAGTCGCTGCGGCTATCGTTGCTTTGCTATCTGGCATGGATATTTTCGATGCTTTTACATCTGATTTCATGACCGGCTTTGCATCATTTGCTAGAGATTTCTTCCCGGTGTTCCTTTTTGGTGCCGTATTCGGGAAATTAATGGAGGTTACAGGGAGTGCCAGAACAGTAGCTTCTTTCTTATCGAAGATTGTCGGTAAAGAAAGGGCGATCTTGGGTGTGCTATTAGGTGCTGCGATTCTTACATACGGCGGAGTGAGTTTGTTCGTTGTGGTATTCGTTATGTATCCTTTAGCTTTAAACCTGTTCAGGCAAGCTGACATCAGTCGTAAAGTGATACCTGGAACAATTGTACTAGGGGCCTTTACGTTCACGATGACAGCCTTACCAGGTACTGCTCAAGTACAGAACTACATTCCAACGGAGTTCTTTAATACGACGATGATGGCGGCTCCGATTATGGGGATTGTAACGGGTCTTATTATGGCGGTGGGAGGCTATTTTTACCTCTCCTATCGTGCAAACAAATTAACGAAAGCTGGTGAAGGATTTACTGAACCAGGTGGAGAAGAGGCCAAAGAAGAAGAGGGGCAAGATCCAAATGTAATCCTTTCTTTCTTACCACTTCTTGCTGTTGTAATTTCCATCAATGTACTAAACCTAGAAATGCTAAGTGCGTTATTAATTGGGATCGTTCTCACATTTGTTCTGAACTTTAAGTCCTTTAAGAAGTTTACAGGTGCCATGAACGATGGTGCTAAGGGTGCGGTTACAGCTGTTGTCAATACTGGTGCGGCTGTTGGTTTTGGTGCAGTTGTGAAGAATGCGCCTGCTTTCCCAGCTATTAAAGAAGCATTACTGAATATTAAAGGTGGCCTAACCATCTCTGATGCTTTATCAACTCAGGTTCTGGCAATGATTACAGGGTCAGCGTCAGGTGGTATGAATATTACCCTTAATGCTCTTGGATCAGAGTATTATCAACAAGCATTAGATATGGGGTTAAATCCTGAGATTTTACACCGTGTTACTGCTTTAGCTTCAGGTGCTTCGATATTGCCCCACAACGGAGCATTGCTAACAGTGTTTGCGATTACGGGAATGACTCACAAAGATTCTTATAAAGATATTTTCTTTGTAGGATTACTTATTCCGTTTATCGCGACTGTAGTGGGAATTTTAATGTCTTATATTGGACTGGTATAAAGCATAGGAAAACGGCACCTCGCTATAGGGTGCCGTTTTTTTATTCGATCTTGGGTGAATACCGATTGTTTGGGTTGGGGTAAGCTAAGAAAAAAGAAAGGCGGGATAACATGATTCCGATTCCTTCTGGGATACAAGGGCAAGTGTTTTCATTGTTTGATCTCGAGCAGAAGCTAAAACCCCGTGGCTACGATATTGGAGGCAACTGGGATTATGACCATGGCTCCTTTGATTATAAAATCTCTGATGAAGTGGGGTATCAGTTTTTGCGAGTGCCCTTTTCTGTGGTGAATGGTCAGCTAGATGATAAAGAAGTAACCGTAAGACTCGGTGAACCATACCTTTTATCACATAAGTATCAGCGAGGATTAGACGACAATGTACATGTTGGAAATCTTAGTGCCTCCTTTGACCAGTTTTCAGAGCCTCAGGACCCTGATGCAGAATTTCCTGAAGAATATATTGAAACTGGGAAGGAACTCGTAGAAGAATTAGAACGGATTTTACTCACTTAGGTTGGAGAGCACAATCAGGTGATCATCTTCTTTAATAATGGATTGAGACGGAGGGTTTATGAATAACTCTCCGTTTTGTTCCATTCCTAACAGCAATTCTTCTTGCTTTAAAAACGCTAAGGCACATTCCTTGAAGGTTTCTCCTACTAAGTCTTTCGGTACTTTCATTTGTTTATATTGCTGTGAAGAAAGCTGAGCGACTAGGGTATCAAACGGTTTAATGTGTGCTTCCCGGTATAACTCGTGGAAAAACAGTGTACTCATGAAATCATTCGAACGAATCACCGTATCAGCACCGGCGCGCCTTGCGTTTGTCACTTGATTCTTTAATAAGATTTCTGTAATGATGAACATATCGGAATTCATTCCTCTAGCGGCTACAGTTGTAAGGATGCTGACTTGGTCCGCCTGATGTTCCTGTTTGGATGGGTCTGATGTGATGATCATGCAACGTGCTTCTGAAATTCGTGCCTTCAAAAGGGTGCTATCTTCAGATGCATCTCCGTTTATATAATGAAGTTTGTATTCTTGATAGCCAATTTGATCGAGTGATTTATCGATTAAGACGATATTTTCTTCTTCTATATAATCCGTAATCATATTAAGTAGTTGTTTCGTCCGTTCATTCCAACCGATGATAATGATGTGATTACTTCCTCTATACTCAACCTTCCCCTCAGATAAGTTTCGTTCGTATTTTACGGTAGAGGAAGAGACAGTCGCCATATAAAATGTAACAAGGCCTCCTCCTGCAATAATCAGGAATATACCAATGATTCTTCCTACTATCGTTAAAGGCACGTAATCCCCATATCCTACAGTGGAGCCAGTAATGACTGCCCACCAAATCCCATCAAAGACTGTAGGAAATGCCTCCGGCTCCACCCAATGCACGAGGGCTCCGAAGAAAATCATAAAAAAGGCTACAGTTAGAAGTAGCCGTAGAAAGACGGGTGTTCGAAAATACCACTGGATGGCTTGATGTAAATGGACCTTCATGCGAAACCTCCGCTTTTTTCTACAAGTATGCCCATACCTGAAACGCATTATAATAAAAAAAAGAACCTATTCAAAATAGGTTCTTTTTCTTTAACACTCCATTGTTTCATTGCCCTGTTTCTTAACTTCAGCAAGTTCGTGGACGTTTCCAAATGGATCATTGAAAGCAATGCGTTCACCGTCTGGGAACCACACAGGTTCTTCGTTATAAAAGCGCACACCCCGTTCTTTTAAATCTTTCATAGTGGCGCGAATGTTTTCGACTTCAAATGTAATTATAGTAGAGGCTTCTTTCCAGATTTCGATCTCCGTATCGCGTTCCGTTTTGTGAAGCGTTAAACGTATGTTACGATCATGGATTAAATCAATGCAAGTAGGGTAGTTATCATGATCGTCTGATCTCTTGAGGTCAAGTACTTCGCTGTACCATTGGATCGCGAAATCTAAGTCGCTTACATAAATATTTATCTTACATATATTCAAAATGAATCGCCTCCTGAATGTAGTTAGATGGTTAGATAAGTAAATGCTAGATATCTTGGTGTATAGTGTATAGACTTCCCTTTATAGAAATTTCAAAACTCCTCTTAGAAACACGAACGTTTATGATGTTTTAGTATTCTATATTCGTTATTTTCCAGAATTGGGTTGAATTCTTTTGGTTAGTCTCCTATAATTAATCTCAACAAAATATTTCGGACGTACTCATATAAGGGCGAGGATAAGGCTCGCAAGTTTCTACCAGGCTACCGTAAATGGCCTGACTATGAGTATTGCACACATTTGTGGATGCTAGGTTAAAGACTAGCTCTATTTTCATTATTTGTAGAAGGAAACCTCACAGATGGCGCGATACTCGTGCCTTTTGTGAGGTTTTTCTTTTGTTGAGTGCGTCTTTGTAGGGGGAGTACTATATGGAACTATTAAAGAAAAGAATTGAAGAAGAAGGCAAAGTTATAAACGACCAAGTACTTAAAGTGGACTCATTTCTAAATCACCAGGTGGATCCTCTCTTCATGATGGAGATAGGTGAAGCTTTTAGGGAGCGTTTTCGACAAGATGGCATAACGAAGATTGTCACCCTTGAATCTTCAGGCATCGCGCCTTCTGTGACAGCGGGTTTAGCGATGGGGGTAAAGGTTTTGTTCGCAAGGAAAAGGAAATCTTTAACGCTTAAAGAAGGGCTAGTTTCCTCTAAGGTCTATTCCTTTACCAAACAAGAATGGAGCGAAATCTCTTTGTCCTCTGAATATTTAACATCAGATGATCGTGTTCTGATCATTGATGATTTTCTTGCAAATGGACAAGCTGCTCAAGGCTTGATCGATATGGTGAAACAGACTGGTGCAACAGTAGGTGGTATTGGAATTGTAATCGAAAAAGGCTTTCAAACGGGAGGAGATACACTGCGCGAGCAAGGAATAAAAGTCGAATCATTGGCTCGTATACAGTCCCTTCAAGATGGACGTGTCACATTCTTTGAAGAAGAGGAGGTTCACGTATGAAAAATATAACGATCGGCCTTCAACATGTGCTGGCCATGTACGCAGGAGCGGTCATTGTTCCTTTAATAGTCGGGAGTGCTCTTGAGTTAAATGCAGAGGAATTAGCTTATCTCGTCTCCATTGATTTATTGATGTGCGGAGTGGCTACCATTCTGCAGGCTGTCAGTAATCGATTCTTTGGTATAGGTTTGCCGGTTGTTTTAGGATGTACGTTTACAGCAGTAGCTCCTATGATTTCTATAGGAAGCAGTGCTGGGATTACGGCCATCTATGGAGCCATTATTGCTGCTGGTTTGTTTGTTCTCTTGTGTGCACCGATCTTTGGTAAACTCGTTTCCTTCTTTCCGCCCGTGGTCACGGGCTCTGTCGTAACAATCATTGGCATTACACTTATTCCTGTGGCTATGGATAATATAGCAGGCGGTGCGGGGAGTGAAGATTATGGAAGTGCCTCGAATCTACTCCTTGCTTTTGGCGTTCTTCTATTAATCATTGTGCTTCAACGCGCGTTTACAGGTTTCATTCGTTCAGTTTCCATTCTAATAGGGTTAGTAGCAGGGAGTGTGGTGGCCATCTTTATGGGGAAGATCGATGTCTCTTCCTTGGCAGATGCTGCGTTCTTTAGAATACCAACACCTTTTTATTTCGGAGCTCCTACGTTTGAATTAGCGCCCGTGTTAACGATGATTCTAGTGGCGATCGTAAGTTTGGTTGAATCAACGGGTGTCTATTTCGCTCTTAGTGACATTACGAACAAAAAGATTACGGAAAAGGAAATTACGAAAGGGTACCGTGCAGAGGGCCTAGCAATTTTATTCGGTGGTTTTATGAATGCTTTCCCGTACACAACTTATTCGCAGAATGTAGGGCTTGTCCAACTTTCAGGTGTGAAATCACGCAACGTCATATACATAGCAGGAGCTATGCTGATTGGTATTGGATTATTTCCGGTAATAGGCGCGATTACCACGTTAATACCAGAACCTGTTCTTGGAGGCGCTATGATCCCGATGTTTGGGATGGTTATTGCATATGGGATTAAAATGTTGAGTCAGGTTGATTTAAAAGAGCAAGAGAACCTGTTAATTATCGCTTGTTCCATTGGGATGGGGCTTGGTGTTACCGTTGCTCCTGACTTATTTGCGAAACTTCCTGAACAAGTTCAGATTCTCACAGATAATGGCATTGTGGCAGGAAGCCTAACAGCGATCCTGTTGAATTTGTTCCTCAATGTTATTCCAGGAAAGATGAAGAAAGAACAGCCCAAAACAACCGAATCCATTGCTTCGTAAATAGAAAGGAAAGGCCCAATCAATCAATTGACTGGGCCTTTTTTGTGGTGATTCTGGTCAGGTGCGCGGTGCATGAGAGGGCCGTGGGGGGGCAAGATAGTTGACAAAGGTACGTGAGGGGGATAAGATACGAACGTTTGCAACGATCAAGACCACCTTGTTGGAGGAATAACATGAGCAACATGAATAAAGGAATTTTACTATTATTAAGCGCTGCCTTCGGTTTTGCGATGATGTCGACGTTCGTTAAACTTTCGGGGGACCTACCAGCGGTTCAAAAGACGATGTTTCGCAACATTGTCTCTGCTTTTATAGCATTTGGGTTCGTTCTCTATCATAAAGAACGCTTCTTCGGGAAGAAAGAGAACCAGAAGTACTTGCTATTACGATCATCACTTGGAACGCTAGGAATGGTGCTGTATTTTTATTCTATTGACCATCTTGTGCTGTCGGATGCCGATATGTTGAATAAACTAAGCCCGTTTCTTTTAATTATTTTTTCCGCTTTATTTTTAAATGAGAAAGCGCGTAAGTTTCAAATTGTTGCGATCGTGATTGCGTTTTTAGGCACATTGCTCATTATTAAACCTGAGTTTTCTGTAGAGACCATTCCATATATGGCGGGTGTTTCTTCTGCAGTCTTTGCTGCCCTTGCCTATACGGTTCTTCGTTTCTTAGGTGATAAAGAAGAATACTACACAATTGTATTTTACTTTTCTTTCTTCTCGACGGTTGTGTTGTTGCCGTTCACGGCCCTTCTTTATGAACCGATGTCTCTTCAGCAAACTCTATATTTATTGTTGGCGGGAGTCTTTGCAACAATAGGTCAGTTTGGGATCACGCTTGCCTATAAATTTGCGCCGGCCAAGGAAATTTCAATCTTTTTCTACACCAATATTTTGTTCTCAGCGGTAATCAGTATCGTCGTGTTTAATCAAGTTCCAGACACTTTAAGCTTCCTCGGTTATGCTATTATTTTCGGGGCTTCGTTTTATATGTTTTGGAAGAATAAAAAGGTTGGAACAGCCTAGCATTGGTGTAAAGTCAAGGAAATTGATAAGATGAAGGAAACGATTAGGGAGGAATAGTGGATGGAACAAAATGAACAGAAATTTTTGTTAGAGATGCTACAGACTCCATCACCATCGAGTATGGAAATGGAGATTCAGAAGAAATGGATAGAATACGTCAAGCCTTTTGCGGATGAGATTCGAACAGATAATGCTGGAAACGTGATAGGGGTATTAAATCCTGAAGCAGATTTTAAAATTCTCTTGGCTGGTCATAGTGACGAGATTGCTCTAGTAGTGAATCGTGTAGATGATCATGGCTTCTTGCACTTTGATAAAATGGGAGGCATTAATCCAAAAGCGGCTGTAGGAATGAAAGTAACCGTTCTTGGGCAAGGCGGAACTCTCACTGGTGTCATTGGTGTGAATGCTCAACATCACGGGGGGCTAAAGGGTGATTTTGGCCTTGATGATTTATTTATCGATTGTGGAGCAAAATCGAAAGAAGAGATGGAAAAGTTCGTTCAAATTGGAGACCTTGCTGTATATAAACGTGAACCAGAAATCATGATGGACCGATACATATCCGGGCGTGGTTTAGATAACCGTACAGGTTCCTTCATTGTAGCAGAAGTATTGAGAAAACTCTCAGAGAAAGATATTAATGTTGGAGTATATGCTGCGAGTACAGTAAATGAAGAAACAAACATGGGCGGAGCTTATTTTGCAGCTGCTGGTCTGGAACCGACGATGGCCATTGCTGTAGATGTTACATTTGCAACGGATTATCCATATGTAAATAAGAACAAGCACGGAGACATTAAGCTAGATGGTGGACCTGTTCTAGCGAAAGGTGCTCCTATTAACATTAAGATTAATCGCTTGTTAGAAGAAGCAGCTCGTTCTAAGGGGATGCGTGTTCAGTATGAATTAACGCCGCGTATGACAGGGACGGATGCGGATAAGATGCGTCTGACAGGAAAAGGAGTTCCGATTAGCCTTGTTTCCTTGCCATTACGCTACATGCATTCACCAGTCGAAACGGCAAGTATCAAGGACATTGATGAAGAAATCGATTTACTTGTGACGATGATTGAGAAAATGTCCGGAGAAGAAAGCCTTAATCCGCTAGAAGATTAACATAAAGATCTCCCTCTCAGTGTAAATGCTGAGGGGGATTTTTAATATTGTTTTGTTGAGAAGGAATGTGGATGGGTTATTTGTTGTCATTTAGTTCCGAAGATGAGATCGGCTGCATAATATAGCGAGTTAGGACAACAATTTTAACAAAAATGAATGAATGTTCATTTTGTGAAACATTTTACTGTTCAAATTCTCAATTAGACGTTATAATGAGAATTGTACTCAATAAAATACGATTCCATCTTCGGGGCAGGGTGAAATTCCCGACCGACGGTGAGGGGCCCACTTGGTGTCCTAAGTCCGTGACCCGCTTGGTACTTATGTGCCGATCGGTGGACCTGGTGAGAATCCGGGACCGACAGTTACAGTCTGGATGGGAGAAGATGTAGAGCGAAAAATAGGTATATATGATACCTTTATTTCCCTATGGTCTTTTATCACCCCTGAAGCGATTTTTAATGCTTGAGGGATTTTTTGATGGAACGAACGATAGGATTATTCGCTCACCTTCATCTGGGATGTGAATCGAGAGTAAAGATGAAGGAGGAGATCGATGATGAAACCAAGAGGTCAATCATCCAAATTATTCAAGCTCATTACGCTCTCGTTAATGAGCACCATTTCACTATTATTAATGCTGTTGGACTTTCCACTGCCGCTTTTACCAGGTTTTCTAAAAGTGGACTTTAGTGATGTTCCAGCTTTATTTGCAGCATTAATCTTTTCACCGGTAGCCGGTATTATTGTAGAGGCTATGAAAAATGGCCTTCACTTCATGCTAGGAAGTGGAGATCCTATTGGAGCAAGCGCAAACTTCATAGCGGGAATCATGTTTATCCTGCCCGTTTCCTTGCTATATCACCGTTTCAAAAGTGTAAAAGGTGTTGTATCTGGCCTTGTTACAGGTACCATCGTAATGACACTTGGTATGTCTGTTTTAAACTACCTTGTTATTCTACCAGCCTACACATGGTTGATGGGCTTTGAGGTAGAAGGGACAAAGATGGCCTACGTAACAGCCTTCATTATGCCGTTTAATGCGATGAAAGGAATCATTGTAGGAATGCTCTTTGTGCCGTTGTTTATTAAAATGAGGCCTTGGTTTGAACAGAAACGAACAAAAACCATCAACGCTGCTTAGCAATAGATATAAACCAAGTCCCCTGCACCTATGTGTGGGGGGCTTTTTTTATGAAAGCACATAGTTAAGGCATTTTAGTGTGGATGAAGGCCGTTCTGTTTAATGAGTGCTAGGGGGAAAGCGAGTGATTTCTCGGGCCACCTTACACTTAGACTAAGGCTAACGGAAACTTTCTCCCAAATTCGTAAGGAGGCTTATAAAGAAAAGAGCATCGCACTCTAAGTAGAGTGCGATGCTCTTTTATGCATAGGAACTGTCCGCTTACACGTCGCGACGTTTCTTAATGCTGTATTTCGTATGAGCCACAACAGTTTTCTCAAAATCTAAGTTTCGCTCGTTGAAGTCATCCATAATGGTCATATCCACAACCACAGAGTTTTCTAACTTCGAGGAAGTTACGATTCCTTCAAGTTGTTGTCCATCTCGTTGGAAGGTAATGATATCACCTTCGGTTGCTTTATCTTCTTCCTTTATTTTTTCATCTTCTACAGGTTCTTCTGCATTTTTCTTTTCAAACGCAGCATTGATTAAGTCTTTACTCATATTTTCGTCAGCCATGAGAGGATCCCCTTCCTAGTAAATGTATTGGCATTTTAAATTCTGATTGATTAATGGGGGCGAGAGGTTTTTCTTAACTATACCCTAAATGGATCGCCCTCATTCTTCCTAGAGTATTACTCTAACATGATTCTTTTTTCTATTTAAACAAGAAGTTCACATAGAATCAATAACTTCTTTCTACATTTTAATGGAATTGTGAAACGTTTACAAAGAGAAAGAAGGTTTGGTTCTTACATAAAGAAGGTTTCGGTTGGGTTTAACCTATAGAATGTAAAAGCCAAATAGGTCGCAAATGATGTCCATAAAAAGTATGGGACGAGAAGCCAAGGGCTAACTTTATTGTATTTGCGGATCATGATGATTAATAAAGCAGTCGTAACAGCAACAATAAACGTATCGACTGTCGCTAGCATTAATGCCTTTAGTTCAAATTGGAAGAAGCTAAATAGTTGGTTCGTTACATAATTAATAATTAGGACTGTCCACAGTGTAGGAGAGAAAGATCCTTTAGAAGCCCATGCTAAGACTAATGAAAGAGCAATAAAAGCAAACAATACTGCCCATATAAGCCCAATTACAGACCCTGATGGAGTCCAAGAAGGTTTTTCTAAGCTGTTATACCATTCTTGGTCGATTGGAAATAAGAACCCTGCAATGCTGAACAAGCCATATATAAGTAGAAAAAGAAGGATACCTTTAACTATTTTGTTCAATTGTTCGCACTCCTTTCACATGGATTAGACAAAGACGAAGGCAAGCTAGCGTAACATCTATGTTACGTAGCTTGCCTCATATATGCCTTTTCCATTAAGAGGATTCTTCTTGCTCCTCCACCAAGTAGCGAGCTGTTGGC
Source organism: Pontibacillus chungwhensis (assembly GCF_030166655.1). Taxonomy (GTDB): domain Bacteria; phylum Bacillota; class Bacilli; order Bacillales; family BH030062; genus Pontibacillus. The sequence continues at coordinate 3,239,024 of NZ_CP126446.1, read as the reverse complement.
ATAGCTTGTAAACGTTCAAATGGGATTGGTTTACCTGAATGTTCGGAATATCCATATGTCCCTTTTTCTATGCGTTCTAAAGCAGCATTAATTTCATCGAGCTGTTCTTCCGCATGTTCACTTAATGTATAGGCCTTCTCCCGTTCAAATTTCTCTGTACCAAGATCGCCAGGGTGGCTATTTACGTTGGATAACTCACCAACAGAATTGCCCTGGTCCTCTTCGTTATTTAAGTAGCCATCATGGTTATGGTGTTCTTTTTCAGCATCTTCTTTCATTTCTAATAGCTGCTTTTTTAATTCTTTTAATTGATCCTCTGTTAACATGGTGAATACTCCTTTCACTTGTAGGGAGAGGGAGGGCTATTTCTTTCTTGGCACGACGCCAACGGTACAACGAGACAGACAAATGAGTTCATCTTCTTCATCTACTACTTTTATTTCCCATACCATCGTACTTTTCCCGATGTGTGTTGGGGTAGCAATCCCATACACGGTGCCACTTCGTTTCGCTTTAATATGGTTTGCATTAATTTCAATGCCAAATACGTTGTATTGTTCCATATCCACATGAAGAATTGAACCAATGCTTGCCGCTGTTTCTGCGAGGGCGACGCTTGCACCTCCGTGTAAAAATCCTAGAGGTTGGTGCGTGCGTTCATCTACAGGCATAGACAACACAACACGTTCTTTTGTCATTTCAACCTCTTCAATTCCTAAAGCTCCCAGTAATGTATTTTTAGCAGTTAAATTCATATAATCGATCCTTTCTTTTTTATTTCCTTTTCAATCTGGAGTCAAACATAACAAGTCTCTATATCTTAATTCCGCTTTGAAGGAATGCATTCCTCCCTTAAACCAATATCTCTTATCTTTTGTTTTGTTGGATGGGAAACTTAACGATTATAGTCGTCCCCTTCTGTAGTTTAGAAGACACGGAAATAGAGCCGTGATGAGCGTGGACTATTGCTTTAGCAATACTCATTCCCAGACCGCTTCCATCACTCTCTTCTTCACTATTCGTGCCGCGGAAATAGCGAGTAAATAAATTCTTTTGTGTATGCTCGTCCATACCGATGCCGTTGTCTTGAATGGAAAGAAAGATCCAATCTTTCTCAACCTTAGAGGTAATCGTTACGGATGTTCCTGTTGGATTGTGTTTTAAGGCATTAATGATTAAATTATCAAGCAGCCGCTCAATCCATTTTGGGTTTGCCTCTAATCTAGTATTGGGTTCAACGTTGACGCTAATCGTATCATATTCCTGATATTTATTGAGGCTCCGTTCTACTGTCTTTTTCAAATCAATTATCTCATACTCAATAGGCAAGCCTTGCTGTTTCAGTTTAGAAATAAGGGAAAAGTCCTGGATCAACTCGAGCATGTAATCCCCTTTCTTCCGAATTGTTTCCCCCATGTCTTTCAATTCTTCTTTCTCCCACTCATAGTAGCCTGTCTCTAGCATATGACCATATCCCTGAATGGTTGTCAGGGGAGTACGAAGGTCGTGAGAAATGCCGCTCATCCACTCTTCACGTTGTTGATCGAGTAGGAGACGTTCTTTCTCCGCATGATCTAATTGTTCGGCCATGTCATAGAATTCCTGAATCACTTCTTTATACAGGCGATAACGAAGGCGAATCTTGTTCTTTTTGTTAAATAATTTTTTGCGTTCCCGTTCTGTGAACACCTCTTCATAATTTCCATTGCGCATTCTTTCAAGCCAACTGATAAAGAGTAAGAGGGGTTGCCCGTACCGAATGCCATGCCAAATAGATAGAGCAATCAATAGAAGAAGTGTTGCTGACCCTATGCTAATCAGTACAATTAAAATTTGTTGAATCGAAGAGAACTTCCATTTTCCTTCTTCTGTTGGTGTGTGAAGGATCCACGTAGTTTCGGGAAGTCGCTTCGTCATAATTTTTGTATCATAATTTTGAGGTTCAGAAAGCCTTGCTGGAATTTCAATCGTTGTATAACGTTCAGGGGAAGGGCCAGAACCAATCCGCTGTAGAACTTCTCCTTCAGAGTTTACAACATCTAAGTAAACATCTGTTTCTTCCATCTGTTGTTTGATTTGAGAAACCCCTTCTTCAGAAACCCGTCCTTTCTCCTCAAAAGACTGAACCCATTCGTCTAGCTGTTCTTGCTTTTGGTTCTGGTACCCTAAAATATAGAGGTAGGGTTGGTCGTAAAATAAGGAATCGATATAAGTAACAATTTCATAAGTTTGGATCGATTCTCGTTCTTGAATGGCCAGAATCTCATCCATTGTATATGTATGCTGAATGGAGGAAGGCACATTGGCAGAATACAGGGCTTCCCCGCTTCCATCTATAATTTGCATCCACATGTCTTTTTCTTCTAATTCGTTGATCCACATTTCTGGTATATCTACTTTACCTTCCTCAATCCAAGCCTCAGTTGCAATTGTCTCCAAAGCCCCTTTAGGGTAATTTCGGTTTACATCTTCATTCATTAGGAAGTTGACTAGCATAAAAAAGACAATGAGTAAGACTGTAATAATGAATACGCTTAAAAAGACAAATTGAATGGAGAAGTGGAAACCGATTCTTCGTTTAATGGATTTCATATTGAAGAATCCTTTACCAATTTATAACCAAGACCTCGAACAGTAATTAAGAATTGAGGATGGCTTGGGTTTGGTTCGATTCTTTCACGTATGCGTCTGATATGAACCATGATGGTATTGTCATCAGCGATATGGTCCATTCCCCATACAGCATCGAACAAATCAGCTTTCGTAAAGACTCGATTTGGATTTTTAGCTAAATAAAGAAGAAGTTTATAAACCATAGCTGGACAAGGCACAGTCTTGCCATTAACGGTTAACTCTTTCGTTATTTCATTTATGGAGAAGTAACCAAAGTCATGGACGAGTGTTGGTTTATTGTCTGAAGCTTGTGTATGGTGTATTCGCCTCTCTACCGCTTTCATACGCGCTACAATTTCAAGTGGATTGAAGGGCTTCGTGACATAGTCATCTCCTCCCATAGCAAAGCCAGTTAGCACATCTAGGTCTGAGGTTTTGGCTGTTAAATACAAAAGGTAGGCATTCGTTTTCTCGCGTATCTTTGGTCCTAAATCAAATCCTGATCCATCTGGCAACATAACATCGAGCAAAATGACATCATAGGATAAATGGTTAATTTCCTGCATAGCTTCTTCGGCTGAAGCAGCGGTTTGTATCGATGTGTATCCTTCTTTTCTTAAGACTTTCTCCATCATGGTTAGAATGGAAGGTTCATCATCAACTAGTAAAATATTCATGTATTTCCACCCCCGAACTATCCTATCATAGCTACCTTACGAAAACCTTAACAATGAGCGTCGATTTGTTTGATATAAGTAAGGTCGTGTTCCTTTTTTAGTAAGGAAAACGTTGTACAATGAATGTATAAAAATGGATGGCGGGAGTGTTTTTGATGATGGTAAGTAAGAATATAGGGATTTATGTCATGATTTTAGGTGCGATTGGGCTTATATTGTCTGTTGTGGTGTTCAATCATTATGAACATATAAGATATGTGCGTTATGGGTTTGGGGCTATATTTTTTCTAGGGACAATTATAACCCCATCCTATGTAGGGGATGAATCCTATGGAGGGAAAGGGTGAGATGGAGAATAGAATTGGAGTTGTCGATCGGTTAAGGGGATTGTGTTTATTCGGAATTCTGATGGCAAACATGCTAATCTTTCAATATGGAATATACGGGAAGGATCAACTAAGTGTGTATTCTGTATCCAGTATGGACCAAGTGGTACATGGGGTGCTGAAGGTTTTCGTGGAGACCAGTTTTATGCCTATCTTTGCCTTTTTATTTGGATATGGGCTTATCAAGATGACAGAGTCTTTAGATCGAAAAGGGTTACCAAGGAAACGTTTCTTGGTCAGACGCTTTATTGGCTTAATAATAATCGGTATCTTTCATGGGACTCTTCTGTGGGAAGGGGATATTTTACTTTCCTATGGGATGACCGGTTTCGTGTTACTTCTGTTTATGGGACGCAGGAGTAAAACATTAAAGATCTGGGCGCTGCTTCTATTCGTTATCATAGGTGGATTAGGCCTTGGCGGAACGAGCTTGGTCACTTCCGAGGAGGAGCAGCTGGTGATGGATGAATATGTGAAACAAACGGAGATCATTTATGGAAGCGGGACATTTGGTGAAATAATGGATCACCGCTTAAATGAAGATCCTCTGATGATGACAGGGGGAGAGTTGGTCGTACTTCTTATTTTGTCCCCTATATTGACATTGCCGATGTTTTTATTCGGTATGGTAGCGGCGAAAGAACGTTGGTTTTATGAAGTTCGTACCAGGACAACAAAATGGCGCCGTAAAGCAGTTCTGTTTGTAGGATTAGGCATTGCCCTAAAAGCAATGAATGAAATATGGCCTGACTTTATTGGGAGTGGGGTTGGATATGCGTTAGGCGGACCGGTATTAGCGTTTGGGTATATTTTTGGGTTTACTCTATGGCTTTCCTCTCGTCATTCGATCTTCACTAAAGGATTAGAAAGGGTTGGGAGGCTCTCGTTGAGCAACTATATCCTTCAGACAATAATTTGTGTCAGTGTATTTTATGGGTTTGGCTTTGGATGGTTTGGAGAACTTGGTATGCTAACGGGTGTAGCGCTCTCAGTGCTCATCTTCTCGGCACAGTGGTTCATAAGCCTGCTTTATCTATCGAAGTTTCAAACAGGGCCCCTTGAAAAGCCGTTGCGTATGTGGACGTATTTCTCCTGGAAAGGGAAAGCCAAGCCTAACGTAGGGAAGAGGGAAGATCGGACCTTTACGGCTTGATGAAGAATGTAAATGGAATTTGGTTTCATGTTCGTCTTATTAGGTATTGGATTATAAATACAAACGAAAGAGGCACAGATCATTAAGATCTGTGCCTCTTTAGAGGGGTCAACCCTTTTAACACCAAACGTTAGCTTCCTTTTACCATGATACGGGTATAATAAACTGGAATAATAGCGATAGTCCAAGTAAGAATCCAAAAATTGTATTGGTTTGAGCCGTGTATTTCATAGCGGGCATCATAGTAAGAGGTGTGGAATTGTTTGAGAAGGTCTGAACTGCCCCTTTTGGTTTAGCTAAGCTGATCAATACTAATAAGGACCATAACGGGAGTAACCCGATTGCGATATACACAATTGTTAAAACGTAGGCTATACCGAATAAGGAGGCAAGAAAGCGGATGGCTCCTTTTCGTCCGAATAGGATTGCTAGTGTTTTGCGTCCATTCTCCTGATCCCCTTCCAAGTCGCGAATATTGTTCGCAAGAAGGATCGCTCCAATTAAAATGGCAACAGGGATAGAGATGAGAACGACTTGAGACGTCAGGGTATTGGTTTGGATATAATAACTGATTCCGATGATGACTGTTCCCATAAAGAAGCCAGAAACGAGTTCACCAAATGGTGTATAGGCAATTGGGTATGGACCGCCTGTATATAAATAACCACATAGCATCGATACGATTCCAATTGCAGCAATCCACCAAGTTGTTAAGAGGCAGATATAAATCCCAAGGACCATTGCGACACCGAAGAAACTTAGAGCAAGTCCCAATACTTTCTTGGCTGGGATATTATCGCGGACAATAGCTCCGCCGATCCCTATGGATTGCTCTGTATCTAAACCACGCACATAGTCATAGTACTCATTAAACATGTTTGTAGCTGCTTGAATGAGGATGGAAGCCAAAAGCATGGCAAGGAATAAACCTATATGAAACGAACCATCTAGCCCCGCCAACATTGTACCGATAAAAACAGGTACAAACGCTGCAGTCAACGTGTGGGGTCGCAACAATCGCCACCATACTTGCCAACCTTTGCGCTCATTCAAGGCTGTTTGTATATCTTTTTTGTTCATGCTTTGCATCTTCTTCTCTCCTTAATCATGACCATTTCATCATAGTCCTATTTCAGTTTAGGCAAACTGTATGACACTGTCAACATAGAAAAAGCCTTGATTACCTACCATTGAAGAGCTTGCAGGGTGCGAAAGCCCACATGAAGTGGGATGGTTAAAAGTTGTTTATTGTCGGGACGGTTGTAGTCAAACTCCGGCTTATCCTGCCTGCGCTTTTCTTTTGATCCATCTCCGGCTCCTAGCCCCTAGTGTCATAAGCAAGAGAACTGCAGTCCGCTTTGCGAACTTCCGTTCTTTTGCTTATGCATACGGGGCTAAACAGTCGCCTGCGCTTTTCTTTAGTGTCCAGCTCCGGCGGTTAGGACCTAGCGTGATAAGTCAACCCACCTGCGCTTTTCTTTTTACTTGAGCTATGTTGAAAAAGGGAATAAAATAAAGGTGGGATTTTTATGATTTGTAATGATTTTTTCGATATAATAGTACTGTTGTGCCAAAATATATAGTGACAAAGTCCCTGATGATTGGAGGGCATTTATTTGATTGAAACAACTTCGTATTATCATGAAAAGCTTTATAAAGCTCTTTCAAATAGAAAGCATATTGAGAAACCTCAGCTTGTAAGTGTCACCACTAAGCTGGATTCGGTTGATTCCCTTGGTTTTTTTCAGGCTGGGAAGGTTTATCAGGGAGAGCGGGTTTATTGGACAAGTGCTGATACGACGTTCACCCTCGTAGGCGTTGGTTCAGCCTATACATTTGAGGCGGATCGAAACCGTTTCTTCTCAACTCGCCAAATGTGGAATGATCTCTTAGGGGATGCTGTTGTTCTGAACCCATATGAAATACCAGGTACAGGGCCTGTAGCTTTGGGCGGTTTTTCGTTTGATCCGCTAAAGGAAGGTGACGGAACTTGGGAAGATTTTCCGAATAGCAAAGTCTTTATTCCAATGTACCTTTTAACAGAGTGGGGAGAGGATACGTATCTAACCCTTAACCTTATGATTCATCCTAATGACAATGAAGAGGAATTATACAACATTGTTACGAAAGAATATCAGAACCTGATTTCAGGCCGTTATAAAGAAGAAGAGCGTGTAGAGGTTACAGGACAAGAAGAAATCCTACCTGCTGAATTTAAACAAATTGTCTCAAAAGCGACCGATCATATTAAGACCGATCAAATCGGAAAAGTTGTATTAGCCAGAGAGATGGTTGTTTCCTTTTCTGATGATCGAAAAGCTGCGTCAGTTGTTCGAAAGCTGAAAGAAGAACAAACACAAAGTTATATATTCGCCTTTGAAAGCGGAGATTCTTGTTTTGTAGGAGCCACACCTGAACGTCTTGTTAAGGTAGAGAATAACGAGCTATTATCTACTTGCTTAGCAGGGACTGTTCCGCGAGGGAAGACTCCGAGTGAGGATGAAGCTTTAGGAGAAGCGCTTTTGAATGATGAGAAAAACTTACAGGAACATGATTTCGTGGTTCAAATGATTAAAGAAGCTGTAACAGGTTGTTGTGAAAATGTTCACGTTCCGGACGCACCTGTCTTGTACCCGCTTCGCAATCTTCAACATCTCTATACTCCTGTAAGTGGAACTCTTAAGGATGGGGTTTCATTACTAGATGTGGTCGAGAGGCTTCATCCGACACCAGCATTAGGAGGTTACCCAAGAGAGGACTCTTTACAGTTCATTCGTGAATATGAGCCCTTTCACAGGGGTTGGTATGCTTCTCCTGTAGGTTGGTTTGATAGCTATCAAAATGGTGAATTTGCAGTTGCTATCCGCTCAGCCCTATTGAAAAAAGATGAGGCAGTTCTTTTCTCTGGGTGTGGGGTTGTAGAAGATTCCGATCCGGAAGAAGAATATCAGGAAACAGCAGTTAAATTCTTACCTATGATCCACGCCCTAGGAGGAAAAGAATGACACACACAGAAACTTTGACCAGATACGTGGCCAACTTTGTAGATGAACTTGTTCACACGGGATTAACAGATGTTGTTCTTTCTCCTGGATCAAGGTCGACACCATTATCAATGACATTCGCTGAGCATGAAGACGTTCATCATTGGATTCACGTTGATGAACGTTCTGCTGCTTTTTTTGCCTTAGGAATCGCAAAAGAACAACAACGTCCGGTAGCACTTGTGTGTACATCTGGAACAGCTGCGGCAAATTATTATCCTGCTATTGTGGAAGCTTTTTATAGTCGAGTCCCACTCATCGTTTTAACAGCGGATCGTCCACACGAACTCCGCAATGTAGGGGCTCCCCAAGCTATTGATCAAATTCATATGTTTGGTCAATACGTAAAATGGTTCGAAGAGATGGCGCTTCCTGAGAGCAGTGAACAGATGCTTCGTTACGTACGAAGTAAAGCAGCTAGAGCCTTTCATACAGCTCTTGATCATAACGCGGGTCCGGTTCATCTGAATTTCCCGTTTCGCTCACCGCTTATCCCTGACTTCACTCTTGACCATTTATGGGGCCAACGTACTGAACGATCGTTTCATTATGCCTATAAAGGGGAAAGAAAGCTTCAACATGAGGCCGTTGAAGAGATTAAACAACGCGTAGAAAAGCATCAAAAAGGGTTGATTGTATGTGGTCCTCAAACTGATCCGGGACTACCAGAAGCTGTTACACAGCTTGCCCGGTATTTACAGCTACCTGTCTTAGCGGATCCTCTGTCCCAAGTGCGGGCTGGGCAGCATGAGAAAGACCATGTCATTGAAGCTTATGATGCGATTTTGAAAAGCCCGGGAGTCCGAGAGCAATTTGTTCCTGATTTCATTATCCGGTTTGGTGCTATGCCTGTTTCTAAGCCTTATTGGCTTATGCTTCAAGACCACCCAGAAATTGAACAATATGTGGTTGAATCCTATGAGGGATTTAGGGATCCAAGTGGAAATGAAGCTTCCTTGATCCTAGCTGACGGAAAGCAATTCTGTGAGACGTGGGTCAACCATCTAGAGTCTTCGTTCTTTGACGTTGGTTGGTTAAAGAAATGGCAGGAAGCGAATCAAAAAGCAAAAGCTATTCTGACAGAGGTTGAAGGTCATAACTTGTCAGAAGGTCATGTATTTACAGAGATTTTAAAGAGCTTCTCTGAAAAAGGGACCCTATTTGTAGGAAATAGCATGCCTATTCGTGATTTAGATACATTTATGTTGACCACTCCTAAATCAGTCAGAACTATGGCTAATCGGGGGGCCAACGGGATCGATGGCGTTGTTTCAAGTGCACTCGGTGCAGCTGCTCATGGAGAAGACGTTACCTTAGTGTTAGGAGATTTATCGTTCTTTCACGATCTAAATGGTCTCTTTGCGGCGAAGCAATTTGGTTTGAACCTTCGGATTGTGGTTATCAACAACGAAGGAGGAGGCATTTTCTCTTTCTTACCTCAAGCTGAGCATAAGGACCACTTTGAACCACTGTTTGGAACCCCTTTGTCTCTTGATTTTAGTAAAGTTATTGAGATGTATGGTGGTTCGTTTACACAGGTGAATTCAAGGAATGAATTTCAGGAATTAACGTCTAGTCTCGTTGAAACAAAAGGGCTTTCCGTCATAGAAGTAAAAACAGATCGTGAAGAAAATGCTACTTGGCATCGTCAGAAGTGGAAGCAGATCGAACAAGCCTTATTAGAAGGGTAATGGTGGACGATGTATATAACGATACACGAACAAGACTATTGGGTGGAAAGCGTAGGGCAAGGGATACCTGTATTACTTTTACATGGTTTTACAGGTACTCACTCTACGTGGGATAACCTGGTTGAAAACGATCAAAACCGTATACAATGGATACGGATTGACCTTCCTGGCCACGGGAAGACAGAAGCATCAGCTGGGTTTACCATGGAATCGGTATGTAAAGATATCAGTGAACTTCTAGAGCACCTTTCCTTGCCCTCTGTTCATGTAGTAGGCTATTCTATGGGAGGGAGAACAGCTCTCTCCTTTGCAATGGCATACCCTGAAATGGTGAGGAGTCTTACGCTTGAAAGCGCAAGTCCAGGACTTCATTCCACACAAGATCAACTGGCCAGGCAAACAAAAGACGAAGGATTAGCCCAATCTTTAGAGAAAGATGGTATTGAAGCTTTTGTGGAAAAGTGGGAGAATCTTGATATGTTTCAAAGTCAAAAGAACTTACCACAAGAGATTCAAAGTGAGATACGTAGAGAGCGTATGAAACAATCTCCAAAAGGTCTAGCTGCCTCATTAAGAGGTATGGGGACAGGGGTTCAGCCATCATGGTGGGACCGCTTATCAACATTTACAAGCCCTGTCCTGCTCCTAACAGGAGAATGGGATGAGAAGTTTACAGCCATTGCAAATCAAATGGAAGATCACTTCTTGCATGCCTCTCATCACAACATTCCACAAACTGGTCATGCAATTCACGTGGAACAAGCGCAAACTTTTGCTAAAATAGTAAGTGAATTCATCTTTTCTAGTGAGACTAGATGAAAGCGCTATAATTAAAAGGAGGAATATACATATGTCAGCAGTAGAATGGATTAATGAACGTCACTATGATGACATCCTTTATCAAACTAATGATGGAATCGCGAAAATTACGATTAACCGCCCAGAGGTACGTAATGCTTTCCGTCCTCATACCGTTAAAGAATTGTTAGATGCGTTTTCTTACGCTCGTGATGATTCTAAAATTGGTGTTATTGTTCTTGCAGGTGCAGGAGACGATGCATTCTGTGCAGGTGGAGACCAAAAAGTTCGCGGTCATGGAGGCTATGTAGGGGACGATGAAGTTCCACGCCTTAACGTTTTAGACTTACAACGTTTAATCCGTGTGATTCCAAAACCGGTTGTTGCCATGGTTTCAGGTTATGCGATTGGTGGAGGCCACGTTCTTCACGTTGTATGTGACCTTACAATTGCAGCTGATAATGCAATCTTTGGACAAACAGGACCAAAAGTCGGCAGCTTCGACGCAGGTTATGGAGCTGGATTATTAGCCCGTATGGTTGGCCATAAGAAAGCTCGTGAAATTTGGTACCTGTGCCGTCAATATTCTGCTAAAGAAGCAGAGGACATGGGCATGGTCAATACCGTTGTTCCATTAGAAAAGCTTGAAGAAGAAACGGTACAATGGTGTCAGGAAATGCTTGAGAAATCACCTACAGCGCTACGCTTCTTGAAAGCGTCCTTTAATGCTGATACAGATGGCCTTGCAGGTCTTCAACAAATGGGTGGCGACGCAACGCTTCTTTATTACACAACAGATGAAGCAAAAGAAGGTCGCGATGCGTTCAAAGAAAAACGCAAGCCAGACTTCAAACAGTTCCCGCGTTTCCCATAAATCGAACGATAATCAGAGGGTGCCTGTGATGAGCTCTTCTCCTACGGGAGAGCCTCATGGGCACCCTCTTTTCTTTGACTATGCCAAAGGCAACTGTTCAGTAATCGGGCAAAATTGCTGTACACTCGAAGCTGAGAGAATGTTTCCGTTAGCTATAATTGAGTGTAAGGTGGTTCGGGAAATCACTCGCTTTCCGCGGCGAGCTGGGAAGCCTCCTCAATCGCTACGCGCTTTCCGGGGTCTTCCCTAGGCTCCTACTGCCGCAGGAGTCTCGCAATTTCCCGCCCCACCTTTGCTATACATGGTGTAACGGAAACATGCCATATGCGAAACCCCTTCAACCGTTGGCGCCTTTAGAATGCGGGGCTGTTTCTAGAACAATAGCCAGGGCTTGCTCGAGGACATCGAGACTCCCGCGGGGGAAGGAGCCTAGGGGAGACCCCACAGAGAGCGATAGCGAACGAGGAGGCTCCCCAGCTCCCCGCAGGAAAGCTAGTTGTCCCCGAGCAAGCCCAAGCACTCATCAAACGTAACGGGCCCATTTAAATCAAAATAAACCATAGATTTTATGAGAATCTTATAACAAACAAGTTCTGGATGGAATTGTAGAAAGGGTGAGGAACATGAGCGAACAAACAATGCCCAATTGGTTAGATCAACGTGCATTTTTAACACCTGAGCGCACGGCTCTTGTGACGGATGAAGAGAGCTTGACGTTTGCTGAGCTTCAGCATCGAGCAAAGGATAGGGCTTCTCGATTATCCACTCTTGGAATCCATAAGGGAGATCATATTGCAGTTTATGCGAAGAGCTCTGTTGAAATGGTTCAGATCGTGCACGCACTCTCCTATTTGGGAGTTGTTGGGGTGTTATTAAATACCCGTTTAACCATTGATGAGCTAGTCTTTCAGGTTACGGATGCAGGGTGTGTGTATGTAGTGGGGGAAGACGGATTTAAAGATACGCTCCATGAACTTACACAAAAAACAGACATTCCTTCTCTTTCCTTTGGAGAGCTGATGAGTTCTGAAGCTCGTTCTGTTGATTTTCTGAAAGAGGTCACAATGGAAGATCCTTACACAATTTTATATACGTCTGGCACAACCGGTTCTCCCAAAGGGGTTCTCTTATCCTATAGTAATCACTGGTGGAGTGCAGTGAGTTCTGCATTGAACCTTGGCATTACGGAAAAAGACCAATGGCTGGCTGCTTTACCCCTTTTCCATGTAGGAGGACTATCAATCCTTATGAAAAGTGTTATTTATGGCATGCCTGTCCACCTCCATACTTCCTTTGATGTCGAGAAGGTCCATGATGCCATTATGAATAAAGGCGTTACGACGGTATCAGTCGTAACGGTTATGCTAGATGGTCTGATGGACCGACTGGGTACTGAACGGTATCCTGATGAATTTCGTGGGATGCTCTTAGGGGGCGGTCCTGCACCTGAACCATTATTATATAAAGCAAAAGAGAAATCTGTTCCCGTGTTCCAATCGTATGGAATGACGGAAACATCTTCACAAATTGTAACGCTAAGTCCGGACTATGCATTAAACAAAATCGGATCGGCAGGGAAACCCTTATTCCCAGCGCAACTTTCAATTGAAGTAGACGGGAAACGAGCAGCTTCTGATGAAATAGGAGAAATCGTTGTTAAAGGCCCGATGGTGACGAAGGGCTACTATCGAAGACCCGAAACGAATGAAGACACCATCCAAAAAGAATGGCTACGAACAGGAGATCTTGGCTATGTCGATGAAGATGGCTTCTTATATGTAGTGGACCGCCGGAAGGATTTAATTATTTCAGGTGGTGAAAATATTTACCCAGCGGAGATTGAAGGGGTTTTAAGCGGAATGGATCAAGTAAAAGAAGTGGGTGTGGTTGGTAAAGAAGATCAAAAATGGGGGAGTGTGCCCGTAGCTTTTATTGTCAGAAGGGAAGGCACGTCTCTAACAAAAGAAGATGTTCTAACCTTTTGTAACGATCGTCTTGCTTCTTATAAACAACCAAAAGAACTCTACTTCGTCGATCATTTACCGCGTAATGCCACCAATAAGTTGTTACGCAGAGAACTGGCTAACTGGCTGAAACAGAGGAGAAATGTTCAATGAACCTCGCTTCTGTGAAACTTTATCGGTACACAATGGAACTTGTAACACCTTTTACGACACATGCAGGAACCGTGAAAGAACGAGAAGGCATCCTAGTCGAAGCAATGGATGCTGATGGGTGTTCAGGCTGGGGAGAGGGGGTTGCGTTTTCGACTCCTTTTTATACAGCTGAAACGGTAGAAACGTGTTGGGTGATGTTGAGGGATCATTTTCTTCCTGTACTGGAAGAAGGAAAGGTCCAACATCCCTCTGAGCTACCGGAACTTTTGAAGAAAGAAAAAGGCCATCAAATGGCAAAAGCAGCCCTTGAAGGGGCTCTTTGGGATTTGTATGCTAAACAAAATAACCAATCCTTTCCTTCTCTTATTGGTGGAACACAACCTTCTATCCCTGTGGGTGTCGTGATAAGCTTATCCGAGAATCTGAATGAACTCGTCCCTCTATATGAATCACTAGGTTATAAGCGAATAAAAGTGAAGGTGCGAAAGGGGCATGAGCGTGAAGATATCGAAGCGGTTAAGGGTCTTTCCTCAGACCTCTCTATTATGTTTGATGGAAATGGAGCCTACGAAGAAGAGGACTTAGATCACCTGGCTTCATTAGACGACCTCGGGCTTCTGATGATCGAACAGCCTTTCGCCGCTGGTGATTTCTATTTACACCGAGAACTACAAGGACGTATGAATACGCCGATTTGCTTAGATGAAAGTATAGAAAGCTATCATGATGCCTACCAGGCTATTCAATTTGGTAGTTGTAAAACGATCAATATTAAGATTAGTCGTGTAGGTGGGCTTACGGAGGCTATGAAGATTTATAACCTATGCGAATCATCTGGAGTAGATGCGTGGTGTGGAGGGATGCTTGAAACTGGAATTTCTAGAGCTCATAACCTTGCATTTGCCTCCCTCCCTGGCATGACCATTCCGGGAGATTTATCTGCTTCTAAGCGTTATTGGCATGAAGACGTAATCATCCCAGAAGTCGAGTTACAAAACGGTCAGGTAGAAGTCCCACATGATAAGGCCGGGATTGGTTTTGAAATTAACCAGAGACGCATCGAACAAATTACAGAACACACATTTACCTATCACTTTAAAGAGCATTCGTCCTAACGAATGCTCTTATGTTCCCTATAAGCGGCCTTATATGGAACGTTCGAAGTTGTTTCCAATGCTCACCTTACGCGCCATCCACAATTAACGGGAATACTCCATCAAACCTACCCTATTATGGAATAAGAATAGGGCAGGGTAGGTGGTCCTAAAGACACCTTATGTAAGCGGATTAGCGATATGGACCTATGAGTAAAACCGATCATTATTGCCTTCATAGGTTTGTTCACCTCTAAAAACGGTTATTTCTTCACTATCTAATCGTATTGGAGGCTAAAAGGTATGAATCGTTTTACAATTCCAAGAGATATTTACTTCGGAGAAGGGGCGTTAGAGACGCTCGAATCCTTAGATGGGAAGAAAGCTATCCTTGTAATCGGTGGTGGATCGGTTAAGGAGAATGGAAACTTAGATAAAATTGAAAGCCATCTGGCTAAGGCTAATATAGAAACGAAAGTGATTGAGGGCATCACAGAAGAGCCTTCGACTAATTTAGTTCAAGAGCATCTTGGCACGCTAAATGATTTTGAACCTGATTGGATTATCGGCATTGGTGGTGGCTCCCCAATGGACGCTGCTAAGGCAATGTGGATTTTCTATGAACGCCCGAATCTTTCATTTAAAGATGCAATGGAACCATTTAACTTGCCAGGTCTTCGCACAAAAGCGAAATTTATTGGCATTCCAACAACAAGTGGTACGGCATCTGAAATTTCAAACTTATCCGTTATTACGGATTCAGAAACAGGGGTTAAACACCCGTTAGCTGACTTTGAATTAACTCCAGACTTAGCTGTTATCGATCCCGTTATGGTCGAATCGATGCCGCAAAAAGTGATTGCTTATAGTGGTATGGATGCTGTAACACACAGTATTGAAGCTTATGTGGCTAAACCACGTACGACGTTTACGGATTCTCTGGCTATTGAAGCTGCTGAAATCCTAAATGAACATCTGCTTAGTTCCTATAAAGGCAACCAAGATTCGAGAGAAAAAGTTCACTATGCTCAAGCAATGGCTGGTATGGCATTTGCGAATGCAGTGCTAGGTAATGTGCATAGCATGGCGCATAAGAGTGGACCAACATTTGAAGTGCCACACGGCTGTGCGAACGGTATTTACCTTCCGTATGTGATTCAATTTAACCGCAGTGTCGTAGGAGATCGTTTTGCTAAAATGGCAAAACGTCTTGAGTTACAAGGCGATACACAAGAGCAGCTTGTGGATTCCTTGATTGAATGGGTTCGTGAATTAAACCGTGAAATGGGTGTACCGAACACACTTAAAGAATTTGGCGTTTCAGAAGATCTGTTTAAAGAACATGTGGATCAAATGGCGAAAAACGCGATGGATGATCCTTGTACGGGTACAAATCCACGCGAGACTTCTGAAGAAGAAATGAAGAAGCTATTTGAATCAGCTTATTATGGGAAAGATGTAACATTCTAATAGAATCATTGCTTGCACCGCCTCCATAAGAGGCGGTGTTTTTTGTTTTGCATTCCACCCGTGTTATAGCTAGCGGTCACACTTTTTTAGTTTCCATTTACATAAAAAGAATGAAAGAATCGCGTGCATAGTTCGTTGTATATTTGGAAAAAGTAAGCACCGAGACCAGCAAAAGGAGACGATGGAATAATGAAACGAATCTATTGGATAGTACCATGCTTAGTGCTCGCACTGAATATTGTCATGACCCCTGTCATGAATCAGGCTTCAGCAGAGGAAGAGGAACGTGGGGTGTCAGTATCGGAAGGAATCGATCAAGTACTTGCAGCTATTGATACGTTACAAATGGCTGTACAAAATAATGCAAAGTTATCTGAACTTAACAAAGCGGGAAAAAAGCTTGATGAAGCATGGGATGTAATTGAAGATCAAGTGGAAGAAAAGAGCCCGAAAGATTATAAAATCATTGAAGAGAGCCTTTATCCTTTGATTGGGGAAGCTCAAAAACCTTCTCCAGATGTGAATAAGATTGAGCAGTTAATCGTTGAAACGAATGAAAAACTAAAGAGTTACCAAGCGACTTTGGAGCAATAAAAAAAGATCACCTGAAAACAGGTGATCTTTTTTATTTAAGCAGCGTCATCTACACTAGTTAATCGTCTTTTTCTCATTGCTACAATAAAGTAGCCAATTGTTATAATCACAGATCCTAGTAAGAAGATAGCTAATATGCTACTATCTTGCCACATTAGACTGTAATCACCTTCAGAAATGACGGCTTTCAACCCTTCTACAGAGTATGTCATTGGTAGAACTGGGTTAAAGATCTGTAGTGGCTCTGGAATTAATTCTAATGGGAATGTTCCAGCGCTTGTTGTTAATTGCATGATTAAAATTAAAATCGCGATAAAACGACCTGGGTCTCCAAGGGTTGTAACAAGGACTTGAATCATGGCCATGAACGTTAGGCTAGTTAATATACTAAACAAGTAGAAGTAAGGAACACTTTCTACTTCTAACCCTAACCCATACAAGATCACACTAGCGGCAATGACCGCTTGAATAAGTCCAGCACTCACGAGTACACCAAATTTAGCAAAGAACCAGCTGAATGCATTTCGTGGTGCAGCGGAAGGTTCTCTGACTGGGTAAACGATTGTAATGATTAGCGCACCTACAAATAGTCCAAGAGATAAGAAATATGGAGTAAATCCAGTTCCGTAGTTAGGGACTTCATTAACGCTATTCTTATCTAAATCTACTGGTTTGGCAAGCATCTCTTCAGTTTTCATGCTCGTTTGGACGTCTTGTGCTTTTGAGCTAGCTTCTGAGAGGTTGCTTTCGAACTCGCTTGTGCCTGAAGTTAACTCATTTGTTCCTGAAGAAAGGTCATTAGCGCCTTTTGCAAGCTTTTGAGACCCGTCAGCTAACTGAGATGAGCCGTTAAAGAGTTCGTTTGCTCCCTGGTTTACTTGAGCAGCACCATCAGCTAATTGAGCAGCACCTGTGTTAGCGCTAGTCAATTTATCATTAAACGTTTGGACGCCTGCTGCAAACTTCTCTTGTCCTTGAACGAGTGCAGAAGCACCGTTATATAATTCGTTCTGACCTGCAGAGAGAGCAGTTGCCCCTTGTTGAAGCTTGGAGTGAGCTTCTGAAAGAGAGGCCATCTGGTTCGGAAGAGAAGCTGTTTTTTCGACCACTTGCTGTGAACCGGTAGCTAGCTGGCTCGTGGCCCCTGATAGCTGCTTGGCACCTTGGTTTAATTGTTCAAGTTGCGCTAGAATTTTCTGTTGTTGTTCTTCAGGCATTTGTGCAATCACGGGTGCCAATCCTTCTTTTAGCCCCCCTACTTTTTCAGATAGGGTAGCAGCTGATTGGTTTACCTGCTGAGCACCGCCATTCAGGCTTTTTAGAGAATTTGAGAGTTCCTGAGATGACTGTTCTAATCCACCTGATTGTTGAACGAGTTGTGCTAACCCTTGTTCGAGTTGAGCAGCTCCATCTTTAGATTGGGATAGTCCGTTTCGTAATTGAATGGCTCCATCTTTTGATGAATTGGCCCCTGAAACGATTTGTCCATATCCGTTTTGAAGAGCTGAAAGTCCTTGGTTAAGTTCATTGGCTCCTGTAGCTACTTCAGAAGTACCTTGGCGCAATTCTTGCGTTCCATCTGTAAATTGAAGTTGTTTATCGGAGAACGTTCTTAGTTTTTCCTTTAATTCTTTAGCTCCAGAGTCAAGGTCTTTGGCACCGTTATTCAAATCACCTGCTTTTGTACTAGCATCGGCAAGACCTGTTTTCAATTCATTAAATTGCGCGAACATCGCATTGGCATACGTTTCAGACATCTCATCAGCTAACTTTGCTTTCATTTGCTCTGTTGCTGACTCACCAATTTGAGCAGAGAGGAAGTTAAATCCTTCGTTTGGTACATATTTTAACTGAAGTTTCTCTGGATTCTCGTCTAAGATCGTGGTAGCGGAAGATGAGAAGTTTTCCGGAATTTCGACAAGCATATAATACTCATGATTGCTTAATCCATCGTAACCTTCTTCCTTAGAAACCACTTCATATTTGAAGTCTCCGCTATCCTCTAAATTATCAACAAATTCTTTTCCGACTGTAAGGGGTTCATCGTTAAATTCGGCCCCTTCGTCTGAGTTGACAATAGCGACTGGAAGTTGATCCATACTGCCATATGGATTCCAGAACGCCCATAAGAACATTCCACTATAAATAAGCGGAATCATTAATACCGCAATAAATGGTATAAGTACTTTTTTGTTGCTACCGATGTGTTTTAATTCGGATAGCCATAATTTAAAACCATTCATGTAGTTACCCTCCTAAGTAATAAATGACTAAATCGTTCATTTGGTCATAATGCGGCAAAAGAAAAGGATCATCAATCATCAAGATGGTGATAACCCTTTAAATACATATTCATCAAACAAATGCATGATGTCTTCTTTTTCGAGTGGTTGATGACGTTCTTCCCAGTCTATGATAAATGCTGTATAGAGTTTGAACATCATAAAGGCCGTCATTTCTGGGTTGCAAGATCGGATATCTCCCCGTTCAATTGCTTGTTCAATCTTTTCGCGAAGATAAGCAGTGATTAACCCTTCAACATTAGCAAGAGCTTCCTGAACCGCAGCAGTCCCCATTTCTTTGGCTTCTTGTACCATCTGAATGGTTAGTTGATGGCTGCGCCGATATTGAAGGAGCTCGTATAAAGCTAGATGGACATTCTCCTTCAATGGCTTCTGATCATCAATGACGGACTCTGCTTGTGTTTTCATCTCTGACAAGAGGTTAGAGATGATTTCCTGGAAAAGTTGTTCTTTGTTTTTGAAAAAGTTATAAATCGTTCCTTTTCCCACATTAGCTGCTTTTGCAACATGATCCATTGTCGTTGCTTTATACCCGAATGTGGCGAACGATTGATTAGCCGCTTGAATGATTTGTTGTTTTCTGTCGTTGGACATTTTTCATCACCTGACCATTTGAACGATTTAGTCATTTCGTCTAAATTTGATTATACACCTTTCATTTTATCGTGCAACCTTTTTTTATCATTCATTTTCTTGAAATTTTACCATATGTGGAATCATAAGAAAGGATGAGCAATTCGTTAGGCACACGAAAGAAATCTTGTTACACTGTCTCATACTAGGTAAGAGAAATAGCTCTTACCATCATCATACTTTAAAGAAAGAAGATGAAACAATGAGTGATAACAATCAAACGAATATACTTCAGTCGATCCCTTTCTCCGTGTTGGATTTAGCTCCTATACGAGAAGATGGCGGTCCGGCTGATTCTTTTAAGAGAACTGTAGATCTGGCTCAGCATACGGAGAGCCTTGGATATAACCGCTACTGGCTAGCGGAGCATCATAATATGCCTTTTATCGCAAGTTCTGCTACTTCAGTCTTAATTGGACACGTGGCTTCACAAACGTCTACGATCAAAGTGGGATCAGGAGGAGTCATGCTTCCGAACCATGCGCCACTAGTCATCGCTGAACAGTTTGGAACACTGGAATCCTTATTCCCTGGGCGTATTGATTTAGGGCTTGGTCGTGCGCCTGGTACTGACCAGTTGACAGCGCACGCGTTAAGGCGTGGAGGTCAGAGCGGTCCCCATGACTTCCCTGATCAACTTGAAGAGCTCAGAAGCTACTTTGATCCTTCACGTGGTCCAGCCAATCCACATGTACGTGCTTACCCTGGTGAAGGATTAGATATACCGATTTGGTTGCTGGGCTCAAGTGGATATAGTGCTCAATTGGCAGGAGAAGAGGGGCTACCGTTTGCGTTTGCCAGTCACTTCTCTCCTCGAGACACTGTTCCGGCACTTGATTTATACAAGCGAACATTTACGCCATCTGATTCTTTATCAAAACCTCATGCAATGGTGGGAGTAAATGTGATTGCTGCAGAAACGGATGAAGAAGCGGAGCGATTAGCTACGACCCTCCAACAGCAGTTCTTAAACTTGATAAGGAAGAATGAATCACCTTTACCGCCACCTGTTGATTCTATGGAAGGGATCTGGACAGAACGGGAGAAGCAAGCCTTAAAACAGCAATTAGGTTCTTCCATTATTGGTAGTAAAGAAACCGTGAAACATCAGCTAGAATCCTTTATTGAAAAAACAGGCGCTGATGAAGTGATGGTCATCTCCCAAATTTATGACCATGAAGCTCGTCGTCACTCTTATGAACTCGTAGCTGAACTGTTTAAAGGAGAATAGCATCTAAAGAGCAGGCTGATGTCTGCTCTTTTTTTAACAAAGTAAAGGAGTAAAGGGTGTCAGGCACCCTTTACTCCTTTACTTTGTTAAACTATATTTATTTTGGTTTCTCTGATGGAATTTTAGAAAGTTGGGCAAAGTAATCTAGAGTACATTTAAAGGAGGAAGCATGTATGCTTGAAGGAAAATCTGCTCTTATTACTGGCTCTGGTCAGGGAATTGGCTTTGAAATTGCAACAGAGTTTGCTAAAGCTGGCGCAAAGGTTATGCTAAACGATATTAATGAGGAAACATTAAATAAATCCATAGAGGAACTAAGATCTCAAGGTCACACAGTAGATGGCGTAGTGGCGAATGTTGCGAAAGAAGAAGATGTGAAGAACGCGATTGAGAAGACGGTCGAGAAGTTTGGTTCGATTGATATCTTAGTCAATAATGCAGGTATTCAACATGTTGCCCCTGTCGAAGAATTCCCTAGTGAGAAGTTTGAGTTAATCTTAGATATTATGCTCAAAGGGCCTTTCTTTGGAATTAAATATGCCTTCCCGCATATGAAAAAGCAAGGATATGGTCGTATTCTAAATATGGCATCGATTAACGGTTTAATCGGTTTTGCAGGCAAAGCTGGTTACAATAGTGCCAAACATGGTGTAATAGGTCTGACAAAGGTTACAGCTCTAGAAGGTGCTGACCACGGAATTACGGTGAACGCTATTTGTCCAGGATACGTAGACACACCACTTGTGCAGAATCAATTAGAAGACTTGGCGAAGACACGAAATATCGATAAAGAAAAAGCTTTAGAAGAGGTTATTTACCCACTTGTTCCTCAGAAGCGCTTGCTACAAGTTCAGGAAATTGCTGATTACTCGATCTTCTTAGTGAGTGACAAAGCGAAAAGTATAACTGGCCAAGCGGCTGTTATTGATGGTGGATATACCGTTCAGTAATGGATGAAGATACTCTAAGAGTACAATGCTCTTAGGGTATTTTTTTTACTATGAGAAATGGTTCCGTTAACTTTAACATGAGCGTACGGTCCTCCACGCTGGAACAAGACTGGCTCTTCTGCCCACGGGAGTCTCGCAGTTTCCAGGCCCACCTTTGCCATGCAAGGATGAATGGAAGCATCTTAATCAGATACGGCAATATGGCGGCCCCATCTTGGAAAACTTTTTTACATCAATTGTTCCATATAAGGCCTTTTTTGTGGAACACCGTAGAAATCAACAAAGCCCATTAATAAGAGTGCTATTCTTGCACAAAAAACAAGAGCCTGGATTCCAAGCTCTTGTTTGGCTTTTCTAATGGATTAATTAATTCCCATCATAGCTAAGAAGATAATCGCTATGGTGGCGACCATTGGTATGAGGAGACCGACGACGAATACGTCTTTATAAGAGTCTTTATGTGTTAAACCTGTAACGGTGAAAAGCGTCAATAAAGCCCCGTTATGCGGCAGGATTGAGGCACCTGAGGCTACGGATGTAATTCTGTGAAAGGCTTCAAGACTTAATCCTTGATCAACTGCAATATTGTAATACTCCTCACCAAGGGCTTCAAGGGCAATTCCCATACCACCAGAAGCTGAACCTGTAATCATAGCAAGAAGTTGCACAGCGAAGGCTTCGGAGAAATAAGGGCTTAATGGAATATCAAAAATTAATTCTTTAACCGTTTCAAACCCAGGGGAAGCTGTTACAACTGATCCGAAACCGACAGCCGCACTCGTGTTAATGGTGGCCATAACAGAACCTGATGCGCCTCCATTAATCGCAGGGATGAAGTCTTTGTAATCCTTAAAGTTAAAGAGCATGATAAGAATAATCCCGATTAAGAGGGCAATTAAAATACTAAGGTCTTTAAATACGTTCAACGTGACAACTACAGCAATAAGAGGGATGACAGATAAAATCCAATTTGGAAGTTCATCCTCATTGATTTCCTTCACCTGGTTATCACCTTCAGGTTCTGTAAATTTGTCATCTTTTGAATCAAGTTGTTTTTGTCTGAACTTTAGGTATGCATAACCACCTACAGCCATAATTAGTCCTGCCACAATACCTAGGATCGGAGCTGCCATTGTATCTGTTTTAAAGGTATTGATTGGAATAATATTTTGAATTTGCGGTGTTCCAGGGATCGCTGTCATTGTAAAGGTGAAAGCTCCTAAAACAAACGTAGAAGGAATTAATTTACGTGATACGTTTGCTTCTCTGAACATCGCTACAGCAAGTGGATAGACTGCGAATACGACTACAAATAAACTAACACCACCGTAAGTAAGGATGGCTGCTGAAAGAAGCATTCCTAGAATAGCGCGTTTCTTTCCGATAACGCTAGAGATTTTATAAGCAACGGATTGAGCTGCACCTGTATCTTCCATCAGTTTCCCAAAGATTGCACCGAATAAGAAGATCGGGAAGTAATCCTTCGCAAACCCTACAAAGCCTTCCATATATGTTCCTGTATAGGCATCGAGAATGTTCATACCACTTAATAGAGCCACGATTCCTGATACTAGGGGGGCAATCCATATAATGGACCAACCAAGGTAAGCCAAAGCCATTAAGAGGATAAGACCGATAATAATACTGAGCATAGTGAACCTCCTGATGTTTTAAGTTATCGGTTTTACTATGTCCCATTCGACTGTATTTTATCGATTCCAATATTCGATTCCGCCTAAAATGGTTGTTTCTATGAAAGAGTTTGTCATCTTAAAATAGCTACCTAAAAAACCATGAACCGAGTCGGTTCATGGTTTTTGGTTAGGAAAAGATGCGATCAATTTTGTCGATATCTTCTTGTGTTAACTCTACATCTAAAGTTTGTAAAGTGTTGACGACTTGTTCAGAGCGTTTGGCACCTGGAATAATGGTGTCAATTCCATCACGAGTGAGGTACCAGGCAAGCACAATATGTGCTACTTCGGCATTATGGCGATCAGCGATGGACCTGACTTGATCCACTTTTTCTAAGTTCTTTTCAAATTGTTCCCCTTGGAAATGAGGCATGTTCGCACGTATATCATTAAACGTTGTGTTTTTATCATATTTACCAGCAAGAAGACCTGATGCTAAAGGAAAGTAAGGGACAAAGGACAGATTGTTTTCTGCGATATATGGAAGCAAGTCCTTCTCAGCATCGCGGTTTAACAAATTGTATTCACTTTGTACCACATCAACGTACCCATCTTTGTTTGCTTCTTTTAACTGGGATAAAGAGAAATTCGAAACCCCAATCGCTCTGATCTTCCCTTCATCTTTCAGTTCTTTAAGAGTTCTTACGGCTTCATCCTTAGGAGTCTGTTCATCAGGGAAATGGATATAGAACAAATCGATATAGTCCGTCTGGAGACGCTTAAGACTATCTTCAACAGCTTGCTTTAGGAACTCAGGAGAATTATCAAACACGACATCTTCTCCGACAAATTTATGAGCACCCTTTGTAGCTAACACCACTTCTTCACGTTTACCAGTCTCTTTAAGCACTTCACCAACAAGCTCTTCAGAGCGCTTAGGACCATAAATGAAGGCTGTGTCTAAAAAGTTAATGCCATGGTCTAAGGCAGTCTTAACTAAATCTTTTCCGACTTGCTCATCAAGATTAGGGTAGATATTATGACCTCCAACAGCGTTTGTACCTAAGCCAATTGGATTGACATGGAGGTCTGTGTTACCTATTCTCGTTTGTTTTTCCATTGTTTGTCGCTCCTTTTTATTGAGTTGGAAGGACCTTTGTTTTCTCTAAGTAATCAGCGATGCCCATAGCGGAGACCTCGAAATCAAGCTCTAGTACGCCATAGATCGCATGGTCTCTTGGCACTCCTTTAGAGTCTAAATAAACCGCTACTTTCTCATAAAGACGTTCTTTCAATTGAGTGAGGTCTTCATCATTACGTGCAGCTTCATGGCCTGCTTCCATAAAAATAGGTAACCATTTTGCGACCGATTTAAACACTTCGTTTGGCTGGTCGGACATACTAAAATGACCAAAGTAGATTCGGTTTATAGGCAACAGGCTTACTTTTTTAATGGTTTCTAGCATGACGAATGGGTCGAATTGATTGGGAGATGTGGATGGTAAATATAAAGACAAGTCATGATCTTCCGTATGTGGATAACGGATGCCGCATGCATCGCCTGTAAACAGACCTTGGCTTTCTGAGTCGTAAATTGAAATATGATGGTTAGCATGACCTGGTGTATGGTAAAACGTTAGTGTAGCAGAAGGTCCGATTTGAAGTTCCTCTTGGTCTTCAACGACTTTGATTTGATCTTCCGTAATAGGGAGAATCGGATCAAATAACGGTTCAAATTGGTCTCCGTAAACTTGTTTGGCACCCGCAATCAATTTAGTAGGATTAACTAGGTGACGTTTTCCTTTTGGATGGACATAGATGGTAGCTTGAGGACACTCTTGTACGAATAATCCTGCACCACCAGCATGATCGAGATGGATGTGGGTCAGGATAATATTTTTTACATCCGATAATTTGAATCCTAGATCTTTAAGACCTTTCTTTATGTAAGGGACTGAAGGACTTGGACCTGTTTCGACTATGGTGAGATCCTTATCGTCAATCACATAAATCCCTGTGCGGTTTGGCATCCCCAGATCAAATCCATCAATTACATACGTTCGGTGGCCAAGATAGATTGGAGCTTTTTCTTCCATATATATCACCTCTCCTTGAATAGTACCTCTATTTTACAAAACATTCAGATTATTGAACAGTGTAACGCTTTCAAAGAGAGGTGAGGTTGTAGTGAACTTAATACCCTTTACCTAAAAATCCGTCCCGGTCAAATGTTTTCCGATCTGTTTTTTTAGCTTGGTCGATAAATTGCTCGTGGAGAGAGGAATGCTCTTCTTTATCTTTTCTTTTCAATGTTTCTGTTTCTTTTTTGCCATCCATAAGATCACCTCCGTTGTGGGATTAGATTTTGTTGTTTTGTAAAAAGTATGAAGGGAAATGATGTTTGGAAGTCTGAAAAATTGTTATGATAAAGAAACGAACGGATATTAGAGAAGGAGTGAATGGAATGAGAGCTATTATACATAAAGAAATTGAAGGATTAGATGGTTTACATCACGAAGAGTGTGACGCACCAGGAGTCGAAAAAGGGAAGGTGAAGGTCCAGTTGAAAACAGCTGGCTTAAATAGACGCGATCTTGCTGTGACAAATCGACATAAGGTGGAGCAGCCTCCCCTTATTTTAGGCTCAGATGGAGCTGGCATCATTGCAGAGGTAGGCGAAGGTGTCACAGGCTGGAACGTTGGGGATGAGGTTGTCATCAATCCTGGTTTAGGATGGAAGCATAACAGCGATGCGCCACCCCAAGGCTTTGAAATACTGGGTTTACCTGATGATGGTACGTTTGCAGAGTATATCGTTTTACAAGAAGAGAACATTGAGAAGAAGCCATCTCACTTAACTTGGGAACAAGCTGGTGTCCTACCTCTCGCTGCACTAACCGCTTATCGCGTATTGTTTACAAGAGCGAAGATTAAAGAAGGAGATACCATTTTACTTCCGGGGATTGGGAGCGGCGTTTTAACGTTTGCATTGAAATTCGCAAAAGCAGCTGGTGCAAAGGTAATTGTCACTTCACGCAGTGAGGAAAAGCTCGAGACGGCAAAAGAGCTAGGGGCTGATCTGGCTATTCCGACTCTTTCTGATTGGGAAGAAGAACTCGCA
This sequence comes from Pontibacillus chungwhensis, assembly GCF_030166655.1. Classification (GTDB taxonomy): domain Bacteria; phylum Bacillota; class Bacilli; order Bacillales; family BH030062; genus Pontibacillus. The sequence goes on along the minus strand of NZ_CP126446.1, from coordinate 3,212,641 downwards.
GAAGAACAAGTCGATGTCGTTGTAGAGAGTATTGGTCAAGCAACGTTTGAGAAATCCCTTGGTGTCGTAAGAAGAGGGGGGACGGTTGTGACATTTGGTGCAACGACAGAAGATAAAGTAGAAATTGATATTCGTAAATTCTTCTATGGCCAATACAATCTTCTAGGCTCTACAATGGGAAGCCGTGAAGAATTTCAAGACATGCTTTCTTTCATAACGGACCATAGCATAACACCTGAAGTAGATAAAATGTTCGCCCTTTCCGATTACCAAGATGCATTTGCTTACATTAGAGATTCGAAAAACTTCGGAAAGATCGGTTTTACAATTAGCTAATAGAACAAGAGGAGGTTCGTATACCTTCTGAATAAGAGCATGGAATGGACACTCATTTCATGCTCTTTATTTGTGTACGTGATTCTTCTGGTAGAAGGTTTGACCCAAAAGACTGTTGTCGCGTAAACTGAATGTAAAGCAGGCTTAACCACAAAGGTGATGACATGAAAAATTTAATAAGAGAAAAACGGACGGAAAAGAAAATCACACAAGAAGATCTATCTATTCAACTCCAGGTCTCAAGACAGACGGTCATTTCTTTAGAGAAAGGGAAATATAAACCTTCTCTCATCCTGGCTCATAAGTTAGCTCAAGTATTTGACTGTTCTATTGAAGACTTATTTATATTTGAAGGAGAAGAGAATATTCAATCAACATAAATGCAGGAGTTATTCTTGCTTTAGCAAGGTAAAGGGTGTCTGGCACCCTTTACCTTACTAAAGTGATTTTATCCCTATCTTCACTTCTTTTGTTATCGAATGAATAGTTCATGTGCCGTTAATAAACACTAATGGAACAATAAGACTATTTTTACTATAAAAATAGGCAAAATTCATGCATAAAGATGATATTTCTTTTATAATACAGATAACTATATGTGAAATCATTCACAATCATCCTAAATGGAAAGCTTTAAGGAGACAGGATCGCTATGAATGTATTAAAACAACATGCCAGGAAACAAAAAGCTACCAGATTTCTGCTTATTGTTTCTTCTCTTCTATTAGGGGTCACGGTCATTGCACAAGCATTGCTGTTTGTATCCATTGTAGACCATATATTTCTTAAGGGAGCACAATTTGAAGAAGTTATCCCTGATCTAATAAGCTTATTGTTCGTGTTGGTTGCTCGTTCAGCTTTGACGTATTGGAATGGGCGAGCAGGGGTCAAAATGGCTTCGAGGGTAAAAGAGCATTTCAGGTCACAACTTGTTTCTAAGTTTTCAAAGAATCCTCTACAAGCATCTATGAGGGGCCAGTCGGGGCATAAAGTAAGCACTGTAATGGACGCTGTTGATGAGATTGATGGCTATTTCAGCCAATATATTCCTCAGGTTATTCAAACGTCTATTGTACCGATTATGATTCTTGTTGTTGTATCAATGGAGCATTTCTATTCGGGCCTGATTATGATGATTACTGCACCATTTATTCCCTTGTTCTATATCATTATTGGGATTATGACAAAGAAGAAGTCAGAAGAGCAGTTGGACAAAATGGCGATCTTCTCAGGACGCTTTCTCGATACACTCCAAGGTCTGACTACCTTGAAACTTTTCGGTCGAGCTCGTTATCAAAAAGAGCTGATTGAGGGTAGCAGTTTAGATTTCAGGGACGCGACCATGGAAGTGCTAAAGATCGCATTTGTTTCTTCTCTAATGTTAGAACTGATTTCAATGTTAAGTATAGGGTTGATTGCACTTGAAATAGGTTTGAGACTCGTCTTGTTTCAATCTATTACTTTCTCCACGGCCTTTTTTGTTCTTATATTGGCGCCCGAGTTTTATCTGTTTCTTAAAAACTTAGGCCAGGCCTTTCATACAGGAAGAGGGAGTGCCGGAGCAGCCCAGAAGATTTCAGACGTCTTAAATACAGAAGACCATCCTGTTCAATGGGGGAATGATTCTATCCAGAATCAAGAGGAACCTCCTTCTATTCGATTAGAAGGTGTTCACTTTTCATATGAAGCAGAAGGGTTTGCATTAAAGGATATTAACATAACCTTACCTCCTTATAGTCAGACTGCTATTGTAGGAAAAAGCGGATCAGGAAAGACGACTCTTCTTCATGTACTAGCAGGGCTCGTGCCGGTCTCTGAAGGGTCCATTTTAGTGGATGGCCATAAACGCTCAGAACTAAAAGAAGAGGAGTGGTTTGATCAGATTAGTTATATATCTCAGAGTCCTTACCTCTTTTCCGGTACAATTGCAGACAATATAGCTGTTGGTAAGAAGGAAGAGGTTTCAAGGGAAGCTATCGAGAAAGCTGCTGAAAAAGCAGGCATTGCTCCCCTTGTGAAATCACTCGAACATGGATATGATACCCCGGTTGGAGAAGGTGGTCGGGGGTTGTCAGGAGGAGAGAAACAACGTCTGGCTATTGCTCGAGCTTTCTTAAAACAACCCACTATCATTTTATTTGATGAACCTACAACTGGATTAGATTTGCAGACGGAGAAAATTTTACAAACCTCCATACAGGAACTTAGCCAAAACGCCACAGTCATTACGGTTGCTCATCGCCTCCATACGATTAAGCATGCGGATCAGATCTTGTATATGGAAGACGGAAGGGTTCTAGAGCAAGGAACTCATACAAATCTCATCGAAGCAAATCCTCACTACCGGAACATGGTGAGGACGCAACAAGGAGGTATGGCAACGTGAATGAACTGAGAGCGGTTGTGAAGGATATGATGGTAGAGAAGAGGGATATCTATTTATCGGTGTTGTTTGGCTTTTTAGCAGGCATTACAGCTGTTGCTTTATTTGCCTCAAGCGGTTACTTGATTTCGAAAGCTGCCTTGCTGCCACCGATCTATACGTTATCTCTCATGATTGCTTTTTTGAAAATTATGGGGTTTGCTCGTGCCTTTGGGCGTTATTTGGAACGTCTCTATTCCCACAGAGCTACATTCACCATGCTAAGTCAGCTGCGGGTCAATTTTTATGAGAAACTAGAGCCATTGGCGCCAAAGATTTTTCATAAATATCGATCAGGAGACCTTTTATCAAGGATTGTTAGCGATATTGACCGGTTGCAAAATTTCTTTTTACGGGTTTATTATCCACCAATTGTGCTCGGATTGATTTTCTTCGCAACGATTCTTTTTACAGTCTTTTACTCCATCACCGTGGCGTTATTATTGCTGTTTGGCTTGTTTCTGACAGGGGTCATTCTCCCGGCATGGTTTGCTTTTAAGCAACGAAGAATCGAAGTCCGATTACGTGAAGAACGAGGTGCTTTGTCTAGTGAAGTGACCGAATTCTTATATGGATTTATGGATTTAAAGCTTTATCAGCAACTCGATGCGAAAGAGAAGGAGTTAGAAGAAGCATCTGTTCGTTATATTGATGAGCAGGAGAAAGAAGGCAAGATGGCCTCGTATCATCAGTCATTAAATAGTATGGTGACACTCCTGGTATCATGGCTTGTTATTGCATTTGGAGCTTATCTGGTGGCAAATAATCAATTAGATGGCGTATTCTTAGCAATGCTCATCATGATTTCATTAACGGTATTTGAAAATGCTGTACCAATGGCATTAGTTCCTGCTCACTTTGAAGATAGTCGTAGGGCAGCCAAGCGCCTTCACGAAGTTGTCCAGGATGAGGAAGAACAAGTAGAGGTAACGAGTAGTTTGCCTGTAGACCAAGCATTTTCAATCGACTTAAAAGGCGTATCGTTCTCTTTCCCTGGAGAGGAAAGAGATTCTTTGAAGGATGTGACCCTTCACATTCCAGCAGGTTCAAAGACGGCGATCGTGGGTGCTAGTGGATCTGGGAAATCTACTCTATTTCAATTGCTGTTGAAGTTTTACAACCCTGCAAGTGGATCGATTTTATTTAATGAGACCCCACAACATGAAGTTAGTCAAGAAGACATCTGGGCACGTACCAATGTGGTTCAGCAAGAGAATCACTACTTTTACGGAACCATACGGGATAACCTTCAGATCGCAGACGAGCATGCTGGAGATGATAGACTTTATGAAGTTCTGACCCATGTGGACTTGAGTCATTTTGACTTGGATCAGTCAGTTCTTGAAAAGGGAGAGAACTTATCTGGCGGGGAAAAACAGCGTCTGGCAATTGCGAGAGCGTTGTTAAAAGACGAATCGTTATGGTTGCTCGACGAACCGACTTCCTCTCTTGACGCTGTTACTGAACAACATATATATGAGCACGTATTCCAAAGAGCAAAGCACGATACCCTCATTCTTATTAGTCACAGACTAATGGGGCTTGAGAAGATGGATCAAATTATTGTGCTTGACCAAGGCGAAGTCGTAGAATCAGGTTCTTACCAGGAATTAATGAGGCATGAGGGGTATTTTTATAGAATGAAACAAATCGAAAAAGAAGTGCTTGTATAAACTTTTGGAGCAGCTTGAGCATCTTATTAGGGATCTTAAGCTGCTTTTTCTATGCGTTAAGAGTCGTGCTACAATGAGTTTATTAAACAACGGGGAGGAGGGGGAGCGTGCTTGAGTTATTTCTGCCAATGTTAGAAAGATTGGGCATTATTGTTACAGTAGCCTTTGTGATTACGAGGTTTCGCTTTTTTAGAGAGTTGGTTGATAAGAAGACTCTTACCTCGAAGCAGCGGTATGTTGCTATTGGTTTTTTTGGTCTATTTGGCATTATTGGAACTTATACAGGGATTACCTATGATACGTTATCGTTTGAGTACGGTTCGTTTGCTTATAAATTAAGTGGGGAAGAAGCGATTGCCAACTCCAGGGTAATCGGTATTGTCGCCGCTGGATTATTTGGTGGATATCGAATTGGAGTTGGAGCAGGTTTAATTGCGGGTCTTCACCGATTTTCATTAGGCGGATTTACAGGATTGGCATGTGGTATTTCAGCTGTTATAGCAGGTTTACTTGCGGGAGCTTTTCATAAGAAGGATAAATCTCTCCGTTTGAAAACAGCTTTATTCGTAGGCGCATTAGCTGAGACTGTTCAAATGGTTGTTATTTTAGTGATGTCAAAGCCATTTACCCAGGCATTTGAACTGGTTCAAGAAATTGGTGTGCCTATGATAGTTGCCAATGGGGTAGGCTCAGCCCTTTTCTTACTCATTATAAGAAATGTTTTACATGAAGAAGAAAAAGTGGGGGCGCTTCAGGCTCAGAAGGCCTTGACCCTAGCTGAGTCAACCATTGCCTATATGCGAAGGGGGTTAAATGAAACGTCTGCTAAACGTACGTGTGAAATCATCTTTAAGGAAGTGGATGTTAGTGCCATATCAATGACAAATCATGAAGTGATCTTGGCCCATGTAGGACTGGCTGATGATCATCATAAATCGGGGGAAGTTATTCAGACATCAGCTACGAGGGAAGTGATTCATACGGGTACGAGACTGATTGTGAAGCATGAAGATATCCATTGCACAAAAGCCAACTGTCCTCTTGGGGCTGCTATTATTGCTCCTTTAAAGAGAAAGAATGAAGTGGTAGGCACACTTAAATTCTACGTAAGATCGGAGAAAGAAATTTCCAATGTGATACTTGAGTTAATTCAAGGTCTTAGTGCTCTACTTGGGCAACAGTTAGAAATTGCAGAGGCTGAGAAAGCTCAGGAATTGGCCCGAGAGGCTGAGGTCAAAGCATTACAAGCTCAAGTAAATCCTCATTTTTTATTTAACTCGTTAAATGTAATTGTTTCGCTAATAAGAACAGAACCTAAAAGGGCTCGTGCAGTCTTAATTGCTTTATCGAAATATTTCAGACAGAATTTGAGTGCTACAACTCGGAAGTGGATTACATTAGAAGAAGAGATTCACCATGTGAAAGCCTACTTATTAGTTGAGGAAACACGTTTTGTGGATCATCTTCACGTGGAGTATGAGGTAGATGAGGAAGCACTAAAGGAACGGATCGCCCCTTTGACCTTACAGCCATTAGTTGAAAACTGTATGAAACATGGAGTGAAAGAACAAGACGGACAAACGGAAATACGTGTAGCCGTTCAGAAGAAATCACAGGGGGTCCTTGTTTCTGTAACAGATAATGGACCAGGAATTGCTCCTGAAAGGCTGAAGAGTCTTGGTAAGATTCAAGTGGAGTCTGAAAAAGGAACTGGGCTTGGTTTATATAATGTGAATGAGCGACTCGTCCATATGCACGGGGAAGCAGCTTGCTTACACATCGAGAGTGTACTAGGAGAAGGAACAACGATTTCTTTTTTACTTCCTAGGAAGGAGGAAGCGAATTGGGTAAACGTATAACGGCTGTAGTTGTAGATGATGAACGGTTTAGCCGCGAGGAACTGATTTATTTATTAAAAGAGCATGAACGTATTGAAATTATTGGAGAGGCTGATTCAGGCGAAGATGCGGTGATGAAAGCTCTTCAGTTGCAGCCTGACGTATTGTTTTTGGATATTGAAATGCCGAAAATGAATGGACTTGAGGTAGCTGAGTCACTCCAGGAATTAAAGAAAGTACCGGATATTGTATTTGCTACAGCTTATCCGGATTTTGCTGTTGAAGCCTTTCGACATGAAGCGGTTGATTATATACTGAAACCATTTGAAGAGGAACCAATTCGTGAGACAGTCGATCGTCTAGAACGAAGGCTCTTAAATGAAGGCAGTGCAGAAAAAGGAACAATTCCATCAAAGCTCGCTGTGGAGGAAGAAGAAGAAATTACGTACCTAACACCGTCTGAAATTATGTATGTGTACCGGGATGGACGTGTAACCAAAATTGTAGACCAAACCCGTACTTATGAAACGAAGCGTTCTTTAAAAGAAGTGGAACAAAGACTTGAACCATTTTCGTTCTTTCGGATCCATAAGAGCTATCTCGTTAACCTACAGTATGTTAAACGACTAGTGCCCTGGTTTAATGGTGCCTATCATCTTGAGCTAAGAGGGAGAGATGAACAACTGTCTGTAAGCCGAAATTATGTTAAAGAATTAAGGAAACAACTTGAGCTTTAAGAATGGGGAATACAAAATCCCCATTCAATTATTCTGTAGTGGTGAGCCTTTGTGAAACTACCTCTATCATTCTTATCAATTTAAAAGGCATCCACTACACCTTAGTTTCTATTTAGAACATCTTAACGTAAGAAATGAACATGTTGAACAGATTCCTCTATATTGTAAGCGGTTACTTGGTATGATGTTTGTAAGCGATTACAGAAGAGGGAGGACTCCTATCATGATTACATTTCTAGTGAGTATTGTTTTATTGATTGTTGGGTATTTAACTTACGGTAAATATGTAGAGAAAGTTTTTGGGGTAAACACTGAACGTCAAACACCAGCTTATACAAACGGTGATGGTGTTGACTATTTGCCGATGGGGGAGAAGAGAAATTCATTAATACAGCTACTCAACATTGCTGGTGTGGGTCCCATCTTTGGTCCTATTCTAGGAGCTTTATACGGACCGGTGGCCTTTCTTTGGATCGTATTTGGCGCCATCTTTGCTGGGGCCGTACATGACTATTTAACAGGGATGATTTCGATTCGTAACCGAGGAGCTCATTTGCCTGAACTTGCAGGGAAATTTCTCGGTAAAGTGATGAAACACGTTGTGAATGCGTTTACGATATTACTACTCATTCTGGTGGGGACGGTTTTTGTTACAGCTCCTGCTGATTTAATTCATAATATGGCAAGTAGCTGGCTTTCACTTCCTGTTATTCTACTAGCCATTTTCGCTTATTATTTACTAGCGACTATGTTGCCAATTGATAAAATCATTGGACGTTTCTACCCTATTTTTGGGGCGTTCTTAGTGATTAGTGCAGTTGGAGTAGGACTTTCCTTAGTATTTACGGGAGCTCCTATCCCAGAAATTGAGTTAACCAATATGCACCCTGATGATGCACCGATCTTTCCGCTATTATTCTTAACGATTTCTTGTGGTGCTCTATCAGGTTTCCATGCTACTCAAACACCGATTATTTCTCGTACCACACAGAAGGAGAAGCAAGGTCGACGTATTTTCTACGGTATGATGATTGCTGAGGGGATTATTGCCATGATCTGGGCTGCTGCAGCTATGAGTCTATTTAACGGTTCGGAAGGACTAAATGAGATTCTTGCTAATGGTGGACCAGCAGCTGTGGTAAGCGAAGTGTCTGTTAAAATGCTTGGGGCTGTAGGAGGTACGTTAGCTGTACTTGGTGTGATTGTGCTTCCGATCACGTCTGGTGATACAGCGTTCCGTAGTGCTCGTATGATTATTGCGGATTATATCAACGTTTCTCAAAAGAAAATTGTAAGCAGAATGTGGATTGCTATTCCTTTATTTGTTATATCTTTTGCACTGACAAAAGTTGATTTCACCCTTCTATGGAGATACTTCTCCTGGGCGAACCAATCGACAGCGGTCATCGCGTTATGGGTAGGGGCCATGTATTTATTCTTATCTCGTAAGAATTACTGGATTGCAGCGGTTCCGGCTACCTTTATGACCATGGCGACATTCACGTATATCTTAAACGCACAGATTGGATTTGGTCTATCGATTAATATCTCTTATATTCTAGCAGCTATCATTACGATTGGGGTTGTCATCTCTTTCTCTATAGCAGCTCGTAAAGGATTGAATAAAGAAATCCCATTAGAAGAAGAATGGAAGACGACTGCTTAGCGGCTGTACTTCCTCATTAAAAGCCCGCAACCTTTAAAGGTTGCGGGCTTTATTTAATTAGAGTGGGCAGGGACTCTAGCTTGTTCAATGATCTTTTCGATATGCTTTCTGAAGAGATACATTACAACTAAATGCGCCTTCGCTTGGGTATATTTATATATAAACCAAGGCAAGGAAGGCATATAGTCATGGATCGCCACAATGCATTCTTGTTTATCCGGGATTTTTCGGAACTCAAGCCTTCCTCTAACATTTCTCTTAGAATTTTGAAAGGAACCTCCCGTAATGTAGAAAAGAGCTCGATCCGACGTGCTTCGTTCCTGTGAATAACTTAGCTCTAATAAAGGTGTACGAATTAACTTAAGGCAAATTTGTGTGTTATCTTGTTGGTCTGTCTCTGTATGGACAAGTGGGTTCAAAGTGTCGGACAACCACTTTACATAATAGCTAGCAGCCCAATCAGCACTTTTACCTGCTGGTAAAGGAATGCGTTGAACGGACCTCACATCGTGTTGAATATCAGGAACCTTTAGTCCTTGAGAGTTGGGTTGTTGTTTAGCAGCTTGCTGTTCCTCTTCTTTCTCATCTTCAATAGCTGTTTGAACAGCTTCTTTAAAGGTCACCTTCCCATAACTAACTTCAGAATCCATATTCTCCTCTTTAGCAGTCATCGGATGGACAAGACTTTCTACTAATGGATAGACCATTTCTTTTGGTGTTCCAGTCGTCAGACTCACCCAAAGCCTGGACAGTTTAACAGTCATGAAAGGAACCGGGAAAAGTCTTGGTTTCTTACCTAACGATTCAGCTGTTTGAACCATCATATCTTGATAGCTCATAATCTCAGGGCCACCCACATCAATGGCTTTATTAGATAAATGATTGTTTCCGATGCTTTTATTAAGAGCATGGAGAACTTCTTTAAGGGCAATAGGGTGTGTCTTTGTTCTTGTCCATTTAGGTAAAGCCATCACCGGCAGCCTCTTAACAAGCTTCTTAAGGATCGGAAATGAGGAGCCCTTAGGTCCTACAATTAACCCTGCACGAATGGTCGTAACAGGCACTCCATAAGCTCTTAATATCTCCTCTACCTCTAGTCGGCTTCTTAAATGTCTTGATAACTGTTCCGATTCAGGGATGATTCCACTTAAGTAAACGATCTGACGTACGCCTTGTCTTTTGGCAGCTTGAGCGAAATTATCTGCTAGGATGACATCCATATCTTCAAAGGATCCTTGGCTAAGTTTCGCTGAGGGAAGCATGGAATGAACTAGATAAACTGCAAAATCAGCTCCTTCTAATCCTTTATCCGCATCCGTCATGGAATACAGATCGCAAGAACGCCATGTGATATGCTCGGTATCTTGTTTGTTATCTCCATTTCTTGACAGAGCGATTACATCAGCGTATTTCGTTAATTTCTTCAATAAATTCTGGCCGATGTATCCACTGGCTCCAGTTAAAGCAACGACTGGGCGTCGTTTCGTTTCATTCATATGAATTCCTCCTACTGAAAATCGGACTTCAGGGTTTGTTCCTACATGAGAACAGAACGCTTATGTTGAAAAAGCTTCTGAGATGGACATTTTATCTGCTTGTGTCGTATTTGCTGAAAGGGAGCGCTCCATAATTCTTATTGCGTTCTCATTATCTTCCTCATATTCAGAAGCCACACAGTCTGCAGGAATCCAAATATTATATTCCCTCATATAAGCATCATTAGCTGTAAAGAGGACACAGATGTCTCCGGCGATCCCAGTTAAAATTAAATTGTTTACTCCAAGTTGATCCAATAGAATGCTTAACTGAGTTCCAAAGAAACCAGAATGCTTGGGTTTAATGATAAAGTAATCATCATCTTCAGGTAAAATCTGACGGATGACGGGTTCTCCTCTCCCATCTCTGCATTCTTCAATGAGGTCTGAAACATTTTCTTGCCATAACCCAAAATTATCATTTACATAAATAACTGGAATCCCTTGTGCTTTGGCTTGTTGCTTCAGTTTCTGGATGGATGGGATGATTTCTAGTGTATTGTCTAACAAGTGTTCACCACCATCGAAATCCATTTTATTGACCATGTCAATTAGAAGCAAAGCCGTATCATGTTGCGACATGTTATTACTCTCCTTTATATGGTTCAGGCCCGGCCGGGATTTGTCGCTTATGCTCTGTTTGTTTATGGAGTTCTTCAATTCTTTTAGCGTCTTTATCAGAAACTGTTTCTCCGCGAAGGTAGGCATCAATTGTATCGTATGAAACCCCTAATTCGTCCTCGTCAGATTGTCCTTCCCACAGCTCTGCACTAGGCTTTTTATGAACAATTGACTCTGGGACTTCTAGATACTCTGCCAATTCCCGAACTTCTTCTTTACGTAAATGAATCAAAGGAACCAGGTCTACACCGCCATCTCCGTATTTTGTGAAATAACCAGTATAATCTTCAGCAGCATTATCTGTTCCAACTACTAAATAACCGTAGTGATGGGCAACAGCATACAGTGTACTCATTCGGAGACGTGCTTGTAAGTTTGCCCCTCCTAATTGGGAACGGTCTTCCTGCCAATCTCCCTTTTCTTTAAGTTTTTCTCGTATCGTAGCATGTGTTGTTTGGTATGGGTCCGTTAGGTTTATACCAATGTAATTTAGGCCAATTTGTTCTACAAGCGTTACAGCATCTTCTTGATCTTCTACTTCTTGATCTATCGGAAGGATCACTCCTAGTGATTGTTCGGGGAAGGCACGTTTAACAAGGCAAGATACTACTGCGGAATCAATGCCACCACTAATTCCTACAAGTGCTCCCTTAGCCCCTGCCTCTTCTACTTTTTCCTGAATCCAATGTGTTAAGTACTCTACTTTTTTTTCCACTGTTTATCGATCCCTTCTGTTAAATTGATTTCTAATTAGCTAAGTTCCTTCTTTTGGTAAAGAATAAACGTTTGTTCCCTTCTTAAGTGTCCCTGTGACAGAAGAACTGAGTCCTAAGGATCGAATCGTGTCGAAATAACTAGTAATTTTAGCACATTAAATAGTAAAAAAAGCTTAATCTTTCTGAACTATGTACGATATTAATAGAGAACTGAGTATAAAATCACATTTATTTATTAGGAGATTAGGCTATGAAACCAATAAAAACAATGACAAAAGTAATGGTAGCACTCACATTCCTCCTTGTATTTCTTCCTAGTAATCTAGTCGAAGGAGAGGAAGTAAACACCACAACGTATTGTGAAGTAAGTTGTTGGGAACTACTTTTAAACCAAAAAGATTCCAATAAATGGCTTAGTGAAGGTGGGGCAGGAGAGGAATTTATGCAAGCCACATCTTTACTTGTAGAAGAAATAGCAGGAACCACAGAGAATTATTACTCCATGAACCGAGAATTGGGCGCGCGCTCTGAATTGTTCATACAACCCAATACCTCCAACATCTTTGAACTCGATCGTACTCCTTCAACTAGAATCTCCATCCAAGGAAATAAAGGCTCTACTCCAATGACCACTTTATCTGGTGTGAATGAAAAATTGAAAGGCTTAGTAAATAAGCATTTGAAGAGGTTAGGATTCCCTGTCAGCAAAGCTGTAGCTTCTTTACCAAACGCATCTTTTCTTCAATCATCTGAACCAGGAATGAACCTACTCATCTCAGATGCACAATGGTCGGCGTTTTATGAAGGGGAAGACTATACTAATCCTGATTTCAAAGAACAGGCGATTAAGTCCGAATCTTTTTATCAATATGTATCAGCTATTCAGGATGCCATTAATGAATACCATGCACAAAAAAGTGTATGGATGTGGAAGTCAGAACCAGTTACTAAAAATCCAGATGAGACAATTGAATTTCTCGCGAACCAACAAGTAGATCAACTATATATGCGTTTTTATCCAAAAGTGGACAAAGAAAACTACCAATACTTTATTGAAAAAGCAGGAAACCAGGGGATTAAGGTACATGCTTTAATAGGTAGCCCATTGTGGGGGCAAAAAGCTTATACAAAAGATGCAGTGAAACGAGTAGATCTCATTCACGCTTATAATCAGAAAGTAGAAGAAGAACAACGGTTTGTAGGCATTCATTTCGATGTGGAACCATACTCACTTGAATTGTGGGACAATAACCGAAAGAAAGCGGTTAAGGAATGGAAGCAATCAGCAGAAACGTATGTAGAGCATGCCAAGGATTATGGTTTTATCGTTGGAAGTGCCTTGCCATTTTGGACTGACAATCGTTCTGTAAATGATTATGAAGAGAATTTTTATCAACAGTTCATTGATATGCAGGATTACGTTTCCATCATGAGTTATCGAAATACAGCGGTTGGACCGAATAGCATTACAACTTTAGCGGAAAATGAAGTTTTATATGCAAAAGCCCCTAAAGTGGAAGTGGGTGTTGAATTAAACCCCTATAAGATTGATTACGTTTCATTTGATGGGAAGTCTTTACGGTATACAGAAGGTGAAATAGCGAAAGTAAGAACGCATTTTATGAATGAAGACTACCCTGGTTTTAAAGGGATCGCGATCCATAACTATACAGCTTGGAAAAAGAATCAGTAATGTTAAATCGATAGAGGTTGTCTCTCAAGGGGCAGCCTCTTTTTTTAGTCCATCAAAGATATGTAACAATATGGAATATTAATTTCTGGTAAATATTCTAAATATTTTGTAAAATTAATCATATCAACGTAACGATTTCTTCATATATATAAATATGGAGGGATTTGCATGAAACAGTTTTTTTTGTTTTGTGTCTTTCTTATAACTGGTTTTTTTATTTATATAGAGCTTGCTGAATTTGATACGAAAGAAACGATTGTAGCGGTCGTTGATACAGGAATTGATGCATCACATCCTATGCTTGAGGGCCGTGTCGAAAATGGATATGACTTCTACAACTGGGACCTAGATCCGATGGATGATCATGGTCACGGCACGCACGTTGCGAGTATTATTCACTCAGTCGCTCCACATGCAGTGTTGTTACCGGTTAAAACGTTAGGAGAGAACGGTAAAGGAGTTGGGACTTCGTTTCTTGGTATCTTCTACAGTGTCGTTAAAGGTGCGGACATTGTAAATTTAAGTATATCTGAAGTTGAGAATCCTCTTACATCATGGGTGATACGGTTTGGAGAACGTAAAGGAGTCGTTTTCGTTGGGGCAAGTGGTAATGATGGGTTGACCAATCGCATTAGTTTCCCTGCAAGACTGGATGAAGTAATTGCAATTGGTGGTTATAATACGTACAGTGATCATCTTTATGAGAATGGGAATCGAAGCCCGGATTTGGATTTCTTAGCCCCGGGTGTACTGATTGAAGGAGCTAGTCCTGGTGGTGAAGTTGTTCGTAAGACGGGGACTAGTTTTGCGGCGGGTTCAGTGTCTGGGATGCTTGCATATTTTAAAGAAATCCAACCTAAAATGACAACGGATGATGCTCGTTTGTTGCTGCGTCTTACTTCTTTTTATGAGAAGGATGGATACAGGGTATTAGAACTTGACCGATTCTTAGCTACTCAATAGAAGGGGGCATAAGTCCCCTTATGGGGAACACTTGAAGCTGAGACATTTTAATCTGGGGGTGCCGTTACGTTTAATGAGTGCTAGGGGGGTGTTGGGGACGACTCGCCCGCGGAAGGCGAGTCGTTTCCAACACCACTTAGCTATAGCTTTACGAACGGCCACGCATTATAGCAACGGGCCTGCCAACGAGGTCTCGAATATGGTATGTTTCCATTACTTTATATAGCAAGGTGTATCGATTCCCATAAAAGGAAAAAGAGTGTAAAAATTATGGATATAAAGATGTTAGAAGAATCTTCTTGTAGTAAAATAATCATAGGGCACATGTTTTAGTGATTGTGGGCTCATATTAGAATACATATACTATTACTGAACATAAGGGAGGGTTTTTATGGAAGGGAAACCATTGCATTATGATGGAAGTGCTCCTGTGAGTGGGGAGTTATCGGAGTATCAACCGGTTGAGTTTACAGATGAAATGAGAAAGCAGATTTCGGCAAATCCATATACTCATCACGTTAATGAGACTGAATGATAAAAAGACGAAAATCAATTTTTGATTTTCGTCTTTTTATGTTTTAAGAGTGAAGAAACGGATATAAATTAAGGGAGGGTAATGGTAAGGGAAATATTTGATAGTGCGAATATCTTATATTCTGAAGCTTTTGGAGCAATTTAAAAATAAATAAGCATAATACTTGATAATAAGAATATTAGGTACTATAATTAATCTCGAAATAAAGATAATTTAATTCGAGATAAATACTAGGGATGTAGAAATAGCGCAAACTATTTTTACGAAAAGATTAGAAAGGTGAGATAACAATGGCTAAAGTATTATATATTACAGCGCATCCGCATGATGAGGCAACTTCTTACAGTATGAGTGTCGGGAAAGCATTCATTGATGCTTATAAAGAAGCGAACCCTGGCGATGAGGTCGTTCATGTTGATTTATATAAGGAGGATATCCCGCAAATTGATGCAGATATCTTTAGCGGTTGGGGGAAACTTCAATCTGGTGATCAGCTAACAGAATCTGAACAAGGCAAAGTGAATCGTTTGGGTGAACTGAGTGATCAATTTGTGAATGCTGATAAATATGTTTTTGTTAATCCGATGTGGAACTTCTCGTTCCCTCCTGTTATGAAAGCGTATATTGATTCAGTAGCGGTAGCAGGGAAAACGTTCAAATATACAGAACACGGTCCTGTTGGCCTTCTAACAGATAAGAAAGCCTTTCATATTCAAGCTAATGGAGGTTTCTACTCTGAAGGGCCGGCTGCTGGTTTAGAAATGGGTCACCGTTATTTAAATGCCATCATGCAGTTATTTGGTGTTCCTACATTTGAAGGACTATTCGTAGAAGGACAAGCGGCGATGCCAGAGAAAGCAGAAGAAATTAAATCAGACGCTATTGCTAGAGCTAAGGATGCAGCGCAAACATTTTAATAAAGATAAAAAGGAGCCGATCAAGAGATCGGCTCCTTTTTTTATTGCACTCAGTCCAGTCTATACGTTGCTAAGCGGGTGCTTGTGCTTTTGTTTACATCTAGCTCCAGCACCCAGCAACTAGTAGGCTTCCCTCACCTCCGGTCGATAAGTCAACATCGATTCGCTCACGCTCATCGTGTTTCCTTTATCTCACTGCGGTTCAGTCCAGCCTATACGTTGCTAAGCAGGTGCTTATGCTTTTGTTTACATCTAGCTCCAGCACCCAGCAACTAGTAGGCTTCCCTCACCTCCGGTCGATAAGTCAACATCGATTCGCTTACGCTCATCGTGTTTCCTTTATCTCACTGCGGTTAAGTCCAGCCTATACGTTGCTAAGCGGGCGCTTGTGCTTTTGTTTACTTATTCATATATTTGTCTGTTTCCCACTGGCTTACTTGTAGGGAGTATTCTGTCCACTCTTCTTCTTTTTCATCAAGATAGATGTTTGAAGTGTGATCACCTAAAGCGTTCATAAGGACCTTGTCTTTACGAAGGGCTGTTAGCGCTTCTTTTAGGTTTGTTGGAAGTGTTGGTACTGTGTCATCGTGTACTTCGTAAAGGTTACGTGTTTCAGCTGCGCCTGGGTCGACTTTGTTGCGAATACCTTCAAGTCCAGCCTGGATTGTTACGGCTAAGGCAAGGTATGGGTTTGCAGTTGGGTCTGGGTTACGAACTTCAAAACGAGTTCCTTTACCGCGTGTAGACGGTACGCGGATCATACAACTGCGGTTTGAGTGAGACCATGCAATGCTTACAGGTGCTTCATAACCAGGAACTAAACGCTTATAAGAGTTAACATTTGGATTTGTGATGGCTGCAATACCAGGAGCATGTTTCAGGATTCCGCCCATGAAATGCTTCATTGTAACAGAGATACCATCTTCATCTTTCTCATCGCAGAAGACGCTCTCGCCATCTTTGAATAAAGAAAGGTGGCAGTGCATACCAGAACCATTTTCGCCTGCAATTGGTTTAGGCATGAACGTTGCATGGTAGTCGTGGTTCGTTGCTACGTCTTTAACAACGCTCTTGAATGTTTGGATGTTATCAGCTGCGCGTAGCATATCATCAAAACGGAAGTTAATTTCGTGCTGTCCCATAGCTACTTCGTGGTGAGAAGCTTCCATTTCAAATCCGAATTTCTTAAGTGTGCGTACGATATCACGGCGTACTTTATCCCCTTTATCAATTGGAGAAGCGTCGAAATATCCACCGCGGTCATTCATTTTCTTAATTGGGTAACCTTCATCATTCAATTTGAACAAGAAGAATTCTGGTTCTGGACCAACGTTAACGGTATAGCCCATCTCAGCAGCTTCTTTCATTGCTCGTTTTAAAATATATCGCGGGTCACCTTCGAAAGGAGTTCCGTCCGTTGTATAAATGTCGCAAATGAAACGTGCAACGGGATCTTCATCTACTGTTGAAGGTAATACTTTAAACGTGCTTAAGTCTGGATATAGATACATATCACTTTCTTGAATATCAGAGAAACCAGAAATAGAAGAACTGTCGAACATAGCTTCGTTTTCTAGAACACTTTCAAGCTCTTCAATAGGGAGCTCAACGTTTTTTGTGTCTCCAAGCATGTCTGTGAATTCAAGTCGAATAAATTCTACGCCTTTGTCGTGAACTTCTTGCTTAATGGATTCTTTAGTAAAAGTCATTTAATACCCTCGCCTTAATAGTTTGTAGTAGATTACTAGCATTCAAAGTCAGGAATGCATAACCTTTTATTTATCATGTAAGGAATTCTAACATAAAGTTTCATGTTAGGAAAGCTGACATGATGTATTTTTGTAGGGTCAATTTCAAGAAAGCCTGCTGTATTCGCTGTTAGAAAATGAAAAATAGATCTTTTTGACTATTCAGATACTATCCTGTGATAACATCGATCATTACCGCGATAATTAGGATCGGAGCAACATAGCGTAATAAGGCATACCATACGTTAAAGACCGATCGTTTTAATGTACTTCCTCTCTTTAACTCTTCATAAAGGTCAGATTTCTTCATTTTTAATGGAACAAAAATAGAGATTAATAATGCTCCTGTAGGCATCAATATATTGCTTACTGCATAATCAGCTAAGTCGAAAATCGTTTTATTCCATAATGTTAGATCACCTAAAATTCCAAATGATAGAGCAGATGGGATTCCTACTGCAAAGATTGCCAAACCGATTATCCATGCATATTTCTGGCGTAACTTTTCGTTTCCTTTTGATAAAACAGATACGATAATTTCTAGCATCGAAAATGCAGAAGTTAACGCTGCGAATAGGAATAAAAGCAAAAAGGCTGTGAAAAACACCATTCCAAGTGGCATCTGGTTAAATACGGTAGGGAGGACATTGAATAAAAGTACGGGTCCTGACCCTGGCTCAAGTCCAAAGGAGAAAACAGCAGGGAAAATCGCTAGACCTGCTAGAAAGACAATCAGTATATTAATTCCTACGATTGAAGAAGCGGCCTTTGGTAAGCTTTGACTCTTCGGTAAATAGGAGCTGTATGTGACCATCACCGAAACCCCTACACTTAATGTGAAGAAGGACTGTCCCATTGCTTCAAGGATTGTTTGAGAAGTTAGCTTTGAGAAATCTGGTTGAAGGAGAAATAAGATTCCCTCTGAAGCCCCTTCTAACGTTAAAGATCTTATAACTAATATTAAGAATAATACAAATAAAGCAGGCATCATGATTCGACTAGCTTTCTCAATTCCCTTTTGAATCCCTCGTGAAACAACAAAAATAGTAATCAGAATAAATAAGAACTGAACGCTTATGCTTAACAGAGGGTTCGATATGGTTTGGCCAAATACGGTTCCGTATTGGGTTGAGGTTAAACCTGACATTCCACCTGTTATTGTCTTTATTAAATAAATGACAATCCATCCTCCGACGACGCTGTAAAAGGATAGGAGAATGAAGGAAGTGACCATACCTAATATTCCGACATAATGCCACTTTGTCCCTTTTGCAATCGTTCGGTAAGAATCTACTGCATTGCTCTGAGCTGTACGTCCGATGGAAAATTCGGCTAACAATAGCGGTAAGCCTAGTAAGATTGTGAAGGCGATAAAGGTGATGAAGAAAGCCCCACCCCCGTTCTCTCCTGCAATATATGGGAATTTCCATATAGCGCCGAGTCCTATAGCGGATCCGGCTGCTGCTAAAATAAATCCGATCTTTGAAGACCACTGTTCTTGCTGACTCATACTCATCTTCCTCTCAAGCTTATTGTTCTCTACAAAAAAAGTCGCCCCTACAAAAATGTAGGGGCGACTTTTATCGCGGTACCACCCTAGTTATGAAACAGTTGTTTCATGACTCAATACGTGTAACGGTCGTCACCGTCTCCATGCCATTGCAGAAGAAGCTCCAGAAATGAAATTCACTCTGTCTGTTTGTACCGATTTCGCACCAATCCTCGGTTCTCTGTGGCAGGGACATAAGAGTTACTTGCTTTCCTTCAAAGCTATTCGTTCATATGAAGTTATTCAATTTTTATCATGAACAGGGAGGGGTGTCAATAACTAGTTTAGTGTATTTGGTTTATGGGAAAAATATCAAGTTGCTTGCGCGGTTCTGATGTGTTTAGAGTTAGATAGAATCTTGACCCACATTTGTATAAATGGTCCTAGTAAAAAGACACTAACCGCTGTGCCGGCTCCAATCGGCCCTCCTAGTAAATAAGCTAATACTGTTATGGTGGCTGCGATGATGGATTGGGAGAAACCGAGTGACAAATGAAACCTCTCGCTCACAGTTACAAATAATTGATCGACAGGGGAGCGAGGGAGTTTTGTGTAAAGATACAAACTTATGCCAAAACTGGCTATCGTTAAAGCGCAAATAAAGGTTCCTATTCTAAAGACTAAAGGTAAATCAGAAAGGGAAACATGATGTAAGGCAAAAGTTAGCCAGAAGTCAAAGAAAACACTTTCAATCAGGATAGGTATGAAAGCTAACCATACAGGTTTTCTTTTAGCTAAAAAAGCATTTAAAAATATGATTATGACTTGTGAAAGGGCAAACCAAATTCCGGGAGTCATACCAATTGAGTGGCTTGCCCCGACGAAGAAAGCTGACCAAAACCCGGCTCCGATGGTAGACTTAACTGAAAGAGCAGTTCCTAGATGTGTGATCAGCATACCGAATAAATAAAGACTAACGCGTTTTATCCTCATTGAATGAACTCCTTTGGGTGTAAACTTTTAGTAGATTGGAGGTGAGTAAGTGAACTTACAAAAGCTTCAGTACTTTATTGAAATGGCGAAACAACAAAGTTTTACAAAAGCTAGTGAAAAACTATATATATCCCAACCCGCTTTAAGTAAGCAAATTAAATTGCTAGAAGAGGAGTTGGGGTTCGCTCTATTTATGCGTTCTTCAAAAGGGGTAAAATTGACTCCTAAGGGATACGCTCTTTACCAGGAATTGCAACCCTTATTCTTTGCTATTGATCAAAAGGTTTATCAACATATGAATCATGATCAAATCAGATTCGGTTCGACGCCAATATTAAGTTCCTACTATCTTCATGAGCATTACGAGAAGATTCAACACTCTAATATTTTTGTGACAGCTATTCAAGACGATAACCGCGACCTTTTACCAATGCTGCACCAGGGTGAAATTGATGCTGCTATTGTCCAAGATGTTTCGAGCGCGGAGGGACTATATTCCCAATTCTTATTTGAGGACGTCTTTGTTGCGGCGATCCCCCAGTACAACCCCCTAGCGTCTAAGGATGAAGTGACTTTAAGGGAGTGCTTTCATTACCCTCAAATCGCAACGCCGAAAGGGACACCCTTTTCAGAGAAAATACATAAAAGAATGGAAGAAGAAGGGTTGAAACCAGATGTTTTTGAAACGCATTATCATGCGATGGCGGGTTTTGTTTCTGTTGGTGTGGGAATCGCCTACCTTCCTGAAATGATGAGCAAGCACATTGAATATAAAGGATTAGTTTTCGTGCCTATTAAAGATACTCCATTAAAAAGAGACATGTATCTTTTCGCTTCTACTCAGCCTTTGCTCGATTTATTATTGGATCTTTTCCAACGTTCTTATCTTTAAGTTTAACGAAGGATGTTTTATGAGCGGAAATACCAATTAGTCATGGCGCTATAACCTCAGGTTATAGCGTGGGCCACATAAGTCAGATGGGATGTGATCCTTGTGCTTCTTTTGATTGGTATCGCTATGGGTTCTTTCACAATACGATAAGAATCTCAATCGGGATGAAATTACCCGGGAAATATGTCGACTTATGGGAAATTGAGTCTAGAGCTAATATCTTGTAGAATGTCACCATAAAGTTTGAGAGGAAAATAGGTGTTAACATGAAATCATATATCGTTGTCGGCTCTGGTATTTTAGGAGCTTCCACAGCCTATCATTTAGCTAAACAAGGGGCTCGGGTTACATTGGTTGATCGCCAAGATTCTGGACAAGCTACCGATGCCGCGGCTGGTATGGTCTGTCCTTGGCTTTCTCAGCGCAGGAATAAAGCTTGGTATCAGCTCGTGAAAAATGGAGCCAGGTATTACCCTGAGTTAGTTCGAGATTTAGAACAAGATGGACAATCTGATACAGGATATAAGCGTGTAGGAGCTCTTAAGCTTCATACAGAAGAGGCGAAACTGGATAAAATCGTCACATTAGCGAAGAAACGACGTGAAGATGCACCGGAAATAGGTGAGATTACGAAGTTGAGTCGGGAAGAAACGAAATCTATGTTTCCTCCGCTTTCTGATGAATATGGAGCGGTTTATGTGAGTGGCGGCGCACGAGTGGACGGTAGAGCGCTTCGAAATGCGTTAGTTAAGGCCGCTGAGAAAAGAGGAGCACGTATTCAATATGGGGATGCTACCCTTTCTTATGAAGGGGCGACCGTGACGGGTGTTACCGTAAATGATGAATTCCTATCTGGGGAAAAGGTGATGGTTACCGGAGGAGCTTGGTCCAAAGAGATGTTAGAACCTTTAGGGGTTCGCTTCCTTGTCTCATCTCAAAAGGCTCAAATTGCTCATGTCGGTCTGCCGGTTAAAGAAACGGGCGATTGGCCCGTGGTTATGCCTCCTACGAATAAATATATACTTCCATTTGATCAGGGGAGAATTGTGATGGGGGCTACACATGAGGAAAATGAGGATTTTAATGATCAGGTCACAGCCGGAGGTCTTCATGATATTTTCTCACAAGTATTACCCATTGCTCCTGGTTTAAAAGAAGGAGTATTTGTTGAGAGTCGCGTTGGCTTTCGTCCATACACACCTGGATTTCTGCCCGTTATAGGTGCTGTACCTGGAGTGAACAATCTCTTGGTAGCAAACGGGCTTGGAGCCTCTGGGCTCACGAGCGGTCCTTATCTAGGGTTTGAATTAGCTAATTTAGCTTTAGGTTATTCTTCAGGAATTGATTTAACCCCATATGATGTTTCAGGTGCAATTGAATAAGACATGCATGCAGATGCACAACTCATGAATAAGACGAAGAGTTGTGCATCTATCTGTGTAGAAAAGAGGGTACGATATGCTGAGGTATATGTTGGCCGTCTTCATCGGCTCTTGTTCCTACGGGGTATTATCGACAATCGTCAAACTTGCTTATCAAGCAGGTGCAAAGACTTCGGTGGTGACTGTTGGACAATTTCTGATAGGATGGTTTATTTTATTCGTTTGTTACTTCTTCTCAAGAAGAAAAGAAAAGATTTCGTATCAAGATAAAGGAAAGTTAATGCTTGCTGGAATTCCAACAGGCCTCGTCGGGGTGTTCTATTATTTGGCGCTTGTAAAGGTCGAAGCTTCTCTTGGGATCATTTTACTTTTTCAGTTTGTGTGGATTGGAATTGTTTTAGACTATTTGTTCTTTAAGAGAACGCCTGATAAAGGGAAAGCCATGAGCGTGATGATTTTATTTGTTGGGACCCTTATGGCGAGTGGGATCATTCATGGAGGTCTAATCGGTGCTGATCTGATAGGGATCGTCTATGGCCTGCTAGCGGCGGTGTCCTTTTCTTTATTTATTTTTACGAACGCTAGCATTCTTCCGGCCCTTCCCCCTGTTCAAAGAAGCTATTATATGGTGACTGGGAGTACCCTTGCAGTTCTCGTCATTTTCCTTCCTTCTCTTATGAATTTGAATGGGGGGGATTCACTCCTATCGCTAGGGACGTACGGAATTATGCTTGGATTGTTTGGGGTGGTGATTCCACCATTTCTTTTTGCTTATGGTATGCCAAAAATAGGAGCAACCCTTGGAAGTATACTAGGCTCAGCAGAACTGCCTGTAGCAGTAGGGTTATCAATGTTTGTCTTGGGTGAAAGGGTAACGGTTATACAGTGGATCGGAGTGGTTATTATTTTTATAGGGATTATTTTCCCTAATCTTTACAAGAGAAGGTAATCGGATCGTAGGAGCACTTTCATGTTGTTTTCTAGGTACTTCACTTATACTGATTTTGGAGGTGATTTTCATGGGAACAAACATGCAGAAACAGTATGATGAGTATATTGCTAAATTTAAAGCGAATGCTTCAATCGAGACTCAAGGTAAAATGCAACAAGCTATTGATGAGCTTGAGGCGTCTGACCTGGGTAAGGGTTTGAAAGTTGGAGAAAACGCTCCAGCCTTTACACTGCCTGACGCCAAGGGAGAATCTGTTGATTTATACAAAGAGTTACAGTCCGGGCCTGTAATCATTACCTTCTATCGCGGTGGCTGGTGCCCTTACTGTAATATGGAACTTCGCGCATACCAACAACTAATGAAAGAGATCCATAACCAAGGTGCAAAATTGATTGCCATTAGCCCTCAAACTCCTGACCAATCTTTAACCACTGCAGAGAAAAATGAACTAAACTATCATGTTCTTAGCGATGTAGGTAATAAAGTAGCTGATCAATTTAACTTAGTTTATCCGTTGCCTGACTACCTCGTAGATGTGTATAAAGAAAAAGGTCTAGAAGTAGATAAGCATAATGGTGATGATACATGGACGTTGCCTGTTGCAGCTACCTATATTATTAATCAGGATGGAACGATTGCTTATGAATATACAAAAGCAGATTACAAAGATCGAGTAGAACCATCTGAAGTTGTAGAAAAGCTAAAATCATTATAACGAAAGCCCCGGGCCATAGGCCTGGGCTTTTATTTTATATGTGGAGAGACCTTATTTTTTGTTGAGTGAGATGTTCCAGAATAAGTCTTCCGTGTCAGGGTTTCTGGGATATGGCTTACTCAAACTTTCCTACTTCCAAAAGTAATAGGTAGAGAATGTTTTCGTGAAAAAGTAAAAATATAGGTTTTACTCTAAGGAGCAAGGGTAAATGAGGACTATTGAACTAGAAATGGGAGTGATTAGGTGCATAGCGAGTATACCTTTGAACTTTTGCACGAGATTAGAAGCTTTAAAATATGGGCAATTGACCGGGGACCATACGGGGAATGGGAATCAGAATATGAACAATGGCTGGATATATGGAATGCCGCTGACATGATGATTCATCGTTTACCTGCTGAAAAATGGAGCCCTAAAGTCACTACCGATGTATTATATATATTAGCGAGAGATCATAAAGAGGGGCACATCATACAAGAATTAATCAATCATCCTGACCAACTCTTGCATCTTGCCTATAGGGCATTAACGTTTCCTGCTTACCCTGACTATGAAGCAAGATGGCAAATTTCTTATGGATTAGGGAAGATGGAGGTTTATAAAGAACAAGCTCAAAATTTATTGCATCAGGTGGCGGTAAATGATCCCCATTCTTATGTGAGACGAAAGGCCATTATGGGGTACGAGAATAAAATCAAATCACCTGTAACATGAAGCGTTTTTCTTGATTAGAAGAAAAGCGCTTTTTTATGGCTACATTACACTGGTTCATTACTAAACGCTTGAACCTAACGCTAACAGAACAACTCTCCAGGCGATAAGTGATTCGGATAAGTACCTTCAATCTGGCCTTTTATCACAGCAGCGTCTTCATTATAAGCCTTCCTTGCCAGTTCAATAGAGTTATAGGAAAATATAGAGAATAGAATTCAATATCTGATAATAGGAGCGAATGCAATGGAAGGTAAAGATCTGCTAAAGGTTAACAATAAGAATTTCGTAGTAATGGGAGTGGCAAATGAGCGTAGTATCGCTTGGGGGGTAGCGAAATCCCTCTTTGATGCAGGGGCTAATGTTATCTTTACTTATCGTAAGGAACGATCATTTAAGAAGCTTACAAAGATTCTTGAGAATGAACAGCTAGAGGCGACACATATCGTGCAGTGTGACATTAATGAGGATGAAAGTATTCAAGGAGCGTTTCAGAGTATTGGTGATCAGGTTGGTACAATCCATGGAATTGTTCATTCCATCGCCTTCGCCCACTCCGAAGATTTAAAAGGAGATTTTATTGAGACAAGTCGAAGCGGATATGCTTTCGCACAAGATACAAGTGCTTATTCCTTAATAGCTGTAGCGAAAGCGAGTCGCCCTTTTATGACGGAAGGTGGCTCTATTATAGCTATGAGTTACTTAGGGGCAGAGCGTGTTGTCGAAGGGTACAATGTGATGGGGATTGCCAAAGCTTCTCTCGAGGCAACGGTGAAATACTTAGCCTCAGACTTAGGCGAGGATCAAATACGGGTGAATGCTGTATCGGCGGGTGCGATCCGGACACTTGCTGCTAAAGGAGTACCCTCTTTCAATGAAATTCTTCGGCATATCGAAGAAAAAGCACCACTTAAGAAGAACGTAACTCAAGAAGAAGTAGGGGATATGACCCTTTCTCTCCTTAGTCATTTATCTAGAGGCGTAACAGGAGAAGTGATTTACGTCGACTCGGGGTATCACATAATGGGATAAAGAAATAAGAGGTTCCTTTATAAGGAGCCTCTTTTCATTTATTTGCGTTGTTCTTCTTTCGATCGGTTCATTGTGTAATAGAAAAGAAAAATACCCGTCAAATAGCATAAAGCCGTAAAAAAGAATAAGGAGCAGGTGATTGGTTCAAATAATGTCAGCATTCCGAAGACCAACTGAATAATTGCAGCAATGATTAGAAATGTATAGGTTCTGGACACATGCTGCCCAATTCGCATGTAATGGACTGTAAGAAACGATAATACGTTTGTTGTTAAACTTATAACAAGAAAGATGCCAGCAAAAATCATAAATAAGATGGCCATTGTACTAATGAATTGCAAGAATTCATTGGTTTCTGTGTCTGGTAACCATTGGGTGTCAGTTGAGAGGAAAAAAGAAGAGCCTCCTAAAAAGAATGCAAACCAAAACCCGATAACGGTCCACACCATTATATATAGATTTAACAAGGCCTGTGCAATAGCTCCAATTAACACCGGGAGAACAGCAGGATTTTTCATAACGAATTCCTCCTTAACGGTAAACGCTATTATTGAAGGAAGTATATGCGAGTTATACCTGCTAACATGTTTGTTTTGTGAAACGAATCGGTGGTTTCAATCGTATTTATTTATTGAAAGGGAGTGGGATTGTGGATATACAAGGGATTAACCATATTACGTTTTCTGTATCTGATTTACCTATGTCTATTAAATTTTATGAACAGGTTCTGGGGGCAACTCTGTTGGTAGAAGGAGAAAAAACGGCTTACTTTGATTTAAATGGGTTGTGGATTGCGCTTAATATGGAGAAGGAAATTCCTCGGCGTGAGATAGAAGAATCATATACGCATATCGCATTTACTGTAGCAGAAGAGTCATTTCAAGATGTGGTAGCTCATTTAAAATCATTAGATGTTCGGATGTTAAAAGGGCGGAAACGGGATGAGCTTGATAAAAAATCAATCTATTTCACAGATCCTGATGGGCATAAATTTGAGTTTCATACGGGGACATTGGAGGATCGCTTGTCCTATTATCGACAAGAAAAGGAGAATATGAGATTCTATACATAGAAAGCGGATTCAATTTACAGATTGTTTGGAAAAAGAGGATGAAAGTTTGATGGACAATCTAAAAGATCGTGATAAAATATAAAGAAATTGAAAGTACATATAAGGGAGTTTGGGTAATATGAAACGTTGGGTTAGGAAGACCTTTACGATATTAACCGCCATCGTGACGCTAGGGTTATATGTACCACCTACAACACTTGATGCCGATACAACAGAAAAGAATAAAACCTTTACACCAAAAGAAAATATAGAAGAAAATAAAGCCTCATCGATTCATTCAGCCAATTCTGATCATTTCTTGGACTTACCTGATCTGTCAGATGACGACCATCATTTGGATCCGGAACAACACCTGACTAATCTTGGGGAAGTCGCGAAGGAACAAACGATGACCAAATTAGGGTCTCGCATTTTGGGTCAAATCGATCCGGTTTTTATGGATGATATTCTTGTAACAATTGAAAGTGAAGTAAAACAATTGGTTGAACAAGCGGATGAGAGCAATGTGTTGCAGTATGACATCTCGCTTGATCCTGCTCCAGGTTATGGAGAGAAGATCTTTCATGTGTATAACACCCTTTCTAATGCTGAACTTGCAAGGTTTGATGTGAGAAGAGAAAATCGTCCTGGAGAAGGGTATTGGTTTAATTTTCACTATCACGTAAGTCAAGACCAGTTTGAGAACCATCATGCGGTAGCTGATTTATACTGGGATAAAAACACCCCTCCTAAATGGATGGCATGAATAAAGATCTGTATAGGTCCATATCTCGAATACTCTAGATAATAAAGAGCCCAGACTTCAAGGTCTGGGCTCTTTTATATCCACCGAATCATTCCTTTAAAAAGGGGTTTAACCTTTTGATCTTTCGCATAAACTCATCAAACTGAAAGGCATTTCCTTTGGTTTGGTTATACCACTTCCTGGAGGTTTCGAGCACCCAAAGGGGAATTGCTTTTCCTTTAATGAGTGGATAATATTCTTCGTATCCTTGCTTTAATAGCTCCCATCTAAGGTCGTTCCCTTCATGCACATATTCAGAAACATCAATAACCTTGGCATGCCCGTGCTGCAAAAGAATATTCTTTAAATGGATATCTCTAGGGTTCAATCCCTTCATTTGTACAAATCTTCGTGCTTGTTCCACATCTTCAACAACCTCTGGCGGGATGAGAACGCCTTGTAATAAGCAATCGTAAAGAGATAATCCTTCTTCGAAACTCAGAACAATGTAGTGAGGTCCGGAACCATAAAACGTAGAGAAATAAGGGGAAGGACCAAGGGATCTGTAAACAAACTCCTCATTATCTTTTTTCTCTAGTTTGTCTTGTGCATAGACTTTATAAGCCATATGCGGTTGATTCACATGCCTGAAGACGGCAGCGTCTGTTCCCACCCCTATGCACTCAAAGTATGGGGGGATCTCTTTTATAGTCACCGGTTCATTGTAGGGGTTAGAGCTGACATGTATTTCATCAATCCTGGCAGGTACGTCAAGCTTATTCATAGCACAACGCCTTTCTATAAGGGGGTTGGTTAATCTATGTGGATCGTTCCTATAATATTCCCATAGCTTTGTGTATTTAGGGCTGTTCTTGTTTTATAAGAAAAGGGCAACTGTCCGGGAAAAGCGAGATATAAGAAAACCGCCCAAGACTTTGTTCGTAAAGACAAGCCTTAGGGCGGTTCTTAATCGTTATTGATTTAAAATGATTTCTTCAAGATCATCTACCATTTCGTTAGCAGCCAGGTAACCACCTGCTGTATTCCAGATCGCATCACTTACTTCGTGAACATTTCCCTCTTTTACAACCTCAAGGTTTTGGAACAATGGATCGTTCATCCATTCTTCTGCTAGCTCCGTAGCAGCACCATCTCCGGTTTCATAGGTGAAGTAGAATAGAATGTCACCATCCATGGCCGGAATTCTCTCTTTCGTTGCTTTCTCCATAAAGCCATTTACATCTTGTGGTTCTGGGCGCTCGAACCCAATTTGTTCTAAAATAACTCCAGAGAAGGAATCTTTCTGGTAAATACGTGCGTGATCTGGAAGGAAGCGGACAACAGAAACTTTCTGATCAAGTTTGTCCCCTGCTTTCTCAGCAAAATCGTCTAAACGTTCTTGATATTTAGTAAGAAGTTCTTCACCTTTGTCTTCCATATTTAATGCTTTTGCGTAGGTCTTAAAGTTATCTTGCCATTCTCCTTTAAGCGTTTCAGAGAAGATCGTTGGAGCAACTTCACTTAGTTGGTCATAAATTTTTTCTTGGCGTAGTTTATTTCCGATAATTAAGTCAGGGTCTAGAGAAATGATTTTTTCGATATTTACTTCTGACTCGGTTCCGACTACTTCTACATCTTTCATGCGATCACTAATATGATCGTACCAAGGGTCTCCTGTCCAAGACTTTACAGCTCCGACTGGTGTTACGCCTAGGGCTAGTAAAGCTTCTGTTCCTTCGTTTGTTAAGATGACTACTTTTTCAGGTTTTTCTTCAACAGTTGTTGTACCCATTGCATGTTCAACTGTGTAAGGTTCAAAATCACTCGTATCTTTCTTAGTTTCGTCATCTGATGAAGTGTCTTCAGAAGATGAGCCACAAGCGGCTAGGAATCCTACCGTGAATAG
This sequence comes from Pontibacillus chungwhensis, assembly GCF_030166655.1. Taxonomy (GTDB): domain Bacteria; phylum Bacillota; class Bacilli; order Bacillales; family BH030062; genus Pontibacillus. The sequence goes on along the minus strand of NZ_CP126446.1, from coordinate 3,183,373 downwards.
TAACATAAGACTAAGTATGAAATGCTTTTGCTTCATTATGTTATGTCCTCCTAATTGATTATGATTATCATTTACATCTAAGTTGATAATAGCTGTAAACGGATAAAGAGTCAAGAGTAAATGACAATGATTCTCATAATCGTTGACAGCGTTTAAAAGAATCCATACACTTGTAAGTAAGAGTAGTATGTAAGTCACGTTAGGTAGGGGAAGAATATGGTTTTACAGTCCAATCGAACAAGAGGATTCGGCTTTTTGGCAGCCTTGATCATACTCATGATTTGTATGGGATTAAGTTTAGTACTCGGGTATACCGATGTTACATTTCAAGATGCCTGGAGAGCCTTTACAACAGAAGAACAATCAAACACTTTAATTGTTATTCGATCATTACGTTTACCAAGAGTTCTAATTGCCGCGAGTGTAGGAGCATCGTTAGCTTTAGCAGGTGCTTTGCTCCAAGCGCTAACAAGAAATCCTCTTGCTTCTCCTCAAATATTTGGGGTCAATGCAGGGGCTTCATTCTTTGTTGTGATGGCGATCGCTGTCTTCCAATCCCTTCCCCTAGGAATGATGGCGTGGGTTTCATTTATCGGAGCGGCTGTGGCGGCAACGATTGTATATGCCATAGGATCCATTGGGAAAGAAGGGTTGACTCCAGTTCGATTAACATTAGCTGGAGCAGCTATAGCGGCGCTTTTCTCTTCTTTAACCCAAGGCATTCTTGTCTTAAATGAGAAAGCTTTAGATGAAGTACTGTTTTGGTTAGCTGGTAGTGTGCAAGGCAGAAGTCTAGAATACTTACAGCAACTGCTTCCTTATCTCCTTGTGGGGTGGGTTGGAACATTCTTCATCGGGAAGCATTTGAATATTTTAACAATGGGCGAAGATTTAGCGAAAGGTCTTGGCCAGAAGACAGCTTATATTAAGCTTTCAGCAGGAATACTCACTGTCCTGTTATCAGGCGGTGCGGTAGCGATTGCAGGTCCAATTGGATTTATCGGAATTGTGGTACCTCACTTTGCCAGGTACATCGTTGGCTATGATCATCGATGGATTTTACCTTATTCCGCGATATTAGGTGGTATTCTTTTGCTTTTAGCCGATATCAGTGCGAGATTTATTATTATGCCTGAAGAAGTACCTGTCGGTGTCATGACGGCAATTATTGGTACTCCATTCTTTATTTATATTGCCCGAAAAGGATTGAAATCAACATGAGTAGATACGTAAAGATACGCTCCAGAAAAGATCGCATATCCTTTTTTCTAGAAAAACGGGCTTTGATGTATTTTAGCCTCTTTTTTGGCTTGTTATGCTTCTTATTTGTATTAGCAGCTTCCCTCGGAGAAACCTTTATCCCTCCACTTGATGCTATAAAGGTGTTCTTCGGAGGAGGGACCGACGTGCAGAACTTAATTATTGAAACGTTGAGGCTCCCTAGAATGATTGTTGCGTTATTTGTTGGAGTAGGGCTAGCTTTAAGTGGGGCCATCCTCCAGGGGATGATCCGAAATCCTTTAGCGTCACCAGATATCATCGGGATATCGGGAGGGGGAGCGGTTGCGGTTGTTTTATTTTTAACACTATTTAGTGATGAAACGGACTCCTTAACCGTAAGTATTCATTGGATGCCAGTAGCCGCTTTTATCGGAGCTAGTTTAGTTGGGATTTTTGTTTATCTCTTAGCGTATAAAAATGGGGTCTCCCCCATGAGAATTATCTTGATTGGTATCGGTTTGTCGGCTTTAACTCAGGCCGTAACCAATACCTTAATGATTGTAGGGCCCATCTATAGAGCTTCTCAAGCTAATGTGTGGCTAACGGGAAGTGTCTACGGGGCTAACTGGGCCCAGGTGAAAATTATTGTTCCTTCCATACTGATCCTTGTACTGGTATCTCTATTAATTTCAAGAAGGATAAACGTACAAGAGCTTGGAGAGGAATTAGCGGCAGGTGTTGGTTCACACCTCCAACGGGACCGCTTCTTATTCTTATTAGTAAGTACAGCTTTAGCTGGTATTGCTGTCTCGTTTGCTGGTGGTGTTGGGTTCGTAGGATTAATGGCTCCTCATATTGCAAGGAGGCTCGTTGGTTCTTCTTATGGCGCTTTACTGCCTCTATCTGGTTTAATTGGAGCGATCCTTGTAATAGGCGCAGACTTAATCGGTCGTACATTGTTCTTGCCAAACATTGTTCCTGCAGGTGTATTTACCGCAACAATCGGGGCGCCTTACTTTATCTTTTTACTATTTTCAAAAAAGCAGGCTTAAAGGAGAGGTACACATGAATAATTTTAAAACAGATCATGTAACGCTTGGCTATGGGGAAAAGACCATTCTGAATGAATTAAATATAGAGATTCCAAAAGGAGAAATCACAGTCTTTGTAGGAGGAAATGGTTGTGGGAAATCGACTCTTCTTCGTTCAATGGCTCGGTTATTAAAGCCTCAGAGTGGTCATGTCGTACTTGATGGCAAAGCCATCTCAAAAATGTCTACTAAATCTGTGGCACAACAGCTTGCGATTCTTCCTCAAAGCCCAGTCACTCCAGAAGGATTAACCGTTCTTCAGCTTGTTAAGCAAGGGCGCTATCCTTATCAAAATTGGTTTAAACAATGGTCACAAGAAGATGAAGATGCTGTAGAGCAGGCGCTTCGAGACACTAATTTAGAAGAGTTGAAAGAGCGTACAGTTGATTCGTTATCAGGGGGACAACGTCAACGAGCCTGGATTGCCATGACGCTGGCACAGGATACGGATATTATCTTACTGGATGAGCCAACAACCTACTTGGATATGACCTATCAGATCGAAATATTGGATCTCTTATTTGAACTAAATGAACGTGAGGGCAGAACTGTTGTGATGGTTCTTCATGATTTGAACCTCGCTTCAAGATATGCGCACAATATCGTGGCATTAAAAGACCAGACTGTTTATGCACAAGGGAAACCTGAAGAAGTCGTAACGTGTCAATTCGTTCAAGACGTATTTAGTATGACGTGTAACGTCACGAGTGATCCGATTTTCGGTACGCCAATGTGTATTCCTTATGGACGTGGGCGTTGTTTAATAAAGGAAAGTGTGATGGCTAGTGAACCTAACGCTGGCTGAAATCGAGACATTAGATGATCATTTCAGATACTATCACCCGTCTTATTACGACAAGAAACAACGTTTAGAAGAGATCCGTTTAGATGCCTTTACAGATGAGGAACTATTTACGGCTGTGCTCAAACAAGTTAGGTCCTTTCTGTCATCTGAATCCGAAATGGCGACGGCCTCTTTGCTCTCAAAAAGGTTAGGGTATTATTTTGTGACCGGAATGCTTGCTCCAATGAGCCTCTACTCTAAAATGCCTGTTATGGAATTAGAGGATAAGAAGTTGATCCGGATAGATGATACAAAGATGTGGTTTCCTAAATGGAGTAATGAGTCCCGTGAAGTTCTTCTAATTGAAAATAGAGATAGGGAAAAGGCTGTTTCCAACCATTTCAAACAGTTAATTGAAAAGATGATCTATCCCATATTCAATACCATTAACCAGGTGACGCGCCTGCCTATGAAAACAATGTGGGAAAGCTTTGCTACGTATGTGTATTGGTTTTATGAGCAGTTTGCTCATGAAATTGCTGACGAAAAACAAGCAGATACGGTTCGCCGTGACTTTAGAGTCCTGCGTGAAGTAGAGGCGCAAGTTTTCAGGCAAAAGCAGAATCCGATTGATTCTTTCACGTTGCGTAAGGAAGAAGGGAAGGAGAAGCGGAAGTTCTGTTGTCTGACTTACCAATTAAATAATGAGCACTCCTATTGCAAAGTTTGTCCGCTTCTTAAAAATTAAGAAGCGGCTTTTTTGTTTTGCTCTGTTAAAGTTGGTTGTTGATTTTTTACACGTTACATTTTAGTCCCTAATATGGAGCACCTGAAAGTGAGAATGTTTCCGCTAGCGTTAGTCTGAGCGTAAGGTGGTTCGGGAAATCACTCGCTTTCCGCGGCCCCACACGAGGAGGCTCGACAGCTCGCCCGCGGAAAGCGAGTCGTTCCCCAGACACCCCCAGCACTAGTCAATAAAGACGGCCCCATCTACACTTAAATGTCTCAGCTTTGGGTATTGAACAAGCCTATAAAATAACAACACTAAACTATAACAGAGCCTTGTGTTCAAGCAGCACTTAAATCGCCTGCTTTGTGTAAATGAACTTAAAACAAGGAGTTTCACATGGAAGGTTGGTTATTTAGTCATGAGGGATTTCTTCCGTTTTGCGCCCCACGATTGTTGGGGCGCAGGGGGAAGTGGGTAATGAGAGAAGCAAATGGGGGTGGTAGCATTCGTGTGTTTCTAAAACATTGTTTAAAAAAGAGGCACTGAGCTTTGGGCTAAAGGTCGTGTTCATTTACATACCTATAATGCTTTTTGTTGTTCACTGCTATTAGAATATGTTGTAGGAGGGGTAATAGGCTTTGCAGGGGTGTGTTGGATTTGATCAATAATGTAATTCGCAACAAATTCTTGTAGTTGCTCTTCTTGGCAATGCTTAACGATTTGGAGTAAATCTTTGTGATCCATTTGCTCAATAATAGAATGAACAAATAGAGGTAAGTAATCATCCGTTTCGAAATATTTCTTGTATAGCTCGGCTAAACTATCGGCTATTTTCATAATCAACTTCCTTTCCCTCATTCTCAAAAGTCTATCTTTGTTCATTACCTTATGCGGCTTTTTTAAAATGTTGTTCATAATTCGATAAATAAGTGCAAAAAGTATAGGATAGGAGGGTGAAGTTTATGGAAAATAAAAAAAGAACGTTTTATATCAACCTGGGCTCTCGAGAAATTTCTCAAATTAGAGATGGCAATAACGATGTCTTTACCATCCAAGCAACAGAGGAAGAAATGTTTAGGTTGCGGCAAGTTCTAAACGAGGTGTTTGGGGCAGATGAGCGGTCGTTTTGGCGATCTCATATTCCATTTCGCCATTACTCCGAGGATTCGGAGAATGATGATTATGATTATTCCATGCGAGAGGCTTATAAAATGATTTATGAACTGGGAGACGACAAAACGAAGGAATTTATTAAGTCGATTGGTATGGATCATGATGAAGACTCGGCCAGAATTTATGGAGAACACGATCCCCTAGCATAAAAGAAGAGGTCACTCAACGAGTGACCTCTTCTTGAGGATTGCGTACCTCAACGGTTTGTGATGCTAGTAAGTTATTCAAGAATAGGATGGGGTGAAGGCTCGAGGCTGAGACCCTTCAGTGTGGAAGGGGCCTTTATGTATAAAGGGCTAGGGGTGTCTGGGGAACGACTCGCTTTCCGCAGGCGAGCTGTCGAGCCTCCTCCTTCACTTCGTTCAGTCCGTGGTCTCGTCAACCTCTTCCTCTTGCAGGAGTCTCCTCGTCCCCCAGACACTCCTTGCCAAAATTGGTTTAACGGCCCCACAGCTAATTCCTGGGGTAGACTCAGCATTTTGCTTTGTAATTTGGTATGTTTCCGTTATCTACATATGGCAAGGTTGTGCGAGAAATTGCGAGCCCCCTGCAAAATGAAGCAAAGTTGTGCAGTCTTTCTCATTTTCTTCTCCTCCTCGGAATCAAATTGTTTGATTTCGAGTTTATTTCATGCTGTAAAAGGAAAAAAGGTTAGTAACACATCATAAGAAACAGGGGGCAACAGTTATGAACCTAGGTAAGTCTATTGCAATCATTCCTATTATTTTGGTAGCGTTACTAATAGTGATATCAAATCAACAGCCTTCATCACTAAGTGCCGAGAACCAATTATCAGGAAGTGATCACACCGGTCATACAGACATTACGTTCCACCAAAAACAAGAAGAAAAACCTGTACTTACATCTTCTGTAAACGAAGTGGAGGAGAAAACTGTTTTAACAGAAGAAACCATAATATCTCTTACCAATCAATTTATGGATCAACTCATACAAGAGTCCAATCAAGGCTATAGAGTCGCTGCATATGATAGTAAAGAAGCGTTAATTGAGTCGTTCTCATCCATAGCAAAAAAATCAGTTGCTAAGGAATATGTTGATTTTTATTATAAAGAATATAATAATGGACTGTATATCCTTCCAACTGATACACCACCTTGGTTTAAAGAAAATGAGTCGTATACCACCGAAACAGTAAAAGGTGACCGTATTAAAGTGACTCAAGAGAACACAAGCGAACTATACGGACAGTACACTGTTTCATTTTTCTTTATGCACACAGATGAAGGTTGGGTTATTGATGGCATAAACCATTCATAGTGAATAGGAAATGAAGCAATAAAGGCAGTTGATCGTTATTGATTACGTTTTATGATTATTACCATAATGAAGTGAAGCTTTCTTTTACCGATCATCCTTTTTCTGAATACCCGAAACATGTGTGGGTCATTAGCCGTTACAATGGAAAATGGCTTCTTACAGAACACAAAGACCGGGGAATTGAGTTTCCTGGTGGGAAAGTGGAAGAAGGAGAGACTCCAGAACAAGCGGCGATTCGCGAAGTGATGGAGGAAACCGGTGGAGAGGTAGAAGCTTTATCCTATATCGGTCAGTATCATGTAGACGGAAAAGGTGGATGTATAATAAAAAACATTTATTTTGCAACCATCTCTAATCTGACTAAACAGGAATCTTATTTCGAAACGAAAGGACCTGTTTGCTTAGATTCGTTACCGAAAGGGTTAGAGCGAAACTCTCAATTTAGTTTCATGATGAAAGATGAGGTATTGCCTCACAGCTTAGACTACATTAAGAAAACTCAGCTCTTGGATTAACTTCCGAGAAGCTGAGTTTTTTTCTTTTTCATTCTTTATTCTCTAATGAGTTTTCGTTCTAGCCGTTCAACAAGTTGATACATAATGGCAGCAAAGATCGCAATGATCATAAGGCTTGAAAGGACTAATGTGAAATCAAAAACTTGGAATCCGTAAATGATTAAGTAGCCTAATCCTTTCTGAGAAACAAGAAATTCTCCCACAATAACCCCAACCCATGAGAGTCCGACGTTCACTTTGAAGGTCGATATAATGGTAGGTGAAGACGCGGGAAGGATGGCTTCTTTAAAAATCTGAAATCGATTTGCCCCAAAGCTTGAGAGCACCTTAACATAATTTCGGTCGACACCTTGAAAAGCCGAATAGACCACAATGGTGGTAATGATTACCGATATTATTGCACCCATCGCTATGATCGAGAAATACCCAGGTCCAAGGGCTACGATAATAATAGGCCCAAGCGCTACTTTAGGCATTGCATTTAATATTACAAGATAAGGGTCAATGACTTTCGAGAGCTTAGGGAACCACCACAAGGCGGCCGCTAGAACGATTCCTAAGAGTGTGCCAAGGACGAAGCCCGCTATCGTTTCGAGCAGGGTTACACGCATATGAAGGAAGATTGATCCATCTGTTATTTTCGTTACTAATAAATCGCCAATTTTAGCTGGTGAGCTAAAGAGGAGGGGATCTACCCATCTTAATCGACTGCTCACTTCCCATAAACTAAAAAAACTGATGAAGATCAACAATTGCCATAGAAATATAGAACGTTTTTCTTTTTGAAGATGCTTTAAATACTGTTTAAAACGAGCTTCATCTTGCGTTTGATTCGGATTCAAGCTGATCTAACTCCTTCCAAATAGTTTGGAACAAATCATTAAAGTCAGCGTGTTGTCTTGCTTCAAATGGAGTGAGATTGCGTAAATGGTCAGGAACTTGAAACGTTTTTGCAATCCTCCCAGGGCGAGCTTTAAGCACATACACAGTGTCACTCATCGCGATTGCTTCCCCAATATCATGAGTGACTAATACTGAGGTTTTCTTGTATTGTTTCAAGGTATCTGATACGAGATTCTCAAGTTTTAGTTTGGTCTGATAGTCAAGTGCGGAGAAAGGTTCATCAAGTAGCAGGAGCTTCGGGTCTGTCATGAGGGTTCTTGCTAAAGCAGCGCGTTGTCGCATCCCTCCTGAAAGTTGGCTTGGATAAGAAGATATAACACTCTCAAGGCCGATTTCTTTTAAGATTTGAAGAGCTTTCTCTTTTTTCATTTCCGTGACCGTCCCTTGAATATGAGGACCAAGTAGAACGTTTTCTTGTATGGTCTTCCATGGGAACAAATAATCTTGCTGCAACATGTAACCAATATTATTGTGGTCACTTGGCTGCTGTTGAATGGTTACGGTTCCTTCTGTTGGAGTCAGTAATCCGGCTATGATGGATAGTAGTGTCGTCTTTCCGCAGCCGCTAGGGCCGAGGAAGGAAATAAAGTGTCCTTCCTCAACAGAAAGCGAGATGTCTTCAATGGCTTTCGTGAACCCTTGTTTTGAGAAGTAATGGTGAGTGATCTGATCAAGGCTGAGGAAAGTCATTGTGTTCACTCCTTATTCATTACGTCTTCTGCAATGTCCGTGTTAACGAGCGTCTCATGATCTACATCTTCTGGGAGTTCTCCCGCTTCTTCCATAATTGCCTTTAGGTTGTTCCATTCTTCTTTATCAAGAACAGGGTTTTCAGCATAGGACCCTTGACTTTTATAACGATCGACAACCGTTTCGATTAATTCCAGTTCCGTGTCTTCAAAATAGGGTTGAATAACATCGGCGATTTCTCCCGCTGAGTGGTTTTGCACCCACTGCTGAGCTTTATATATAGCACGCGTGAACTTTTTCATTTCTTCTGGGTTCTCTTCTAAGAAACTGTTCTTAGCCATGAAAACTGTATAAGGGACATGACCCGACTCTTCACCAAAGGAGGCAACAATGTGACCTTTTCCTTCACGCTCAAAGATACTAGCAGTTGGTTCAAACAGTTGTACGTAATCTCCTGTACCAGAAGCAAAGGCATTTGGGATATTGGCAAAGTCTACATTCTGAATCAATGTAAGGTCCTCTTTAGGGTTAATTCCTTTCTCTTTTAACACATATTCTCCGACCATTTGTGGCATTCCGCCCTTCCGCTGTCCAAGGAAGGTACTTCCCTTTAAATCCTCCCATTTAAAATCGGGCTGTTCCTCTCGGGCAACCAGGAAAGTACCGTCTGTTTGGGTAAGCTGAGCTACGTTAATGACAGGGTCTGAAGCTCCTCTTGCATAGACATAAATGGACGTTTCAGAGCCAACTAGAGCAATATCTGCCCCATCAGATAGAAGAGTGGTCATTGTTTTGTCTCCACCCCAAGTAGTGGCTAATTCAACCTCAAGGCCTTCATCTTCGAAAAAACCTTTCTCTAAAGCTACGTATTGTGGAGCATAGAAGATCGAGCGCGTTACTTCAGCTACTTTAATCGTTGTAGGCGATTGAGAACATGCAGCTAAGGGGAATGTAAGTAAAGCAAGCAGCGAAACATATAAAAGAAAGCGAATCTTTTTCATTACGGGTAATCCTCCTGTAAGATCATTATCATTAGCTACGTTATCGTATGTCGCTGCTAAAAATTGTGTGAATGCCTACAAAGGAGTTTTCTTATGCAAGATGGTACGATCCTATCAAGTCAACGATATCCTTCCCCTCATCCAGATTTAAACGTGTTCCTAGTGACGTACTGGAGTGATGGACTCAGAGTAAAAGGTTTCTTAGTTGAGCCGAAAGAAGAGGGAGAATACCCGGGATTTTTATACTTACGTGGAGGCATTAAGGGTGTTGGTAAGGTTCGAATCGGTAGAATTGTTCAATTTGCTGCACAAGGGTTTGTTGTGTTCGCACCTTGTTATCGTGGAAATATGGGCGGAGAGGGACGAGAGGATTTTGCCTTAAAGGACCGTGAAGATGGCCATAATGGAGCAAGGTTATTATTTAATCATCCAAAAGTGAACGGAGAAGTAAACGTATTTGGTTTCTCCCGCGGTGGAGTAATGGGACTATGGACAGCCCTTGAGGTACCTGGGATTCATAAGGTTGTATGCTGGGGAGGAGTTACAGATGTAGGTTTAACCTATGAAGAGAGGGTCGATCTAAGGAGAATGCTAAAACGTGTCGTCGGTGGAGGGCCTAACAAATATCCTGAACGTTTTGAAGCCAGGACTCCGCTAGGTAAAATAGGGGAATTGCGTACCCCGGTCTGCATCATTCACGGGGCTAAAGACCAAAATGTATCTGTTGAACACGCTCGTCTTCTTGAACAAAAATTAAGGGAGTTTGACATACCGCATACGAGTTGGATCTATCATGATTTGGATCATTACTTTCCACCTCAAATTAACAGAAGAACTGTGCAGCAATTAACAGATTGGCTCAAGCAATAGGCTTTTTGGTTGATTTACAGTGTTCCATGTAATCCCCCCTCTAAAAGGAGTACTTGAAAGTGAGGAAATGTTTCCGTTAGCGCTAATTAAGCGTAAGGTGGTTCGGGAAATCACTCGCTTTCCGCGGCGAGCTGGGAAGCCTCCTCGTTCGCTAACGCTCTCTGTGGGGTCTTCCCTAGGCTCCTCTTGCCACAGGAGTCTCGCAATTTCCCGAACCACCTTTGCCAAATGTTGAAGGAACGGAAACAAGCCGAATTAGGAGGGGGAATGGTGAATCTGTGCCAACAATTAAGTTGCGGGGCCGTTTCGCATATTTTAATAAGGGGTGACTGGGGAACGGGGAGACTCCTACGGGAGAAAGAGGTAGACGAGACCCCGGAATGAGCGTAGCGATTGAGGAGGCTCGACAGCTCGCCCGTGGAAAGCGAGTCGTTCCCCAGTCACCCCTTACTCTCATCAACATAACGGCCCCATCTAAACTTAAATGTCCCAGCATCGAGTTTTAAGTAACCCTATCCTATTCTGGAATAAGCTTATACACAGCACTAAATTTTAACAGAGCCAAACAATAAAAACGGCTATCCTTTAGAGGATAGCCGTTTATTTATATATTTGGAGATGTGGGAGCGAAATTTACGTTCTGAACGTTGGGCCTGATTTGCGGATTTCTTCGCTGACCCCGTCAAATTTCTTGAAGTTCTCATGGAACTTGGTAGCAAGTTCATGAGCTTTCTCTTCATATTCGTTTTCATCTTTCCAAGTGCGCTTTGGAATTAATACATCATCTGGAACTCCAGGACAATGAACAGGGATCTCTAGTCCGAAGATTGGATCGACAACTGTTTCAGTAGAATTGAGTTCTCCTTCTAGAGCTGCATGAATCATAGCGCGGGTGTGGCCAAGCTTCATGCGATGACCTTCCCCATATGCGCCGCCAGTCCATCCTGTATTTACAAGGAATACGTTTGAGTTGAACTGATCAATCTTCTCTCCAAGCATTTCCGCATAGGTTGATGCATGCCTAGGTAGGAATGGAGAGCCGAAACACGTGGAGAATGTTGCTTCTGGACTTGTCACTCCTCGTTCTGTTCCTGCTAGTTTGCTCGTATATCCACTTAAGAAATGGTACATCGCTTGTTCCTTAGTCAGCTTGCTAATCGGTGGTAAGACGCCGAAAGCATCCGCTGTAAGAAAGATAATGGTATTTGGATGACCAGCGATACTTGGCTCAACGATATTATGGATGTTCTGGATTGGGTAAGCGACTCTTGTATTCTCTGTTAAAGTTGTATCATCGTAGTCAGGTTCTCTGGTACCTGGGTGCAAGATGACATTCTCAAGAACAGACCCGAACCGAATAGCTTTATAGATTTGAGGCTCGTTTTCTTCAGATAGATTAATGCATTTTGCATAACATCCACCTTCGATATTGAATACGCCACGATTTGACCATCCATGCTCGTCATCACCAATTAAACGACGCTCTGGATCGGCGGATAAGGTCGTTTTCCCAGTACCGGAAAGTCCGAAGAATAACGCTACATCTCCCTCTTTTCCAACGTTAGCAGAACAGTGCATTGGGAGTACATCTTGTTCAGGTAGAAGGTAGTTCATAACGGAGAAGATCGACTTTTTAATTTCTCCAGCATATTCTGTACCACCGATTAGGACGACGCGGTGTTTGAATGAGACCATTATGAAGGCTTCTGAATTCGTGCCATCTTGGGCTGGATCTGCTTTAAAGGAAGGGGCAGATATTACAGTGAATTCGCTTACATGTTCGGCGAGTTCATCTTCTGTTGGACGAATAAATAGTTGGTGAGCAAAAAGATTATGCCATGCACGTTCGTTGATAATTTGGATTGGTAAACGGTAGCGTTCGTCTGCTCCAGCAAAACCATTAAATACAAATACCTCTTCTTTTTCCTTTAAGAAATCAACTACTTTATGGTAAAGGTTTTCAAAAATCTCCTCTGAAATTGGTTGGTTTACACTTCCCCAGTCTACAGTGTCTTTTGAAACTTCGTCTTTCACGGTAAACTTATCTTGAGGCGAACGGCCAGTATAACGTCCTGTTTCGGCTCTGATCGCTCCTGTTGCTGTTAATGTACCTTCGTTCCGCTGAAGAACTTTTTCAACGAGTTCTCCCACACATAAATTGGTTAATACGTTAGGTTGTGTAATTAATTCTTTGATTATGGACGCTTGATTCACCGTATTCATGCTCAAGAACCTGCCTTTATTTTAAATTTTGAACTTTGGATCTTTGCCAAAGCCATTTTAAATTACGTAAATGCCTATGCATTCTATTATCCAATCCGGGGTTTTAAATAGCGGATCAGATGCAATTTGTAATTAGTATAACACATTCATTTTATTAGTCCATACTATTTTATAATGAAATTACGGCGAATTTGTGACTATAAATGTAAAATAAATTAAAAAGATAGGAGATGGTAGCAAGGATGTGAGCTAGAAAATGATCGGTGCTATATAAAGGTTATTAGAGAACAGAACAAATAGCTACCGATTTGATTCCTTAATTTACTTCGATGTTCGAGTAGCTTTTTCCTTTTTAAGAGTTATCTTTATGAAAAAGCTTATAGAACGGGTTACAAAATGAACAGAAATAATGGTACATGTAGCGTCAAAGAGCATTGATAACGCTCTCTACTTAGTTGACAGAAGGGGGCGAAAACGTTATGATAAGTCGCGAACGGAAACTATCTTATCCAGAGAAGGTGGAGGGACAGGCCCTATGAAACCCAGCAACCGTCATTTATACATGAAAAGGTGCTAACCTGATGCAGGGAGAGATCCTTGAACGATAAGAGCGAATGGACCCTTTCCCTTTGCTCGTTATGGGAAGGGATTTTTTATACTTTCAAAAGTTTCTAAAGCTTTAAAGGTATAATGGTAAATCATCGGCATTTGCTATATTTAGCGGATTTCGAGGTTTTCTCATGTAGATTTTTCATTCGTTTATAATATATGAATAAATACCGGTATGTTGGTTTGAAGTGATGCTATTTCCTGTAATTAAGGAGTGCACAACCTGCTGGTTTATTTTACTGAGATAGATAGCTGGGTGATGAGTTCCGTCTCAAAGATAAGAGTATTTTAAAGGAGGAGTTTGAGGGAATGGCTGCAAATCGCCGCTTGTTTACATCAGAATCAGTTACAGGAGGGCATCCGGATAAAATCTGTGACCAAATTTCTGATGCTATACTAGATGAAATCTTAAAAAATGATCCTAACGCTCGCGTAGCATGTGAAACAACTGTTACAACAGGGTTAGTTCTTGTATCAGGGGAAATCTCAACAAATACGTACGTGGATATTCAATCAATTGTCCGTAATACGATTAAGGATATTGGCTACACGCGTGCGAAATATGGTTTCGATGCAGAAACGTGTGCTGTATTAACAGCAATTGATGAACAATCACCTGATATTGCTGCAGGAGTAAATGAAGCGCTTGAAGCACGAGAAGGTCAAATGACTGATCGTGAAATTGAGAATATTGGTGCGGGAGACCAGGGGTTAATGTTTGGTTATGCAAATAACGAAACTCCTGAACTAATGCCACTTCCAATCTCTTTAGCTCATAAACTGGCGAAACGTTTGTCTGACGTGCGCAATGATGAAACCGTTCCTTACCTTCGTCCTGATGGTAAAACTCAGGTTACCGTAGAGTATGACGAACATGATCAACCTGTTCGTATTGACACGATTGTCATCTCCACTCAGCATCACCCAGAAATAACACTAGAACAAATTCAAAAGGATTTAAAAGAACATGTCATTGCTCCGATTGTTCCGACAGAACTACTTGATGAGCAAACTAAATATTTCATTAATCCGACTGGTCGCTTTGTAATCGGCGGACCTCAAGGGGATGCTGGTTTAACAGGCCGTAAGATTATCGTGGATACCTACGGCGGATATGCCCGTCACGGTGGTGGAGCATTTAGTGGTAAAGATGCAACGAAAGTTGACCGTTCAGCAGCTTATGCTGCCAGATATGTAGCGAAGAATATAGTCGCTGCAGGATTAGCAGATTCTTGTGAAGTTCAGTTAGCTTACGCAATTGGCGTGGCTCAACCTGTTTCCATTTCTATTAACACATTTGGTACAGGGAAAGTTTCAGAAGAGACGTTAGTTGAAGCGGTTCGTGAGAAATTCGATCTTCGTCCAGCTGGCATCATTAAAATGTTAGACCTACGCCGTCCAATTTATCGTGATACAGCAGCTTATGGTCACTTCGGTCGTACAGACGTTGAGTTCCCATGGGAGCAAACGGATAAAGCAGAGGACCTAAAACAATTATTGACTTCTAAATAACGTAAGAGCATGGAATTGCCTGGCAGTTCCATGCTTTTTTTGTTCTGAACGATAATCTCATGTCCTTTGTCCGGTGAAAACATGATAAAATGTGAGAGTCTGTCGGAATCATGGTATAATTTTAACTTAAGCGTTACCGACGATAAATTTACGGGTAAAACGAATAATTGTGAAGCATGCATGTAGTTTTGTATGGAAACCAGCTCGGTGAGAAGGATATCGAGTGGTCTCTGACAATTACAACCATTTTGTGATAAACTGAAACATCAAAGTGTGAATGAAAGTGAGGATCTTCGTATGTGCGGTTTTATTGGTGTCATTCGAGACGTTCCATCTCCAGTAGATGAAGAACAAAAACAGTCTTTTAAGCGAAGAAACGACATTATTACTCATCGTGGCCCAGATGATGAAGGGTATTATCATGATGATTACATATCTTTTGGTTTTCGTCGTTTAAGTATTATTGATATAGAAAGCGGTCATCAACCACTAAGTTATGATGACGAAAAGATTTGGATGGTGTTTAACGGGGAGATCTATAACTATGTAGAGCTTCGTGAAGACCTTCAAAAGCAAGGGTATACATTTGAAACAGAATCGGATACAGAGGTAATAGCGGCCTTATTTAAAGCTAAACAAGAAGAAGCTTTTTCGTACCTTCGTGGTATGTTCGCTATTTTAATATGGGATAAGGAAGAGCAAACCTTTTACGGTGCACGTGACCCATTTGGCATTAAACCATTGTTCTATAGTGAACAAAGTGATGGCACTTATTTCGCTTCTGAGAAGAAAAGCATCACCCTCCTTCAGGAGAATGAGCTCGTTAACACAGAAGCATTGCAACATTATTTAAGTTATCAGTATGTTCCGGAACCTCTTACACTGACAGATGGAATATCTAAAGTAGAGCCTGGTCATTATTTCGTGAAAAAGCCAGGGAAAACGATCAAGTTCCACCGTTATTGGCATGCTACTTTTACTCAGGTGGCAGGAAGCGAGAGTGAATGGATTAAACGTATTCAGGACGTGATGTACGATTCAGTCAACAAGCATATGCGAAGTGATGTGCCTGTTGGATCGTTCTTATCCGGAGGAATCGATTCTTCAATTATTGTTGCTATGGCGCGCGAGTTCAACCCGAACTTAAAAACGTTCTCCGTTGGGTTTGAGCGTGAAGGCTTTTCTGAAGTGGATGTGGCCAAAGAAACAGCTGAGAAACTTGGTGTAGAGAATCATTCTTACATCATTACACCAGAAGAATACGTTCAAAAGCTTCCAAAAATCATGTGGCATATGGATGATCCTTTAGCGGATCCAGCTTGTGTTCCGCTTTATTTTGTAGCACGTGAGGCGAGAAAGCATGTGACCGTTGTACTTTCTGGTGAAGGGTCTGATGAATTATTCGGAGGATATAACATTTACCGAGAACCTGAATCCTTGAAGATGTTTGACTCAATGCCAGGTATGGCAAAGAGCTTGCTTTCTCGTGTTGCTAAGGTTATGCCAGAAGGCGTAAAAGGGAAAAGTTTCTTAGAAAGAGGCACGACCCCGTTGCGTGAGCGCTATATTGGGAATGCGAAGATGTTTGAAGAAGCGGAGAAGCAGCAGCTTCTTAAAGATTATCATAAACATGCGAACTACCAATCCCTTACACGCTCGCTATATCAAAACGCAGATGCTTATCACCCTGTAAACCAGATGCAGTATGTGGATATTCACACATGGATGCGCGGTGATATCTTACTAAAGGCTGATAAGATGACAATGGCTCATTCCCTTGAGCTTCGTGTTCCATTCCTTGATAAAGAAGTCTTTAATGTAGCACGTGAAATTCCGGTTGATATGAAGATTGCTGATGGAACGACAAAGTCCATTTTACGTAAAGCTTCACGTGGAATTGTTCCTGACCATGTCCTTGACCGTAAGAAGTTAGGATTCCCTGTTCCAATGCGTCACTGGTTAAAGAACGAATTGAACGGATGGGCAAAAACCCTTATTCAGGAAAGTGAGACAGATCATTTGATTGATAAGCAGGCTGTCTCTAAGTTGCTTGAAGACCACGTTCAAGGAAAGGGAGATTATTCTCGTAAAATATGGACGGTATTGATGTTTATGCTCTGGCATCAAATCTTCGTTGAACGGAAATTTCCCATCGAAGAATTAATTAGTGAAGACCAAACAAAAAGCAAGCTTACCATTACTTAATGGTAATTGCTTGCTTTCCCATTTGCACCCAGGCTTCTTTAAAGTCGTCTTTGGGTGCTTTTTTCTTTTTACCTGTTAAGGGATCATTGAAATACATAAAGTCTTGATCATAACCTGTTATTACAACGGAGTGCTCTTTCATGGTAATCCGTTTGGTTCCGTTGGGAGTTATCCACTGTTCAAAATAAGAATCAGGTAGTGATTGGTAAAGGGTGTTCGTAATGATCCAAACGGGATGTCCGTCATCTAGATGCTCGAGGATCTCATAGAAACTTCCTCCTGAGAAATCAATTACACGGTCTCCTGCATACTGGCGTGTAAGTTTGGCAATCGGTTTATGATAAACGCCAAATCCAGGTTCACTTAAGTTGTACATGTTACCAACGAACCCTTCATTAGGATCACCGAAATGAATTTGACCGTCGATATTCTGATAGGCTTGTTCAGACTTTTGAACTTTTTTGGCTAACGTCATTTTATCTACGTCGTAATCGTGATGTTGTAAAAGCATGCTTAAAGAGGTGACTTCGCATCCCCTTGGTAGTTCAGGGTACTGATTGACCGCTTCGACATCGATATGCACTTCTGATTTAAGATGGTATTGTTCAATTAGAGGGTTCTTTATCGTTCCATCTTCTGTGTTCTTTTGATTAGCTGATACGTGTTGAACCTTGGAGGTTTCTTTCCACAAGCCTTGGACAGATTCTCTTATGTCATCTTTATGTTTCTGAACGGTGAATGTCCCTAGAGTTAAGGAGCAGATCACAAAAAGGGCACTATACCATTTTAATAAACGTTTATAAGAGGTTTGTTTTTGGCTGACTGTCCAAAGGAGTACAGCTAGAACCACAGAAGTGGAAAATAGCAGAACATACATAAAAGCAAACGCCTCCTAATAAATGAGACTTTCAAAGGTTGGTTTTAGAGATTTGGACGACTGGGGGTGGTCGTTTTATAGTACTGTCCTTTTTCCACATATTCTCTTCTAATTCGTTCCATATCCCTAATGTCTTCATCGGTTAATTCTCGAATAACTTTAGCAGGGCGTCCAAATGCAAGGGTGTTTGAAGGGATTTTTTTGTTAGGCGGGACTAAACTTCCTGCACCGATAAAGGCACCTTCTCCGATTTCAGCCCCATCGAGAACAATCGATCCCATACCGATTAGGGCGTTTTGTCTAATGATGCTTGAGTGTAACATGACTTGGTGACCAATGGTGACATCGTCTTCAATGAGTAACGGTTTCCCGGGGCTTTGGTGGAGCATGCTTTGGTCTTGGATGTTTGAACGCTTGCCAATATGCACCCGATCGACGTCACCTCTTATAACGGTCTTAAACCAGATGCTTGCTTCTTCTTCTATTGTGACATCTCCAGTAATGATGACGTCATCAGCAATATAGGCCGTTTCATGAATGGTTGGCATATGTCCTTTATAAGGGTAGATCATTTGAATCCTCCGTTCGATTGTGTTGATATTATAAGTATAACAAATGACAGCACCCTATAGGGGAGAGGATGATTGGATGAAGCATATTACCGTAGAAGATGCTAAAGGGATTATAGTCATCGTTCATGGAGCCTTCGAACATTCAGGTAGGTATAATGACTTGGCGAACCGCTGGGTGAGCGAGGGATATGAGGTGGTTTATGGTGACCTTCCGGCTCATGGGAATCATGAAGGGATCAAAGGGCACATCGACCACTTTGAAGAGTATTTAGAAGAGATTGCTAGCTGGATCAACGAGGCGATGAAATCAAATTTACCTATCTTCTTGCTAGCGCATAGTATGGGTGGACTTGCTGCAATCCGGCTGCTGGAGGAAAACGAGTTGCCCTTGAAAGCCGTCGTTCTTTCATCACCGGGGCTAGGCATAAAAAACCCACCTCCAAAACCTCTTCAGGTCGTAGCTAAGGGATTGAATGTTGTGGTGCCTAAGTTACAATTAAACGGCAATTTGAATCCAGAACACGTAACGAGGAATGTTGACGTTCTTAAAAGAGACCAGGGAGACCGCTTAATGTTAAAAAAGGTTTCTGTACGCTGGTATAAGGAGTTTGAAAAAGGGATCGAGCGTGCTTTTAACAAAATTGACACCTATCAAGATGTTCCTACGCTTGTGATGCAAGCTGGGGATGATAAAATAGTAAATAAAGAGGCGACATTGAAATGGTTTAATTCACTCCACATTCATGAAAAATTTTATAAAGAATGGGAAGGATTATATCATGAGATCTTTAATGACCCTGAAAAAGAAGATGTATTTCACTATGCGAAATCGTTTGTAGAAATGCATCTTTAGAATAGTTGTATAAAAAGGAGGTTGCTTCCTTTGGCTTCCATACCAAAACGTGCCGTTCCATTAATGGCTACGATCTATCGGAAGATATTCCCTCAGGTCCACAGGGAATTAAGTTATTGGAAAAATCGAGCTGAACAGATTCCGAATGAGGAGCTTCGTAAACAAGCACTCGACTCAATTGAAGACAAAACATTCCACTGTGAGGGTGGCTCGATTTATGCAATTTTAGCAGGAGACAATCGAAACAATGCCATTCAATTTGTGGTGGCGTATCAAACCATATCGGATTACTTAGACAACCTCTGTGACCGGAGTACCTCCCTTGATCCTGAGGATTTCAGAGCACTCCACTTCTCGATGAGGGATGCCCTGACGCCCGGGAATCCGATACGTGACTACTATAAAGAGCGTGAAGAGAAGGATGATGGAGGATACTTACAAGATCTTGTGAAGACTTGCCAGAACCTTCTTGGACAGTTATCAAATTATCAACAGATTCAATCTTATTTATATGAATTAGCGGATTTGTATTGTGATTTGCAAGTTCATAAACATGTGAAGATGGATGAACGTGTCCCTCGTTTGAAAAGGTGGTTTGATGACTATCAGAACCGATGGGAGGACTTAAGTTGGTATGAATTTTCGGCTTGTTCAGGCTCCACGCTAGGCATCTTCTGCCTGGTATCCTATGCGCATGGTGAACATTTAACGCCAGAGGTGGCTTCACAAGTCTACGATGGATACTTCCCGTATATGCAGGGGCTTCATATCTTATTGGATTACTACATTGATCAACAGGAAGACCTCGAAGAAGGGGACTTGAATTTCTGTACATATTATGATCATGAAGATCATATGAAGGAACGTTTCCTGTATTTTATTGATCAAACGAAACAGCATGTAAACCCGCTTCCTCATTCCTCTTTCCACCATATGGTGCAAAAAGGTCTTGTTGGACTTTATCTGGCTGATTCTAAGGTCCAGAAACTCCAAGGAGCTCGCCCATTAGTAAAAGAGCTATTAAATGTAAGCGGGACAAAAGCTAAATTTTTCTATATGAATTCTAAGCTCTATCACAAAATAAAGCCCGGTCTCGCATAAGAGCCGGTTTTTATTTTTGCTTTACTATAATAAAGCGTGCCAGACACCCTTTACCTTACTAAAGGGTGTCTGGCACGCTTTTGTGTTTTATTTTTTCTCGATGGCCAGAATGAATGGCGGCGTATTGACTTGATTTAAAAATCCGTACCGCAGGACATTGTATTGTTTTTGGTCTAATTTTGAGAGGGATTTAAGAAGAGCTTCTTTTTCCTGTTGTCCACCTTCATGCCCGTGGTAGACGACAAGTACTAATATCCCTTTCTTTTTGAGTCTTTCAAGAATCCCTTGGACGGCCTCAAGAGTGGAAACAGCTTCAGTTACGACTGATTTATCACTCCCGGGTAGATAACCAAGGTTGAAAATTGCCCCACCTAGGACGGCGTCTTCGTCTATATACTTCTTAAAATGAGCATGGTTATCCATAATAAGATTAACGTTGTAAATATTGTGTTCCACTAAGCGGTCATGAGTGGATTCTATGGCTTGTTCCTGGATGTCAAATGACAGCACATTCCCTTTTTCACCAACCAGCTTGCTTAAAAAGACAGTATCGTGTCCATTTCCGGCTGTACCATCAAGAGCGGTTTCGCCGGGCTCGATTGATTGTTCTAACAAGTAATGAGCATAATCTAAAATACGGTACAACATACATAAGATCTCCTTCTTCTGATGTTCTTCGAAGCTTTTCCTATCATGAATTGTAGCACGTATATATAAATAGCAAAAGCGAATTGAAATGCATAGGAATAGCCCTCTTGCACAATATAGGAATGAGGTGATGATGATGGCGACACGTGATTCCATAGAAAATATGGTAGAAGTGGCAAAGAGAAAAATGGAAGCTGCCAGAGAACAATTAGAACAAGCAAACCAAGTCGGTTATCAACCAAGTGACGAATATAGCCAGGTGCAACTTGGCTTAGAAGAAGCAGAAACTGAAATTCAAAAGCTGATGCATAGTGCGAACCATCAGCAAAAAGATCAACTTCACCGTTTGCATCTGCAAGTTACACAAGTATTAAATGATATGATCTTAGATCATGAAGATTTAGGGGAATACAAACAGCAATAGGTCAAGGATCCTGCACATGAGTGCAGGATCTTTTTTATTCAAAAAGTTTCCAAAAAAGGATTGACGGGTCATTATGAATTAGTGTACTATTCAACTAGTACACTAATTCATAATGAGAGGAAGTTAACTATGACTGCATTTCAAGGGCTTTGGAAAAAGGAGTGGAAATTATCTTGGCTGTTTCATACTCTGTTAATTTCACTAGGAGTATTGATCACGGCCGTAGTCTATTTGTGGCTCAAAGCAAAAGGTCAGGAGCCGTTCATTAGTATTCCGCTTGTCATTATCCTTACATTGCATATCTTTTATCTGGCTGGTTACTTATTGTTTTCGTTAAATAAAGAAGGGTCAAACCTACACATTTGGCTTCATTCTCCTCAATCAATTCACAAGATGCTCGGAGCTAAGTTCTTAAATGGGGCTTTGTTTATGGTAGTGTCCATGATTATTTTTAGCGCTCTTTTACTTTTTCTCTTCTTCTCTTCTGGGGAATTGAGTTTCATCTTTAGCGATTTGGTAAAAGGTGCTTTGATCGCTAATGGGTACATCTTTTATCAAGCTGTAGTATTAGGGGTTTTTGTTTTGCTGCTTTGGTCCGTGTATCGGTTGGTGAATCAATATACAGGGAAATGGGGACTCCTCCTTGTCTTGATTTTAGCTATTGGACTTATGTTGGTGGAGTCTTGGATTTTGGATTCGGGATTAATGATGACGTTCAATTCCTGGACAGAAGTCAAAGTTGATCCAAGTCAGCTCTTCCCTTCTATATATGATTTTTTCAATAACAATTATAACGTCAATGAATTAGAAACAGTTCCTTTTAGTTACGGAGAAAACATAGTGAATATATTGTTCAGCGTTTTCTATTACTTTGTCGCTGCATATATTCTTGATCGAAAAGTTGAGGTGTAACCGATGCCGATTGATTTTCAACAAGACAGACCAATTTATCAGCAACTTATGGATCGCTTATCAAATGAAATCGTAAGGGGAGATCGTATGCCTGGGGACAAATTACCTTCTGTTCGAGAATATGCGGTTGATACGGGGGTTAATCCGAACACGGTATCGCGCGTATACCGGGAGTTGGAACAATTAACGATTGTGGAGTCAAGAAGAGGGCAAGGAACATTTGTAACAGAGGATCAGAAGCGTCTAAATCAGCTGCGTGAAGAGCTGAAAGAACGTCAAATCGATCGGTTCATAACAGAAATGAAGCAACTAGGTTTTTCAGAAAACGAAATGATACAAGGTCTTCAAGCGAAGGCGAAAGGGGAGGGAAATTAAATGATCTCATTTCAACATGTATCAAAGCGGTATATAAAACATAAAGCGCTCCGTGACGTGACGTTTAACTTAGAGAAGGGCAAGGTGATAGGAGTAGTCGGTGAGAATGGAAGTGGGAAGTCGACCACTCTGAAACTTATAGCTGGTTTACTCCGCCCGACAAGTGGCGAGGTTACAGTGGATGACCAAAAAGTGGACCGAGGCATTAGTCGTATGGTCGCCTATATGTCAGAGCTTGATCATGTCTATCCATTCTTTACAGTAGGAGAAGCGGTTGACTATTTTGCTTCTCAATTTAATGATTTAGACCGAGAGAAAGCAGAAGAAATCCTGTCATTTATGAAGTTAAGGAAGGACCAAAAGGTAAAGACGTTATCCAAAGGGAATAAAGGACGCTTAAAGATGACGATTACCTTGGCACGTAAAGTTCCTTATATCTTATTGGATGAACCTTTCTCTGGCTTAGATCCTATGGTAAGGAATGCGATTGTAAAAGGCTTGATCCGCTTTGTGGACCTTGACGCACAATCCTTGATTATTACAACTCATGAAATCAGAGAAATTGAACCTGTTCTAGACGAAGTTCTTGTGATTAGAGAGGGCCAAGTACTTGGACATGAACTAGTGGACGATATTCGATCAAATGGAAGAGACATTGTGGGATGGATGGAACATTTATACGAAGGAGGGCACATCGATGGCTGATTCTGTGGTGCAATTAAAGGGCTTGCGAAAAGATATTAAAAATAAGACCATCATTCATAATTTAGACCTTGATCTGTATGAAGGTGAAGTATTTGGTTTTCTAGGTCCTAACGGCGCTGGTAAAACCACCACCATCCGGATGATGGTAGGTCTTATGAAGCCGACTGGCGGAAATGTCGTAATCGGAGGAACTTCTTTACTTGAAGATTATGAGGAAGCAATCAGTCAGGTCGGTGCCATTGTTGAGAATCCGGAGTTATATAATTACATGTCAGGGTACAAGAATCTGGTTCACTTTTCTCGTATGCATAAAGGAGTCACCAAAGATCGAATTCAAGAAGTGGTTGATCAGGTTGGGCTCGCTTCACGTATTCATGAAAAAGTGAAGACGTATTCCCTGGGGATGAGACAGCGCCTGGGCTTAGCGCAAGCGATTCTTCATAAACCTAAATTCTTAATCCTAGATGAACCAACAAATGGTTTAGATCCTGCGGGGATTCGTGAATTTCGCACCTATTTAAGGAAAATTGCTCGCGATGAAGGAGTTAGTATACTAGTGTCTAGTCACCTTCTTTCTGAAATTGAGCTTATGTGTGATCGTGTAGGAATTATACAAAAAGGTAAACTGATTGACGTTCGAACAGTAAAAGAGGAAACGGACACGTCTAATTGGACATTTACGGTTGACCAACCGCTTCGTGCCAAGGAGGTCCTCGAGGAAGTGTTTGAGAATGTGGAGGGAGAGGTTAACGAACGTTCTCTTTTATTATCAATCCCCGAGAGTGAAGTGCCTCAGTATAATAAAGCCCTCGTAGAAGAAGGGGTTCTGGTTTATGGCATAGCGAAAACGAAATCGACCTTAGAAGATGAGTTTCTTAAAGTGACCGGAGGTGAGCAGGTTGGGTAACTTTTTTAATTTAATTCGTAATGAATGGATGAAATTACTCCAGCGGAAAAGTACGTGGATTATGGCCATTATATTGGTGGTAGCTGTGTTTGGAATCGTTGGACTCTTAAGGTGGGATTATAGCAATAACGACAACCCTGCCCAATCCCCTACATGGGAAGAGCAACTTCAACAACAGATTAGTGCATACGAAACACGTAAAGAGGGAGTGGCGCCTTCTTCAAATCAGTATAAAGATGCTGTAGAGCAAATAGAATTAGCGCAGTATCGAATCGATCATGAATTAGCCCCGCTTGAAGGGGGGACTTATTGGTCTACTGTTAACAATTCTGTATTATTCTTTTCTTTCTTAGTGCTATTCGTCATTATTGTTGCCTCCGGAATTATTGCGAATGAATTTTCGAAAGGAACCATTAAACTTCTAGCCATACGCCCGGCAACTCGAGGGAAGCTTCTTTATAGTAAATATGTGACTGTGCTGCTGTTTTCCGTAGCGATTACAGGATTGTTATTGGTATGTGCACTAGTTTCAGGACTTTTCTTCCCATTTGATTCTTATACGTATTTAACATGGAACGGGGAGACTGTGTCAGAGTGGCCAGCTATTGTTGAAGTTCTCCAAGCGTATGTATATTCTATGGTGAATTTAGTAGTAATGGGGACGGTTGCTTTTATGATCGCAACTCTTTTTAGGTCAAATGGACTCGCAATTGGGTTAAGTATGTTTTTATCATTTGCCACTTATCCGGCCATGAATTTATTGCAAGGGTATGAATGGGCCAAATATCTTTTGTTCGCTCACAATGAATTTGCACAGCACCTGACGCAGCCGCTGTTTGACGTTACGCCTGCCTTTTCATTATTTATCATAATAAGTTATTTGATTATCTTCCATGTGCTTACGTACATTTCGTTCAAGAAGCGGGATATAGCGGTTTAGTCAGGCTGCCTTGACATTGGTGGAAGAATTGCTTACAATTTATTATCATAACAAACGGTCTGAATAACTGTGATAAGGACTAGTAGTAAATGTGTCAAGAACGTAGAGAGGTAGCGGTTGGTGGAAGCTATCCTTGGCCTTTATGAACTCCCCTTTGATGTTGCGATCCTGAACGAATGAGTAGGGTTCGCCGTACTCCGCGTTAAGGATTCGAGTGAGCGTCAGTTGGCGCTAATTTGGGTGGTACCACGGGTATTGTAAACCTCTCGTCCCAGAGTTTGGGGCGAGAGGTTTATTTTTTTATAACCGAAAATCACATTATTCAGTACAAGTTCTAGGAGGTCACAGGAATGGCATACGATCATAAATCGATCGAGAAGAAATGGCAAGACTACTGGGTTGGGGAGAAAATTTTTAAAGCTGACAGCAGTAGTGATAAAGACAAATTCTATGCACTAGATATGTTCCCTTATCCATCAGGAGCTGGTCTGCACGTTGGGCACCCTGAAGGAATGACAGCTACAGATATTGTTTCTCGTATGAAACGTATGCAAGGATATGAAGTTCTTCATCCAATGGGGTGGGACGCATTTGGTCTTCCGGCTGAACAATATGCCCTTGATACAGGGAATGATCCTGCTGTATTTACCAAGCAGAATATTGATAACTTCCGTCGCCAAATTCAAGCACTTGGCTTTTCTTATGATTGGGACCGTGAAGTAAATACAACAGATCCCAATTACTATAAGTGGACTCAATGGATCTTCACGAAACTATATGAAAAAGGCCTAGCTTACGTAGATGAAGTGGCTGTTAACTGGTGTCCTGCACTTGGGACCGTTCTTGCCAACGAAGAAGTAGTAGACGGCGTGAGTGAACGTGGCGGGCATCCTGTTATTCGTAAACCGATGAAGCAGTGGATGCTTAAGATTACAGCCTATGCCGATCGTTTACTTGAAGATCTTGAAGAGCTTGACTGGCCTGAAAGCATTAAAGATATGCAACGTAACTGGATCGGGAAATCAGAAGGAGCGGACGTTCACTTCGATGTGGATGGACACGATGAAACGTTCACTGTATTCACTACTCGCCCGGACACTCTATTCGGTGCTACGTATGCGGTGTTGGCTCCAGAACATCCTTTTGTAGAACAAATCGTTACGGCTGAACAGAAAGAAGCAGTTCAAAGCTATCTTAATGAAGTGACGAAGAAGAGTGACTTAGAGCGTACAGATCTTGCTAAGGAGAAAACGGGTGTCTTCACAGGTGCATATGCCGTGAACCCTGTAAATGGAGAACGCATCCAAATCTGGGTAGCGGATTATGTGCTAATGTCTTATGGATCTGGTGCTATTATGGCCGTTCCAGCTCATGATGAGCGTGACTATGAATTTGCTAAAACGTTTGATCTTCCAATCCGTGCTGTAGTAGAAGGTGGGAATGTTGAAGAGGAGGCTTACACGGAAGACGGTAAGCACATCAACTCAGACTTTCTGAATGGATTAGATAAGGAAGAAGCCATTCAAAAAGCAATTGACTGGCTTGAAGCAGAAGGGAAAGGGGAAAAGAAAACCTCTTATCGCCTTCGAGACTGGTTATTTAGTCGCCAACGTTACTGGGGTGAACCAATCCCTGTCATTCACTGGGAAGACGGTTCAGTTACGGCGGAAAAAGTAGAAAATCTTCCACTAGAACTACCGAAAACGGAAAATATCAAACCTTCAGGAACAGGAGAATCCCCTCTTGCCAATATTGAAGATTGGGTAAATGTAGTTGATCCTGATACAGGCATGAAAGGTCGTCGTGAAACGAATACAATGCCTCAGTGGGCTGGTAGTTGCTGGTACTTCCTTCGTTATATTGATCCTGATAACAGTGAGCAACTAGCTGATCCTGAAAAACTTAAAGAGTGGTTACCGGTTGATATGTATATCGGCGGGGCGGAACATGCGGTTCTTCACCTTCTATATGCTCGTTTCTGGCACAAATTCCTTTACGATATTGGTGTGGTACCGACAAAAGAACCATTCCAACGTCTATTCAATCAGGGTATGATTCTTGGGGAAAATAATGAAAAGATGAGTAAGTCTAAAGGGAATGTTGTAAATCCTGATGATATCGTCGAAACGCATGGCGCGGACACACTACGTCTGTATGAAATGTTTATGGGACCTCTTGAAGCCTCTGTAGCCTGGTCTACAAATGGATTAGACGGAGCTCGTCGATTCTTGGATCGTGTCTACCGTTTATTTGCTACTGACGATGGTCGTCTCTCTGAAAAAGTTGTTAAGGAAAGCCAAAGCACAGACCTTGAACGCTCTTATCACGAGACGGTGAAAAAGGTAACGGAAAACTTTGAGGCTCTTCGCTTCAACACAGCTATTTCTCAGATGATGGTCTTCATTAATGATGCTTATAAAGCTAACGAAATCCCCGCACAGTATGCTGAAGGGTTTATGAAGTTGCTATCACCAGTAGCCCCTCACCTTGCAGAAGAGCTGTGGAGCATTCTGGGACATGAAGGAACGATTAGCTATGAAGCATGGCCTGTACACGATGAAGCGAAATTAATCGATGACGAAGTAGAGATTGTCCTTCAAGTCATGGGGAAAGTACGCTCTAAAGTGAATGCCCCTAAAGATGCTTCTAAAGAAGAATTAGAAAAACTAGCAATGGCAGATGAGACGATCCAGGAATGGATTGAAGGTAAAACCGTTCGTAAAGTCATAGCGGTACCAGGGAAACTTGTTAATATCGTTGCAAACTAGAATGAGAAAGAGGCTGCTAAAAAAGCAGTCTCTTTTTTATCTATTCAAGCGCTTCTATGGAGAGGTGCTTTTTTAATTTTGTCTTAAAAACCCCTTAAAACAAAGTATTCTTATCGGGATAAATACCCATAAACGTATCTCTTGACTTCAAGAAAAAATGATATAAAATTAGGCAGTGCATAAGAAAAAAGGGGGGCTAGCAGTGTATGAAGTGCAAGAATTAACTGCATCAGAATTAGAAGTTATGCTAAAAAATAATGTCCGTACACATATAATAGATGTACGCGAATATGAGGAAGTTGCACAAGGAATGATTCCATCTGCTAAGCATATTCCTCTTCAACAAATTCCTGATTCATTAAATTATTTTCATAAAGATCAAGAATATATTATTGTCTGTCGAGCTGGAGTAAGAAGTATGAATGCGTGTTTATACTTAGCTCAACATGGTTTCACTGCCACTAATCTTGCTGGCGGAATGCTCGATTGGAATGGAGAAGTTATATGAGAAATAGCAAGGGGGTAACAGCATGGAAACGTTAGGTCTTACGGCGCTTTTTATTTTATTGGCTTTTTTCATTACTAAACAATTTATTTCACCCCTACTCTATATGAAGAAGATCGATCAACATTCTATCTCTGATGATTATTGTGTAATAGATGTAAGAGACTATGTGTCTGCTCATCGCAGCCCTTATCCAAAAGCAGAGAATATTCCTCTTTCTTATTTACCTAGAGCATTAAAGGAACAATTTGAATGCTCTAAGGAGATTGTTCTTGTTAGTGACGATCTAAGAGGAGTCAGAATGGCTGCTAAAATGATTCGAAAAAAGAAACAACAATCGGTTTATTATATTCAACCTATGTAAAGAGAGTCGCCGCTATCCTTTGTGGATGGCGGCTATTATTTTGGATGAAGCAGTCGGAGGATGATTTTTATCTCTGGCGTGTTGACGGGGAAATGTAAAGCTTTCGATTCTGTGGTATAAAATACTGCTAAGACGATCTAGGAGATCTATTATTTCTAAGCATTATAAGTCTACTATTAATAAAATCTTAAAAAATATTAAAAATGCGTTGACGTTTTTCGGTCTATGCTGCAATATTGTTTTTGCTGTCGCGATAACGCACAGCACAGTCAACATTGAGCAAAAGAAAACATTAAGAAAATGTTAATTTTTCATTGACTCCATGTTAAGACATGTGATAACATATAATTACTTTCCTCGACAAGAGGACAAGTTACATTTGATCTTTGAAAACTGAACGAAACAACATGTAACGTCAATGTCTTTAAATTGATTTTTAAAGCCAGTAATCATTTATTTTGATGCTAGGCAGACTCACATTTTATGGAGAGTTTGATCTTGGCTCAGGACGAACGCTGGCGGCGTGCCTAATACATGCAAGTCGAGCGCGTGAATCAACATGATCCCTTCGGGGTGATTGTTGTGGATCGAGCGGCGGACGGGTGAGTAACACGTGGGCAACCTACCCATGAGATCGGGATAACTCCGGGAAACCGGAGCTAATACCGAATAACCCAGTGAACTGCATGGTTCACTGGTAAAAGGCGGTTTCGGCCGTCACTCATGGATGGGCCCGCGGCGCATTAGCTAGTTGGTAAGGTAACGGCTTACCAAGGCAACGATGCGTAGCCGACCTGAGAGGGTGATCGGCCACACTGGGACTGAGACACGGCCCAGACTCCTACGGGAGGCAGCAGTAGGGAATCTTCCGCAATGGACGAAAGTCTGACGGAGCAACGCCGCGTGAACGATGAAGGTCTTCGGATCGTAAAGTTCTGTTGTTGGGGAAGAACAAGTGCCAGAGGAAATGCTGGTACCTTGACGGTACCCAACCAGAAAGCCACGGCTAACTACGTGCCAGCAGCCGCGGTAATACGTAGGTGGCAAGCGTTGTCCGGAATTATTGGGCGTAAAGCGCGCGCAGGCGGTTCCTTAAGTCTGATGTGAAAGCCCACAGCTCAACTGTGGAGGGCCATTGGAAACTGGGGAACTTGAGTACAGAAGAGGAGAGTGGAATTCCACGTGTAGCGGTGAAATGCGTAGAGATGTGGAGGAACACCAGTGGCGAAGGCGACTCTCTGGTCTGTAACTGACGCTGAGGCGCGAAAGCGTGGGTAGCAAACAGGATTAGATACCCTGGTAGTCCACGCCGTAAACGTTGAGTGCTAGGTGTTAGGGGGTTTCCGCCCCTTAGTGCTGAAGTTAACGCATTAAGCACTCCGCCTGGGGAGTACGGCCGCAAGGCTGAAACTCAAAAGAATTGACGGGGGCCCGCACAAGCGGTGGAGCATGTGGTTTAATTCGAAGCAACGCGAAGAACCTTACCAGGTCTTGACATCTTGCGCTATCCCTAGAGATAGGGAGTTCCCTTCGGGGACGCAATGACAGGTGGTGCATGGTTGTCGTCAGCTCGTGTCGTGAGATGTTGGGTTAAGTCCCGCAACGAGCGCAACCCCTAATCTTAGTTGCCAGCATTCAGTTGGGCACTCTAAGGTGACTGCCGGTGACAAACCGGAGGAAGGCGGGGATGACGTCAAATCATCATGCCCCTTATGACCTGGGCTACACACGTGCTACAATGGATGGTACAGAGGGCCGCGAGACCGCGAGGTCAAGCAAATCTCAAAAAACCATTCTCAGTTCGGATTGCAGGCTGCAACTCGCCTGTATGAAGCCGGAATCGCTAGTAATCGCAGGTCAGCATACTGCGGTGAATACGTTCCCGGGCCTTGTACACACCGCCCGTCACACCACGAGAGTTGGCAACACCCGAAGTCGGTGAGGTAACCTTTTTGGAGCCAGCCGCCGAAGGTGGGGCCAATGATTGGGGTGAAGTCGTAACAAGGTAGCCGTATCGGAAGGTGCGGCTGGATCACCTCCTTTCTAAGGATATTACGGAACTAGCGAGTCCTTCGGGACTTGCTAGCAGGCACACATTGTGCCATTAAACCATTGACCATGTTCGTTTCGTTCGGTTTTGGAAGCTCAAATGCTTTCAAACAGTACCTTGAAAACTAGATAAGAATTAGACATCAAACCAACGTTAGATTTAACGTAAGCATCATTATGATGCGTCTTTTCACATCTTTATTAGATAGTTAAGTGAATAAGGGCGCACGGTGGATGCCTTGGCACTAGGAGCCGATGAAGGACGGGACTAACACCGATATGCTTCGGGGAGCCGTAAGTAGGCTATGATCCGGAGATTTCCGAATGGGGAAACCCACTACCCGTAATGGGGTAGGATCCTTAACTGAATTCATAGGTTAAGGAAGGTAGACTCGGGGAACTGAAACATCTCAGTACCCGAAGGAAGAGAAAGCAAACGCGATTTCCTGAGTAGCGGCGAGCGAAACGGAAACAGCCCAAACCAGAGAGCTTGCTCTCTGGGGTTGTAGGACGCTCCATTGGAGTTACCAAGAAACAAGATAGATGAATGATCTGGAACGGTCAGCCGAAGAAGGTAACGGCCCTGTAGTCAAAATCTTGTTTCCTCCGGAGCGGATCCTGAGTACGGCGGAACACGAGGAATTCCGTCGGAATCCGGGAGGACCATCTCCCAAGGCTAAATACTCCCTAGTGACCGATAGTGAACCAGTACCGTGAGGGAAAGGTGAAAAGCACCCCGGGAGGGGAGTGAAATAGAACCTGAAACCGTGTGCCTACAAGTAGTTGGAGCCCGTTAATGGGTGACAGCGTACCTTTTGTAGAATGGACCGGCGAGTTACGATCCCATGCAAGGTTAAGATGAAAAATCGGAGCCGCAGCGAAAGCGAGTCTGAATAGGGCGAAATAGTATGTGGTCGTAGACCCGAAACCGTGTGATCTACCCATGTCCAGGGTGAAGGCCAGGTAACACTGGCTGGAGGCCCGAACCCACGCACGTTGAAAAGTGCGGGGATGAGGTGTGGGTAGCGGTGAAATGCCAATCGAACACGGAGATAGCTGGTTCTCTCCGAAATAGCTTTAGGGCTAGCCTCAAGGTAAGAGTCTTGGAGGTAGAGCACTGATTGGACTAGGGGCCCTCATCGGGTTACCGAATTCAGTCAAACTCCGAATGCCAACGACTCATCCTTGGGAGTCAGACTGCGAGTGATAAGGTCCGTAGTCGAGAGGGGAACAGCCCAGACCACCAGCTAAGGTCCCTAAGTTTATGTTAAGTGGAAAAGGATGTGGAGTTGCTCAGACAACCAGGATGTTGGCTTAGAAGCAGCCATCATTTAAAGAGTGCGTAATAGCTCACTGGTCGAGTGACTCTGCGCCGAAAATGTACCGGGGCTAAACATAACACCGAAGCTGTGGATTGTTCTTACGAACAATGGTAGGAGAGCGTTCTAAGTGCTGTGAAGTCAGACCGTAAGGACTGGTGGAGCGCTTAGAAGTGAGAATGCCGGTATGAGTAGCGAAAGAAGAGTGAGAATCTCTTCCACCGTAAGTCTAAGGTTTCCTGAGGAAGGCTCGTCCGCTCAGGGTTAGTCGGGACCTAAGCCGAGGCCGAAAGGCGTAGGCGATGGATAACAGGTTGATATTCCTGTACCACCTCCTTTCCGTTTGAACAACGGGGGGACGCAGTAGGATAGGGAATCCGCTCCACTGGATGTGAGCGGCCAAGCAGTGAGTGAGATGCATAGGCAAATCCGTGCATCAATCACAAGCTGTGATGGGGAGGGAACTATAGTACCGAAGTTCCTGATTTCACACTGCCAAGAAAAGCCTCTAGTGAGGAAAGAGGTGCCCGTACCGCAAACCGACACAGGTAGACGAGGAGAGTATCCTAAGGTGATCGGGAGAACTCTTGTTAAGGAACTCGGCAAAATGACCCCGTAACTTCGGGAGAAGGGGTGCTCCTTCATAGGAGGAGCCGCAGTGAAAAGGCCCAATCGACTGTTTAGCAAAAACACAGGTCTCTGCGAAACCGAAAGGTGAAGTATAGGGGCTGACACCTGCCCGGTGCTGGAAGGTTAAGGGGATGAG
The DNA here is from genome assembly GCF_030166655.1 of Pontibacillus chungwhensis. Classification (GTDB taxonomy): domain Bacteria; phylum Bacillota; class Bacilli; order Bacillales; family BH030062; genus Pontibacillus. The sequence goes on along the minus strand of NZ_CP126446.1, from coordinate 3,150,483 downwards.
TTAGCATTAGCGAAGCTTTGAACCGAAGCCCCAGTAAACGGCGGCCGTAACTATAACGGTCCTAAGGTAGCGAAATTCCTTGTCGGGTAAGTTCCGACCCGCACGAAAGGTGCAACGAATTGGGCACTGTCTCAACAAGAGACCCGGTGAAATTATACTATGCGTGAAGATGCGCATTACCCGCGACAGGACGGAAAGACCCCGTGGAGCTTTACTGTAGCCTGATATTGAATGTTGGTACAGCTTGTACAGGATAGGTGGGAGCCGTCGATGCCGGAGCGCTAGCTTCGGTGGAGGCATCCGTGGGATACCACCCTGGCTGTATTGACATTCTAACCCAGGACCGTGATCCGGTCCGGAGACAGTGTCAGGTGGGCAGTTTGACTGGGGCGGTCGCCTCCCAAAGAGTAACGGAGGCGCCCAAAGGTTCCCTCAGAATGGTTGGAAATCATTCGCAGAGTGCAAAGGCACAAGGGAGCTTGACTGCGAGACCTACAAGTCGAGCAGGGACGAAAGTCGGGCTTAGTGATCCGGCGGTGCCGTATGGAAGGGCCGTCGCTCAACGGATAAAAGCTACCCCGGGGATAACAGGCTTATCTCCCCCAAGAGTCCACATCGACGGGGAGGTTTGGCACCTCGATGTCGGCTCATCGCATCCTGGGGCTGTAGTCGGTCCCAAGGGTTGGGCTGTTCGCCCATTAAAGCGGTACGCGAGCTGGGTTCAGAACGTCGTGAGACAGTTCGGTCCCTATCCGTCGTGGGCGTTGGAAATTTGAGAAGAGCTGTCCTTAGTACGAGAGGACCGGGATGGACGCACCGCTGGTGCACCAGTTGTTCCGCCAGGAGCATAGCTGGGTAGCTACGTGCGGAAGGGATAAGTGCTGAAAGCATCTAAGCATGAAGCCCACTTCGAGATGAGATTTCCCATCACTTCGAGTGAGTAAGATTCCTTGTAGACGACAAGGTTGATAGGTCGGAGGTGGAAGCGTGGTGACACGTGCAGCTGACCGATACTAATAAATCGAGGACTTAACTAACAAAAGCGCAAGCGACCGCCTAGACCCGTACGGATAAGACAGATTTTCGAAAAAGGCTTTAGCCTTTGTAGAAAAGATGACTTATACGCTAGGGTCTGGGAGCTGGAGCTAGACGTAAAAACGTAAAAGGCACGATGTCGTAATTCTTATCTAGTTTTGAAGGTACTCCTTCAACAAAACAATAGTATGGCGGTATTGGCGAAGAGGTCACACCTGTTCCCATGCCGAACACAGAAGTTAAGCTCTTCAGCGCCGATGGTAGTCGGGGTTTCACCCCCGCAAGAGTAGGACGCCGCCATGCAACGTAACCTCAAAGGATATAATCCTTTGAGGTTTTTTGTATGTTTAGAAATCGTATAAAGTTTTTTATTAAAGGGTCTTTTTAAGCATGATCATATCAAAGGCACGAATCCCATCTTCTACGATTGGCTCTTCATAGGAAGAAAAAAAGTCTCTTTTGATGTGATCAAAACGAAACCCAGCTTTCTGATAAAAGGCTAAATTTCCAATACTAGAATTAGCTGTTCCTACAATCATATAGGAGTAGCCTGATTTTTTATAATGTTCGGAAAAACGCTTAATCACTTCTCGCCCCATCCCTTTCCTTCTCATGCTGTTAACTAGCGCCATGTTTTTTATTTCAACTATATCTCTAGCCGTAAAAGTAAAAAGGATAATACCTACAGTCTGATCATCTACCACAATCTCATAAAGCTCACCCTCTTGGATATAGTCTCGAATCATATTCTCGCTATCATCAGCTAATTTAAGAAATGGTAACATACGCTCTCGATCATTTGCTTTTGTGAACTGAACCTTATCATTATTCAACGTAATACCTCCTGATTTTTATTTTATCCAAGGCTTTACAAGTAAGGATAGGCATAGGAAGACTTTAGCATATAGTGAGCTTTGCTACTATGGTTTTTAAGATTTAGTGGATGATTAGTTGCTAATATCAGATCTACTAGCATTTAAATCGTCCTTTATAAAAATAATCGACAAATTTATTAAAAATATGAAACGCAGGAACGTGTTAAACCGTAATACATGATAGTAACGGAAAAAAGCCTTCAATAAGGGCGCTTATTTGACAAAATTATCAATAAACTGTATGGTCGAGATGTGGATCACGCAAGCGTGACATATGGTTGTATATTATTAAGGAGTGTGAGAATTTGGCTATTTCATTACAGAAAGGTCAACGTGTCGATTTAACAAAAAGCAATCCAGGACTTAAAAAGGTTATGGTAGGTTTAGGTTGGGACCCAGTGCAAAACTCTGGCAAAAAGGGCGGCCTGCTAGGCGCGCTGTTTGGTGGAGGCGGTGGCGGTCCTGAAATCGACTGTGACGCGTCCGTTATTATGCTTAAAGATGATAAATTTGTACATAAAGGTGACCTTGTGTACTTCGGAAATCTGAAAAGTTCAGATAAAAGCATTACTCACACTGGAGATAATCTAACTGGAGCAGGTGAAGGCGATGACGAGCAAGTGTTTGTTAACTTGGATCAAGTGTCACCTGAATATAATAAACTTGTATTTATCGTCAATATTTATGATGCGAAAAGACGTAATCAAGATTTTGGAATGATTCAAAATGCGTTTATTCGCATACAGAATGACCAAAATAATGAAGAGTTAATTCGCTTTAACTTAACAGATAACCATACTGGTAAGACAACACTTATTCCAGGGGAGCTATACCGTGATGGAACAGAGTGGAAGTTTGCCGCAGTAGGTGAAGCGACCTCAGATGTTTCTTTAAGTGAGATCGTTCAGAAATATTCATAAACTACTAATCTATAAAAGGAGAGATTAAACATGGCAGTAAGTTTGCAAAAAGGACAAAAAGTTGATTTAACAAAAGGGAATCCAGGGCTGAAAAAGATCACTGTAGGACTTGGATGGGACGTTAATAAATTTGATACAGGTAAAGATTTCGACTTAGACGCTTCTGTATTTCTATTAAATGATTCTGGTAAAGTCCGCTCCGATCAGGATTTTGTATTCTATAATAACAACACTGGTGCTGATGGAGCAGTTGAGCATACAGGTGATAACCTTACAGGTGCTGGTGAAGGCGATGATGAGCAGGTTCAAATTGACCTTAGTACTGTTCCTCAAGATGTACAGAAAATTGCGTTCACGATTACGATTCATGATGCTGAGTCACGTGGCCAAAACTTCGGACAAGTTTCTAATGCCTTTGTACGCGTTGTGAATTCTGATAATCAAGAAGAACTGATCCGCTACGATTTAGCAGAAGATTTCTCTATTGAAACAGCTGTTGTTGTTGGAGAATTATATCGCCACAATGGTGAGTGGAAGTTTAGTGCGATTGGCAGCGGTTATGAAGGTGGACTAGCTGCGCTAGCGACAGACTTTGGATTAACTGTAGCATAAGCACTAATTGATACGGGGCTACTCCTTCCGACGAGCAAGCATGAGCTTGTTTCAGATGGGGGAGGCCCCTTTTATATGAAAGAGCAGTGAATGATGAATCACAGAGAACGAAGGGAGACTTACCTATGTCTATTTCACTTTCAAAAGGACAACGCATTGATCTAACAAAAACAAATCCTGGTTTAACGAAAGCCGTTATTGGCCTGGGGTGGGATATTAACCAATATGATAGTGGAGCTAGTTTCGACTTAGATGCTTCAGCGTTCTTAACAGATGCTAATGGGAACGTTCAAAACGATGCTGAATTTGTATTTTACAACAACTTGCAAGATCCAAGTGGAGCTGTTGCCCATACAGGAGACAATCGAACAGGTGAAGGAGAAGGTGATGATGAGCAACTCACAATCGACTTCTCTAAAGTTCCTTCTTCAGTTGAAAAAGTAGCCATTACAGTCACAATTCATGATGCAGATGCACGGAGTCAAAACTTTGGCCAGGTCCATAATGCTTTTGTACGCGTCGCAAATGAAGAAGATGGTCAAGAGTTGATCCGTTATGATTTGGGTGAGGATTTCTCTATCGAAACAGCTGTTGTTGTTTGTGAGTTGTACCGTCATAATGGAGAATGGAAGTTTAGTGCTGTAGGAAGTGGCTTCTCCGGAGGTCTTGCTGCATTATGCCGAAATTATGGCTTAGAGGTTTAATCATCTAGGAGGAGAATTATGGAGATATTACAAGGCATATTAGACACATATGCTCAGTTTTTTAATTGGTCCATGTGGGCTGAGGTGTTAACCGATCCAGTCAGCTGGGGTTATATCGGGACGTTAATTGTTCTTGAAGGTTTGTTATCTGCTGATAACGCCTTGGTACTTGCTGTTATGGTTAAGCACTTGCCAAAGGAAAAGCAGAAGAAGGCTTTATTCTATGGTTTATTAGGGGCTTACGCATTTAGGTTTATTGCTATCGGTTTAGGTATGTTCTTAATTAAACTATGGTGGGTCAAGATCCTTGGTGCAGGTTACCTTGCATGGTTAAGTATTAAATTCTTTATTGATCATTATAAACACAAGCAATCTGATGAGGACGCTGAAGGAAACGGAATGAATAAGAACGGAATCCTCATTCGTACGTTCGGTTTATTCTGGGGTACCGTGATTGGCGTCGAAATCATGGACGTGGCTTTTTCAGTCGATAGTATCTTGGCAGCCTTTGCAGTTAGTGAACAGGTATGGGTACTACTTGTCGGAGGAATGCTAGGTGTCCTAATGATGCGTGGTATAGCAGGCGTTTTCTTAAAGCTGTTGGATAATGTACCAGAGTTAGAAGTAACGGCCCACGTCCTAATTGGATTTATTGCCGTTAAGATGGGTCTAAGTATTGTGCATGTTGAAATAGGACATTGGTGGTTCTTTGGCTTCATCGTTGGAGCATTTGCGATTACCTTTATCATTCACTATATGAGAAAAGATCAATCCTCTGCTCAGACAGCAGCAACGGAAGATCAACAATAAAAAGGGGGAGTTATTCCTCCTTTTTTTGTATCATTTATTATGATTTTTGAGAGGAACTTAAACTATGAAGCATTTTAATAGGTTAACCTCTTCTGATTGTGAAGAGCTTTTTTACATGCCTCCTCAACAGATTGGTTCTCATTCTCCTAAGAAAGAGATTGCGCGAGCATTAGGAGCTACGCTATATATTCCAGCCATTAAGGATCGGATTGGTTATAGGCTTATGCATCAATTACCTGGTTTATCCTCTGCGGTACTGTGCTTGGAAGATTCTATTCATGACGAAGAAGTACAGGAAGCAGAAGAACATATGATTCAAGAAGTACAATTACTCTTATCAGCAGAAATGGATCCGGAGCAGTTTCCTTTCTTGTTTATTCGTGTTCGGAATGTTGAACAAATGAAACGAATTGCTGATCGCTTACAAAGCGCTTTACATGTGATTACCGGTTTTGTGTTTCCTAAGTTCAATCGTCAAAATGGCAGAGAGTATTTAGAACAACTTCAGCAAATTGTAGAAGATACGGGAATCTCACTATTTGCAATGCCGATTATCGAAACAGAAGAATTCTTGTATAAAGACACACGGGTGCAGGAAATGAATGAGATTCGAAAGTTATTTGATGAATTTCGGCACCTTATATTAAACATCCGGATAGGCGGCACAGATCTAAGTGGACTTTATGGTATGAGAAGAAAGTTTGACAGTACGATCTATGATATCTCCTTGTTACATGATTTTATTGGAGATGTCGTTAATTTCTTTGGTAGAAATAGTGAGGAGTACATGATTTCAGGTCCCGTATGGGAGTTCTTCGAAAGAAAGTACGAGAATACTTATCTAGCATTAAAGGAAGGCTCTCCTTATGTGTATGGATTTATTCGCGAGATCGAAAAAGATCAACTTAACGGACTGTGCGGGAAGACTATTATTCACCCTTCTCATATCCAACTGGTTAACGCCATGCATGTCGTATCGAAAGAAGATTACGAAGACGCTCTTGAGATTGTACATAAAAATGAAGTAGGGCGAGGAAACGGTGCCTCGATTAGTCCATATGCCAACAAAATGAACGAAGCTAAACCACACCAGCGTTGGGCTATCGAAGTACTTATGAAATCAAAAGTTTATGGGGTGTTTCATGATGACAAATCATACGTTAACTTACTCGAAAAAGAAAGTGTTCCATTATCCTATCACAGATAGACTTCAAGTAACCGTTCATGAGGAATCAAATCCTTTTGGAATCGACTTGAATCAATTGTTTAATATGGCAGCTCGGATAAATAAGAATAGAAGCTTTCTCTTTGTGAGTAAAGTTTTAGGCAAGCATATTCCTGTAGAACCTCAAAGAGCGCTTGATACAGGAGCTTTACTTGCTGCTTTATACCAGGAACATCTGCTAGGGATAAAGCACCCATCTTATTCGGATTGGGTTCAGTCAGTCGCCCAACACCTTCCTACTCAGGCGACAACGGGCGCTTCTCAAACGGTTCTTCCCCAATCCCATCTATTTATAGGATTTGCCGAAACGGCTACGGCATTAGGTCATGCCGTATTTGAGAACTTTCAAAACGCCCATTATATACATTCGACCAGAGAAGTGTTAGAAAGTGTTCGTCCTACTTTTGAATTTCAGGAAGAGCATTCCCACGCAACTGATCAGATTTGTTATGGAAAGCGTGAATTGTTCGAGAATAACGATCCAATCGTGTTGGTAGATGATGAAATTACAACAGGAAAAACCGCTCTAAATATCATAGAGGCTTTACAAGAGGCCTACCCCCGAACAGAATATACGGTTCTTTCTATTTTAGATTGGCGTACAAAAAAACATAGGCAACAATTCAAAGAACTAGAGCAGCGTTTAGGAATTCGAGTGCGGGTTTTAAGCTTAGTCAGTGGGACGATCGAAGTAAATGGCGATCCAGACCTTACCCCTGTAAAAGAAGAAGTTCCCTCTATTCAACCAGAAGCGGATGTTAGAACGCTAAAAGTTAAGCCGATTTTTCCTTATCAGTCAACGGAATATACACAATCTATAACAACCTCAGGAGATGTGAAAGAGCGCTCATATTTAAGTTATTCTGGCCGCTTTGGTTTAAGTAGCGATGAACAATTCTTATTAGAAGGGGCCATTAAGAGATTGGGAACCTACTTATCTATGGTCCGTAAAGGGAAGTCTACATTGTGTCTTGGAACAGGGGAGTTTATGTATATTCCTATGAAAGCTGCTTCTCATATGGGAAATGATGTTTGTTATCAATCAACGACAAGAAGCCCAATTCATGCTATCACTCGGGAAGGATATGCGGTTCAGAATGCTTATCAGTACCCTAGTCCAGAAGATGCTAGTATCTCGCATTATGTGTATAACATTCCATATAAGCAATATGATGAGATTTTTGTGTTTTTAGAGCATGGATCTAGAGGAGAATGTTATGAACCCCTAATTGATGAATTGAAAAAGACAGGAGCATCTGTTATTTATCTTGTTGATTTCAGTTCATAGGAGGAAGGAAATTGTCACGAATCAATCACGAAATCATTGAAGAAATGGGAAGTTATGCACGTGAAGATGTCTTGTTTCTTCTGAAAAATTTAAACGGTCAAGTCGAAGAGGATGGATTAGAGGTTAGGGAGAAGGCTATTCAATCTGGGGTTCATTATTCTGAAATGCTCCCTATTGAGTATAGTCCAACAGCTACCTATATGAATTTATATGAAAAGGCGCTAGATTATTATAAAGAGAAAGTGGCTAAAGCAGCTGGTCTTGTTTCTGAACAGATCCTAAAACGAAGCGGAAAACAGCTCGTACTTGTTTCCTTGGCTCGAGCTGGCACTCCGATAGGCATCTTAATTAAACGATATTTGAAGCTGGCTTATGGGCTAGATGTTCCTCATTATAGTGTTTCTATTATTCGAGGTCGCGGAATTGACGAGAATGCACTTCATTATATTCGCCGTTGTCACCCGGATCATCTCATCCAATTCATAGATGGGTGGACTGGAAAGGGAGCTATTACGAAAGAGTTACAAGAGTCATGTAAACATCTGAACCTAGAAGGTCTGTCCCTTGATCCAACATTAGCCGTTCTAGCTGACCCAGGTCATTGTTCTGCATTATATGGTACTAGAGAAGATTTCCTTATTCCAAATGCATGTTTAAACTCTACGGTTTCTGGACTTGTAAGTAGAACAGTATTGAACAGGGAATATATCGGGGAAGATGACTTTCATGGTGCCAAGTATTATACACATTTAGCAGATGCGGATCGGTCAAACGAATATATAGATGTTATAACGAAAGAATTAGAGAAGGTCATGCCTTGCGTCAAGCGTGAGGCACAAAGTTTTAAAGTGTTGGATGAAGAACCGTCCTGGCAAGGTTTGCAGGAAGTAAAAAATATTCAGCGCGAACAAGGTATTGAACAGATCCATCATATTAAACCTGGGGTAGGAGAAACAACGAGAGTGTTACTCCGGAGAGTACCGTGGAAGGTGCTTGTAAAGGACCGGAATGACCCGGCACTAAGTCATATTTTTCAACTTGCCAGAGAGAACGATGTGCCAATTGAAGAATATGATGGGATGTCTTATGCCTGCTGTGGCTTAATTAAGAAAGTATGAGGGGATCAAGATGTTATTTGCAAGTGATTTAGATCGTACGATTATCTTTTCTAAACGTTTTATACAACCTGTAAAGGAAGATCGGAGCTATAGAGCAATTGAAGAAGTGAACGGAAAAGAACAATCATTTATGACAGAAACAGCCATACACCTTCTGAACAAAGTCCGTTCTTCTGTGATGTTTGTTCCAGTAACAACTAGAACAAAAGCACAATATGAACGAATCGAATTATTCCAAAGCAATCAAACACCTCCCTATGCGGTAGTTAGTAACGGAGCTGTCATTCTCATAAATGGTAAAGTAGACGAGGAGTGGCATGAACACATCGTAAATAGATGTAATCAGGAGTGTGTTAGCAGGGAGGAGATTCGTGCTAAACTAAAAGAAAGCTTTTCAAAAGAATGGTTAATAGAAGAACGTGATGCGGATGGTTGGTTCTTCTATTATATAGTGGATCCTGAAAAGACGAATGAGGAGGCTATTCATAACTTTCAGGAGTGGTGTGACGTGAAGGGGTGGGAAGCGACCTTGCATGGGAGAAAGTTTTATTTAATCCCAAAGCCTATTAACAAAGGGGATGCGGTCACCTTTATTAAAGATAGAGAAAATCAGGCGTTCTCCATTTCTGCAGGGGATTCCTTATTAGATGTTCCCATGCTTTCGTCCACTACCATAGCCTTTACAGCAAAAGGAAGTGAGCTTGATTCTGATCATTCACCAGTAACTTCGCTTCGAGTAACCGATAAGGAGGGGATCCTTTCCCCGGAAAGTTTGCTTTTAGAGGTTTTATTACTTAGTTCGTCGAATTTAGATCAACCTGAAATTCTTAGTTCAAAGACAGCGTGTATGTTATGGGGAATTGATTCCTCTACGTTGCGTAAACGAAAAGATGATTTTCCTGCAGGAACCATTCGGAAATTTGGTTCTTCCTATGCTGTAACGGTAAGTGGTATGAAAGCTGTCTTTGGTTCACCTTTACCATCCGCATCTCCAATTGAAAGGGGGGTTACCCTGTAATGCAATTTCAAGCGGTTTGCTCCACACTAGTAGAAGGTGTGAAGGAGTATAAATGGAAAGAAGTATTGAAACAACGAAACGAAGAGCGCTCTGGATATGGCGTTGAAGAGAAAACGCTATACGTGCCCCAATATATAGCGCACGTACTTGGAATGGCTGAGGATGAGGATGAATATTACAATGAAATCTATGACCTAGCTCATGATGATGAATATGTTTCTCTATATCCTTTAAACAGTGAGCTCAATAAACAAATTGATTCTGAAACATTGAAATCATTACAAGAGTTAATAAAAATGCACCAGCAAGACCCATTAACGCCAAATCGTTTTGTTGCTTTTCTTGATGGAAAGAAAATTCTACCCAGATTGACCAATGGGGTTTATAACAAACACCTCCGTAAAATTCTTATGGACGTATTATCTCTTTACGGGGAAAAACATGCTGGAAATTTAAAGGACCCTGACTTCCAGCGTGTCATTGTTGACCTTATTAAATGGACGAACAATCACGTTCATCCTTGGATGGAAGCACAAGAAGGAGAGGGGAACTTCCCTAAAGTGCTCTGGTACGGGGACGCCACAAAAAGTCAAACCTACTTTCTGTACTACATGTATAGACTCGGCTTTGATTTAGTGATTTATCATCCGAATAAATTGAATATATTTGAACGCTTTGATCTGGATGTCTCAAGGTCGATCGTCGTTGAGAATGCCTACTCGGCAGAACCAAAGCCTTTCCCAACCGAGAGAAAGAAACGGAGTTCGACGGTTGCTTACAAGGCATCTAAACAAATTGAGAGGGCTATTAATCATGATAACTCTCAAATTTATAAGCCATGGCAATTTAGAGATTATATTCCTGCGTCTGTGACCATGAAGACAACGTATGATGAGATCTTCATACTCTCTAAAGAGAAAGCTTTCGTGAGGCCTGATTTTTATATAGAGAATCAGACCGTTTATATTCCTTCCATCTTTGCGAAAGTAGTCGGTGTAACCGAGAATCGCAACGAGTATTGGTCAAGAGTACAACAATTATTAGAGGAAGAGAACGCACATCTTGTAAAACAATTCCCATTTACAGAAGAGATAAAAGGGAACTACCTGTATCACTACAGACATTCATTAGACGGAAGAGGACAGTTAGATGCTTCTAAAATGATGGGCGGGAATTTCTGGCAGTACAAGCACTTGCCGGATGGTTTACAAAGAGGAATTGCCGAAGCGATTATTCGATTGTGTGAACAGAATAAATTGTACCCTGAAAGCGGAGAAAGCTCTGAAGATGTGGCGCTCTATCTATTTAAACAAAGTACACAAATGCCTGATGTATTTATGCGTCTTCTTCAAAAATTTGACTACTCGCAAGATGTGCCAAAAGTTATTCTCTATAACAACGAATATAACGGTGGCTTAACACGAAGCGATGCTGTTTTGCTTCTTTTGTTGCATGAACTTGGCGTAGATCTAGTTCTGTACAGTCCTACAGGAAACAAGGATTTAGAACAGTTCATTGAGAAAGAGGTATTTGACCTTCATATGCTTGATGATATGGTCTTTGATTTAGAGTTTAAACAAAGTTTTGGGATTAAAGATAAATTGAAATCTAGATTATTAAAATTACTAGGAGAGTGATTGTATGGCACAAGGAACACAAACTGAACAAGACCTGCAGCCAGTAGAAGAGAAGCTGACAGAAGATAAGGCAAATGAAATTAAACAAGAACTGTCGAATGATCCTCAAGTTCTTCAATTAAAGGAATCCATTGATGAGCGTCAGCAAACCGAATTGTTAGCTTTTGGTAAAGAACCTGCGGATGAAATCTCAAAGTTCTCTGATCAAATTTTAGGTACGATGAAGAACTCAAGTATGGAAGACTCTTCCCAAATGCTAAAGCAACTTGGTAAAGTAATGGACAAGTTCGACAAGAAAGATTTTGAAGAGTCAAAAGGTGGATTTATTGGGAAGTTCTTCAATCGAAGTAAGAAAATGATTGAAAAGATTTTTGATAAATATCAAACGCTTGGCGGGGAAATTGAAAAGATCAATATTGAAATCTCAAAGTATCGTGATGAAATGGTCGACAACACTCATACACTTGAAGACATGTATGAGAAGAACTATGAGTTTTATCTTGAACTAGACAAATATATTGTTGCCGGTCAATTGAAGGCAGAAGAACTGAAGAATGAAGTGATGCCGAAGCTTGAACAACAAGCGGCTGAAGGGAACCAGCGAGCTTCAATGGAACTTGAAACGGTCCGAAACGGCGTCGAGCTTCTGGATCAAAGAGTTTATGACTTACAGATGGCTCAAATGGTAGCTTTCCAACAGGCGCCTCAGATTCGTCTGTTGCAACGAGGCAACACAAAGCTAGTCAATAAAATTAATTCAGCGTTCGTTACAACGATCCCAATCTTCAAGACGAGTGTAATTCAAGCTGTGGCAGCTAAGAGACAGAAACTAGTGGCAGACGGGATGAGTGAACTAGACCGTCGAACGAATGAGATGTTGCAGCGTAATGCTCAAAACGTTGCTCAGCAAAGTACAGAGATTGCTAAGCTTGCGGGTGCACCGAGTATTAAGATTGAAACGATTGAAGAATCCTTTAACACGATTCTAAAAGGAATGGAAGACACGAAAGCGATAGAAGATGAGAATAAACAGCTTCGTGATCAAGGCCGTCAGCGTATTCAGGAATTACAAGATACGTATAAGCAGAAGAACAATCAACTTAATTCTCCTTCCTAAGTTTCGCCTTCTATTACTGGGGAATAGTATAATGATCTAAGAAAGATCGTCTCATACCGGGACGATCTTTCTTTATGGGATGAAGAGCGTAATGTTTTCATAATTCTGATTGGTTTAGTATGATTTAACTAGATCACATCTTGGAGGGATCCTAGTGTTTAAAATCTATGAACCGTTTATAAAAAATGATCGACATCAATATATATATCAAAAAGCTACAGAGGTTGCGGATCTCGCTAAATCACGGAGAAAAAAAGCGGACGAAGAAGCCGACTTTCAAAAAGAGACGTTACATGATTTAAAAGAGCATAATTATGTGACTTTGACTCTCTCAAAAGAGTTTGGAGGAGAGGAAGTGTCTTTATATGAGCTGCTTTTAGCTCAAGAGCGTTTAGCTATAGGAGACGGCGCTACGGCTCTTTCTATAGGGTGGCATTTAGGGGTTATGATGGAATTGAATGATGAACCTCTGTGGGATGAGGACGTTTATAAGAAGTTTGCGCAGGAAGTAGCTGATCAAAAGAAAGTTGTAAACCGAGCAGCCTCTGAGCCTGCTACAGGAAGCCCTACAAGAGGAGGGGTCCCTGAAACTACTGCCGTCTCTATAAAAGATGGCTACTCCATTACAGGCCGGAAGACGTTCACTTCTATGGCCAGTCTATTAGATTACTATATCGTTTCGGCTTATATAGAAGACAAAGATGCCGTAGGGTGGTTTTTAATTGACTCTTCTAAAGAAGGGATCGATATAGATTATACGTGGGACACAGTAGGCATGAGGGGTACGGGAAGTCATGATCTGGTGCTTCAGGATGTGAATGTAAAGGCAGAAGATTTAGTTGAACTGCAAGGGGATAAAAAAGGAGGTCCTAAGGGGTGGCTTCTACACATTCCTGCTGTATATTTAGGGATTGCCATTGCAGCTAGGAATGACGCAATTGAATTTGCGAAAGGTTTTCAGCCGAACAGCCTGGATCGTCCAATCTCAGAAGTTTCTCATATACAGGATAAAATTGGAGAAATGGAGATGAAATTACTTCATGCCAGGAGTTTCATGTATTCAGTTGCTGAACAATGGGATCAGTATCCTGAAAGAAGAGAAGTGTTAGCGCCTTCCCTTGGAGCGGTTAAAACGGTCGCAACGAATGCTGCAAATGAAGTAGTCGATTTAGCGATGCGTATTGCAGGAGGGAGAGGTTTATCAAAGAGTTATCCTTTTGAGCAATACTACAGAGATGTTCGAGCAGGGTTGCATAACCCGCCTATGGATGACATGGTCATTCAAAACATGGCCCAAGCTGCTATCAAAGAATTGTAAAATCACGAACATCTCCAAATACTTTACAAGAACGGCTAAGCTTGAATAATATGTTAGTAGAAACAATCACACGAAACTGTAAAACGAAAAGAGGGTGTCTCGCTCGTTGCGGGACACCCTCTTCCTTTATGATGATATCACTGATAAGAATCATAGGCGGCGTATGTGCCGGCAATTCGACCTGTTACGAGCGCGGAAGTAATGTTATATCCACCTGTATAGCCATGGATATCTAAAATTTCACCACTAAAATAAAGGCGTTCTGTTTTCTTCGACGCCATGGTATTTGGCACCACTTCTTTGACCGAAACGCCTCCTCCAGTCACAAAGGCTTTCTCAATCGACTGTGAATCCTGTACGTGGAATGTAAATTGTTTAAGATTCTTCACGAATCCCTCAAGCTTCTCATTCGACGTATTCGTAGCCCGGTCTTCTAGGCCGATTTCATTTTGGGTTAATAAGAGCTCCAAGTACCGTTCAGGGACCCACCCTTTAAAGATATTCTTCACACTTTTCTTTGGATTCTCATCCATTAGCGCTCGTGCTTCTTCAAATAAGACGTGCTCCTTCTTATCAGGAAAGCAATCAATTAGCATAGGAACAGGGCGGTGGCCTTTTTTAAATTCTTTCACCACATACTGAGAACAACGTAAAACAGCTGGGCCGCTAATCCCAAAGTGGGTAAACAGCATGTCCATTTTGTGTGTTACAATGGTTTTTCCTTTTTGGTTTAAGACAGAGAGCGCTACATCACGTAAAGCTAACCCTTGTAGTTCCTTGCTTTGAATGAATGGTTCCTGGCTTAGGAGTGGCACCTCTGTTGGATAAAGGTCCGTAATCGTGTGCCCGGCTTTCTCTGCCCATGCGTAGCCATCTCCTGTTGAGCCTGTATGTGGAACAGATTTTCCGCCCACCGCAATGACAAGTGCTTTTGTCTCGATCTCTTCTTTAGAAGCTAAGTGGATGGTATGGTGACTTTCCCCGTAATCCACGGTTTCTACGGGAGTATTCTTCATAATTGTTATGTTCAGTTCATCCATACGGGATAGGAGCGCATTTACCACATCTTTTGCTTTATTACTGGCTGGGAACATGCGACCGTGGTCTTCTTCTTTTAATTCTACTCCTAGATTCTCGAAGAACTCGATGATATCGTAGTTATTAAATGTTGAAAAGGCGCTGTAAAGGAATCGTCCATTCCCTGGAATGTGTTTAATCACTTCATCCTGTGGTAAACGATTGGTTACGTTACAACGTCCTCCGCCAGAGATAGCGAGTTTTTTTCCGAGCTTTTTCCCTTTATCAATTAGAAGGGTATTGGCTCCATTTTCAGCAGCGGCAATGGCTGCCATTAAACCAGAGGGGCCACCCCCTAGTACGGTTACATCATACATTTAGGTTCGTCCTTTCTATAGCAATCTGATTTTGTAATCAGAATGAAATCGATGTTCACTCTATCTATGATAAAATAGATCCGTTGCAAACTACAATAAATGCAGGTGAAATTATGTCAGGATCGACGTTATTACGAGGAACAATGTTGCTCACGGCAGCAACTTTCTTATCGAAACTTCTTGGAATGATCTATGTTATTCCATTTGAGGCCCTAGTAGGAAATACTGGTGGTACACTTTTAGGTTTTGCTTATATTCCTTATACCATCTTTATAAGTGTTTCTACTGTGGGAGTCCCGCTAGCTGTCTCAAAATTTGTTTCAAAATATAATGCACTTGGTGATTATTATACAGGTCGCAGAGTATTTAAAATAGGTATGGGATTAATGGCAGTTACCGGAATCCTTGCTTTTCTTATTATGTACTTTAGCGCAGGCTTTTTAGCAGACTTATCGATTTCCGATAATCCTAATGGAATTACAAAAGAAGATGTTACGGAAGTTATACAAATGATTAGCTTTGCGTTGCTTATTATACCTGGTATGAGTATTGTTCGTGGCTTCTTCCAAGGGTATGAGTACATGGAACCGACCGCGGTTTCACAAGTAATCGAACAAATTGTACGTATTGCTTTTCTTCTTATTTCTGTTTACATTGTGATGGAAATGGGGTCTGGTGATATTCCAACAGCAGTAAACTTTGCTTCATTTGCTGCCTTTATTGGGGCGATTGCTTCTGCTGTTGTACTTTGGTACTTCTGGCGAAAGCAAAAGCCAATGCTTGATGGTCGTATGGAGCAACAGATTGAACAGACAGATATCTCCATTCAAAAACTGCTAAAAGAACTTTTAACCTATGCTGGACCATTCGTTCTAGTAGGGATTGCAACGCCACTCTATCAGCAAGTGGATAGCTTGACCTTTAACAGGGCTATGGCAGCTGCAGGTAATGGAGATATTGCTGAACAGTTATTCGGGGTTGTTAATTTATATAGTCATAAATTAGTCATCATTCCGGTTACATTAGCAACAGGTCTCTCTCTTGCGTTATTGCCAACAATTACAAAATCCTTTACGGAAGGGAAAGAGCAACAGTTAAAGCATCAGTTGAATCAGGCCTTGCAGATTATTGTTGTTCTTATTCTTCCCGCCGTAGTGGGAATTGCCACCCTATCTCATGAAGCATACGGAACATTTTTCGGTGTGACGTTAAGCGAAGGTGGAACAATAGGGATTAGTGAACAAGGAAACCTCCTTCGTTGGTATGCTCCTGTTGCATTGTTCTATGCCTTATTTACGGTCACATCTTCTATTCTGCAAGGATTAAACAAACAGCGATTTGCAGTGATCAGCCTTGGAGCAGGTTTTTTGTTGAAAGTGATCTTAAATGTTCCCTTTATTACTTGGTTCGGAGCAAAGGGAATTATCTTAACCACAGGAATTGCTGTGTTGACAGCTGTGGTATTAAATTTATGGAAGATCCATTCAGCTGCAGATTTCTCCTATAAACAAATTTATAAGAGAACCTTGTTTGTACTCATACTAACCATCTTGATGACAATCATTGTACTTGTCGTGAAATGGTTGTTAAGTTTAACAGGGTTACATTACGAAAATGGCCGCTTTGCAGCCCTTGGTGTATTACTAATTAGTGCGGGCATTGGTGGGACATTCTATCTATGGGTGGCCTATCAAACGACGTTATTGGAAAGAGTGTTAGGGAACCGTGTGAAGGTTCTTGATCGCTTCTTGAAACGGAAGTAAGGAGGAAATAATGTGAGAATTGATAAATTGTTAGCGAATATGGGGTACGGAACGCGTAAAGAGGTGAAAAAAATCCTTAAATCAGGTGTGGTGCGAGTAGACGCCCAACCTGTTAAGGATGCTAAAACGCACGTAGACCCGGAGAAGCAAGAAGTAACAGTATACGGGGAAACTGTGGAGTACAAGGAGTTCATTTACTTAATGATGAACAAGCCTCAAGGTTTGATTTCCGCTACAGAAGATCAAAATGACATGACGGTAGTTGATATATTACAGCCAGAGGATGCTGTGTTTGAGCCATTCCCAGTTGGCCGCTTAGATAAGGATACAGAAGGTTTTCTCCTACTCACAAATGATGGAAAACTCACGCATCAGCTTCTGTCGCCCAAGAAAGAAGTTGGGAAGCGATACTATGCGCTAATTGATGGTGTCGTTACTGAGGAGGATGTGAAGGCCTTCGAACGTGGTGTAACACTTGATGATGGCTATAAGACAAAGCCAGGAGACTTAACCATTTTGCAATCAGGTGAGGAATCTGAGATTGAACTTGTCATTACAGAGGGGAAATTTCACCAGGTGAAGCGCATGTTTGAGAGTGTCGAGAAGAAGGTAACTTACCTTAAACGTTTAAGTATGGCTGGCCTTGAATTAGATGAAGATTTAGAGCCAGGTGAATATAGAGAATTAAATGATGAAGAAATAGAATTTCTATATCAACAAACTGGTCAAAAGAGTGAATAAGATATAAAAGAGACCCGGATTTAATTCATCCGGGTCTTCCTTTAGGACATTATGTTTCAAAGTCTTCATTATGATATTTTGACTCTTTTTCTTGTAATAGTCCACTTTCCTCGATTCGGACTTTCAACCAATCCATTGTATTGCAAAACGTGCAGGTCGCGTTGGACCGTTCTGTGCGTAATACCAAACTCCTCTGATAAGTCTGTTGTTGATACCGTCCCGTGCTCTCTAATAAATAAATAGACAGCCTTTACTCTACTTAGCATACGGGTAGTTGAACGATTCAAAAAACCACTCCTTAAGAGATTGTTTTAGATGTGGTGCCTGTGAATCTTGGAAGTTGACTTAATTTTACTATATTTCGTTGTATAATAGCTAGTGAATCAACTTAAATTTACAGAACCTTCACTTTATTAGGCAAAGTGTAAATGGGATGTAAAAAAGGGAGGTTTCCATGATTTTATTAAGAAGGATTATATTGAAAATGATTAAGATTAATAACCAGCTATTATTTCTCAGTAGTATTGCACTTGTTCTCATCTCATCCCTTCTAATCAGGTGGGTCGAACCTGAAACGTTTCCTACGTTGTTCGATGGGTTTTGGTGGGTCATGACTACGGTTACTACAGTAGGATATGGTGACTTATCACCTGCCACTGTAGGAGGAAGACTCATTGCAATCTTTTTATATCTAGTTGGTATTGGTCTAATTGGTGTAGTCATTGGGAAAGTAGTAGATGGCTTAACAATGTACAGAAAGATGAGGGAGGATGGAACCATCGTGTTTAAGGAAAAAGGGCATTACATTATTATAGGCTGGTCTCAAAAAGCTGCTTTTGCGGTTAAGGAAATTTTGGCAACGAAGCCTGACACGGAGATTGTGATCATTGATACAATGGAAAAAGCTCCTTTATTAGCGGAGAATATTCATTATGTTCGTGGAGATGCGGCTGCTCCGAGCACTCTTCATCAAGCAAACATTATGGAAGCGAAAGCTGTTCTGATATTTGCTGATGATGAAATACATAATTCACAGCTTAAAGATGGGAAGACTTTACTGATCTCATCCACGATTGAGTCGTTGAATTCAGAAGTTCACACCGTAGTGGAAGTTATGGAAGAGCATCATATCCGCAATTTCGAACATGTGAATGTGAACGAATTTATATTCTCTCACGAAACCATATCATCTCTTGCAGTGCGTTCTGCGTTTATTAAAGGGATATCAGGCGTATTTAGTCAGTTACTAAATCGTGATCAAGGAGATGACCTATACCATATTCCTACTAAATCTAGTTGGAATACGTACCGAGATGCTTTCCAAGAATTATTGAACTATGGAGCTACATTAATTGCAGACCGTCAAAACCTTAGCATTAATCGTATGCTTGATGAACAAATCCCTAACGAAGCAGAACTCTATATCATCTGTGATAAAGAGACGTATCAAGACATTTTAAAGGAGGTTACACAATGAACATTCAATTTCATAAAGACCAACTTCAGACCCTTCAACCCTATTTCCTTGAACATCTGCAAGAATTACTGAGATTCCCTAGTATGTATGATCCAAGTACGATTCAAGCAGGGGCACCATTTGGAACATCTATACAAGATGCATTACAGTATATGCTTCAACTAGGCGAATCAGAAGGTTTTGTCACAAAAGATGTAGATGGATATGCCGCCCATATTGAATGGGGGGAAGGTGAGGAGTTAATTGGTGTGCTTGGACATCTTGATGTGGTTCCTCCAGGCGAAGGTTGGTCCCATGATCCATTTGACCCTTATGTGTCGAATGGTAAGTTGTTCGCTCGGGGTACACAAGACGATAAAGGGCCTGTGATGGCAGCCTTTTTAGCAATGAAATGGCTAAAGGATATGGGTGTAAAGCCAAAGAGACGGGTTCGGCTTATTTTGGGGACAGATGAAGAGCGAGGTTGGGCGTGTATGGAGCATTACTTCAAACAAGAAGAAATGCCATTTATAGGTTTCTCACCTGACGCTGCCTTCCCGGTTATTCATGCCGAAAAAGGGTTGCTGGATATGGAAGTGACCAAAAAGATTGAAGTAGAAGAGGGAAATTCGCTTACTCTTACGAGGTTTGATGGTGGAGAACGATTGAATATGGTTCCTTATAAAGCAACAGCACGCGTCGAGGGGAGTTCAGACGAAGAGATTGAAAGTCTGTTTGATGAATTCCTTTTACAAACAGATTATAAAGGTTCCCTTATTGAAGAAGATGGGGAATATGTCATAACCGTTACTGGGAAATCAGCTCATGCAATGGAACCCCGTAATGGAATTAACGCGATTGTCGGTATGGCTAAGTTTTTAGAGACGTTACCATTCTCTCCATCTGTAAGAGAACTCATGAAGTGGATTGGGGATAAGTTTGAGGATGGTCGAGGAACAGCTTTCTCTATCGAATGTGCTGATGTGATTTCAGGCCCATTGACGATGAACCTCGGAACCCTATCTTACCAGGGTGGCGTATGCATTATGGGCTTAAACACCCGTTATCCTGTAGCGGTCCCTTTTGAAGAATGGTTTAATGCTTTCACTGGTTCTTTACAGGAAAGTGACGCATCAGTCGAAATTCAAGAGCATTTAGAGCCCATTTATTTACCTAAAGACCACCCGTTTGTCCAAAAGCTTCTTTCGATTTATGAAAAGCATACAGGTGATACGACAGAACCGATGGCGATCGGTGGAGCTACTTACGCAAGAGCTTTAACGCAGGGTGTTGCTTATGGCGCGATGTTTGCCCACAGTCCTGATACGGCTCATAATGCAGATGAACATGTGATGGTAGAGGACTTACTTCAAGCGGCTCTTATTTATGCAGAAGCCTTGTATGAACTTGCCGTTAGTGATGAAGATTAGAGAAAGGGCTTGAAACAACTATGAACATTACTTCACCAAATCGAACCTATCGATTTTTTCAATTATTTTATGTGCTCGCCTTTTTCGGGTTTGGATCCCTGTTTCCATTGCTTTCTGTATACTTGGAAAAAGAGCAAGGGTTGGATCATACCCAAATTGGCCTTATTGTAGCTACCATCCCAATTGTCACGATTTTTATCCAGCCGATTTGGGGAATGATTAGTGATATCAGCAGACGACCAAGATTACTTCTGTTTATAGCGGTACTTATGGCAAGCGCTATGTCGCTCTTGTATACACAAATGGATACGTTTTTAACTTTATTCTTGGGGATTATAGCTGTTGCAATCTTTCAATCAGCTGTCGTTCCTTTATCTGATAGCTTGTCTCTTCACTTCGTGCAACAGTTCAATAAAGAATATGGCAATATACGCTTGTGGGGAGCGGTTGGTTTCGCGATTGCTGTTTTTATAGTTGGCCGGATTACAGATGTAACTCAAGATTTAACCTGGGTATTTTACGCGTTTAGTTTTGGACTGGTTTTATCGGCTATTGCTCTTACGGCCTTTCCAAAAAGGGGTCAACATGTTGGTGTGAGCTTCCGTGAGGGCTTTAGAACATTGGTGAAACAAAAAACGTTCCTTTTGTTTTTGTTGTCGAATTTCTTAATATTTGGTCCGGTGCTTGCTAACAACTATTACTTTGGCACGTTTATTCTCACTGTAGGAGGCACTTTATCTGGAGTGGGAATTGCTTTTCTCTTAGCAGCCGGTAGTGAAGCCCCGTTTATGAATATCTCTCAAAAGGTTATTAATAAGATGGGAGTTATTCCGGTTATGATGCTTTGTGCTTCGGTGTCGGGTGCGAGGTGGTTGTTTTACTTCTTTGAACCTTCAGCCATGCTTGTCTACAGTACTACGATTGTACAAGGTATTTCCGTAGGCCTTTATATACCAGCTGCGTTATTATTCGTGCGTCAAACTGCGCCGAAAGATGTTCAAGCAACAGCCGTTGGACTATACTCTGCAGTTGGTAATGGGGTCGGGAACGCGTTCTTTACGTTTACTGGTGGGGTATTGCTAGACCGCTTTGACGTGTATGGGATGTATGGCTTCTTTGCTCTGATGACACTTCTTGGATTACTCATCATTATACTGGTACGTTCTGAAGTTAGCCAAACTTCTTACGCCGCTCAGGCAGAAACATAAGGAGATGATCGATCGTGGCTGAGACCCATTATTTTATAGGGATTTCTTTATCAGTCCCTGCTCAACAGACATTAGCTCAACTACAAAATAATTTGTCGCAAGATGTCTCATATAAGCAGTGGACAAACCCGAAAGACCTTCATATTACATTGACTTTTTTAGGTGGAGTAAAGCCAGGGAAAGTAGAAGAAATACAACAAAGAATGAGGAAAGTCGCTAGATCTCATTCTCCATTCCCCATCCTATTAAAAGGAATCGGAACCTTTGGGAAAGAGAATCAACCTAGAGTGTTATGGGTTGGGGCTGAAAAAACAAACTCTCTTACAGCCCTACATCGAGAAGTGCAGGATCAGTGTGCGGAAGCGGGTTTTAAAAAGGACAATCGTTCCTACACCCCGCATATTACCTTAGCTAAGAAATGGAATAATCCTCAAAAATTTCTCTCATCTATTCCAGAAGCAATGATTGGTGAGGAAGAGTTTGTTCATTCCTTTTCTTTGTTTCGTATTCACCCGGATCAGCAACCAAAGTATGAAAGAGTTGAACACTTTAAATTAGGAGAGGAGGCATAACTTTTATTATGGCACAGTTAGTAAAATTACAAGATTATGTATCGAGGTATACAGCAGATCCTTATCGATATCCAGGTCAATTCATTCGCCTAAAACAAGGGAACTGGAAAAAACTGAAATCCTTATGGAACCGTCGCTTTGAATTAGAAGAAAGCGAATACAATGAGGCACTAAGTTCTTTTATTTATAAAGGGGCCGCTCCGAAAAATGAGCAAGAATTAAAGCAGTACTTCCTTGATGGATTACTTCCCTTTCAACTGAAGTGGGCTTCTCGTACGTTAACAGAGATGTCTTTCCTAGATAAGACATATGAATATGATGAAACACTTCGATACTTATTACAAAGGTTTCCCGATACCTTCCTGCTTCTTTATGATCCGATCTTTCAAATTAAGAAAGCACCAATGGAAGCCGATTCTATTATTGTTCATCCCCAGGGAATTTATTGTGTGAAGCATCTTCAAGAGTCAGAAGATGTCACCTATATTCCTGGGGATGAACGTTCATGGTATAAAGAGGAGAAAAACGTACGTACTCGCTTTTTAAGCCCATTGATTTCATTGAAACGTACAGCGAGAATCATTCAAAGTATCCTGAAAGCTCATGGAATCGAGTATCCTGTCAAACAGCTGGTTCTGTCTTCAACGAATAGGATCGAATATAATCTAGAACCCTATCAGACCGAATATGTTGGTCTTGAAGAATATGAAGAATGGTTTGAACGAATGAGAGGGTTCAAGTCTCCTTTAAAATATCAGCAGATGAAAGTAATGGCTTCTCTCCTCAAACACACTCAAGTCACATCAGTTAAGCGGACAGAATGGGGCCGAGAAGAATCCTTTATGGAAGAATAAAAGATTCTATAGGCTGTGGAGAAGGCTTTCCAATGAAGTACCCTTGCCCGAGGTGAATACCAGATTCTCTTAACCATTGATATTCTTCTGTGGTTTCTATGCCTTCTGCTAACAGCGTTATGTTCAATTCAGATGCTGTTTGTTGCACGGATTCAAGAAATGATTGCTTGGATTGGTCTTTCTGGCAATCTTGAATATAGTCACGGTCAATCTTTACGAAATCGGGTTTTAATAAACTAAGTACTTCTAACGTACTATAGCCACTCCCAACGTCATCCAAGGCAACGTGCATGCCTGATGCTTTGTAAGTTGAAAATATATTATGTAAGTGATCGATGCTGTGTATTTTTTCTGTTTCGACGACTTCAAATATGAGATCACTAGGATCAACATTATATTTCTTTACAATGTTGAAGGTATGACTTAGGCAATGTTCTGGAACATAGATGGTTGAAGGTAGAAAATTGATGAAACATTTTTGCCCATATGGAATAAGTTCAGCTTTTGCTTTTACAGCTTCTTCGCGAGCTTTCTGGTCGAGCATGGAATGAAGACCAGCACGTTTGGCAAACGAAAATAATTCACCGGGAGAAACACTTCCATCCCTTGAGCGTAAAAGGGCTTCGTACCCATATACTTCACCTGTATCCATGTGTACGATGGGTTGAAGATAAGAGGTGAAGTGGCCTTCTTCTATGATCGTAACGAGTTCAGGATGTGATAAACGCTCATACAAATGTTCGATTTGCAAAGGGACCGATTGATCTTGCTTAGTGTCACTGAAATGAACCCATTCCTGGTGCATATTGTGTTCTAATAAAATTTGTAGGTTGTGTAGTAACTCATGATGGGAATGAAATTGATACATAAGGAAACTTTCTCCTTGCTGGCTTATGGGCAGTTGGATTGATTGTTCCCAGTTTTGATACTTGTTTGTCGTCCGTACGGTCATGTACCCACTTGAAGGCAAGGATACTGAAGTGCCGCACCATTGACAGTCGATAGACAATATCATCACTCCTTTTTATACTAGTATAATAGAAATAGGACTATTTTCAGAAGTAATAAGGTTTGGAAAAGGGGATTTTTTTATATGTATATCGTCATTCTTAATCCAGCTGCAGGAAATGGCAGGGCCAAACGCTTACATGAACAAATTTGTACAATCCCTCTTTATAAGGAGAAGGATTGCAGAACATTTACTACAGAGTACGCAGGGCATGGAGAATCTCTCACTCGCCAATTGGTAGAAATATACAAGCATAAGATTGAATGTGTAATTGTAATTGGAGGGGATGGTACAGTTCATGAAGTATTGAATGGATTGAAGAAATTTCCTGATATCCCTTTAGCTTTTATTCCAGGGGGATCTGGTAATGATTTCGGTAAGGCGACACTTCATAAGAATCGACCTGATTCAATCTTTCAGTCAATCTTAAATGCTCCGCATTATTCTCCCTATCGTGCAGGAATGTACAGAATGAATCGGCGCAATCAGAAAGATGCAAGGTTATTTGCAAACAGCATTGGGTTTGGTTTCGACGGTGAGATTGTTCAAGCAGCAAACAAATCTGCTATGAAGAAATGGCTTAATCACTATCATGCAGGCTTTCTCATATACTGTCTGGCGCTTTTAAGGACGTTGCGAACATATAAACCAAAAACGATTGAGGTAACGGTAGATGGGGACACACATATCTATCAAAACATATGGATGGTGACAATCGGCGTTCATGGTTATTACGGGGGCGGTATGAAAATCTTGCCGGGAGCTTCGGAAGACTCTGAGCGTTTGTCGCTTCTCATACTTCAAAACATACCAAAGTGGAAAGTCCTTTTGATGTTTGCGACCGTATTCTGGGGTGGACATACTCGTCTTAAAGAAGTAGAAATTCTAACGGGTTATCATGTGGAGGTAAAAAGCAATGAAGCCTTGGCCTATCATGTGGATGGTGAGGGTGGATATTGCAAATCAAGTCATATTTATAAAGAAAAAATACCGAGGGCGGTATTTAAAGGAAAGAAATAACGGAATAAGACTTGAATTCAACAGTTAAAATGCGTTAATCTATTGTTGTCGTGTCTTTAAAAAATCACCCTAAGTGATAGCTTCTGAATAAGAGGACACGAGTTGATCCAGTACGATATTCATAACTATTATACATGCTTACGATCATAAAGAAAACAAACCTGTACAGATTTGAGGAATTGAAGGTGAATTGGTTGGAACAAATACTCGGTAATGATTGGACAATTACCCCAGCAGGCGGCTCTACAGGAGAAGCTTACTATGCACACCACGAAGGAAAGCGCCTATTTCTTAAACGAAATTCCTCACCTTTTTTAGCTGTGCTGTCAGCAGAAGGGATCGTCCCTAAGCTTGTGTGGACGAAACGAATGGAAAATGGTGATGTTATTACTGCTCAGCAGTGGTTAGAAGGTAGAGAGCTAAAGCCTGAAGAAATTAAGCATCCTCGAGTAGCCCAGCTGTTAAGTAAAATTCACCATTCATCTGAATTGTTAGATCTGCTCATGCGATTAGGGAAACAACCTTTAGATCCTATCGATTATTTAAATGACTTAAAGAAACAAGAACAATGTTCAAGTTTCATTAATACTCAAATAGAGATTCATCAAGCATTACGCTATCTTGAACAACAGCTTCCCCACGTTCAAAACCAGAAGAAAGTCGTTTGTCATAGTGATATGAATCATAATAACTGGCTTTTGACAGATGCAGATCAACTGTATTTAATTGACTGGGACAATGCGATGGTTGCTGATCCTGCAATGGATTTAGGTATGATCTTACATTGGTATATCCCAGAAGAGGAATGGGATGTTTGGCTGGACACTTACGGAATTGAATTAGATGAGCCATTGTTGGTACGGATGCATTGGTACATTGTAGCTCAAACGGTTTCCTTCATCCAATGGCATAAAAATCGCCGTGAAGAATCAGAAGCCGCTCGTTGGCTTGAAGACCTTAAGCGGCTCATGGTGAAATTGGGGATTATTAATATTTAACATTTCCAATAGATGAAACCCATTCTTCTAACTGCGATTGGTTGGATGTGATATGGGTTGTTAAGTCCCCTGAATCTTCCCCGGCTTTACCGTAATCATAAATAGCCGGTAAGGAACGCAGGACATGTTCGTCCTGTAATTCTTTCTTCGAAAGAATGGAACGGACTAGCCGTTGGATTTGCTGACATTCAGAAACGCTTCCGCAGCAGTCTTCTGAATGTTCACTAAGCAAGTCATAAAGAATGTTAACTTGATCTTTCACTGTTAATGGCATACATCTATCCCCTTTCTATCTATAGTTTCTACGGTTTTAAAGGGAATATGTACACCATTATTACAAATTAAATACTCACCCTCCTTTATTAGGGTAAAAAAAGAACTTTGGGATAGGATACATCCCAAAGTTCTTTTTTGTGGTTTTATAAGGCGCTGGCTGTAATGTTTGTTGTTTAAGAAGGGTTTGATTTATGCGTTTGATGCATTCGGTGCATATTTAAGTTGGTTCGCTTTAACTTCTGAATTTGTCTTTTCATGAAGCTTTTCAAATGGGTATACAAAAGCCGCGTAACCTACAAAGGATATGCCTAACATTAAAAGAACCAATGCTTCTGTAAATTTAGATAAGAGAGTTAACATGAAATCACTCCAGTTTCCGTATTTGAACACTTTCTATATCTTAAAATAGAAAGCGCTTCCAACCCAACAGCATTTTTCCCTTTTTTAGGAGGAAATTTAATCGTATATCAAGATCTCGCTTCTTTAAGGTGACAGTGGGGGAAAAAAGCGCTTGTTTCCTTTAAGATAGAAGGTTTAGCTTCGTATCGACAAAAACTTTCACTTTTTATTTGTTCGTGATAAGGTAAACATTGATTATGGTAAGGAGGAAGGCAAGATGCGACTTCGGAATAAACCGTGGGCCGATGACTTCATGAGAGAAAATAATCATGTTGTCGTAGAAGAGCCCTTTTCAAAAAAAGATAAATGGAACGATGAATTTAAAGAGGACCAGCCACTTCATCTAGAGATTGGTTCAGGTAAAGGTGCATTTATATCTGGGATGGGTAAACAGCATCCTGAGGTTAATTTTATAGGTATAGAACGTGTAAAAAGTGTCATTGTAGGGGCGCTTCGAAAGGTGTTAGATGCAGATGTATCAAACGTACGCCTCTTGAATGTAGACGCAAGTGACCTTAGAGATTTGTTTGGTGATAATGAAGTCGACCAGATTTATTTGAACTTTTCAGATCCATGGCCTAAATCTCGACACGAAAAGCGTCGTTTAACTTTCCATACTTTTTTAGAACAGTATGAAGCTGTTTTAAAACCAAATGGCCAAATTGTTATGAAAACAGACAACCAGCACTTGTTTGAATACTCTCTTATGAGTTTCTCGCAGTATGGCTGTAAAATTGAAGAAGTCAACCTCGATCTTCATGGTTTAGAAGATCCTTATAATGTCATGACGGAGTACGAAGAGAAGTTCTCCAATAAAGGTCAGCCGATTTATCGGTGCCGCGTACGCTTTCCGGATAGGTTGACTGATTGATAACGCTTACACCCTGATATTCGTCTGTGTTAAACTGATGAAAGACGGGAGGAAGATGTTATGGAAACGTTACATGTAGGTCGTGCAAAGTTAACGTGGTTAAGTGGAGGGGTCACCCATTTGGATGGAGGAGCGATGTTTGGTGTTGTCCCAAAACCCTTGTGGAGTCGTAAATATCCACATAACGACAAGAACCAAATTGAGCTTCGAACAGATCCTATCCTGCTAGAGTTAGATGGGAAGAAATTCTTAATTGACGCTGGGATCGGCAATGAAAAGATGACAGACAAACAGCTCCGAAATTTTGGTGTGGATGAGGAGTCTTCTGTGGAGGATTCTCTCCAACAACTAGGGTATCATTCTAGAGAAATTGATGGTATCTTAATGACTCACCTCCATTTTGATCATGCTTGCGGATTGACTAAATGGGAAGATGAAAATCTTGTTCCGGCTTTTGAAAATGCAGTAATCTATACTTCTTCTGTAGAATGGAACGAAATGAAAAACCCAAACCTTCGTTCTAGGAATACATATTGGGAAGAGAACTGGAAGCCTATTCAGGATAAGGTTCGCCCTTTTGAGGAATCCATGGAGATTCATGAAGGTTTGCATATGATTCATACTGGTGGGCATAGTGCTGGTCATAGTGTTATTAAGTTTGGTGATGGAGAAGACCTCTTTATTCATATGGCTGATATTATGCCAACTCATGCTCATCAGAATGTGTTGTGGGTATTAGCCTATGACGATTACCCAGTTACTTCTGTCCATCAAAAAGAAGATTGGATGAAATACGGGTACAATCGAAAAGCTTGGTACACGTTCTATCATGATGCTTATTACAGAGCCTTACAGTTTAATCAAGATGGTGACGTAGTCAATCAGGTGAAAAGACAACGGTAGACATGGAAAAAAGGTATCTCCTAAATGGAGATACCTTTTGTGTCATTAAGCAACTACGCTTACGTCTAGGATGGTTCCTGTAGCAGCATCCATATAGAATTCATATTGCTTTGTTTGACCATCCATAGATCTGGATACGCCTCCACGGTAAACCGTGTACGGCAGGTCATCATTTGAGAATTCTTCTGTTTTCATGTGAATCCAAGAACCGCTTATAGGACCTTGTCGTTTGAAAGATTCCTTAGCGATCTTCAAAGCTTTCTCAGGAGATAGTTGCTGTTTGTCGTTAATTTGTTTCCATGCTACTACACCAACTAATGTACCAACACCTAAAGCTACCAATGAACGTTTCAATTTCATTCCTAACACCTCACTACTAACGATTTATACTTAATAGTATAGACGAAAATGAGCAAAATAGAAAATAATAGGGTGGATAGGTGGAAACAATTCTGAACATTCGTTAAAATAATGAAGAGATCAAGTGATAATAAATTGGAGATGAATACATATGAATCAAGAAACGATGAGTTTATTT
Source organism: Pontibacillus chungwhensis (assembly GCF_030166655.1). Lineage (GTDB taxonomy): Bacteria > Bacillota > Bacilli > Bacillales > BH030062 > Pontibacillus. Next base: position 3,121,374 of record NZ_CP126446.1, on the reverse strand, counting down.
AAAACCTTAACAGAGCTCCAGGGAGCACCAGGTAATGAACATGCAGTTCGTTCTTTTATGAAAGGTGAATTAGAGAAGTACTCTGACGAAATCATTCAAGATCGTTTAGGTGGCGTATTTGGAGTGAAAAAAGGTGACGGGCCGAAAGTTATGGTGGCGGGTCACATGGATGAAGTTGGATTTATGGTTTCTCAAATTACTCCAAACGGTATGATCCGTTTCCAAACGCTCGGTGGCTGGTGGAGTCAGGTGCTTTTAGCTCAACGGGTTCAAATTATGACAGATAATGGCCCAGTTACAGGGGTAATTGGCTCCATTCCTCCTCATAATCTGACGCCTGAGCAACGGAAGAAACCAATGGAAATTAAAAATATGATGATTGATATTGGAGCAGATGATGCAGACGATGCTAAGAAAATCGGTATTAAACCAGGTCAGCAAATTGTTCCAATATGCCCATTCACACCAATGGCGAATGAAAAGAAAATTCTAGCTAAAGCATGGGACAACCGTTACGGCTGTGGCCTTGCTGTAGAGCTTATGAAAGAGCTTCAAGGCGAAACGCTTCCAAACCAATTGTATTCTGGTGCCACGGTTCAAGAAGAAGTAGGGTTGCGTGGTGCACAGGTAGCTGCTAATATGATTCAACCAGATATTTTCTATGCTCTTGATGCCTCTCCAGCGAATGATATGAATGGAGATAAGAAGGAATTTGGTCAACTGGGCAAAGGAGCTTTACTTCGTATCTTTGATAGAACGATGGTAACACACCGTGGGATTCGGGACTTTATTCTTGATACTGCCGAATCAAATGATATACCATATCAATACTTCATTTCACAAGGAGGAACAGATGCGGGGCGTGTTCATACTTCTAATGAAGGAGTTCCATCCGCTGTAGTTGGAATTTGTTCACGCTATATTCACACCGCTGCTTCTATGATTCATGTGGATGATTATGCGGCTGCTAAAGAACTGATTACGAAGTTAGTTCGGACTACTGATCAAAATACTCTTGAACAAATTAAACAAAACGGGTAACATGTTCAAAGGTTGTCCTCTTTGAAGAAAGGACAACCTTTGATGCGTTAAAATGTAGGTTTTTGATCCAAGAAAGGATGTAACGATGAAAATAATCGTTGGCTCTACCAACCCTGCAAAACTTGAAGCTGTCCAACAGATCTTTAGTCAAGATCAAGTGGATGGGATTGAAGTTTCCTCAAAGGTTTCTTCTCAGCCTTTTTGTGACGAAGAGACACTTGAAGGGGCGATTAATCGAGCTAGAGAATGCGCCAAGACTGAGAAAGGTGTTGTAGGAATCGGCCTTGAAGGCGGCGTTATGGAATTAGAGAATGACTTGTACCTATGTAATTGGGGTGCATTGGTAGATTCTGAAGAGAATACGTTTGTGGCCAGCGGTGCACGAATTCCTCTTCCTGATTCAATTGCGAATGAACTGAACAAAGGAAAAGAACTTGGCGATGTTATAGATGATTATGCAAAAGGCGAAAATATTCGTCATCATGAAGGGGCCATTGGGGTGTTTACAAATGAACTTGTAAATCGCTCAGGAATGTTTGCTCACATTGTACAGTTGTTAAAAGGTCAATACGAGTTTTATTATAATAAAAAGGGCGATGAGTAATCGCCCTTTTTTATATGTGTTTATTCAAAAATATACCCGATCACGTCTAATGCTTGCTCAATGGTTTCAACAGTGACGTTAGCTTTATTCGATAATTCCTTTAGAGGATGATGAAGGGATTCCGGTCTGACAAGTATGGTCGGTATACCTTGATTGATTGCAGTCGCAGCATCCATGGCTGTATTCCATTGCTTATACTTTTCTCCAAAAAGAGCAATGACAAGATCGGATTTGTTCATCAATACAGTGGTACGCAAATTGTTTATACTTGATGCAGCATCATCACGGTATACGTTCCCTGGCTGTTCTCCTAGAATGTCTTCACCAACGGAATCGGAACGTTCATGATTCGTCTGAGGACTTACAAACTGCAGAGGCAAACCTTTTTCTTTGGCTTTCTTCTCTAAATCATTTCTCCAGTCATCGTGGATTTGTCCGGCTAAATAAACGGTTAAATTCAACGTACATCTTCCTTTCCTATTCGCAAAGCTAATTTATTATGTACCACTAAAAAGTGTAGCACAAACGCTTTCATCTTACAGGTAACTAGTGTAAAATCTTTACTTGTCAAATTTATATTCCATAGTATGATAGGTATAGGAAAGATACTTAAGGACGTTACGAGATTTTTCAAGGAGAGAGTATGTGTGAAAGCTTTCAATCCCAGGTGGCTATTACTTACATTAACTGGAATAGCCGTTGTCATTCTATTAGCTCTATTTGTTTCAGGTTTCTTTAAGTCTGAAGAAGCTGTCATCCAAGAGGCGAAGCAAGCTGCTGAATCCTCTTTACATGAAAACGACTTGCCGTTAAATACGGAACTTGAACATGTTTCAATGTATTTGCCGGATTCTATGGAAGTGCTATCTGATTCTCCAAACAACATACTTCTGGAGTCTGATGAGAAGAAGTACATCTTGTTTTATAACCCATATGAGAAGAAGACAAGTCAAACGTTCTATAAATCGGCAAAAGAAGACGAAAATGTTTTGAAGGTTGAGGCGTTTGAACATAAAGAGGTCTTCGGTTACATGAAAGTGGCTGCGATTGAAGAAGATACGTATGAGCTACAAGTCGGAGCTGGCGGTGTGAAGATGACGACAGAAACGGACCTGAGTAACATGGAAGATGACGCTCAAAAAATGATGAAGGTCGTTCATTCGATCGTCCTTTCAACTTCTAACTAACAAACGAATCGGGAAGCTGGCCAAGAAAGTTTGGTCAGCTTTTTTGTTGTTTTGGTTACATTTTTTCGGTACGATGAAAGCGATTGAGAATTAAGAGAGGCGGATGTTGAGTGGGGAAACTCAAAGCATTTTTGCGTAAGAAAGGTGTAACGCTTTCTTGGAGGGAGTATGTTATTACTGCCCTTAGTTATATGGCGCTTGGTCTTTTTTCATCATTAATCATTGGACTTATTATTAAAACAATCGGTGAACAAGTTACGCTTCCGGGAGCTGAAATGCTTGTGGAAATGGGGACGTTTGCCATGGATACGAAGGTGTGGGGAGGGGCCATTGGTGTTGCTATTGCTTATGGTTTAAAAGCCCCACCGCTTGTCATGTTTACGGCTCTCTTTAGTGGAGCATTTGGGGCGAGTCTAGGTGGACCAGCAGGGGCTTATGTCGCCACCCTACTATCAGTAGAGTTTGGAAAGTTGATTCATAAGGAGACTCGATTAGATATTATCTTAACGCCTCTTGTCACCATCTTTGTGGGTTACGGAATAGCCTCTGTGATTGGTCCTCCCGTTAATACTTTTATGGTAAGCTTTGGTGAGGTTATTCAGTGGTCAACCGATCAACGTCCTTTTATTATGGGGATCATCGTAGCCGTATTAATGGGATGGGCATTGACAGCTCCGATTTCTAGCCTCGCGATTGCGCTTATGTTAGACATTAGCGGAATTGCCGCAGGTGCGGCTACTGTAGGGTGCGCAGCTCAGATGATTGGCTTTGCTACAATGAGTTATAGGGAGAACGGAATGGGCGGGTGGTTAGCTCAAGGCATAGGAACATCGATGCTCCAAGTCGGTAATGTCTTGAAGAAGCCAATCCTTATTTTACCTCCTACAATTGCTGGAGCCATTTTAGCTCCTATTGCTACGGTGTGGCTTGAGCTTGAGAACAATGCTCCTGGCGCTGGAATGGGGACAAGTGGATTTGTAGGCCAAATTATGACGTTTCAGGTCTACGGCTTTTCCTGGGAAATTCTCATTCAAATCATTTTGTTGCATATTGTTGGTCCAGCCCTTATCACTTTGTTATTATCAGAGTGGTTTAGAAAAAAAGGTTGGATCCAACATGGGGATCTTACAATAGAGTATGAATAAGGAGCGTTTGTGAAATGAAAACATTAGAATCCATTGAACAATACCAAGACATTATTAAAGGAGACAAGCAAACGATCTTGTTGTTCTCTGCTACGTGGTGTCCAGACTGTCGAGTAATAGAGCCGTTCTTGCCAGAGTTAGAAGAAGCTTATAATGAAGTGCAGTTCTATTATGTGGACCGTGATGAATTTATTGATTTATGCGCTGACCTTTCTGTGTTTGGTATTCCTAGTTTTGTGGCGTTTAAGAATGGAGAGGAAACAGGTCGGTTTGTAAGTAAGGATCGTAAATCACGCGAGGAGATTGAAACCTTTATTCAAGGGTTGTCTAAATAATAGAAGTAAAGAGCTGTTCTGATAGCAATTCAGAACAGCTTTTCTTTCGAATAGAGCGGGGCTAATGAGGGAAAGGGAGCTTTTTTCCCTATCCATTTCATGCTAAAATAGCAAACGTATATGTTTCCTTCACCCTATAAAGGAGGAAGAAGTATGAAGATGACGAGTATTAAAATGAAGAAGTTGCTAGAGTCCAGGTTGCAAAATCCTAACTGGAAGACTCGATTCAACCGTGATAAAGATACATTCCGTGTAGAATGGGCAGATACGAAACAAGGGATTGAAATTTCATTACCAGGCATAATTGCGAAATATGAACAAAAGAAAGATCAGGCTCTTGATGAATTAGAAGACCATATTCAAGAAGCTTTACGTATCATGAATGAGAAACAGCAGTTATCTGGTAAAGAAAAGAGTATTTACCCTGTAATACGTGCTGCTTCTTTCCCCACGGAGTCCAATGAGGGAAAAGCGCTTGTTACCGATGAGCATACGGCAGAAACGCGTATCTATTACGCACTAGATCTTGGTAAGTCCTATCGTTTAATTGATCATGCGATGCTAGAAGAAGAAGGGTTGGACCAAGATCGAATCCGAGAAATAGCACGATTTAATTTACGTTCGCTAGATACGGAAGTAAAGCAAGATGAGGTGGCCGGGAACACATTTTATTTCTTATCCTCTAATGATGGATATGATGCGTCTCGCATCTTGAACGAAGCTTTACTTGAACAAATGAAGGCTCAAAGTGTGGGGGAACTAGCTGTAGCTGTCCCTCATGGCGATGTGTGTATTTTTGCAGATATTCAGAATGCATCTGGTTATGATGTCTTAGCTCAGATGAATATGAAGTTCTTCGCTGAAGGTCGTGTTCCGATCACATCGTTACCATTTCTCTATGAAGATAAGAGTCTTGAACCAATTTTCATTTTAGCTCAAAATAAACCGAAATCTGAACAGTAGGAAAGAAAGGGAGTCAAGTGAATGCAAGTATTTTATAACCGTGATGGAATTGGAGATGTACTAATCATCCCAGTAGCGCAAGGAGACCGTAATGAATTGAAGCAAGAACGTTTCGGTGACATTGTGAAAATTACTGAACAATCAAATGGAAAATTATTAGGTTACAACATCTTTAATGCGTCCACGTACGTGAATATTAATGAGAAGGGGGCTATTCAGCTTACAGAAGAATGGCTCACTTCTATTCATGATGTATTTCAAAAGAACGGCTTAAATGAAGAACTGCATGTCGATCTATCCCCTAAATTTGTAGTAGGATATGTGAAAGAAAAAGAACAACATGAAAATGCTGACAAATTGAGCGTCTGCCAAGTCGACTTAGGTGAAGAAACGGTACAGATCGTATGTGGAGCTCCAAATGTGGACGCAGGACAAAAAGTCGTTGTCGCTAAAGTTGGTGCCGTGATGCCAGGCGGAATGGAAATTAAAGATGCTGAGCTACGTGGTGTTCCATCAAGCGGTATGATTTGCTCTGCAAAAGAACTTGGACTGCCAGATGCACCGAAGGAAAAAGGAATCCTCGTACTTGAGGATACGTATGAAGTAGGACAACCTTTCGAGTTAGCGTAAACGTTTCTGAAATGAATAGCACACAAACAAAACGACCAGAGACAACCTCTGGTCGTTTTGTACTATAACCAATAGGCTCATTTGCTAGGGAGTGCTGCTGTAAGGACTCAAGTGTGGAATCTTTATAAGTAGGTAACCATTCTCTGAAAAAAATGGATTCTTTTGAAAAGGAAGGCATTTTGCCCCCTTGAATAGTGTTTCTGATCCGAATAGTGTAAGGATCACTGCGCCTAAAGTAAGAATTTTAGAATCAGGCATTATGGCGCACTCAAATAGAGAAAAAACTGTTAAAATAGGATTAATTCTAAAATTGAAAGAAAGAGTGAGGCTTCATGTGGAATAGAATGAAAAATTGGTTGCATCAAATGCGACAAGAAGAGCAATCTCCAGAAGATCGACAGCCCCCATTTCCGCAAGAGGATGAAACGAAACATCAAAAGCAACAAAATCAGCAGCAATTTCAAACAAAGATGATGTATCAGTATCCAAAACAGGGGAATTTTCGCTTTCCAATGATTCCTGATCGTCAACAAGAACGAGAACCACGGAAAAACTATCAAAGAAACACAGAGCAGAAGAATGAAGAGAAAAACCGAAAGCAAAATCAACGCTCGAGTTATGAGTCATATAAATATTCATCATCGAATGAGGAGAAAGAATGGAGCAAAAAAGATACATACAAACCATCCTCCTTCGATCAAGGATCCCCCTTCACCCCAAGCAATGTACCATCTCCGATTTATGGGTATGGTAAAAGAGAAGGGCATTTCAGCGAAACGGTTCTTGATGAACTGCCATCCTTTATGAAGAAAACAGATGAAGATGACCGACTCTATGAATCTACTTTAGCTAAAGTATTACCCGAAACACACCCTTCCTCATTTATACCTGAACCTGTTTCAGAGGAAGAGCCCACTTCTTCTCAGGAAAAAGACGAACCAGAAATAGTTGAAGAACCTGAAAAAGACAACGTCGTTAATTTCCATATGGATGAAGAACAAGAACAAGAATACCCCCCTGAAGAAGAGCTTTCAGTGGTTTATGATGAAGATGAAGATGAAGATGAAGATGTTCCTCCAACCATTATCATGTATGGATCAAGAAATTCAGAAGATGAAGCGTTAGAAGAAGATGATGTAGAAGAAATAGATGAAGAGCCAACAAGTGTGAAAGAACAAGAATCCGAAGCACAAGGACAAGAACTTCCTCCTTCTACATTAGAAATGGATGCACAAGAAGAAGTATCACATAGTGAAGACGAATCTGTATCAGAAGACGAATATACAGCATATGGGATGGAAGACCATCAACAGGAGAGCAAATCTGAGGATATGCTTGTGGAACAAGAAGAATCATTATTAGAAATGGAGACTGATGAGAACGACTCGGAGTGGTTGGATGAAGAGGATGATCATCCTTCTGATACAATGGCGTTCGACAACATTGATGAAACATTTGATGCTGGTGTAGTGGAACAGCTAGACACCGATGGCGAGAATGAATCATCAGTGGAGCAGCCAGAAACCAATCGTGAGAATGAATCATCAGTGGAGCATGATAGAAGCGAGCTAGAAGATGAACTTGAAGCTGAAGAAGTTTCAGAGGTTAATCAAGAAAGTCAGGAAGAGGTTCATCCTTCAGAAGAAGAGGATGCTGTTGCTCTCCCTCACTCCGCTCAACAGGAAAGCGAGGAGGAGGTTGCGGCAACTCAAGCTACAGCAGAAGAACAGCGTCCAAAGCGCAGAAGCCGTCCATTCAATGTCATTATGACGCCTAGGGACAAGCGTAACCGTGACCAGCAGAAACAAGCCCCTTCAAAGACGTCTGCTCAAGAAGAAATGAAAGAAGAAGTGAAAGTAGATGAGGAAGAGAAAGAAGAACATAAGGTGGAGGAACAGATAGAAAAACAACTCCCTGTTCAGTCAACCATTCCTCCCTATCACTTATTGAATGATCCACCTGCACGTGTAGAGAGTGAAGATGAGTGGATTGAAGAACAAATGCAATTGCTCGAAACAACGCTTCACAATTTCCATGTAAAAGCAAAAGTCGTAAATGCAATGAAAGGCCCTGCAGTAACCAGATTTGAAGTACAGCCAGAACCTGGGGTGAAAGTAAGTAAGATTACCAACCTTTCTGATGACATTAAAATGAGCTTAGCTGCAAAGGATATAAGAATGGAAGCGCCGATCCCTGGTAAAAATGCAATTGGAATTGAAGTTCCGAATCAGAAGTCAGAAGCAGTCGGGCTGCAGGAAATCCTTGAAAGTGATGCTTTCCAGGGCGAATCCTCTCCGCTGTCTGTAGGGTTAGGTCTAGATATTGAAGGCTCTCCGATTGTAACAGACCTAAAGAAAATGCCTCATGGCCTAATTGCGGGTGCAACGGGGTCTGGTAAAAGTGTATGTATCAATACAATCTTGGTGAGTCTGTTGTATAAGGCAAGTCATGAAGACGTGAAATTTCTATTAATCGATCCTAAGATGGTGGAACTAGCCCCATACAATGAGCTTCCGCACCTGGTAGCACCTGTTATTACAGATGTAAAAGCTGCTACCTCAGCATTGAAGTGGGCCGTTAAAGAGATGGAGCAACGCTATGAGCGATTTGTAGAAGAAGGCGTACGCGATATTGATCGGTATAATGATAAAATGAAAGCCAAAGGCAGATTAAATGATAAAATGCCTTACCTGGTCATTGTCATTGATGAGCTAGCGGACCTAATGATGATGTCCCCTCAGGATGTTGAAGATGCGATTTGCCGAATTGCACAAAAAGCCAGAGCTTGTGGCATTCATTTATTACTTGCGACACAACGCCCATCAGTGGACGTTATTACGGGACTGATTAAAGCGAACATCCCAACCCGTGTAGCCTTTAGTGTCTCCTCACAAGTGGATTCAAGAACGATTGTAGACGCTGCCGGAGCAGAGAAGTTACTTGGTCGGGGAGATATGCTGTTCTTAGAAAATGGAGCAGGAAAGACAAAACGCATTCAAGGAGCGTTTGTATCCGATGATGAAATTGAGCGGATTACAAATTACGTGAAAAAAATCGCTTCACCAAATTACCTGTTTGAGCAAGAAGAGCTCATGCAACAACCTAATTTTGAAGAAGCAGAAGACGATTTATTTGAAGAAGCAGTTCAGTTTGTTATTGATCAGAATGGCGCCAGTGCATCACTCCTGCAAAGACGCTTTAAAGTAGGTTATAATCGTGCTGCACGCTTAATTGATACGATGGAAGAGAAAGGCATTATCTCTGAATCGAAAGGAAGTAAACCTCGTGATGTTTATATCGACCATGCTGGATTTGAAGAGTTGAGACGAGAGCATGAATAAATTACCATCACCATATAAAACTTGTCGAATTCCGTGGAATTTTATACTATAAGAAGATGGATGCTTTACGAGTAGAATGACCATAAGAGGGGTTACAAAGTTATGAAAGAAATCGAAAAAAAGATGAACGGCGAAATCAAGCGCCTCACGAACCAAACGTTTAAGTTTGATGAACGTATTCGGGAAGGTTGGTTCTCGGCCGTTTACTTTTTAAAAACACGTGATATTGTGGAAAGTACACTTCCGGATAACTATATCACTATGCAGTTTTTCCAAAAAGATGACGCAGTACTATGCGGAACAGATGAAGCCATTGCGCTGATTCATACATTTGCTGATCACCCTGAGGAGTTAGAGATTCATTCCTTGAAGGATGGGGACCGGGTTAAGCCGTATGAGACGGTTCTGACGATCACTGGGCCTTATCAGTATTTTGGATATTTAGAAGGGATTATTGACGGAATCCTTTCACGTCGAACCTCTGTCTCCACAAACGTATATAACGTTGTAAAAGCAGCACGCGCTTCTGGAAAGCAAAAGCCTGTTATCTTTATGGGAGACCGTGACGATCATTATACTCAACAAGCTGGAGATGGCTATGCGGCTTATATCGGCGGATCAACGGCACAAGCGACTCATGCCATGAATGAATGGTGGGGGAAAGAAGGCATGGGAACTATGCCTCACGCATTAATTCAAATGTTTCAAGGTGACATTGTCGCTGCAGCTAAGGCCTATCATAAGCAGTTTCCTGATGATGAACTGACTGCACTCGTGGATTATAACAACGATGTCATTACGGATTCGTTGAAGGTAGCGCGAGAGTTTGGCAATGAACTTAAAGGTGTACGTGTCGATACGTCCCGTGCACTTGTCGACAAATATTTCCTGAGAAATCAACATCTAATGGGTACATTTGATCCAAGAGGTGTAAATCCTGAACTCATCTTTGCCCTTCGTAAAGCTTTAGATGCAGAAGGATTCCAACACGTCAAAATTGTGGTTAGCGGTGGATTTACAGAAGAACGTATCCGTGATTTTGAGAAATTAAAGGTTCCTGTAGACATTTATGGAGTAGGCAGTAGCTTACTTAAAATGAATACATCTTTCACCGGTGATAATGTCATGATCAATGGCAAACCTGAGGCGAAAGAAGGAAGACGTTATAGACCTAATCCACGCTTAGAGAGAGTAGAATATTTTAATCCTGAAGACTGACATTTCATTGTCAGTCTTTTCTTTTAGTGAATCTTTAACGTTTTTCTCCATCTTCTTTTACTGCTCACCGAACGCATCGGTCCTATCTCGAAGTGTAATAAGGGAATTTCAGGTTTGGGGACATTCAATTGTGGGAAAGGAGGAGAGCGGTTCAATTTCGCTGTGAGAGAACTTGGAAACGTTGTGGGGTTTCGTAACGGTTTTTGTCGAATTGATTCACGTCTACAAGCTGTTTTGTTATAATAGGTAAGGACGTAAAAGTTAAAGTAAATTAGGCGCAAGTTGAGCTTGAATACATATACTAAGAAACAGAAATGACTGTATAATTGTGGAGGTTCTATCAATATGACAACTTACCATTTTGTTGGTATTAAAGGTACCGGGATGAGTGCACTTGCACAAATCCTTCATGATGCAGGAGAGACTGTACAGGGATCTGATTACGATAAACGATTTTTTACACAAGAAGCGCTTGAAGCGAAGAATATAACCATCCTGCCTTTCTCAAAAGAAAACATTACTGAAAACTTAACCGTTATTGCGGGGAATGCGTTTAGTGATGACCATGAAGAAATTCAGGCAGCTAAGGATTTAGGAGTGCCGTTATTCCGTTACCATGAGTTTCTTGGGGAATGGCTTCAGAATTACACAAGTATTGCTGTAACGGGGGCACACGGAAAAACCTCGACAACAGGCTTGCTTGCTCACGTATTGAGTAATATTAAGCCTACATCTTTCTTAATTGGCGATGGTACCGGAGTAGGACATGAGGCAGGGGAGTATTTTGTGTTTGAAGCTTGTGAATATCGCAGACACTTCCTCGCTTACGAGCCGGATTATGCAATTATGACAAACATTGATTTTGATCACCCGGATTACTTTACAAGTCTTGAGGACGTAGTAGACGCTTTCCAAGAGATGGCTTATAAAGTGAAGAAAGGGATTATTGCGTGCGGAGATGATGATCAGTTACAAGAGATTCAGGCAAAAGTACCTGTTGTTTATTATGGCTTAGGTGATGGGAACGACTTTCAGGCATCGAATATCTACGAAGATGAGAACGGTACAACGTTTGATGTTTTTGTTCGCAATACGTACTACAACACGTACACGATTCCAGGGTATGGAAACCATCATGTGTTAAACGCTCTTTCTGTCATTGCACTATGCCAGTATGAAGGAATTCCATCAGAAGATATTAAACACATTTCAAACTTTAAAGGTGTTAAGCGCCGCTTCACTGAGAAGAAGCACAATGATCAAGTCATTATTGATGATTATGCTCACCATCCTCGTGAAATTTTGGCTACGATTGAATCCGCTAAGAAGAAGTATCCGAAAAAGGACGTTGTGGCGATCTTCCAGCCTCACACGTACACAAGAACACGTATGTTCTTGCAGGAGTTTGCTGACAGCCTGAAAGAAGCTGATTTTGTATATCTTTGTGATATTTTTGGGTCGGCTCGGGAAGAGTCAGGGAATTTATCCATTAACGACCTTCAAGAGAAGATAGAAGCTTCACGTCTTTTAGAGTTAAACGAGACGTCTGTTCTTAAAGAGCATGGAGATAGTGTACTGATCTTTATGGGAGCAGGGGATATTCAGAAGTTCCAAGAGGCTTATGAGGAAGAGTAAATTTATTTTTATTTATAAAACAAAGGCGCAGGAAGTCTTTAGACTTCCTGCGCCTTTGTTGGTTTGGTGAACTTTCAGTAGTGCTTCGTTATCATTTAAGACTTTAAATGTTCTGGGTTCAAAGCTTCTAAATCTTGAACAACAAATCGTCCATCTTTCCTTATTAAAACATCATCAAAATAGATCTCTCCACCACCGTATTCAGGGCGTTGAATCATGACCATATCCCAGTGAATTGCAGAATCATTACCGTTTGGTGCTTCGTCATAGCACTGCCCAGGTGTGAAATGGAAGCTGCCATCGATTTTCTCATCAAAGAGAATATCTTTCATGGGATGAAGAATATAAGGGTTCACACCAATGGCAAACTCTCCGATATAGCGAGCTCCTTCGTCTGTATCGAAAATCTCATTAACCCGTTCTGAGTCATTGGCTTTCGCCTCAACAATCTTACCATCTTTAAATGTTAGGAACACGTCTTCAAACGTGAATCCATTATAAGGGGATGGTGTGTTATAGTGGAGGGTCCCGTTAACCGAGTCTTTCACAGGGGCTGTATATACCTCTCCATCTGGGATATTTAAATGGCCAGCACATTTAACATTCGGGATGCCTTTTATAGAGAATTCCAAATCTGTATCTGGACCAGTAATTCGAACGCGATCTGTTTCTTCCATGCGTTTTACAAGTGCGTCCATCGCCTGATCCATTTTTTTGTAATCAAGGGTGCAGACATTAAAGTAGAAGTCTTCGAACTTCTCTGTACTCATGTTTGCAAGCTGAGCCATTGATGCATTAGGGTAACGAAGAACGCACCATTTCGTCTTCGGTACACGGATCTCTCTATGTACTTTTTGTCCCACTGTTTGATTGTATAATTTCATATTTTCAGCAGGAACATCGGAAAGTTCAGAGATATTTTCGCCAGAGCGAATAGCCACATAAGCATCCATTTGGTTCATCAACGAAGCTTCTTGTTCCGCTTGTATATGTAGCTGTTCATCTGTTGCGTTCTGTAGTAGGGAACGCTGGATTTTAGGGTCTTTAAGAGTTACAAATGGATGTCCTTCTGCTTTATATGCTTCTTCAATTAAACAAGAGATAAGTTCTTGCTGAAGGCCAGTATTTTCTATAAGAACCTTTTCACCTTTTTGTAAATCAATAGAGTAGTGTATAATTTGTTGGGCTAGCTGTTGCAATCTTGGATCGCGCATAACAATTCCTCCTTCTCTATTTATATGATACAGAAATTTCTAGCTAAAAAAAAGAAATGAGTTGCAGGAGTTTTCTTAAAAAAAGAGAATACTATAAAGTAATCCCAATTCTAAAATCGACACGTTTATGCGCACTAGCAAACGGGAAAACGATCAACTATACTACATTTTAAAGGGGTGAATCAGGGGATTATGATCATCATACTATATATCGCGGCACTGATCTTTGCTGTTGCCTTCGCTGTTTTAGTTATTTACATATCCAAAACTCTAAAATCAGCTCGAAAAACGCTTGAAAACGTAGCTTCTACGATGGGCGGCTTAGAAAAGCAAATGGAGGGCATTACAACAGAAACGACTTCCTTATTACAGAAAACGAATCACCTGGCAGAAGATATTGGTGAAAAGACTCAGAAGTTAAACACTTTAGTAGACGGTGTGAAGGGAATTGGGGATTCGGTTCATGAGTTCAACCAATCGCTCCATACAATGTCGAACAACTTGAAACATACAGCTGACCAGAATAAAGACAATGCTGCTCAGGCCATGAAGTGGGGGCAGGTCGGTATTGATCTCTATAAAAAGTGGAAGAAAGAAAAGCCGAAAGATGAACATGTAGTACAATAATTTCAATATATTAGGAGGAATAGAGTATGGCACAAAATCAGAACCAAACCAAGGATCAAAACGAAAACATTAACAGTAAAGACTTTTTGATAGGCACACTAATTGGTGGCATTGTGGGAGCTTCTGCAGCCCTTTTATTTGCTCCTAAATCTGGACGAGAAGTACGAGGCGATTTAAACCAAAGCGCTGGATACGTTCGTGAACGTGCTGGTGAATGGAAAGACGTTGCTTACCAAAAAGGAACAGAATGGAAAGACCGTGCTGTTGAAACATCTTCACAGTGGTCCCAAAATGTTTCTGAAAAGTCACAGGATCTAAGTTCTCGTGTGAAAACAAAAGTAGGCGAATTCCGTAATACAAATGATGAAGCTGAACAAGCTGCAGAGGAAGTCGCTGAAGCGATTGAAGAAGCAGCAGAAGAACTTGAAAGACAACAAGAAACAACAACGACAACTACTTATTAATTAAGGTAGTTTAATCGAATGGTTTTGGGAAAAGTTGCTGGTATGCTACATTGATACTAGCAACTTTTTTGTTGTTATAAAGATATTCTGTAAAGGCATATCCTTAGGAGGATGATCGAAGTTGGCTGTTACATTACTTGAGAACTACGAAGAATTACAAGAGAAGTTAAATCAGCATGAACGTTTTATGTTATTAAAGCATAGTTTGACCTGTCCAATTAGTTCAGGAGCTAAACAAGAATATGAAAGCTACGCGTCTCAAACGGATACTCCGTTGTATATGCTGAATATTCAAGAGTCAAGATCCTTTTCAAATCAAGTAGCGGAGTCCTTTGGGGTTAAACATGAATCGCCGCAGGTACTGCTTTTTAAAGGTGATCAAGTCATCTGGAATACATCCCATTGGCATATAAAAGAAGAGGCGCTCAAAGAAGCTGATCAATAAAAGTTTAATTTCAACTTAAAAGGGGATGAAACGGATATTCGTTTCATCCCCTTTTAGGTTTTGGATACGATGGACAGATCTGTTTCGTTTATAGCCTGATGGTTACCTTGTTGAATTCGTTAGCCACTGTAAGGTAAGGTGATCCCCGTGATGAATGGGTTCAAAAAAGGTGGCTTCCTCATCATTTCTAAAAATTTTAAAGCTCTGGCCCGCTACATTTGTAAGGTCAATATCTGCATAACGAAATACATCTTGAAAAATAAAGGGATCCGCATTGGTTTCTTTCGACTCAATCGTTTGCCCAGGGTAGATCAAATCTGTCGGTTTAAGAGGCGCACCTTTTCTTGTGAATGTACGCAATGATTTCTTGAGCGTTAATTCTTTGTTATTAAAAAAGACGTTTATCTCCTGCTCAGATGGGGATGAACCGTTTTCTTTCATCAGCAGTTGTGCTTCAACTGGGTAATGGACAACCGTTGTGAGATGATCACCATCTTGTAATGGCGTTTCTGGATTACTCTCTTTTCCATTTTTTAAAATCGATATTTTGTGTGCTGCAACTCTATGCTTTTGTTTATTTATGAAAACATCAAAGGGGTCTATTTCTTTAAGTACTTCCTCTTGTTGTATAAAACGAAGGAAAGATAGAACTGTTTGATTGGTTTCAATTTCGACTTTGTCACGGTCTTGCACAATGTAAGACAGGCTTTGTTTATCTCCGTTTACGTGTATAAATGGGTGGAGTTGATAACTCTTTCCGTTCAATGTAATCGTTGAGCGAGGGAGTTCGCCTAAAAGATCTTCTAAAGTCGCATCAGGCGCCTTCCCGTCTTCCCCTTTCTCCACTTTGAAGACATCTCCATTTTGAATGGGGTCATTAAGAGAACAAGGGTGGTTATTCTTTAGTAAGTTTGGTGCTGTTCCATGCTCCCCTTTAAGGGTAAGTTGGTTTCCGTTTAAATAGATTACTTTTCCTATACCTGGACGCCCAAATAGCTTCTTGATCTCAATTCCTGCTGCAAGGAGACAATCGCCAACTGTAAGCGTTTTGATATCGAACAAGCGGATGGTCCTTTCGTTTACCGTTACGCTAATATATTGAACAGGATTTTGGTTAGCGGCAATCGCAATACCGATTGGAGTAACAAAAGCAGGGCCTATTGGAAGGTTGTCTGTTTTCTTTAAGGATTGAATGGCATCTATACCTCTGATGGCTACTCGGTTAGCAGGTAGATCCAGTAGCTGGGCAAGTCTTTCAGATAAGGTTGGTGTTAAGCTTCCTCCTCCAACAAGCATAACCGCTTTAGGAGCTTTATGGTTTAGCTGGATGATTTCATCCCTAATGGTATGACTTAGCTTTTCAATAGCAGGCTCAATAGCCTTCGTTACTTCATCATAGCTTACGGTAGTTTCGAACCCGAGTATATCTGATATGGTAGCTTCTTGGTTGTGGCTGATATCCCTTTTTGCTTGTTCAGCTAAAGGGAAATCCAACAGGTAATGGTCGCTGATGGCTTCTGTAATTTCATCCCCTGCAACTGGCACCATCCCGTATGCGGTTACCGTTCCTTCGTCTGTAATGGCTATATCACTGGTTCCCGCCCCAATGTCTACTAAGGCAACGTTTAAGCGCCTCATGGAAGGGGGGATGAGTACGTTAATAGCGGCGATCGGTTCTAATGTGAGAGCTTCCATTTCAAGGTCAGCTCGATGTAATGCAGCAATTAAAGATTCAACCACAACTTTAGGCAAGAATGTAGCAATTACCTCGACTGTGACTTCATCTCCTTGCTGGTCAATCAATGAACCTAATTCTTGACCGTCAAGATGATAATGTAAAACGGAATAGCCAACGCAGTAGTAGTGGGTTGTTTCGAGCTCAGCTTCTTCTCGGGCTAATTCATATTGAGCTTGCTGAACACCGGTTAATTCTAAATGAGTGACATCCTCATCATTCATAAGCGGATGTCCGCTTACAGATTGCTTGATGCGTGTTCTCTTTGTTTTTAGGGCTCTACCTGCTGCGGCGACACATACTTTATGTAAGGGGCCATGTTTTTCTTCTAGTATTTGCTTCACAGATGAAATGGTCTCTGAGACAGATCGTACATCATGGATTTGACCATCCACCATTGTTCGCTCATTATGTTCAATGGAAACAAGATCAATAACTTCGTAAGAATCTGTCGCTTTCATCAGGATTAACCCCACAACAGATCTCGTCCCGATATCAAGCGCAAAGATGCGTTCTTTCAATTTTCTCGACCCCTTTATTAAATTTCTTCGATAAAAATATTAAAAATCCCCGTGACAATTAAAATAATATTAGCTATAATGATGTCTAATTATTATGAATTTATCATAATTTCATCTTTCTAAACAAATTGGAGGCGTATGAGTTGAGTAATGAAGAATTAGACCAGTTAAGACAAGAGTTAGACAAGTTAAATCTAGACATTTTAGATTTAATTAACAAAAGAGCAGAGATCGCGCATCAAATTGGACAGGTGAAGAAGAAACAGGGCATGAATCGTTTCGATCCCGTGCGTGAACGCGCGATGTTAGATACGATTACAGACCATAATGAAGGTCCTTTCGAACATTCTACAGTTGAAAACCTATTTAAAGAAATCTTCAAAGCAAGCCTTGAACTACAAGAAGATGACCACCGTAAAGCGCTTCTTGTTTCTCGTAAAAAGAAACCAGAAGATACAGTTGTTACCGTAAGAGGAGAAGAGATTGGAAGTGGTGATCCTTCTTTCATTATGGGACCATGTGCGGTTGAGAGCTACGAGCAAGTTGCTAAAGTAGCAGAAGCTGTGAAGGCTCAAGGGCTTAAGCTACTCCGTGGAGGAGCTTTCAAACCACGTTCATCTCCTTATGATTTCCAAGGTCTTGGACTTGAAGGATTAAAAATATTAAAGCAAGTGGCTGATGAATACGATCTCGGAGTTGTAAGTGAAATCGTTAACCCGGCAGATATTGAAACCGCAGTTGATTACATCGATGTAATTCAAATCGGTGCTCGCAACATGCAAAACTTTGAGTTGCTTAAAGCGGCAGGTTCTGTGGACAAGCCAGTTCTATTAAAACGTGGCTTATCCGCAACGATTTCCGAATTTGTAAATGCTGCTGAGTACATCATATCACGAGGGAATGAAAACATCATTCTTTGTGAACGAGGCATTCGCACATACGAAAAAGCAACCCGGAACACGCTCGATATCTCAGCTGTACCGATCTTGAAGCAAGAGACACACCTGCCTGTATTTGTAGATGTTACCCACTCTACAGGTCGTCGTGATCTTCTTCTTCCTACAGCGAAAGCAGCAATAGCCGTTGGAGCAGACGGGGTAATGGCAGAGGTTCACCCGGACCCGGCGGTAGCATTATCCGATGCAGCTCAGCAAATGGATATTGAAACATTTAATCAATTCATGAAAGAATTGAAATAGGTTCTTGCATAAATAGACAATTTAATCTATATTTTAAAGAGGAAAAGTACGCCAACGTCACGTTGGCGTACTCTTTTTCTTCAAGAAAATATTTCTACGTATATACACTTCCATGCAACTCTTTCTTACATAGATGTGTTGTTTCAAATGGAATGGTGAATACTGCATATAAAAGCATTGGAATGGCCGATTTATTGCGCTCTCATTAGCAGTGTCGTATGATTATATAGAGATAGAATGAGGGAAAATAAAGATAGAGGCGTAACTTTGAGGAGGTTATAAAGTATGAATGTAACAATATACGACGTGGCACGTGAAGCCAATGTTTCCATGGCAACGGTTTCCCGTGTAGTCAATGGAAATCCAAATGTGAAACCTGCCACAAGAAAGAAAGTATTAGACGCTATTGAGCGTTTAGGGTATCGCCCAAATGCTGTGGCTCGCGGTTTAGCAAGTAAGAAGACTACTACAGTAGGTGTCATTATTCCAGATATCTCAAGTATCTTCTTTGCTGAATTAGCTCGTGGTATTGAAGATATTGCGACAATGTATAACTACAACATTATCTTAAGTAACTCTGATCAGAATAAAGAGAAAGAGCTTCATCTTATTAATTCCATGCTAGGGAAGCAAGTGGACGGGCTTGTCTTTATGGGTGGTAAGATTACCGAAGACCACGTAAGAGAATTCCAAAATGCATCTGTTCCAGTTGTATTAGCAGCGACTGTAGATGAAACAAATAAAGTTCCATCCGTTAATATTAATTATGAAGAAGCGGCTTATGAAGCAACGAAAACGTTATTCGGTCATGGTAATGAGCATGTAGCCTTCATTTCAGGCCCTCTTGAAACAAATATTAACGACCAAAAGCTAGCAGGTTATTACCGTGCGATTGAAGAAGAAGGAAAATCTTATGGAGATCGTTATGTAATCCGTGGTGATTACACTTACGATAGTGGGATTGAAGCACTAGAGCAATTAATTAACATGGAAGAACGTCCTAGTGCGGTATTTGTAGCTTCAGATGAAATGGCGCTTGGTGTCATTCACGGCGCACAAGATAAAGGACTACGCGTACCTGAAGATGTAGAAGTATTTGGCTTTGATAATACACGTTTAGCAACGATGGTTCGCCCAACCCTTTCAACGGTAGTTCAACCGATGTATGACATTGGCGCTGTATCCATGCGCTTATTAACCAAATATATGAATAACGAAAAAGTCGAAGAACAAAATGTAATTCTTCCACACCGAAATGTCGAAAGAAACTCAACAAAATCATAAATATGTCGATATAAAAAAATAGATCATTAGGGTTTTATATTAGGGAGAGAGACAATGAAACGAAATGATTTATTAACTCCAATCGGCATATTTATAGGGATTACGATGATCTTCGTAGGGATCTTTACTACAGGGGGAGCAAGCGATGTAGTATCTTTCATTCAAATTTCCTCGATGATCATTGTGCTTGGTGGCCTTGCAGCTGCGCTCTTAATTAACTTCACGTTGGACGAGATCAAACTGACCGGAAAGGTACTGAAAGAATCTTTTCAGACAAATGATCAGAACTTATCAGGACTGATTGATCTGTTTGTACGTCTTTCTGAACGGGCGCGTCGCGAAGGCCTTTTGGCATTAGAATCAGAGTTAGAAGAAGTGGAAGATCCTTTTATCAAAAAAGGTATTCTTCTAGCGGTAGATGGAATTGAACCAGAGGTTATCAATGATATTATGAATGCTGAAATATCAGCTATTGAAGAAAGGCACCGCAGGGGTCGTGCGATTATTGAGAAGGCGGCAGAATATGCTCCGGCTTGGGGTATGATCGGGACTTTAATTGGTCTTGTTCTGATGCTTAAGAACCTAACAGACCCAACTACACTTGGACCAAACATGGCGATTGCTTTGTTAACGACATTTTATGGGTCTGTCCTTGCCAATCTAGTGTTTTCTCCAATGGCTGGGAAGCTTGCTAACAAGACAGACCAAGAAATCTTTATTAAGCAAGTTACAATAGAAGGTGTAATTGGAGTCCAATCAGGCCAGAACCCTAAAATTTTAGAAGAAAAGCTGAGTGCTTTCCTTTCTGGAAATGAACGTCAACGTCAGGAGGAACAACCGACTGAGGATTTGATGGGGGAAACGCCGAATGAAGCTTAGACGTCGTGACCGTGAACAAGAAAAAGGTGCTCCGAAGTGGATGGTGACATTTTCAGATCTAATGACATTGATTCTTGTGTTCTTTATCCTTCTATTCTCTATGTCACAGATTGATAAAGAGAAATTTGAAGCTGTGGCAGAATCGTTTCGTAGTCGAGCTATATTTGATTTCAATCCTTCGGTTGTAGATCACAATTATCCTGCAGATCAAAGGAATAAGGAACAAGACCAAAAAGATATGAGCGAATTCGAATCAGAGAAAAACGATGATGTGAACAAAGATCAGGAAACAGGTGCTAAAGATACTCAAGATTCCTTAAACAATCTTGTGACTGAAGTCGAAACGTTTCTTAAAAATAATGATCTGACTGAAAAGATCACAGCCAACCGTACAGACCGAGGTGTTGTGCTTACGCTACAAGAGCAAGTACTCTTTAATACAGCTGAGGCTGAAATTATACCCAATGGTCAACCGTTCTTAAAGAAGGTGGGGCAATTGTTAAACAACATTCCAAACCATGTGAAAGTAGAAGGGCATACGGATAATCGTCCAATCTCAACTTATCGTTTCCCATCCAATTGGGAGCTTTCAGCAGCACGGGCAAGTGGTGTGATTCGATACTTAGCAGAGGAAACAGCTGTAGATGCAGCGCGCTTCACAGCGGTAGGGTATGGAGATACAAGACCCATCGTGCCAAATAATTCAGAAGAAAATTGGCAAAAGAATCGTCGGGTGGAAATTGTGATATTAGATCCAAATTACGAAGAAAAAGAAAATACAGCGTCTCCTCAATAAGAAGAGTGTTCCCTTGAACTTTCAAGTCATCATGGGAACACTCTTTTTTTATGATTTCATATAAACTCTTGTCTTCTATAACCATTCCATACTTTATCGAGACATACTTCTCTTATTTAGGGAGGTTATGTTTTAGTTGAATAAACTGCATGGCTTTTTCTAAGACTTTTTCGTTTTTTTCAGTAATTTCAAGCTTTCTCGGAATTTCTTTGTATAGTCCTGAAGCGTCATGCCAGGAAGAAGGAAGCTGAACAGGAGCTTCTTGTTGCCATTTGGCCAGCCACTCTTTAGGCAAAGGGCCTTCTGCTGGTTCGTTATGAGCCATGACGTTCCAAATTTGCGCCCATGCACGGGGTACAACTCTCCAAATATCATATCCGCCCCCACCTAAAGCAATCCATTTCCCTCCACAATATTCGTGGGCTAGTTTATGAGCGATTTGTGGAATGAATTCATATAATTGGGATGTACAGCATAAATGGGTTAAAGGATCTAATACGTGAGCATCTGCTCCATTTTGGGTTACAATAACGTCTGGTTTAAAATACTCAATCACTTCCCTGAATGCGGTTTCATAAACGTGCATAAAAGACTCATCCTCTGTAAACGCATCGACAGGGATGTTGAAGCTGTATCCATAGCCTTCTTTAATTCCTCGCTCGTTGACATTCCCTGTACCCGGGAAAAGGTACCTGCCTGTTTCATGAACGGATAATGTGCAAACGTTAGGATCATCATAAAAGGCCCATTGAACCCCATCGCCATGGTGAGCATCCGTATCAATATAAAGAACTTTCGCCTGATAATGTTCTCGAATGTATTGAATAGCCACCGCACCATCATTATAAATACAAAAACCAGAAGCTTTCCGTTGAAAACCGTGGTGAAGCCCTCCGCCTAAGTTTAAGGCATGATCTACCTTGTCTTGCATGACTGCATCGACAGCTGATAAAGTCCCGCCGACAAGGAGAGAAGAAGCTTCATGCATCCCTTCAAACATGGGTGTATCTTCTGTACCGACCCCAAATTCAAATCCTTCTTCTTCGCTAAGTTTTCCTGAACTTGCTTTTTTTATCGCTTCTACATAGGGTTTCTCGTGTACGAGAAGAAGTTCTTCCTCTGTAGCCATCCTTGGAGAAATGAGTTCCTTCTCTGTAATGGCTCCTATACTTTGAAGTAATTCATAAGCTAAGGTCACTCTTAATTGATTAAAGGGATGATCATCTCGAAATCGATACGTTCTAAAGTCTTCTGAATAGACAAAACCGGCTCTGCAGGTCATTGTTCCATCCCCGGCATATTAGGCCATAACACTTCATATCCTTCAGCTTTTAAATCTTCAATAACAGGCATCGGGTTCATGGTTTGCAAACGGAACACGAGTACTTTATAAGTAGAGTCAGGCTGATAAGGATAGATGAGTACAGATGTAATATTCGTCTTGCGCCTTCCGAGGACAGCTGTCACCTCTGGGAGGATACCGGGCTTATCAATTACTTTAATCTCAATTTGAGAGCTTTGGACCGTTACGCCTGTAAGTTGAATCATTGTATAAAGCATGTCTTTTTCAGTAATAATTCCGACTAATTTGTTTGCTTTAGTGACGGGTACACATGCTATTTCATGTTCATAAAAAATACTAGCGATTTCTTCAACGAAATCTAGTGGGTGAGCTGTAATAACGGGGGAACTCATAATAGATTCTAATGTATTTTGGAGCGCTTCTTTATCTTGCTCGATTTGGAAGACAGAAGGACTCGCATCTCGGACATCTCGGTCGGAGACGATCCCAATCACGTGGTGATGCTCATCAACAATGGGGATATGTCGAATATGATGATCATTTAATAATTTTAAAGCGGTTTCAATAGTTTCGTTTGCTCTTAAAGAAATAACCTCTGTTTTCATAACTTCTTCGACTAACATTTACAGACCTCCTCGATTCGCGCGATAATTTCGTCTTGTTAAAAATCTCAATTCTTCAAATCGATCAATAGATGATTGAGGTACTCGGCTTCCAATCCGTGCCATTAAGCAGTTTGCTGGATGCGACACAATTTCAGGATCATCAGTAGGGTAAGGGGTTAAACCGCCTGCCCCCATCATTCTCTCCATAACGTTTCGGTAATTCCAGATGTTTAACCCTGTTCCTGAAAGGTCCCAGTGCCAATAATATTCAGTAGAAATGACTATAAAATCTTCCATCTCGTCATCCATCATCGACACTTTTAATAACCATGAACCTATTCCGTAACCTCTGTAATCTTGAATAACTTCAATAGCTCCAAGCTCAAGAAGGTCTTCCATCTCGAATTTAGACCATCTTTCTAATGGATCAGGATAAAGGTAAGTGACATAGCCTACAATGGTATCTGATGTTCTTGCAATTAAAATTCTGCCTTCGTCAAAATCAGCAATCTTTTGAACGGCTTCAAACTGCTTCGGAGCCGGTCTGAACGCTTTCAGACCCTCGTGGAAATGATAGTTTGCTAGTTCTTCTGAAGGGAGAGGGCCTTCAACAGTAATTGTTCCGCTTTCTGTTACAATCTCTTTAGAATGATATTCTTTCGTATGCTTCATGTCTCCACCACCTAACGTTACCTATATTTGTTATCTATTATACAGTAAATCTGCCTGAAAAAAATACCTTCCCTTTAATATGGTGCTCTCCTAATCGGTTCGAGGAAGAAGTGGTTACACGTAGCTTCGATTGAAACACCAGGGAACATTATCAGAGATAAAAAACAATCCCGGTAGCTAAATGCTACCGGGATTGTTGTAATGTTTATCCTTCGGAAGATGAATCATCATCTGTAGAGGTATCTCCGCCTGTATCGCCGGATTCTCCAGATCCTCCGGAGTCATTGTTTGACCCGGAATTATCGTCATTTGATGAACCATCATTATTCGTTTCGCCAGAAGAATCGTCATTATTGGAATCATTATCTGTATTATCATTACCTGAATTGTTGTCGTTGTTAGAATTGTCATTATTGTTGCCGCCATTGCCATTATTGTTATTGTTATTGTTATTGTTATTGTTACCAGAACCTTGTCCAGGATCAGTTGGAGGAGGGTCTGGTGTGAAATCTCCGTATTTATAAGCTGGAGATGCGGCTGACTGCATTCCAAAGTAATCAACAGCTCTTACGACATATACACCGCGACCAGAAACACCTAAGCTAGAGCTAGCGGAGCTTCCGACTAATTGGAAACCAGCGCCAGGGACTGGGGCTCGGTAAACGCGATAGCCTACTACATCTCTGCTTCCGGATGGTGCCCAGTTCAGAACGCCACCACTTACGGATAAGGAAGATGGAGCGGCAGGGGCTTGACCATCGTTAGGAACTGCATCTGTCGATGGCACTCGTACATTAGCCCATTGGCTGTTATTTGGTACAAGCTTATCTAAGCTATCAAGTCGATCATAATCGTTTCGCTTAATATAATCGGGATTAAAGAAAACGCCTTGATTTGTAAACTCAGTTGGAGTTGAATCTCCCGCTACATAAGCTTTACCACCAATTTCTACATAGTTTGTAGCAATTAGGCTGTCATCCCTTTTGGTTGGTGCATATTTAGCATAATAAAGGTCGCTCTTCACAAGCCCCATATCTGCACACAATTCTGAAGGAAGTAGTCCAGAAGCTGCGCAGTAGGATTGTCGTACAATCCCTGAAGGACGTTTGAAACTTTCTTTTGGAATCATTAACTCTGGATCAATGTCCGATACTGCATTGACGACGTCAGTCCATAAGTTAACGTTCCGGTTACTATACCCTAATGAGCAGTTATAGCATTGATTGACAGGTTTTGGAGTGTCATATCCCATCCACATACCCATTGTTACGTTAGGGTTTGTTGCGACAAACCAGGTGTCATGGAAATTCTGGGATGTTCCTGTTTTTCCTGCCCAATCTACGCCAGGATATTTAAGGTGATTCTTTGCGTAAGTAGCTGTACCGTAATCTAGTACATCTCTCATCATATCAATGGTTAAATAAGACGATTGTTCAGCAAAGACATCAACAGGCTCTGATTTGTGCTCATAAAGCACGTCACCATCTTTTGTTTCGATCTTATCAATCATAAAGGCATCTACGAATTTACCCATGTTACCAAACGTCGCATAAGCATTCGTGTTCTCTTCTACTGTTACCCCGTAGTCAAGACCGCCAATGGATGCTGATAAGTGGTGTTTGTCACCCTCAGTTAATGTAGTGAAGCCCATTTTATCAAGGTAAGAAGCTGGGTTCTGATTAATTATATCTACGTATGTCTTCGCGGCAGGGACGTTAAAGGATTTAGCTAATGCATAGCGCATTGATGTAAGTCCATGATATCTTCCTGTATAGTTCCCAGGGTTCCACATGTCTGTACCGGCATCGAATTTAGTGCTGATATCAGCAATCACGCTACCCGGATGTCCTGCTCCTAAATCTATAGCAGGTCCATATACAAGAAGTGGTTTCATTGTACTACCATTGGAACGTTTGGAATACGTAGCGTGATTTACTGTGGATATTTCGTAATCACGTCCACCGATAAAGCCGATAATTTTTCCGGTTTTATTCTCGATGAGCATTCCACCTACCTGAGTAGGTTCCATAATGGTTTTCTCTTCACCGGTTTCAGAATCAACCTCTTTTTCAGGAAGATCTGGACCATAATGATTGTAGTTAATACGTAATTCTTGCATTTTATCGTAAATCTCTTTGTTAATCGTGGTATGAACTTTTAATCCATCCTGCGTAAGAGTACGGTCTGCAAGGTTAGAGTACTGTTGTTGCAAGGAGTCATTATTGGCTAGGTCTTCTGCTGTGTAGCCATCTTGTTTAGCAAGAATTCCTTGCAAAACTTTGGTGGCGCGCTTTTCAATTTCAACTGTAAGATAAGGATACTCTTGAATAGGAGAAGGTTCTGGTTTGGCAAAGTTTGCAGCCAGGTTGTAATCAATAGCCTTCTCGTACTCAGCCTTTGAGATCATCTCGGCTTCAAGCATACGCTCAAGAACGGTTTGCATACGTTCAACACCGGGTGCGACCCCTTCTTCTGATTTAATTTCTCCACTATTTGTAAAAGGAGTATAAAGATAAGGACTTTGTGGCATTCCTGCAATATAAGCTGCTTGAGGAAGATTTAAATCTTTGGCGCTCACTCCAAATACCCCTTGAGCAGCGGTTTCGATTCCTGCTATGTTCCTGCCGGATGAATTACGACCAAATGGAACAACGTTGAGATAGGCTTCTAATATTTCATCTTTCTCAAAGAAGCGCTCTAAACGTAAGGCAAGTAAAATTTCTTTTGCTTTACGTTCAAATGAAACTGTATCTGTTAGAATCTGGTTCTTGATTAATTGTTGGGTAAGTGTACTACCACCCGTTTTTACGCTTGCGTTTGTGACTTCTTGGAAAATGGCACGAAGGATTGCTTTTGGAACAACCCCATTATGTGTATCGAAATATTCATCTTCTGTCGCTTTAATGGCGTTGACCACATGATTAGAGACTTGATCAAGCGACACTTCTTCACGATACAAATCGGACTGAATCTTTCCTAAGTACGTATCACCGGCAAAATACAGTTTCGACGTTTCTTCATAATTGTAAATGTCTTTTTCCATTTCGGCTTTAGCTCGAATGGGCTCGTCTTTAACGAGTGAGGCGAAGTAACCGGCACCTAACCCACCAGCAAAGAATACGCCGATAACACCTACAATGAGGAAGAATAACACAATGTTCCAGATCACATCATAGGAAATCCGGAAGTACTTTTGAAGTTTTCCGTCTTCCCACCATTGACGAAGCTTTGATCTATCTGGACCATTGGAATGGTTCTGGCTCATATAACGACCTCCTATTCATACACGCAATATTATACCATATTGCACCATAAGGAGACATGGTTCAACAGGAAATGTGTGTTGCTTTTTAAAAAAATATATGCTATAAATTATGTCACAGTCACGAACGATAATGAATAGTAAACATAGAAGGGTTGAAGTAGTAAGAAGTTCCCTGTTTCAGAGAGCTGACGGTCGCTGTGAGTCAGTACAGAGCAACTTACGAATTACGTCCTGGAGTTTTCTTCTGATGAATCAGAAGACGGGTGAAACCGTTAGAATTTCCTTGAGTGGCAACCATTAATTTGGTTGCAACAAGGGTGGTACCGCGAGAGAACCTCGTCCCTTTTTTAGGGGCGGGGTTTTTTGTGCTCTGGGATAAATGTTGTCCGTAGTATAACCTGAAGTGGGCGCCTTCAGTACTATCATTTCGTTTATGTCGTTAACTTTTTTTGGATTAGGAGTGTTGAAATTTGGATATTTTACAAGATCTACAAGCAAGAGGCTTAATTAATCAAATGACAGATGAAGAAGGTTTAAAAAAACACCTTGCTTCTGAACAAGTAACACTCTACTGTGGATTTGATCCAACAGGAGATAGTCTTCATATAGGGCATTTGCTTCCTGTGCTCATTCTTAAACGATTCCAGCAAGCAGGTCACCGCCCGATCGCCTTAGTCGGTGGGGGCACTGGTATGATCGGTGATCCAAGCGGACGTTCAACAGAACGTCAATTGAATGATGAGGACACAGTTCGTTATTACAGCGAACAACTAGCAGGCCAGCTTGCTAAGATTTTGGATTTTGATAAGGGTGAGAATGCAGCTGTAGCTCGTAACAATCTGGACTGGTTGAACCAAATGACAATGATTGAATTCTTACGAGATGTAGGGAAACACTTTGGTATTAACTACATGTTAGCGAAGGATTCAGTAGAGTCTCGTATTGAAAATGGAATCTCGTTTACAGAATTCAGTTACATGATCCTTCAATCTTATGATTTCCTGAACTTATTCCGTAAAGAGAACTGTACATTACAAATCGGCGGAAGTGATCAGTGGGGGAATATTACTGCTGGGCTAGAGCTTATTCGTAAAAACTCTACAGAAGGAGAAGAAGCGAAGGCGTTTGGTTTAACTGTTCCACTTATTACTAAAGCAGATGGTAGTAAATTTGGTAAAACAGCCGGTGGGGCTATTTGGTTAGACCCTGAAAAGACTACGCCATATGAGTTTTATCAGTTCTGGATTAATACAGATGACCGTGATGTTGTAAACTTCCTTCACTACTTTACATTCTTAAGCCTGGAGGAAATTGCGGAGCTTTCTAAGGAAGTAGAAGAGCAGCCTGAGAAACGTGTTGCTCAGCGCCGATTAGCTGAAGAAATGACGAAGTTGGTCCACGATGAGCTGGCTTTAGAACAGGCTGAAAAGATTTCAGCAGCACTCTTTAGTGGGGATCTAAAGCAGTTAACTGGAGACGAAATCGAGCAAGGCTTTAAAGACGTTCCTACTTATCGTTTAGAAGAAGAGGAAAAAGGATTGATTGATTTGCTCGTGGAAGCTAAGATCTCCTCATCAAAGCGTCAGGCTCGTGAAGACATTCAAAATGGTGCCATTTACATTAATGGTGAGCGTGAACAGGATATGAAATACACAGTGAGCGCTGAAGACCGTATAGATGGCAAGTTTACAATCATTCGCCGTGGTAAGAAGAAATATTTCTTAATTCGTTTCGAAGGGTAATGATTGAATCGAGAAAAAGGCCGGTTAGAGATCACTCTGATCGGCCTTTTAA
Source organism: Pontibacillus chungwhensis (assembly GCF_030166655.1). Classification (GTDB taxonomy): domain Bacteria; phylum Bacillota; class Bacilli; order Bacillales; family BH030062; genus Pontibacillus. The sequence goes on along the minus strand of NZ_CP126446.1, from coordinate 3,092,472 downwards.
TTTTATTCTATTCGTCTCTTTTGATGCGGTAATGTTGAAGGTGGTAAGGGAGCAAGGTTGTGTATCGTTTTTGAAGAAACCGATCATCTATAAGAACGATGGTACCGGAATCTTCTTCAGTACGAATGAGTCTGCCTGCTGCTTGCAATACTTTATTCATACCGGGATACATATAAGCATAATCGAACCCGTTTTTGCCACGATTATTGAAAAATTGCTTCATCAGATCTTGTTCATCATTTAATTTAGGTAAACCGACGCTTACGACTAGAACCCCGTTTAACCGATTCCCTCTCAAATCGACTCCTTCTGAGAAAATCCCTCCTAATACAGCAAACCCGATTAATGAATCCTCTCTGTCTATACGAAATTCAGACAAATAGTGTTCCCGGTCTTCCTCTGTCATGTGCGGGGTCTGGAGTAAAACGGAGGACTGATGATCTCGTTCTTGGAATCTCTCATACACCTGTTCCATATATACGTAAGAAGGGAAGAAGATCAGGTAGTTGCCGGGTCTTTCTCTTATTAGATCCTCTATTGTGTGTGCGATGGTTTCTGCTGACTCCTCACGGTCATAGTAACGGGTGGATGTCGGTTGAATAAATAAGTCCACTTTGTCTCTGTCGAACGGTGAAGGGATGGAAAATGTATAATCGCCTTCAGTCCATCCGAGCATATCTTTATAATAATCAAAAGGAGCGAATGTGGCCGAGAAGAAAATGGTCGCTCCGTACCCCTTCGTCGTTTTATGAAGAAGTGATGAGGGGTCAATACAGAATAGCTTCAACTCGACTTCGCTTTTGTAACGCCTGATGTAAGAAAGGTAGGATTCATCGTAGAACTTTGAAATGCGTATGAAACTTAACGCCATAAAGTAGGTTTCAAGTAATAGAGATTCTGTATCCTCAACAAAAGGAATTTCGAGTTCTGCTAGTTCAGTAAACTGTTCTACTTGTTCCACGATCCCTTCAGGAATCTCTGCACTTGTCAGCATATAGTCATCGCCCATAGATTTCTTTAGAGAAAGAAAGGATTGGTCGATTGTGTGTAATGCTTGATATAGATGGGGATTCTTTGTTTTATATTCCCGCTTTAGCTGTAAGAAGGATGACTTTGTTAGAAGAGAAGAGTACATAGCCTGCGAGCGGTCAACAAGGTTATGCGCTTCGTCTATAAGAAGGGTTGTCTTCTTCTTGGTGTCGTTCCACAAGCGTTTGAAAGATACTCTTGGATCAAATACATAATTGTAATCGCAAATGATAGAGTCAGCATGATAGGCGACATCTATTGAATACTCGAAAGGACAAACCTGATGCTTCCTAGCGTAATATTCAATAACTTCTCTTGTCATAAGTGTTTCACTAGACAATATATCGAGAAGGGCGTGATTAATACGATCGTAATAACCGTCAGCAAACGGGCAATATTCTGCTTGGCACCCTTCGCTTGTAAAGCACATTTTATCTTTGGCAGTCACTGTGACGGTATGAAAGTGCAGACCACTCTCCTCCATTAAATGAAGTGCTTCTTCAGCAGCTTGCCTTGTGATCGTTTTTGCAGTTAAGTAGAATAACTTTTCTGACCTACCTTCACCAATGGCTTTTATGGCAGGGAAAAGGGTTGAAATGGTTTTCCCGGTTCCGGTAGGCGCATGGGCAAACATGGTCTTATGATCGCTAATGGTTTTATAGACAGCTCCAGCAAATTTTCGTTGACCGGGCCTGAATTCTGGATAGGGGAAAGGGAGTTGTTGTATACTCTGTTGCCGCTTGTCCCTGTGCTGGCTCATTTGTTCCGCATATGGAATATACGCCTTGATGACATGCTCGAACCACTCTTTTAATTCATTGGCCGTAAAAGATTCCGCAAATTGCTTCCGCTCAGAAGATGGTAAGTGTACATATGTAAGCTGTACATCAATTTCATCCAAACCTTGCTGCGTCGCGTAAATAAACGCGTAGCACTTCGCCTGAGCCCAGTGCACAGGGTGGGAGTCCTTCTTTATATCAAAAATAGAAGAGGAGGTTGATTTAATTTCATCAATCGTAATGGTATTGGTTGATTGAAGCAAGCCATCACAGCGTCCTTCTATCTGGATTTCGAGGGAGTCCTCTATATGAGTATAGGCAAGGTGCATTTCTTTGAAATCTTCTTCTCCGTATTCTTTTTGTACCATTTGATGTGCTTTTGTTCCTTCTGTTAGGGATGTGGTCGATTTAAAACGCCGATCCAGGCTTCCGGATCGGTAAACGTATTCAACCAATGCTCGTATGGATGTTTTAATCTGTGTCATATAATCACCAAGTTCTTTTGTGTAGTCTAAGTTTAAAAAGTGAGGTGATGTTAAGGAATATACGGGAAAAACATCTTTTTGTATAAGGCGATTGGCTTTTTACAAAAAGATGCCTTGTCCGTACGATCCTAAGCACCACGCTTACACTTTTCAATCTAGAGTAGTCTAGAAAATAAAGATCGCAGAAACGATGGCAGTCAGAAGAAACGTGATTGCATAGATAATGGATAGAATTTTAATACTTGAGTTCTTCTCATATTTATGGGATCTCTGTAGCTCTGCTGCGGGGGATTCTCCTTCAATTTCTCTTCGTTCTATGGACTTATTTACATCTTTACCAACTAAAAGCGTTCCAATAAAGGCCAGTACGCAAATCCCAATCACAATACTGATATATAAGGTATACACGTGACCCCTCCTTTATATTTATACTCTTAGTGTATCAGGAAATGGAAATAGATGATAATGAAAGGAGAAAAGAGCATAAAAAAACACCCATCCAAAAGGATGGGTGTTTGCGGAAGCTATTAACGAGAGTAGAACTCAACGATAAGTGCTTCGTTAATTTCAGAAGGCATTTCAGAACGCTCAGGGAAGCGAACGTAAGAACCTTCAAGCTTTTCTGCATCGAAAGATACGTACTCAGGTACGAAGTTGTTAGCTTCGATTGCGTCCTTGATCACGTCAAGGTTAGCAGATTTTTCGCGAACTGCGATTGTTTGACCAGGCTTCACACGGTAAGATGGAATGTTTACGCGTCCACCATCTACAAGAATGTGACCATGGTTAACTAGTTGGCGAGCTTGCGCGCGAGTGCGAGCAAGACCTAAGCGGTAAACGATGTTGTCCAGGCGAGACTCTAGAAGTGTTAAGAAGTTTTCACCGTGGATACCTTTCATGTTACCTGCTTCTTCGAATAAACGACGGAATTGACGTTCGTTAACTCCGAAGATGAAACGAAGCTTCTGCTTTTCTTGAAGCTGTGTACCATATTCTGAAAGCTTTTTACGCTGGTTAGGACCATGTTGGCCAGGAGCGTAAGGGCGTTTTTCTAGCTCTTTACCAGTACCGGATAAAGAAATACCTAAACGACGAGATTTTTTCCAAGTGGAATCTGTGTAACGTGCCATTGGATGATCTCTCCTTTACTATTTTTATTTTGTATAAAATAAAAACAGAAGTGTTCCGTTCTCGATGCTCATTTTGTTTTCATGTACCATCGCTCCAGCAGCCGAGAGTTACGCGATACACCTCTTAGTAGAGAGGAACAAAATGATGACAACAGTGGTTCACCAAAGCTGCCTTTTATTTTACACAAACGCTATTATAGAGTTTATTTGATTAGAAGTCAAGGAGTATCAAGAAGAATATCATCTAATTCGGTCTTTGGGTAAGGAGGCTGTGTTATAATGAGGCAAAAAATTTCGAAAGGTTATTTTATATGAAGTTTAATAGCGATCATACACCACCCACGAAACGTTCTCAACTTCTACGCTATGTGCTCATTAGCCTATTTATAGTGGCGGTCCTAGTTGCAATAATGGTACAAAATAATCAAGCAAAACAAATTATGAAGCCAACTCTAGAGCAACAACCTCTGTTAGCTATTCGGCACAACGTGGAAGAAGTAGAGGTTAGTTTAATACAACTACAGGAAGAAGTTCCTTATTTGGTGACGTTTGACATAGACCCTTTTACCTATTCTTTTTCAGCCAAAGCCTATAAGAGACTAAATCAGCCGATTCAAGAGATTAACTATTCTAAGGACGGGGAACTATGGGTAAAACGTAATAACGAATGGTTTTTATTGGATGAGGACCTCGTTGAACGCCCCTCTTCTGCTCGTTCGCCTATGTTTGAAGAACGTGTCTCTTTCATTAAAAAGGTGATTAAAAAGGGGGATGTTTTTCAGATGACAGTACGTTTACATGACCATAATGAATGGTCAGAAGTCTTCCAAAAGCGTCCTATAGATATAGAGAAGTTATATGTTAATGAAGAGGTTTGGGTTGTTCTTTTAGATGATTTCACAGTTGAAATTGTAAAAAAGTGAAAAATTAATGAAAAGTAATAGGAAAAAAAGACTATAAGAAGTATAATGATAAAAAGAAAAGCTTGTAGAGAACTCCACTGAAATAAGGTGATGGATGTATGATTTCTAATAAACCCAATAGTCAATTTCATAATCAATTAAAGGCACGTTTCTTTGACTTGGTCACCCATAATGGAGCGACGGATTGGATGAACTTCTTAGAAGAAATGGAAGTTGTCATAAAAGAAACCCTTGGAGCAGCTAACGCCCATGTATACATATATAATGCATCTGAAAATACATTTAGGATGATTTCTTCTGAGGGGGACGACACACTAGCGCGTGAGATAAACGCACAGTATTGGAGCGGGTTACGTCAGCATCATGGGATGGTTGGTTCACCCATAAAAGAGAGTAGCTTTCAAGAGGATACATATCGTTACTTCATCCCATTAACCCACGAAGGAGAAGTCTTTGGTTTAGTAGGGGTGACTTTTCATACACCTGAGCACCTTACCTTTCATCATTTAGAAACTGTTGGTGAAGAAGTTTCTGCTCTTTATTTAAAGATGAGAAATTACTATCAATCTTTAGATGAGGAAAAACGACATGAGCGCTTGTTCAGGGTTACAGCCAAGTTCCACTCTTCTATGAACATGGATGATGTGCTTGGGGAGATCATTGATACACTACGTCAGCTATATCCGGAGTTTGAATATTATCTGTTGCTCTCCCATGATTATTCTAGTTCTCATGACTTGCCGATTCGTGAGCTAGTCTATGATAGTGATGGAGCGAACAGATCTAGTGCACAAGCCTATTTAACCGGGGAAATGCAGTTCGAAGAATCCTGGAATGAGCGGCAGTCTTGTTTCTACGCTCCGCTTAAAGGGAAGCAAGGTGTTTACGGCGTTTTACAAGTCGTGGCACCAAAGAGTATCCATTTTCTTGAGGAAGATATTAATTTTATTACTTTATTAGCTAATACTGCGGGCAACGCTTTAGAGAACGCCAGGTTGTACCAACAGTCCAAACGTTTAATTTCAGATTTGCAGCTAATAAATGAAACATCACACAAACTTAATTCAAACTTGAGATTATCTGATACCATTTCGTTCTTATCTAACCAGATTCGACAATCCTTTGATGCTGAGCAAGTGGGCGTGCTTCTTTTTAAAGACGGGGAAGCTAGGGATTATGAAGTATTAAAGGAAAGTTCATCGTTCTTTTACCAGGACAAGAGTGAGGAGCTTCTCCGTTATATTACGGATTCGATTGGTGCGCAGAGGGATGCGTTATTCATAGGTGATTTCTCTGTAAAGAATCCTAGCTTCTATAGTCCATATCAATCGGTAATGGCGATTCCTATGATCCAGACTGAATCGTTAAAAGGCGTCGTCATCGTCATGCATACAGATCCGTACTTCTTTAGTTTCGAAACGTTTAAGCTCTTGCAATCGCTTGTCCACCATTCAACGCTTGCATTTGCGAATTCCATGCTAAGAGAAGAACTAGAGCAACTAGTCAGTACAGATTATCTAACAAAGCTTTATTCAAGGAAGCACTTAGATGAAACCATTCATAAACATTTTGTGAAAGATCGTGATGGATCCTTTATTATAGTCGACATTGATAATTTCAAAAAAGTAAATGACACGTACGGTCACCAAGAAGGAGACCGGGTCATTATTGAAGTGTCGAACCTGCTGAAACGCGAAATAGAGAATATCGGAATTACCGCAAGATGGGGCGGGGAAGAATTGGCCATCTATCTTCCGGAAATTGACTTAGATGAGGCCTATGAAATTGGTGAGAAATTGGTGAATAGAGTGAGAGGCTATACGACCCCGCGTGTCACTATATCGTGTGGCGTTTCTTATTGGAATAAGTCAGGTGATGGGAGAGTTGTTGATTTATTCAGAAGGGCAGATAGGGCGCTTTATGAAGCAAAAGAGTCAGGAAAAGATTGCATTAAACGTGAGACGAATAATGGGCAAAGCATTCATAGAAACTAGTGAAGACCCTATACATGTAAAAAGAGCTTGGAGATCCAAGCTCTTTTTTTAATCTTTATATATACTGTTCGACAAGTCTTGCGAATTGCTCAATAAACATTTCATCAATCTCATCAAAACGGTCTTTAACAGGACTATCGATATCTAAAACGCCAAATACGTTTCCGTCCTTATACATAGGGACCACGATTTCGGATTGACTTGCAGCGTCGCAGGCAATGTGACCAGGGAACTGATGGACATCAGCTACGCGCTGTGTTTTCCCTTCTGAAATAGCTGTACCGCATACACCTTTTCCGCTAGGGATACGAACACATGCTGGAAGTCCTTGGAATGGCCCTAAAACAAGCTGGTCCTGTTTCCAAATATAAAATCCTACCCAATTTACCTCACTAAGAAACTGGTTTAATAGGGAAGAGGCGTTGGATAGATTTGCGATTTGATCCGGCTCATCTTCAATTAAAGCCTTTAACTGCTTTAACAATAATTCGTAATTTTGTTCTTTTGTTCCATTATAATGTTCGACATTAAACATCATGCATTCCTCCTAATTTGGCAAAAAACCTAATAGTGCGGGGCGAAAGTTGACGAGCGATTCATGCAGGATTCTTACCTTATTCAACGAATATTTTCGAATAAGGAGGTCATGTGCTATGACAAAATCGTCAACAAGACAAAAAGTGATGGATGCAGCGTGTTTGTTGTTTTATACGAAAGGCTACACTGGAACCTCTGTTCGTGATATCGCCGCAAAAGCCAAAGTTAATGTTTCGCTGATTAGTTACCATTTTACAAATAAACAAGGGTTACTTGAACACCTTATGGTCCAATATTTTGAACCTTATATAGAAGCTATTGAGCAACAGAAAGATGTAGACCCACGCCTTTCTTCACAGGAAAAACTACGTAAAATGATAGAGGTTATTATACAGTATAAGAAACAGCATCATCAATTTACTTGCTTTATTCACCGTGAGTTGACGCTTGATAATGTTCTAGTACGAGAAATGATGGTTACGTATTTAGCCAAAGAAAAATTTATTCTATTTAAGCTGTTTAAGGAATCGTTACAGCATACTAAGATTAAACAAATGCAGGTTCAATACTTGTTTCTGCAATTTAAGGGAATGCTTATGATGCCCTTTTTAATGCCTTACGAAATGAGAGAACATGTCCTGTGGGATCAGTCCCCTGAGTTTTTTGTGAAGCAGTATACAGACACCATTATGCACTGGCTCGATCATGTGTACCAAACAGGCGGTCTTCCGCCAAAGAAAGAAAGCATCATGTAATAGAAAGATAGTCGCGCTCGTGGGATTTCTCCCTCGGGCGCGTTATGATTTATAATCAATCTTATTAGGTGTGTTAACTGTTAGTCTTGTAGGTGTAGATTTACCTGATCATACCCCGCACCGAGGTCTTCCGCTTTGTGTGCATCAGATCCGTAAATAAGTTTGATCCCTTTTTGCGAAGCTTTCTTTACAATTGGTAGGGGAGGGTAGGTTGTTTGGCAGTATGGTTTCCTTAAACCAGCAGTGTTTACATCCAACGAGTATTCTTTTTCCTTAACCTTCTCTAATACTGCATCTGTCTCTTGTGCAAAAGACGTGGATGTGGGGAACAAACTCTGAAATTTATTTGATAGAGTCATATGGCCAATACGAGTAGGTTTATAAGGTCCTAAATCTGCCTCTATTGAACGAAGGAGTGTCTTGTAATAAAGTCGATGCACTTCGTCAACACCACCTGTTTCATTTACAAGTGTTTGGAAAGAAGCTGGATTATAGTCAAGACAGACATATTCGTTCCCAGAAAGAAGAAAATGGACAGATAGTATAGAATCTGTTAAATAAGGTCCGTATTGATTAAGGAAATTTGTAATTTCTTTCTGATACCCCTCAATGTAATCGACTTCTAATCCGATATGAATTGTGATGTCTTTTTCGTAAGTCCTTTTTAAATCTCCTAAGGTGGTAATATAATCATCGATTCGTTTGATATCCATCCCACTATCCTTTGTAGGTACAGGGTCTTTGAAGGATGGCGGTAACGGAGCGTGTTCCGTAAAACTGATAGATGAATAAGTTTTTGAAATGGCGTTTTCAATGTAGTGTTTTAGGGTATCCCTTGTTCCATGGGGGCAGAAGGGCGTGTGTACATGTCCATCTACGATCAAAATGAAACCTCCTCCAAATAAGATGTAGAAAAAATTGTAAAAAGGTTAATAAATTTGAAAATATTTAGCCAAAATGACCGTTTACATGGTATCATAAAAACATTACTATATACATATTTTTACCTGGTATGACATAGATGAATTATTGACAGTTAGGAGGCTTTATATGGCGTATGGCATCGGTGCGATACTAGCAGTGATTGTTGGAATTATTGTGGGGTTAATTTTTAGAAAGCGGGTATATGATGAAGTCGATCGGCTAGAAAGCTGGAAGATGGATGTTATGAACCGTGAAGTGACAGAAGAACTTTCAAAGGTGAAGTCCCTTAATTTATCAGGGGAAACACAGGAAAGGTTTGAATCATGGCGTTCTGAGTGGGATGACATTTTATCAAAGCAGTTACCGGACCTTGAAGAGTATTTATTTGATGCAGAGGAATATGCAGATAAATACCGATTCGGCTCTGCTAGGAAAGTGTTAGCTTCCATTGAAGAGAAGTTAACAGCCATTGAAGCTTCAATTGATAAGATGTTTGAAGAGTTAGATACGCTGCTTCATTCAGAAGAAAATAGCCGCAAAGACATTGAAACACTCCATCCACAAACGAAACAACTTCGCAAAAAACTATTACAACAACGCCATCGATACGGGAGTGCTGAAGTCCGTTTTGAAGTTCTAATCGATACAGCTGATGAGAAACTCCAACATTATTATCAGCTTGTAGAGCAAGGGAATTACTTCGAAGCGAATGAACTTGTTCAGACCATGAAAGACGAAATCGATCAACTAACTGTCCAGATTGAAGAATTTCCATCTCTTTATAAGATGTGTAAGCAAGAGCTTCCATCTCAAATTGAAGATTTACTTAACGGCTTACAACAAATGAGTGAGGACGGATACCGTGTTGAAGCTTATCATTTCAATGACGAGCTTGCAGCTTTTCAAGAGAAACTCAGTAGCTACACCGAGCAATTAGAAAATGCTGAGATGGAAGAAGCGCGCACGGGAGCCCTTGAAATTGAAGAACGTGTAAATGAAATGTTTGCTCAACTAGAGAAAGAGGCAATTGCCAAAAGTTATGTTGAAAAACATCAGCCAACACTGTTATCTCAATTACAATCGATTCGAGAAGATATTCGCATAAGCAAGGAAGAGATCGAAGTATTGCAGCATACATACCAATTTGAAGATAAGGATTTAGAGATCCATGCAAGTCTTGAAAAATGGGTAAACCTGCTAGTGAAACAATATAACGATATTTCTGATGAGCTTGAAGAGGGACTGTCCCATTTGTCGATTCGAGAAGATCTCGAACGCTTTGAAGTTCAACTTCAAGAACTTATGGAACAGCATCAACAATTTAAAGACCGCTTACACGAGGTTCGAGCTGGTGAGCGTGAAGCGCAAGAACAAATTACCGCTATGAAGCAAAAGCTTATTGCTGTTAACCGGAAGCTTCAAAAGAGCAATATTCCTGGTGTCCCTCTTTATTTACAAAATGCCATTGAAGCTGCTGCTCATTCTCTCCATCGAGTTCATGATCTGTTAGATGAGCAACCTCTTGATATGGTGAAAGTACGTGAAGCACTTACTAATGCTACGAAAGAGACAGAAAGTGCTTCTGAACAAACGGAATTACTCTTGGACCAGGCTGCTCTGGTTGAAACCATGATTCAGTACGGAAATCGTTATCGAAGTCAATATCCTTTCACGGCGGCAAAGCTTTCAGAAGCGGAACGCTCTTTTAGAAATTATGAGTATGATCATGCCTTGGAATTGGCAACAGATGCACTTGAAGAAGTAGAACCAGGTGCACGTGCACGCTTAGGTGAATACGTCGGAGTGAGCACAACGGTAGGTTAGGAGGCATTCATGAATAAACGCTTAGTAATGAGTCTCTCCGTCCTATCTATAGGAGTTTGGATGATTACCATTATTCTGCTAATGGTACCTTCTGAAGAGACTCTCGCAGAAGATCATAGTCAACGTTCAAATCCTTCTATTGAAATGAAATCTTCAGATCGATTGGCTCAAGTTGCTTCCCGTTTTGAGTCCTCTAGAAGCAATCAAGTCATAGAAAAGGATAAAGGAACGTGGCAAGAAGTAGGATTGACTCGCTCCTGGGCAAATGAATGGAGTCAGGATGGTACATTTTCTATTGATGATCTATTAACTAAATTAGAGATTAAGAAAGAGCCCTTTCCCTTTTAGGAAAGGGCTTTTTCTATGATGAACAATCTGAAATGTCTTCTAGATCATGTTATAGTTATATTGAATTACAAGAGCGATTGACAGATGCCTCAGGTGAAACGTATGATAATAGAATTGATTGCAATAAGAGAAAAGGGGATCGGTGCCATGATTTACTTCGACAATAGTGCCACGACAAAACCATATCCCGAAGTGTTAAATAGTTTCCAGCAAGTATCTGAACGATATTATGGAAATCCTTCTTCTATACATGCATTTGGAAGCGAGGCTGAAAGACTTCTTCAACAGTCGAAAAAGCAAGCTTCAGGGTTGCTTGGTATTCATGCTGATGAAGTTGTATTTACTTCCGGAGGAACAGAAGGCAACAACATGGCTATAAAGGGAATTGCTTTACAACACCAAAATCGTGGGAAGCATATTATTACTACGACGATTGAACACCCTTCCGTGTTGGAAGCTTGTCGTTCATTAGAGTCGCTTGGATTTGAGGTCACTTATCTTCCTGTTAACGGTGCTGGCCGTATTAGTGTTGAAGATGTTCAAGCAGCTATTCGAGAGGATACGATTTTAATTAGCGTTATGCACGTCAATAATGAGTTAGGGACGATTCAACCTATAGAAGAAATCGCAAATGTAGCTCGTCAACATCCGAAGCTTTACTTCCATGTAGATTATGTACAAGGACTAGGGAAAATTGACTTGGATCTATCGCGTATTGATTTATGCACCATGTCGAGCCATAAAGTCCATGGGTTAAAAGGAACGGGTATTCTTTATGTGAAGCGAAACACTTCTCTATTTCCATTGTTACATGGAGGAAGTCAAGAGGCCTCTTACCGGGCTGGGACAGAGAATCTTCCTGGCATTGTATCTATGGTTAAAGCACTCCGGATGACGAAGGAGAATCAAAAGCAAAAAGGGAAACACCTAAGAGAATTACACCAGCAGTTGTATGAAGAAATCTCTAAATTTGATGAAGTTGTTATGAATACACCTTCAGAAAGTGCTCCTCATATTGTGAATTTTTCCGTTCCCGGGTTTAAACCAGAGGTCGTTATTCATGCTTTGGGAGAACGGGGGATCTACATTTCTACTAAGTCAGCTTGTTCTTCTAAGCATGCAGATGAAAGTGCTGTTCTAACTGCATGCGGGCATTCACATGAACGGTCTTCGGCCGGTCTTCGTGTAAGTATCACGTATGATAATACCATGGAAGAAGGAGCTCGTTTTATACGAGTGCTTCGTGAAGTATTAACCGAATTAAAAGAAGTAATGGGGTAGATAACATGCATTATGATCATATATTAATCCGCTACGGGGAAATGTCCCTGAAAGGGAAGAACTTAAAACACTTCGTAGCCAAGTTGTATGAAAATGTAAAAGCGAAGTTGCACGACTATGACGCAATTACAATTAAACGAAATCGGAATCGTATGTACATCTTGCTAAATGGGGAAGATCCTGAGCCTATCTTAGAAAGATGTAAAGATGTTTTCGGTATTCAGTCGTTTAGCTTAGCAATTAAAGTGGACAATGAAGAAGAACAGATGAAAGAAGCTGCGATTTATGCCTTGACGCATGCGGAAAACGCCAAGACGTTCAAGATTACTGTACGCCGCGTAGACAAAGATTTCCCTATAGATTCCCAAGCTATGAATCGGGTTCTTGGCGGTTATGTGCTTTCAAATACAGAAGGATATACTGTAGATGTGCATAATCCTGATGTGGAAATTAATGTAGAGATCCGTAAAGACGGAACCTATATTACCTCAGAGAAAATACTTGGGGCAGGAGGACTTCCGGTAGGTACAACGGGAAAAAGCCTTCTTCTTCTATCAGGTGGTATTGACAGTCCTGTAGCAGGATATCTGTCAATGAAACGTGGTGTTGAAATTGAGGCGATTCACTTCCATTCTCCTCCTTATACAAGTGAGCGTGCGAAGCAGAAGGTACTTGATTTAGCTAAGCAATTGACTCGTTATGGCCATAAAATTAAAGTCCATATTGTTCCATTTACTAAGTTGCAGCAAACCATTCACCGTGAAATACCAGAAGGATATGGCATGACCGTTATGCGTCGTGTCATGCTTCAAGTGAGTGAACGCGTTGCAGAGGAAAGGGGAATTCTTTCCTTTACGACGGGTGAAAGTCTTGGTCAGGTTGCCAGTCAAACGATGGAAAGCATGAACACGATTAACGAGGTCACCAATTACCCGATTATTCGTCCGCTTGTTTCAATGGATAAACTAGAAATTATTGATATTTCTAAGCGAATTGATATGTATGATATCTCGATTCGTCCTTTTGAAGATTGCTGTACAGTATTCGTGCCGAGTGCACCTAAAACGAGACCAACTCGTGAGAAAGTGCTGCAATATGAAGAGCGTGTTGATTTCACCGATGAAATTGAAGAAACGCTTGCAGGAATTGAAACAGTTGAATTTGAAGAGAGTCAAACAGAAGAAGAGGACGAATTTTCTGATTTGCTCTAAAAGATAAACTTAGCTGAATTTCCAAAAACTGTTCAGAATGAGATCCTCCTTGTGAAGCCATGCTAGTAGTAACAAGGAGGTGAGAATCACATGGCATATAACAACTCAAACGAACTTGTAGTACCTGGTGTACAACAAGCTCTAGACCAAATGAAATATGAAATCGCTCAAGAATTTGGCGTACAGCTTGGTCCTGACTCTACATCCCGTCAAAACGGATCTGTAGGTGGAGAGATCACAAAACGTCTAGTTCAAATGGCTGAACAGCAGTACAACGGTGGCCAACAATAATTGAATATGATGGTATGAAAGGGCAGTGGCGACACTGTCCTTTTCTTATGGGGCGGGAGTCGGAAAGTTGTGACTTTATCAAAGAATATGATATGGTACAAAAAAACGAGGGAGTAGGTACAAATGGCAGAGTTATGGTATGGTGGAACGATTTATACAATGGAGCAAGAAGGGGAACAAGTAGAAGCGGTTGTCACCAAGAATGGTCGTATCCAAATGGCCGGTTCTCTTGAAGAGGTGATGGCTGTGTGGAAAGGTGCAATTGATCAAGAGCATCATCTTCAAGGCCAGGTAATGTATCCAGGATTTGTGGATAGCCATTTGCATATTATCGGTCACGGCGAGCGTTTACTTCGCTTAGATTTATCCTTTATGACATCTCCTGAAGAAGTGAAAGAAGCGTTATCTTCCCATGCTTCGCAGTTGCCACATGGTCAGTGGCTAATTGGAGAAGGATGGAACGAGAATCAGTGGGCAGACCCCCGTATTATACATAAATCAGAATTAGACGAAATTTCAACAGAACATCCGATCATGTTAACACGTGTCTGCCGCCATGCTCTTTTGGCTAACTCAAAAGCCATGGAACTAGCAGGTGTCACTGAAGATACGGAAGATCCACAAGGTGGAAAAATTGTTAGGGATGAGCATGGTTTGACAACGGGTTATTTTCTTGATGCAGCTCAGGACCCAATTAAAGATGCTATGCCTGAATACACCCAAAGTTATTTAGAAAAAGCTATTTCGGTGTCGATAGAAGATTTAACACGTAATGGTATTGTAGGCGGTCATAGTGAAGATCTAAATTACTACGGTGGTTTCAGAAAAACATATGATGCTTTTTTGAATAGTATCGGGCCAAAACATACTAAATTTAGAGCACACCTTCTCGTCCATCATGAAGTCTTAGATGATATGTTGGCAGATGGTTTGACTTATAAGAGTGGAACGGAGTTCGTCGAGCTTGGAGCTGTGAAGATCTTCTCAGATGGAGCGATAGGGGGGCGAACCGCTTTGTTGTCAGAAAGCTATGAAGATGATAAAGGGAATAGGGGAATGGCGATTCATGAAGAAAAGCAGTTAGCCCAGATCGTGAAAAAAGCTCGGAAGCATGATCTTCCTGTAGCGGTCCACGCTATTGGAGATGAGGCGGTAGCTATGATAACACGAATTTTAAATGGCGTACCGGATGCTCCCCATCGAGACCGCATTATTCATGCTCAATTCATGAGAGATGAACTTTATGATCAAGTGAGCTCGACGAATGCCATTGTGGATATTCAACCTACTTTTGTTTCGTCAGACTTTCCATGGGTGCTTGATCGTATTGGAGAACACCGCCTACAAAACGCTTATCCATGGAAGAAGTTGCTCCAAAGTGGCATTCCTTGTGCTGGGGGTTCAGATGCGCCTATAGAAGAGATTAACCCCCTTCTTGCGATTCAGGCAGCGGTTACGCGTAAATCAATCCATGACCAAAAAGCATACGGTATTGAGCAGTGTCTTACTATGTTTGAAGCTATTTCTCTTTATACAAAGGGGAGTGCTTATACGATTCATGAGGAAGGGAAGCGTGGGTTGATAAAAGAAGGTTATGATGCGGATTTCACCATTTTTGATCGCGATCTCTTTGCTCTCCATCCTGATCGTCTCCTAGAAGCAAATGTAACAAGAACAGTGGTTGATGGTACAGTTGTATATCAACGGTAACCGAATGAAAAACGTCTGGGAAGTTCACCTTCCCAGACGTTTTTTTATAAGAATGTTCGCTTTACGCGTTCCCAATAGGAATTATTCTTTAATTTAATCGTTTTAATGACCTTGTCGCTTAGATTAACTTTTACACTCCGTATATTTCGAATCGGAAGAGCTTCGTTATCAATTCCTAAGATCGGGTAGTCATTCCCGTCTTGGACAAGTTGAAGATCTAGTGTGCGATCACCACTGAGAATGAAAGAAGATCCGAGTGTACGGTAACGGTTGCTATTAATAGAAGCTAATTCAGAAACTTGGAAGCATGGTAGTTTAGGATCAACGACTGCCCCCTTTGTCGATTTGTTGTACCCTGTGCTCCCTGTTGGAGTAGCGACGATTAGTCCATCTCCTCTAAATGATTCAAATGGGATATCATCGATGAATACATCAATTTCAATCGTCTTAATAAGAGTTGAGCGCATGCTCAGTTCATTTAAGCAATAAAATGAAGATTCATTATTGATGTTTGCTTCAATAACGGGAAAGCGTCGAACTTCTAAAGCTTCATGCATCATAGAATGAACCATTTCATCAAAATGATCCAAGTTAAAGTCGCAGTATAAACCTGATTCATTTTTAGAAGTTGTAATCCCTGAATAAAGGCAATCTTCACGGAAACCCGTTTTCCTTACCGACTGAAGAAACATTCCGTCTCCTCCAACGCTAATAATGATATTAGCATCTTGATGATTTTGAACAATTTCAAAACCATTTTCTCTTGCTAAATCAAATAAAGGTGTGAGCTTTTCTATAAGCTCGTCCTCATGTTGATAATAAAAAAATAGTTTATTCCGATTCAGCATCATCATTTTTAACACTCCTCTTTAAATGGCGATCTCTTATATACATTTCATGTAACCCTACGTTCCCATCATACCAAAAACGTAAGCGTTTTCTAAATAAAATAATGTCAGATTGTTTAAATTTTATGAAAGGGGATGAAACTAATTAGAAAAGGAGGGATGGAAGAATGGTTTGGGTTTTAGCAGTCGTTTTATTTTTTTTAGTTAATATCATTATTGTTTGGTTTTCTAGATTATACATCACGCTGACCTATTTGCACTCTTCCGATCGTGACTTTCTAAAACTGGAATTACGAATATGGAAATGGGTACGAATCAAAAAGGAAGTTCCTATGATGGCTCTAGATAAAGAGGATCTCTCGTTGAAGACAAAGGAAAAGACAGAGGTCGGTAATAAAAACGAAGGAGAACAGGAGAAGTCGTACACACCAGAAGAAATATTGAACCGTTTTCAAAGTATTCAAGACCTTGTTGGAAGTGTGATTGGATTACATAAGATAGTAAGACGTTTTCTAAGAAAAGTACGTGTGCATACGCTCCTTTGGGATACACAAGTTGGGACTTCTAATGCGAGCATGACTGGGATGATATGCGGGGGCATCTGGTCTGTTAAAGGGGCACTCATTGGTATGGTTTCAAACTATATGGTGTTAAAAGCCTCCCCTGAAATCTATGTGACGCCATATTTTCAACAAAAGCATTCCCAAACTCGGTTGGAGTGTATGATCTCATTTCGTTTTGGGCAAGCTATATTCGCAGTATTACAAGTCGTTCGGTACTCACGTGGAAACATACCGAAGTGGCGGAAGAAACCAGCGTAATTCTTAATTAGGAGGTACAATCATGTCAGAACATCCAATTCAAGGTTTAATGACCACTGCTATGGAAAGTTTAAAAGATATGATCGATGTCAATACGATCATTGGAGATCCAGTTGAAACACCAGATGGAAGTACGTTAATCCTCACCGTATCCAAAGTTGGGTTTGGCTTTGCGGCAGGAGGAAGTCAATTTAAACAAGAGAGTGGTAACAAAAACCAACAGCAACAAGGGAATGGATCAGGCTCAAATGGAGAGGAACTTCCATTCGGAGGAGGTAGCGGTGGAGGTGTTTCTATTACGCCAATTGCTTTCCTGATCGTGAATAAAACATCAGGTGTCAAGATGATCCACTTAGATGAAAGTACACATCTATATGAGCGTATGATTGATCTGGCACCACAAGCAGTACAAAAAATTCAAGACATACTTAGTAAAAACGGCGATAAACAAAATGGTCAATCCTCAGGAGGTAGAGGCCAAAACCAAGGGCAAAATGGTGGTCAAAGCCAAGGTCAAGGACCCGGCCAAAACCAAGGTAGTTCAGACGGACAGAATTACTCCTGGTAGGAAATGATTAGACAAGGAAAGAAACTGCCTTCATAATAGGGAGAGTCGGGCTCTTTCCTTGTTTCATACATACTTAAGGATTCTAGAAGAGCTTTCCTAAAGAAAATCAGAGGAGGAATGCATCATGGCATCTATTACATTTAAAGAAAATCCCGTTACGCTTGTTGGGGATGAAGTAAAAGTTGGCGACAAAGCTCCTAACTTTACTGTACTTGCTAACGACCTTTCAGAAGTTTCTCTGGAGCAATATGATGGAGTGAAGTTAATCAGTGTGATCCCATCAATCGACACAGGGGTATGTGACGCTCAAACACGCCGTTTCAACGAGGAAGCTGCTCAGTTAGATAACGTCAGTGTCCTAACCATTAGCATGGATTTACCATTCGCACAGCGTCGCTGGTGTGGTTCAAATGGTATTGAAAACGTAGATACACTTTCTGACCACCGCGATGCTTACTTTGGTGAAGCATTTGGTGTGCTTATTAAGGAAATGCGACTTCTTGCACGCGCTGTATTCGTTGTAAACAGCCAAAATGAAGTTGTACATGCTGAATACGTATCAGAAGCAACAAACCATCCTGATTACGAAGCAGCCATCTCAGCAGCAAAAGACGCTCAATAAACGTTTAACCCACAAAGGCTAGGCATCTTGGTTTCTTCCTTCTTTGTATACATCTTTGTATGCAACTTAGAGGTTAACAAGACGCCTGGCCTTTTTTGATAGGGTGCCGTTACGTTTAATAGTGCTTGGGGTTGCTCGGGGACAACTCGCTTTCCGCGGCGAGCTGGGAAGCCTCCTCGTTCGCTAGCGCTCTCTGTGGGGTCTCCCCTAAGCTCCTCTTGCCGCAGGAGTCTCGCAGTCCCCGAGCAACCCCTGGCGTAAAGGAACTTAACGCCCTCAAGCTCTAATGATGGCATGTTTCCGTTCTTCTTTACATGGCAAAGGTGGGCCTGGAAACTGCGAGACTCCCGTGGGCAGAAGAGCCTAGGTGAGACCCCGGAAGCCGACGTAGTCGGCTGAGGAGGCTCACCAGCTCCCCACAGGAAAGCGAGTAGTTTCCAGGCCCACCTTACGCTCACGTTACAGCGAACGGAAACCGCGAAACTTTAGCGGAGATTTGTGTTATATAGAATTTCTAAGCTTCGCTCTTTACATAACCCGAAATAAGATGTAGCCTCTAATTTGGTAATCATACGATGCATTTGCTAAACTAGTAAAGTTGAACGTGATAATAGGAGGAATTAACATGGATCAGTCACATGTTGAGTTATTATATACATGGCTCGATGAAACGGCCGAATTAATTGGCCAGGAGATCGACCTTTCATATTTAGAATTGTTGCCTTTAGCAGGGGAGATCCTCATTGAAGGAGCACCGTCTACAGATTATAGCGAAAACCTGCAGGAACAGTTATCCGAAAAGCTTAAAACGATAAAGATTGAAGAATTTAAGAAAGAAGAAATTCGTAAAGGTCTTCAACTTGCCATTTTAAAAGGAATGAAGGGATCAACTCAGCAACAGCACCTTATTACTCCTGACTCCGTGGCGATCTTTATGGGGTATTTAATTCAGAAGGTCCTTGGAGATGGTCAGCAAGAAACTATTCGACTGTTTGACCCTGCCACAGGAACAGCTAATCTGTTAACGGCCATCATAAATCAGATGGAGCAATCAGTAGAAGCCTACGGAAGTGAAGTAGACCCTACATTGATTCAGTTAGGTCTGTTGAATGCTAATCTGCAGAAAGCTGAAGTAGAGTTCTTCCATCAGGATAGTTTGCGCCCATTGCTACTTGAGCCTGTAGATATTGCCGTAGCTGATTTGCCAGTTGGTTATTATCCGGATGATGTACAAGCTGCTAATTATACGTTAAAAGCTGAAGAAGGTCATTCTTATTCACACCACCTCTTTATTGAACAAACGCTTCATTATGTAAAAGAGGGTGGGTACTCATTATTCCTAATTCCAAACTTCTTATTTGACAGTGACCAGTCAGAACAACTGCATGCCTTCTTGCAAGAACATGTTCATGTTGTGGGTGTGCTGCAACTTCCGGAATCGATGTTCAAAAATGAGAAATTTGGTAAGAGCATTTTCATTGTGCAGAAGAAAGGGCAAGAAACAAAGGCTCCAAAACAAGCTTTAATGGCCAAGCTACCTTCCTTCCAAAATGCGAAAGCGATGAATGATATGGTGAACCAAATTAATGACTGGTTTAAGTCGGAACGTATGTCATAATTTTTAGAAAATAAAGATTTTACCCAGAAACCGTTTCCAATTGCTGAATTGTCTTGAAATGCATGATGGCGGGTGGTTAAATGGGAAATGGTAATCATGAACCTAGAGTATTAAGGGGATGAAATTAATGTCAAAGATTTTATCAATTAATGCAGGTAGTTCTTCTCTAAAGTTCCAACTAATTGAGATGCCTGCTGAGGAAGTTGTAACAAAAGGTCTTGTTGAACGTATTGGTTTAGATGACGCTGTTTTCAAAATTGAATTTAATGGCGAGAAAGATAAAACCGTTACAGATATTCCAAATCACGAAGTTGCTGTACAGCTGTTAGTAGACAAGCTTACATCAACAGGGGTTATTCAATCTCTTGATGAGATTGATGGAATTGGTCACCGCGTTGTACACGGCGGAGAGCGCTTCGCAGATTCAGCTGTTGTGACGGAAGAAGTGATTCAAGAAATTGAGGCAGTTTCTGAATTAGCTCCTCTTCATAATCCAGCGAATCTTACAGGAATTCGTGCATTCCAAGAAGTGCTTCCAAACGTACCAGCGGTTGTTGTATTTGATACGGCATTCCACCAAACCATGCCGGAACAATCTTATCTTTACAGCCTTCCGTATGAGTATTATGAAGAGTATGGAATTCGTAAGTATGGTTTCCATGGTACTTCACACAAATTCGTTTCAGAACGTGCGGCTGAAAAGTTAAATCGTCCAATTGAGCAACTTCGTATCCTTTCTTGCCACATTGGTAACGGTGCTTCCATTGCTGCAATTGAAGGCGGCAAGTCTGTCGACACTTCAATGGGCTTCACACCACTTGCTGGTGTAACGATGGGTACTCGTTCAGGTAACATTGACCCTGCACTTATTCCATATATCATGGATAAAACAGGGAAAACGGCTGAAGAAGTTATCCGTGTTCTAAACAAAGAAAGTGGTATGCTGGCTCTTTCTGGTTCTTCTAGTGATATCCGCGACATCATTGAGAAAGCAGACCAGGGTGATGAGCGTGCGGAATTAGCACTTGAAGTATTCGCTGCGCGTATCCACAAATATATTGGTTCTTACGCAGCTCGTATGCATGGCGTAGACGCTATCGTATTCACAGCTGGCGTAGGCGAAAACTCTGCACCTGTTCGTGAACGTGTTCTTAAAGGATTAGAGTTCATGGGCGTCTATTGGGATCCAACTCTTAACAAAGGGATTCAGGGTGATGAAGCATTCATTAGCTACCCTCACTCTCCAGTTAAAGTAATGGTTATCCCAACGAACGAAGAAGTTGTCATCGCGCGTGACACTGTTCGTTTAACTCAATAGAGTTTATCCAACCTTCCCTGACTTGTCGTCAGGGAAGGTTTTTTTATGTCGGATTGTTATGAGGTTTAAAAATACTGAAATGCTTGGTGGCACAAGGGGAGAAATTCATTTTTGAGAAGAAAAAAGGGGTGGTGAGAGTTGCTGGAGAATAGTTAGGCAATGAAAGGAGTTGAGTTTATGATGCAGAAGAAACGATTATTACCTTTAGAGTTAAAACAGCTCGAAGCCTTAAGGAGACGGATTGACCCGTGTCATTCCCAATTAGGGGCTATTACGGAAGAAATCGAAAAGGTGAAAGGAAACTACCGGAGGAATGTAGACATAGACAACGTCTTACACTTGTTAAACGACGAAGGATTGAATTTGTTTCATGACCTTCAGCTTGAAGACGATTGGGGCGTCCTGTCTCTTAATACTCTGATTGTAGCAAAGTCGTTTATTGCCATTGTTGATGTTCTACAAGTCGAAGGAGAAGTTACATGGAAATGGAATCAGTTTATTGCTCATAGAAGAAGCTTCCCCGAAAGGATTCCTAATCCTTCTAGTCATGTAGCTACACTAAAAATTCGTTTGGAACGATGGTTGGCTCAACATTCCATTACGGCTGTTCCAATCAATGCTTTTGTAACATATACAGAAGCAGAAACTTTTCTAATAACAGAAGATTCCGATGTTCCAGTTTGTGATTTTGATCAACTTCTTGCTCAACTAAGAGATCTCCACTATTTTTCCCCTCCTACTCTTCCTGAAGCTTCTTTGATTTCCCTCTGTGATTTATTCAAGAATAGTCATGTTTCTTCAAAACTAAATGTACTTGAGGTCTTTAACATCTCTGAAAGCGAAGTGTTGAAAGGTGTTCATTGCCCAGATTGCAGGGCTTTGCCTATGAAGCGCTATCCTCAGATATGGCAGTGTCCCTGGTGCTTGTTTCGTTCAAATAATGCACATCAAACAGCCTTGTATGAATATCAGCTATTATATAAGGATACGATTTCTAATAAGGAGTGTCAGGAGTTTTTAATGATTGATTCTCCTCGTAACTCGTATAATTTATTAACGTCAGTAAAAGTAAAGAGCCAACGCGAGCACAAAGGTAGAGAGTATTATCTTTCTCCCATATTATAAACATTCGCAATTTTCTTAAAGTAAAGCTAAAATAAGAGAGAAGGAATGCTACGGATAAGGGGTGGGATGATGAGCGATGAACGGGTAATGAGGGATATTCGGAATTGGGAGAAGCAATGGGAAGATTATCAAGCTACTGACTTCACAGCGATTTATGACCAGTGGATGAAACGATCGTTTCGCAATGTGAATCCTAAGGCCAAAAAGACTTTTTTTCATCAGTTTGATCAATGGTTATTTCATACACATGCTTATATTCAAGGATCAGCTTTTCAAACGGAGGCTAGACAACGAATTCTTACGAGTGGCCGGATTTTTCGTTCTGATATTGAATACTTAGAAGATATGAGGAAGCTCCCCATTGATCAGTTAACGTATTTAGCTCACCAACAGATTGCCAAAGGCAAGCTTTATTCTTTTGCTCAAGGAGGATTAACGGGTGCTGGGGGATGGTTGTTGTTGGGCATTGATTTTCCGCTCATGATGGTTATGAATGTGCGTGCTGTCCAATTAATTGGCTTGACATTCGGATATGAGATCAACCACCCATATGAAATGATGCTGTCATTGAAGGTGTTTCACGCTGCAACACTTCCAAAGAGACTACAGAAAGAGGCATGGGAAGAGCTTAAGATGGAGCTATCTCATGACACTTCTCCGTTTATTTATGAAGGGGATGAAAAACTCACGAATGAGAGATGGTTAGAACAACCTATGAAGCAGGGTATGAAGTCATTGTTTATCCTTATGTTCAGGAAGAAAATGATCCAGGGACTTCCGCTTGTAAGTATGGCCATTGGTGCGAATGCAAATTACCAGTTGACCAAACAAGTTACAGCTTTCGCGCTCCGCTTTTATCAATACCGCCATATTACACAACAAACGATCCCATCATAAAAGCCCAGACTTAAGTCTGGGCTTTTTTTATTAATCCTTTTTGTGATCTTATGGGTAGTATTTAGAGGAAAATTCAGTCCTTTTGCGGACGAACAACAAGAACATCACAGCTTGCATAGCGCGTAATATGCTCAGAAACACTTCCGATAAAAAAGCGTTCGACCGTATTTAATCCTGTGGCCCCGCAAATAATTAAATCCGCATTAAATTTTGGAGCGACTTCCTTAGCGATTTTTACTTTGGGAGATCCGTATTCAACGTCTACGATGACAGATTGTACACCTTGTTCTTTAGCGTGATTTTCGTATTTAGTCAGGATTTCTGTTGCGTACTCTTCAGCTCGGATGGCAAGTGAACGGTCATAAGCTTCAACCGTAGCGAAAGCGCGCGTATCCACGACGTGAGAAAGAAATAACGTTGCGTTATTACGCTTAGCAATCTCAACAGCTTTCTCAAAAGCAAACTCAGATGCATCAGAACCATCAACGGCAACGACAATTCGTTGGTATTCGAAAGACATAACACATCTCTCCCTTCTTTCCTTAATTATAACACGAAAGCGCCTTCAATTGGTAAAAGGTGTAGGGAGGAATGAGGCGAAACTGTGACATACTACAAGTGTGGAGGTGTTTTCATGAAAAGCAAAGACAAGAAGAATAAATTAGGTTTAACTTACGATGCTGAAGGGGAAAACATGGTAGCAAGTCAACTTCGTGACAGCTATCAAAGTGGCTATATCGATGAAAATGCTCAACGTGAGCGCGAACAACTAAAAGGGATTAAACCTCGATAAAAAAAGCTACCCTCATCCTGAGTCTTACACGAACTCAGGATGAGGGTTTCTTATGCTTGCTATAATTCCGTAACCAATCCCGACTACTACAAACGTAATAAATCCTGGAGAGAAAGAGTCTGGAAGAAGGAAATACAGAATACTTCCAAATACCACAAATAAAAAGGGAAGCTTTAAAAAACGCTGCTCTTTTTGGATCGTCTGTAAGGATTGAGGGCTTAGGACTCCCTTTTTAATAACTAAGAAATCCACCACTATAACAGCCGAAATCGGAATGATCAGTCCGCCGAGAATGGAGATGAATTGCTCGGCTTCACTAACTAAAGTGGGAAAAGAACTTAACGCTACTCCGAGCAACCCGAAGATCACAGCACTTGTTATCCTTGATAGTCTAGAGAATGTATTTAGGAGGCTGTACCCTCCTGTATAGGCGTTGCTAATATTAATGGAGACCATCGAGATCATGGCTGTTAGCGTAATAATCCCGAGCAATAAAGGAGAGCTCGTAGCATTGCTTGCTGATACATAAGGATTTAGCTCATTAAATAACACAGCTGAGCTACAACCGATTGTAGCTGTAATCAGAAATCCTATACTGTTTCCGATCCATAATCCAAGTGCTCCTTGCTTTGGACTTTTAGCGTATCGTGTCATATCCGCTGAAGCGCTAACCCCGGATACATACTGAACGAAAGCTAAACTGGCGAAAAAGATCATCATGCTAAGGCTACCGTGTCCCTCGTGTGGGGAGAGCGTAACAAGTGAACTGGATGCTTGATTTGTAGTAAAGTATAAGTAAACCATTACCCCTTCTCCAACCAACAATAAGGGCAGAAAGTAAGAAGTTGCTTTCTTAACAGCTCCAAACCCAACAATAGCCAAGATCACCATGATGATGGACAAGGGAAGAGAGAACATTAAAAATGGATATTCTTTTCCCGTCATTCGTACAATGAGTTGTTGGAGTACATAAGTTCCTCCAATGGTCTGGACGCTGAACCAGTAGAGCGATGTGAGACTTCGAATAGGAGAAGAGATGTATCTAGCACCTTTTCCCCCAAGCATTGTCCGGATTGCGTATTGAGATGGGATTCCATAAAGAGAACCAGGATATGATAATAAGGACACAAATATAAAACCTGCAATTGCACCGATACTCGTAGCGATTACAGCTGCAAGAAATGATAAGTTTCCCTTCATAACCGCTAGAGCAGGAATAAGAAAATTCCCGGCATTAGCCGATATGGCAATTTGAATGATGGCATATTGATACCAGGGTGTTGTTCGTTCGGAAACGGGCACCGCATCTAACCCAATTTTCTCTACGAAAGATTGCTTTGCTGACGTAGCAGCTTGATTCATACCGTCACTTCCTCTCTTAGCACATCAATTGTACATATATACGGAACAAATTGTAAATACAAAAGGAGGTACCAGTATATGCGGCACGCCATTATTACAGCAGGAGCAAAAGGATTAGGAAGAAAAGTTACAGAAGAATTTTTAGAGGCTGGTTTTTCCGTGACGATTACGTATCGAAAGGATCGTCAGAAAGTAGAGGAGCTAGTGGAGAAGTATCCTTCTAAAAAAGATCGAATTCATTTCGTTCAGGTCGATGTTACAAATCAAGGGGATATTAAGAAGCTTGTAAATGAAGCAGTTGAAAAGTATGGGCGTGTTGATGTGTTAGTAAATAATGCAGGTCCATATATATTCGAACGTAAGAAGTTAATGGATTATACCGATGATGAATGGAATACCATGATCCGTGGAAATTTAGACGCAGTCTTCTATTTATTGAAAGCTGTTATTCCGATTATGAGAAAACAACGGTATGGACGAATTATTAACTACGGCTTCCAAGATGCAAGTCAATCACCAGGCTGGGTTTACCGTGCTGCATTTGCAGCGGCGAAAACCGGACTAGTATCTTTGACAAAGTCGATTGCATATGAAGAAGCTGAATATGGAATCACTTCCAATATGGTGTGTCCTGGTAAGATTGAAGGGGACTTAAAAGAAGCTTCGATTGAAACAGGGAAAGATACACCAGATCCAAAAACTCCTGTAGGTAGATCGGGCACGGGTGGAGATATTGCTAGGTCTATTTTGTTTTTAAGTGACGAAAACGCAGACATGATTACAGGAACCATTATGGAAGTAACCGGCGGGGTCGACGTTATTCATAAAAATCGGCAATTCAAATAATCTACACGTTCCTGTTCCTATACGAATAGGAATAGGGACGATTTAATATTCGCTCAGTAAAACGCTAGAGCTTACCTGAATAATTTTGTTACAATGAAAGGGCTTACAAAAATATGTTAGTAGTTTCGATTATGGCCTCATACAAGATCAAGGAGGGAAAAGAATGAGAATTGGCATACCTAAGGAAATTAAGAATAACGAAAATCGAGTGGCGATGACGCCTGCTGGAGTTATGTCATTAAAAAATGCAGGGCATGAAATTGTAGTTGAAATGGGAGCGGGGATCGGTTCTGGCTTTCAGGATGAGGAGTACGTTGAGGCTGGAGCAGAGCTTGTGCAAACAGCTTCTGAAGCTTGGTCGCAAGAGATGGTGATGAAAGTAAAAGAGCCTCTTAAAGAAGAGTTCAATCATTTCCACGAAGGATTAATCCTCTTTACATATTTACATTTAGCTCCTGAACCTGAATTAACTGAAGCCTTAATCAATCAGAAAGTGGTTGCGATCGCCTATGAAACCGTACAAGCTCAAAATGGAACGTTACCTCTCTTGACGCCTATGAGTGAAGTAGCGGGTCGGATGGCATCCCAAATTGGGGCTCAATTCCTTGAAAAGTCTAAGGGAGGAATGGGCATTCTTCTTGGAGGTATTCCCGGCGTCAGAAGAGGGAAAGTCACCATTATTGGAGGAGGCGTAGTCGGGACAAATGCTGCCAAGATTGCTATGGGGCTTGGAGCAGATGTTACGATTATTGATCTTAGTCCTGAGAGATTGAGGGAACTTGATGACATTTTCGGCTCTTCCATTAACACCATTATGTCTAACCCTTTAAACATAGCCAGAGAGTTGCGCACGACTGATTTGGTGATTGGGGCTGTGCTCATACCGGGAGCAAAAGCGCCGAAGCTTGTGACTGAGGATATGGTCAAAGATATGATGGATGGGTCTGTAATCGTTGATGTAGCGATTGATCAGGGAGGGATTTTTGAGACTACTGATCGAATTACAACGCATGACAATCCAACCTACGAAAAACACGGTGTCTTACATTATGCTGTGGCCAATATGCCTGGAGCCGTTCCACGTACTTCTACAATCGGTTTAACGAATGTTACGGTCCCATATGCTCTACAGCTGGCGAATAAAGGGTATAAAAAGGCTTGCCTTGATAATGAAGCCTTATTAAAGGGGATTAATACGCTCGAAGGTTTTGTTACCTATAAAGCTGTAGCAGAAGCACACAATCTAGAGTATTGCGATGCACATTCCTTATTAGACGAATAGAATATAACGAGCAAAGGACAGGCTTAGTAAGCCTGTCCTATCGTATACCAAAGCTAAAGTGGCAGTGAGTGTGACGATTTTTTTGCGTTATAAGGCCCTTAGGGGTTTGCAATCGGAACAAAAAGCGTATGTTAAGTTATATGGATAAAAAACGAAACCTATTTCTGTTACATCCGTAGAAAGGATATACAGGGTTCAATCTAAGAGGCGAGGTGATAAAGTTTTGGGGATATTTTCAAAATGGTTTTCAAAATCAAAACCTAATGAGAATGAAGTAAAAGCAAGGACCCCCCTGACAATTAAGGTGGGGGACATTGTCACTTATGACTTAGCGGACTACGAGGTAGTAGGTAAAATCACTTATAAGGATGGCTCCTATGAATGGTATGCCTATCAATTGCTTGAAGGAAGGAACACGATATGGCTTTCTGCAGAGATGGACGATGAACTAGAGTTAGGTGTGTATAAAACCATCTCGTTACCTGTTGAAGAACCTTTCCCTTCTGAACTTAACTATGAAGGTCAGACGTATCATCTAGAGGAAGAAGGAAAAGCAAAGGTAACGGGTGAAGGTAGAAGCAAGAACATCGATGGTCGTGTCACTCATTACGCTGATTATGCTGATTCTGAAGATGAGCAATTTATAAGTGTTGAAACATGGGGAACAGAAACAGAAGTCAGTCTTGGGGAATCGGTTGAAGAATATGAGATCAAAATACTTGCAGGTTCATAATGAGAAGGAGGATATTCTTGTATGTTTAAATTATTTAAGCGTGTAGGCACAGTCGTTAACTCTGAATTAAATGCGATGCTTGATAAAGCAGAAGATCCGGTGAAGATGTTAGATCAATTCATGAGAGATATGGAGAAGGACATTCGTGAGGCTGAAAGTGCAGTTGCAAAACAAATTGCAAATGAAAAAATGCTTAAGCGAAAGTATGATGATGCACAAGCATTAGTAGATAAACGTCAGGAACAAGCCGAGAAAGCCATTGAAGCTGGAAATGAAGATTTAGCGAAGCGAGCTTTACAAGATAAGAAAAATCAACAAGAGCAATCGGAATCCCTTAAAGAATCATGGGAAAGAGCGCGAACAGATTCAGAATCATTACGCCAGAAGTTAGATGAAATGAAGAAAGAATACCAGGAAATGAAGCTGAAGAAAGACTCTTTAAAAGCGCGGGCAGAGTCTGCTAAAACACGAACAAAAATGAACCGTACAATGTCTGGTATCTCAAGTGATGAATCAAAACGTGGGTTTGAGCGTATGGAAGAAAAGGTTCTAAAATATGAAGCTGAAGCTGAAACAAGCGAAGACCTTTCAAGTGAATCGCGTTCTTTAGATGATGAATTTGAAGAGTTGGAAAAAGATAGTGTGGACGATGAGTTGGCGGAGTTAAAGAAAAAGTTAGGGAAAGAATAAGGAGTTGCTTTACGGCCAGCTTCTACACGAAGCTGGCCTTTCCTTTGCAGTAAAAGTTTAGATAAGGAGGTGAGTAAAGAATGAGGGGCGTTTTTATAGTAGTCATTCTTTCCGTCTTAACCTTAACTGGATGTAGTCAAGGGCTTCAGGAGTTTCAATCTTCCTCATTTGATGAAGGGATGGGCGATTCAAAAAGTGGGATGTCCGGATCGCGAACCTATACATTTCCGGAAGAACCTCCTAAAGACGAAATGGTTGAGCAATTGAATAACAAGAAAAATACCTCACCTGAGGAACTTATTCGCTCGGTCTTTCCCCTCCTGGATGTTGTTGAAGGGTCAAACGCAAATCAGGAAGCTCGTATCTATGTGACACAGCGTTTTTCTATTCAAGAATTGTCGGAAACGTTAACGGATGCATTTCCTCCTAAAAGAGAAAGCGAACTGAAAGAGGGGAAGAAAATTGTAGTCTATCCAAATCTGTTCGTCACATTCAAAGAAAGTGAACAAGACAAGGATGCTGTGTTCATAGAAGTAGCAAGCGATAAATTTGTTCGGGATAATTATAGTCCTAACTTTTTCAATGGATACTTAGCGTTATGGTTTTTAGACGAAGTTCTAGATGTGGATGATTGGGGCAAAAAACGTAAGAAGATCTGTGCTAGTAGTGGTTGCTATGGTGGGTACTCGAATAGTAAATATCGCTCAGGTTCAACTGGAAGCTTAAGGGGTTCTAGCGGCCGAGGTGGAGGACCAGGTACAGGGAAATAAAAAAGGAAAGAAAGGTGATTATAGATGGAGCCATTCTTATGGACGTTTTACTATTTTGTAGTGGCGATTGTAGTTGTTTTTATTGGACTCATTATATTTGAGAACTTAACAAGTCGTTATAAGGACTGGGAAGAAATTAAGAAAGGAAATACGGCAATAGCCCTTTCAATCGCAGGGAAAATCATTGGGATCTGTATTATTTTATCCTTTGCCATTTATCACTCTTTACAATTGATGGACACGTTAATATGGGGAGCTTATGGTGTGGTGTTACAAATGATTGCGTATTTACTTTTTGAAGTGATGACGCGCCGCTTCTCCGTTGAAAAACAGCTTCAAGAAAATAATGTAGCTGTAGGGATTGTAACAATGGGCGTTTCTATAGGGCTTGCATTTGTAATTGGCGCCTCTATAACGTAAATATTAAACCCTTTGCTCTCTTGTAGGGTGAAGGGTTTTTATACGGTCGTCTTTGGAGAATTTCCGGTACAGGTGATACAGGAAATAACTAAAATTTATGAAAGTGAAAGGAGGGAGAGATATGAAAGCTGAAGCGGTAAGACAAAGTAAACTCATTTATTGGGCATCGGGCATTGTATCGATCTGTGGAATCATATTTGAAGTTCTATTCGGTGCCCTTGGTTCATACATACTCGGGGATGGCGTGAAACAATATACGTTAACCATTTCGCTCTTTTTGACAGGAATGGGAATTGGGGCTTCTGTTAGTGAGCGAATCATGAAAGATTTAATCTCTGCTTTTATTAGAGTGGAATTCGCAGTAGCTTTAATTGGCGGCTTTTCAAGTTTCCTTATGTTCGGGATCACGGCGTTTGCTCCATCAGGTTCTGAAGCGTTATTTTTATATACCGTCACCTTTAGTATCGGTGCTTTAACAGGAGTAGAGCTCCCTATATTAATCCGAAAGGCGAACGATTTAGGGGTAGAACTTAACCGGTCCACCGCGCGAGTGTTGTTCTCTGATTATGCCGGCGGCCTAATTGGAGGCCTCTTATTTGCCTTTTATTTAAGGCCGCAAATGGGAATGGTGAAGAGTGCATTTATTGTGGGAGTCATTAATCTTTCTGTAGCCCTTTTTATTCTGTGGTTATTTCGAAACGAGGTCGCCCATTTAAAAACCCATCTATCAGCAGGCATATTGATTGGGCTGCTCTTGATTAGTGGTGTGTTGTTTGGCGAAGAAATGGCTTTTTCATTTGAACAAAAGCTTTATAAGGACCCTATCATACATATGGAAGAAACGGCTTATCAACGGATTGTCATCACAAAAGAACAAGGTGATACAAGATTATACCTAAACGGCGCCTTGCAATTTAGTGCAGCGGACGAACATCGTTATCATGAAACGCTCGTTCATCCTGTGATGGCGAAAGCTTCTTCCCATCAGAATATCTTACTCTTAGGGGGAGGAGATGGACTAGCGGTTCGGGAAATACTTAAATACGAGGATATACAGAGCATTACAGTCGTAGACCTTGACCCCAGAATGACAGAGCTTGCCCAAACGAATTTCCACTTACTGCAATTAAATGAAAATGCCTTAAGTGATGAACGGGTAAGCATATTAAACCGAGATGCTTTTGAGTATTTAGAACATACATCTGAAACATATGATGTCGTCATTGCGGATCTTCCTGACCCTAATAATGAGAGCTTGAATAAACTATATACATGGGAGTTTTATTCTCTTATTCGAAATCATCTCAACCCAGATGGGGCTTTAATGGTGCAAGCAACTAGTCCCGTTTTCGCTACGGACGTGTATTGGACGATCTCTGAGACAATCGCTTCAACTGGTTTACATATAAAGAACCTGCATACGGATGTTCCGAGCTTTGGGAATTGGGGATTCGTACTAGCAAGCCGCTCACCGATAAAGATGGATGAGCTCACTATTGACGTCCCTACAAGGTATTTAAATCAAGAGATGCTTCCGGCTCTTGCTGCATTCGGTAAAGATGAAGATCGAGATATAGATGGTGCGGAGATCAAACCGAATACGTTAATCGATCCTCATTTAATTGAAAAGTATGAACAAGCATGGAAAAACTATTAAACGGGTAAAGACAATAGTGAAGCTAATTTTAATCGATAAAAAGGAGAGATTTCTGTGAAAGTATCGTATCATGGACATTCAGTTGTTAAAATCGAAACCAATGAAAACACGATTCTAATTGATCCTTATATTTCTGAGAATGGAAACTGTGATCTTGACGCTAGTACGGTTAAGGCAGATGTAATCTTATTAACTCATGGTCATAATGACCACGTTGGAGATACGGTTGATATTGCGAAGAGAAATGACTCGTTTGTAGTGGCTCCATTTGAACTTGCTACGTATTTAGGAAATAAAGGATTAAACACTCATCCAATGTACATTGGAGGGGAGCACACGTTTGATTTTGGAACCGTTAAGTTTACACAAGCTTTTCATGGTTCTTCTTACACGGAGGAAGATGGCACGATCGTTTACACGGGCATGCCAACTGGAATCTTGTTTACTTATGAAGGAAAAACCATTTTCCATGCAGGGGATACCGGGTTATTCAGTGACATGAAACTAATCGGTGAACGAAACTCCATTGATTTAGCATTCTTGCCAATAGGAGACAACTTTACGATGGGGCCAGAAGATGCAACGCTAGCTGCTGAATGGTTACAAGCTAAACACGTTGTGCCTGTTCACTACAATACGTTCCCGCTCATAGAACAAGACGGTGAAGCTTTCGCTGAAGGAATAAAAGGTGGAGCTGGAAAAGTGATGCAAGTGGGTGAGTCCCTCACTCTTTAGATTGTAATAGGTGAGAAGATAAGAGCTTACGTCCTCATGAGGACGTAAGCTCTTTTTGTTTTCAAGTTCTGCCCACCGTTACATCTTCCTCCCATTCGTTTCATATAATGAGGACAAGAACAATAGAGGAGGAGAATGTATTGCGTCAACATGCATTATTAAGGTTACTATTAGCGTGCTTTCTGTTTTATGTAGCATGGCCTTCCGTACAGGTACAGAATCATACGATCGGCTCTTTCTTTTGGATGACTTGGCTTGTTTTTTTATTTATGGTGATGGGAGCAAACCTGGCTATCTTATTGAAATTGCCGGTTCAAGTCGAATATGAAGAAGAGGAATCTACAAAAGAAAAAGAGTTTTCTCTTGGTAAAAATTGAAGCCGACTTTGTTCATCTGTATAATAACACTAAGAAGGAAAAAGACTAGTACAGTTTGTATAGTTCGGAAAGCATGGTGAATAAGAGTGGCAACGAAGCATGAACAAATATTGAACCATATCGATTCTTTATCGATCGGAACCAAGATCTCTGTCAGAGGAATTGCTAAAGCCTTAGAAGTAAGTGAAGGAACGGCTTACAGGGCCATTAAAGAAGCTGAGAATCAGGGTCTTGTGAGCACAATTGAACGTGTGGGGACGATTCGAATTGAACGGAAGAAGAAAGAAAATATCGAGCGACTTACATTTGCTGAGATTATCAACATCGTAGATGGCCAAGTGCTTGGGGGAAGAGAAGGTTTATATAAGACACTAAGCAAGTTCGTCATTGGAGCAATGAAATTAGAAGCCATGATGCGTTATACCGAAGCTGGATCTTTACTGATAGTAGGTAACCGGACAAATGCACATGAGTTAGCGCTAAAAGAAGGGGCTGCTGTTCTGATCACAGGGGGCTTTGATACAGAGGAACATGTGAAGCGTCTTGCCGATGAGAAACAACTCCCAATCATTTCGACGAGTTATGACTCGTTTACAGTGGCAACGATGATTAATCGTGCGATATATGACCAGTTGATCAAGAAGGAAATTGTGTTGGTCGATGATATCTACACACCGTTTGAGAGCTCTTATTACCTCCATCCGGATGATCCAGTTAGCAGATGGCATGATTTCAATGAAAAGACCATGCACAGTCGCTACCCTGTCATTGACGGCCAGTTGCGTGTAGTCGGTATGGTGACTTCAAAAGACGTAATTGGAAAAGAACCAAGCCTTTTAATTGAAAGGGTTATGACGAAACAACCGATGACGGTGCAAACGAAAACGTCACTTGCGAATGCCGCTCATATGATGGTTTGGGAAGGCATTGAGATTATGCCTGTTGTGGATGCTTATCATAAGTTCAAAGGAATCATTTCGCGCCAGGATGTATTGAAGGCGCTCCAACAATTGCAACGACAACCACAAGTCGGGGAGACGATTGATGACCTAGTCACAAGTCAGTTGCAAGAAACGGCAGATGCCTTTGATCAAACGGTCTATGAAACACGTGTTACACCACAAATGACCAACCAATTAGGGACACTCTCATATGGCGTGTTTACTTCTCTTGTTGTTGATGCAGGAAGCCGACTGCTTCACCACTACAAAAAGGGAGATCTTGTTGTAGAAAATTTATCGATTTACTTTATTAAGCCCGTACAACTAGATAGTACGCTTGGGATCAAGCCTCGTGTGTTAGAGGTTGGAAGGAAGTTTGCTAAGGTGGACGTAGAAGTGTTTAATGAGAAAGTCTTAGTTGGCAAAGCGATGCTCATGGCTCAATTAATTGATCGCTAAAAAAAGTACCCGAACTCTTTCGTGTGAAAAGGGTGGCGGGTACTTCAGGTTATGCGCTTCGTTCTTTAAGTTGCTTCCCGTAAAAACGGGTGGTTTTGTAGCCATAGACAAGTTGGGCACCACCTAAAGCAATAAACAGAATGGTAATGTAAAGAGCTAGTCGCGTCTGATAGACGAGATAGACGTTAATTGAAATGGAAAGCATAAATAATCCTAGAGCCATCCGTGCTTTTGAATTGGTGTACACTTGTTTTAATGGATCTTCGCCCAAACGAAGGATTTGTACTTTGTAGAATAAGTACATTGCTAAAGAAAGCACGATAATAATCGGGATAATGACCATTTGAATCGACCTTTCACCAAAAATGTAAGACTATTCTTATTGTAACGATATTGATCGTGTTATGCTACCCGTTTTTGGACTGGTATGATTAAATAGTACATAAGAGAAATTAAAAAAGGAGTTCTGTTTATGAGCAAAGCCGAAGTATTTCAATTGATTCAACAATATCAAACAATCATTCTGCATCGCCACGTACGCCCTGATCCGGATGCCCTTGGTTCGCAAGGGGGTCTTGGGGAAATTATTCGTGCTACTTTCCCTGAGAAGAATGTGTATCTTGTAGGGGACGAGGATCCATCTCTTACGTTTCTCACTTCAATGGACGCTATTGAGGATGATGTGTTTGAGGGTGCGCTTGTTATCGTATGCGATACAGCGAACCAAGCCAGAGTAGACGATCAGCGTTATACAAATGCAGAGAAAATTATTAAAATTGACCATCATCCAAACGTGGATCCGTATGGAGACGTTCGTTGGGTGGATACTGAGGCTAGCTCTACCTCTGAATTAATTTATGAGTTTTATGTTTCCTTTAAAGAAAATGGCTTGGAAATGACGGATGAAGCGGCTCGCTTAATATACGCAGGGATTGTTGGAGATACCGGACGATTCTTGTTCCCAAGCGCGACAGGAAAAACGTTTAGCTATGCAGCTGAACTTGTTACGTATAACTTTAACCGCCCTGCTTTATATGATCAGCTTTATAACACTGAACATGAAATTGCCAGGCTGAAAGGGTATATTCTGCAAAACTTTACGGTTGAAGAGTCAGGACTTAGCACGGTTAAAATCACTCAGGATATCCTGAATGAATACAACGTAACACCCCTTCAAACATCAGCTGTCGTAGGAACATTAGGGGATGTTGAAGGAGTCTTAGCCTGGGCGATCTTTGTGGAGGAAGAAGACCAGATTCGAGTTCGGTTACGCTCGAAAGGACCGGTTGTGAATGAAATTGCAGCGAAATATAACGGGGGCGGCCACCCAATGGCCTCTGGTGCTTCTGTGAAAACGTGGGCTGATACAGAAAAGGTAGCTGCTGACTTGAATACAGTTTGCATCCAGTATAAGAATAATTAGCATTCTATGAAACGGAAAAGGTCTAGAGGAATAACCTCCGGGCCTTTTTTGTGTTTAACCCGCTGTTAGGTAGGGACGGGGGACATTCCGTTACCTTTAAGAGAAAACAAAAAAGCACGCCCATTTCTTTTGGGGTGCTGATTGCTCAGTTATGGGCTTTCTTTAAGTGTGGCATAATAGCTTGAGATCTAGATGGGTCAGGGCTACATTTGTGCTAGTTGTTCATCGGAGGGTGCTGGCGAATTTTTCTGAGGGATAAACCAACAACCACTTTCTGTTTCATCTGTAAAAACAGGAATTTGTTGGTTTTCGATCTCGCGCTTCACTAAACGAATGAGTTCTCTTGACTCGGCATAGGCTGTTTGACCTTTATTCAATTGTTCCAGCTTATCTTCCACCATACGCTTTCGGTTCATGATAAACATGTTCCTCACCCCTTTATTTAGTCATGATGTGTTTCTATCTTTATTGTATAAAATTTCGGGCAGTAGGACTATAGATTTCAGAATTTTTCACAAATTGTTCATTACTTTTTGACGAAGTCGATCGTTAAACTCACTTTAAAATTAGGAGCGATAACCAGACGTTCCACTTTAACTTCATAGGTGAAATCATCTACCTTATAACTTCTGTTTTCTATGGATGAGTAAATTAAACTCGTATTCTCTGATAAAGATTCAATATTTTGCCCGATAATGTCAGGGAGCTGCTTTCTTACCATATCCCTTAATTTGTATACGCTAAGACGGTCTAATTTGTGCTCAGAAAGTAGTTTTTTTTCATTTAAAAAAGCAATTTCGATACTTTGAACAGAAATGGATTTCTTTTGCTGTTCATTCAGTTCTTCCTTATCTTTATTCAAGATCTCATAATTGTCTTCTAGAGTCGTAAGTTCACTTTGTAATCGTACATTTTCTTCTATTCGTTGCTCTATAAGGGTCCCATACATAAATAAAAATACTGCAAAAGCTAATATGGCTCCTATGAACACTCCTGCAAAAAATCGTTGCCAGCTTGTCTTCTTATAAAGAGGAGGAATGTGCATTAGGATACCTCCTCTTGTATAAGCCATTCAATAATGAGCAAAGCCGTTTGTACACCGCCCATAGCTGAAAGAATTAAAATAATTTGCTTAAATATATCAATGGTAGACCCATCATAAAATCCCTTTTCAAAGTTTGTTATCGCATCAAACGTACCTCCAATAGCCGCTACGATGGCCCAAATCCGAAGACTTTTGGCTAAACGATTCATATACGTAAAAGGGGCTTCCCCTGTAGCGAATGCTCCAATGGTGCCGATTAAGGTTCCCCCGATCATCACCCCGAGTGCAATGAAGTAATACTGAAAAATCGCTGCAAAGAAACGTTCTTCCATACAATCCTCCCCTTCAGGATGGTACAACCTGCCTTATAGTAAATGTATGGGATAGAATGTCTTAGTATGCCATCGTTTCGTTTCACTAGGAGGATGCGCTATAATGAATAGAAGAATTTGACCATGAGGCGGTAGTTAATATGGATTTTGTTCATCTACAGGTTCGTAGTGGATATAGTCTGATGAGAAGTACAAATACAATTGAAAAATTAGTGGCCACCGCAAAAGAACGAGGGTTCACCTCCCTGGCGCTCACCGATGAGGGTGTCATGTACGGGGCGGTATCCTTTTATCAAACATGCCATAAATATGGCATCAAGCCGATTATGGGGATCACCGTCCGTGTATTTAACGGAGATCTCTCAGAAGAGCTGGTGTTGCTTGCTAAATCGAACCACGGTTATGAGAAGTTAGTGGAGTTAAGTAGTTATCTTCAGTTACGGGAACAAGCTGGTATAGATAGAGAAGATCTACGAGGATATACTCAAGATTGCATCGGTATTTTGCCTTTATATAATTCCTCCCTCCACCCGTTCATTCTACGAAATGAAGACCAGCAACTGTTAGAAGGGTTACAAGATTGGAAAGGATATTTTGGTGAGAGTGATTTCTATATAGGTATAGAGGATCATGGTTTAGAGGAAGAGCGACATCTTCATGTAGCTCTCGATGAAGTGATGCCTGATGGGACTCCCATGGTTGCCTTGCAGGACGTATGGTATTTAAATGAAGAAGATGTCTATGCGTATGATTGCCTGCAATCCATCCGTTCAAACACCAAATGGGATGGACAGCCTGATACAAATCAGAAGCATCACCATTTTAGGTCTTCTTTGGACATGTTTAACTTGTTTGGGGAATGGAGGCCTGAACTTCTAAGCCAAACGGTTGATATAGCCAATCAGTGCGATGTGACTTTAAACTTTGATCGAAGAATGCTACCAAGCTATCCCGTTCCGATAGAGGGAACGTCTGATCAATATTTGCGATCTCTATGTGAAGAAGGGTTGCAGCGTCGCTATGGAAATCCTTCAGAAGAAGTTAGAGAACGCCTTGATTATGAACTTAAGGTTATTGAAGCGATGCAGTTTAGCGATTACTTCTTAATCGTATGGGATTTCATGGCGTATGCGCGAAAAGAGAGGATTATGACAGGACCTGGGAGGGGTTCAGCTGCCGGGTCTCTTGTAGCTTATTTGTTGTACATCACGGACGTAGATCCGATTGAGTATGAATTGCTATTTGAGCGCTTCTTAAATCCTGATCGTGTAACAATGCCAGATATCGATATTGATTTCTCTGATGTTCGTCGCGATGAAGTCATTCAATATGTAGCAGAGAAGTATGGTACGGAGCATGTTGCCCAAATTATTACCTTCGGGACATTCGGACCGCGGTCTGCCATTCGAGAGCTTATTAAAGCAATGGGGATTGACCAACAAGAAGCAGCCTATTTAATGAAGTTTATTCCTCAGCAATCACCAGGGTCTATTGTAGAAATCGTGCAGGAAACGCCAGAGTTAAAGGAATATATACAAGGGTCGGACCAAATGAAGCGGTTATTCAGGATTGCTACAAGGCTTGAAGGGTTGCCTCGTCATGCATCTACTCACGCAGCCGGAGTTGTCATTAGTCAAGAGCCACTTATGAAGAATGTACCGTTAACAAGTGGTCATAATGGCGTTCCCCTTACGCAGTTTGCTATGAATGAGCTAGAAGCTATCGGATTGTTGAAAATGGATTTCTTGGGGCTTCGTAATTTAAGTCTTATCGAACGGATGACCGATACAATTAAGAAGAAGGAATCGAGTCAGATTACGTTTGATACATATTCGGACCCAGCAACATTTTCTCTCCTTCGAAACGGGAAGACAACGGGAGTTTTCCAGTTAGAATCAAAAGGTATGCGTGATGTGTTAGAGCGCCTTGAGCCAACTCATTTTGAAGATATTGTAGCAGTTAACGCCCTGTATCGACCTGGACCAATGGAGTTTATTCAGACCTATATTAATAGAAAGAATGGAAGTGAGGAAGTGAACTATCCTCACCCTGACTTGCATCCGATCTTGCATAAGACCTATGGAGTACTCATTTATCAGGAGCAGATTATGCAAATTGCGCATAAGATGGCTGGGTTCTCTTTAGGACAAGCAGATATTCTTCGAAGGGCAGTCAGTAAGAAGAAAGAACAAGCTATAGTAGAACAAAAAGATGCGTTCATCAATGGATGCCGTTCAAACGGCTATTCAAAGGATGTAGCAGAAGAAATGTTTCAATGGATTGTTCGCTTCTCGAACTACGGTTTCAACCGAAGCCATGCTGTGGCTTATAGCATCATTTCCTACCAGTTAGCTTATTTGAAAGCCCATTATCCGGCGTATTTCATGGCAGAGTTAATGAGTTCTGTTTCAACCGATCGGATTCAATCATATATAAACGAAGCAAGGGATTTGTCTGTAAAGGTTTTGCCTCCTTCGATTAACCGTAGTTTTGGAAGGTATACTGTTGAACGAGGGGCTATCCGGATAGGGCTTGGAAGTATTAAAGGGGTAGGGAAGAATGCATTAAGAGAGATTCTACAGACCCGTAAAGCTAAACTGTTCAATCATTTATTCGATTTTTGCAGGCGTGTTTCCCTTTCCGTTGTAAACCGGCCTGTAATGGAGTCTCTTATATTGGCTGGGTGTTTCGATGAATCAAACCCTAACAGAGCATCCTTATTAGCAAGCCTTGATCATGCGATGGAACAAGGGGAGCTGTTTAGTGAAACAAATGAGCAGGAATCCTTTTTCATGGAAGAGATTGAACTAGGAGCTAACTATGTTGAGGTGGAACCTTTTTCAAAAATGAAACAACTCAGCATGGAACGTGAGGTTCTCGGAGTCTATATCTCTTCACACCCTCTTGCTTCCTACCGTGAGCAATTAAGAGAGAATGGTTTTTTATCTCTACGTGAAGCGAGCCAGGCTGCTCGGAAGAAAAGCTTGAAATCAAGTGTAGTTGTTCAACAGCTTAAGACAATTCGCACGAAAAGAGGAGATCCAATGGCTTTCCTCACTCTAGGTGATGAGCAAACAGAAATGGAAGCGGTCGTTTTCCCTGATCTGTTTCGCGAGGTGCGGCAATGGATTGACGAAGAACTCCTTATTTTTATAGAGGGAAGAATGGAAGAGCGCAATGGAAAGCTTCAGTGGATTCTTGAGAAGATTGGTCCCTTTCAAGAAGAAGAACTGCAGTCTTCCTCTACGGAATCTCGCAGATTGTTTTTAAAAATACAAGATGATCAGGATTCAACCCTTAAAAAGGTGAAGGAGATTACGACTCAATATCCAGGGAAAGTACCTGTTATTGTGCACTACCCCATTCGAAAAGAAACGTATCAATTAGGAATCTCGTATGCCATTGATCCGAAACATGAAGCCATTAAACTGTTAGAAGGCGAACTGGGGAAAGAGAATGTGGTGTTGAAATAGGGGCTGATTTTGTTCCCCTTGCGCTTTTCGTGTCTAGCTCCAGGGGCTAGGGGCTAGCGTGATAAGCAAACTACCTGCAGTGACTAGCGTCACTTTCGGCAGTTTGCTTATCCGTACGCCCCTGACCAAGCCCCTTGCGCTTTTCGTGTCTAGCTCCGGCTCCTAGCCCCTAGCGTCATAAGCAAGCTGATTCCAGTCCGCTACGCGAACTTGCATCATCTTGCTTATGCGGCCCCACAGGAGGTGGGGTCGTTCGACGTTGCCACACGACGTGGCGGTCTTAGTCGAACTTCCTCTTTGGGCTGCCTGCGCTTTTCGTGTCTAGCCCCTGACCAAGCCCCTTGCGCTTTTCTACTTTACACAGATTGGTCATTTGTTATAATGAAGTAGGTTAGTGGTCAGACCACTTTGTGAAGGTTTTTACAATACGTTTTTTACAAAAAAGGAGCGGGTTTTGGTGACGAATTTACGTGAAGAGGCACTTCATATGCACCGTGTTCATAAAGGGAAACTTGCGACGCATTCAAAGGTTCCTGTTAAAAATAAAAATGATTTAAGTTTAGCTTATTCTCCAGGGGTAGCTGAGCCTTGTAAGGAAATCTATGATCATAAAGAAGCTGTCTATGATTATACGATGAAAGGGAACATGGTAGCTGTTGTGAGTGATGGTTCTGCTGTTCTTGGTTTAGGGAACATTGGTGCAGAAGCGTCTTTACCAGTTATGGAAGGAAAGGCGGCTTTATTTAAGAGTTTCGCAGGTGTTGATGCATTCCCAATTTGCCTAGGCACGAATGATGTGGATCAAATTGTGCAGACTGTTAAATTAATGGAGCCTACGTTCGGTGGAGTGAATCTTGAGGATATCGCTGCTCCAAACTGTTTCCTTATAGAAGAACGTCTTAAGAAAGAAACGAATATCCCGATTTTCCATGATGATCAACATGGTACAGCCATTGTAACGGTCGCTGGTTTAATGAACGCATTAAAGCTATCTGGCAAGAAGTGGTCCGACATTAAGGTTGTGGCTAATGGGGCTGGTGCAGCCGGTATTGCGATTATTAAGCTACTTTATCATTTCGGTGTTCGTGACATTATCATGTGTGACTCAAAAGGGGCTATCTTTGAAGGTCGCAGCTATGGAATGAACGACGTGAAAGATGAGATTGCGAAGATGACAAATAAAGACCGTATTGAAGGCGAGCTTTCTGATGTCATGGAGGGCGCAGATGTTTTCGTTGGGGTATCTGTTGGAGGATTACTTTCCAAGGAAATGGTTGAGAATATGAATGATGATCCAATTATCTTTGCCATGGCTAACCCAGAACCGGAGATTATGCCAGAAGATGCGAAGAATGCAGGGGCAAGTGTAATTGGAACAGGTCGTTCTGATTTCCCAAACCAGGTGAACAACGTGTTAGCCTTCCCTGGAATCTTCCGTGGTGCTCTAGATGTACGAGCTACTAGAATTAATGAAAAAATGAAGATTGCTGCGGCAGAAGCGATTGCTTCTCTGGTTAGTGAAGAAGAGCTACACGCCGATTATGTTATCCCTGCCCCGTTCGACTCACGTGTCGCCCCTGCTGTTGCGGCTGCTGTCGCCAAAGCCGCTATGGAATCCGGCGTGGCCCGTCATCAAGTTGATCCGGAAGAGGTTGCAGAGAAAACCCGTCAACTAGCGTTAATTGATGAAGATAACGAATAGGTTTGGTAGTAAACGTAATCTGATATAGGATTATGACCAAAGGAGTGAGCCTGATCCGTGACAATACCATCTAAATCTAAAGTATACGAAGAGGTATTGAAGGAAATCAGACGCTTAATCGATTTAAATAAACTCTCTCCAGGAGATAAGCTTCCATCAGAGCGTGAGCTTTCTGAACAATTGAGTGCTGGTCGCTCTTCAGTTCGAGAAGCTCTACGCGCGATGGAACTTTTAGGTTTAATTGAAACGAGGAGGGGAGAAGGAACTTTTTTAAGTTCTTATCGCCCTTACCATATGGTTGAGATCTTGTCTGCTTTTATACTTCAAGAAGCGAAAACGAAAGAGAATTTAAAGTCTACGAAACAGCTTATTGAGAAGGAAGCTTCTAAAATCGCTATGCATCATTTACAAGAGCAAGATTATCAAACATTAGAAGAGCATATACGGTTATTTGAAAGCGGCTCTGATACGTTTCATTATGACTTTTTTTACACAATCTTTGATGTTGGGGAAAACCAGCTATTGCTAAAAATATGGCGCTTAATGGAAGAGTTTTCACGTACATTCCACAAACCCGTTTACGATATAGAGTTATATAAAGCACTTATTGATGCCCTTCAAACCAAGGACGACAAACGGATAGAAACGCTCTGTGCTCAACTCTATCAGGAGAAATTGTCGAAATGATCAAGACAAAATTCTACAACACTTTTTAAAAACATTCGTTAAAGTGAAAAGGTAGACAGGCTTTATATGTCCTAAAGGAGGAATCACCTTGCTTAAAGATTTTTTTAGCAAGAAGAAAAAATACGCATCCATACCTCGGGAAGAAGCAAAGCAAGAGATTCCCGAAGGATTAATGCAAAAATGTCCTAATTGTCATAAAATCTTTTACCGTAAAGAATTAAAAAAGAACTTAAATGTCTGCCCAAACTGTTCTTTCCATCACCAAATGACAGCGAGAGAACGTATTGATAGTCTATTTGATGAACATACTTTCGAAGAATGGGATCAAAATATTGTTACGGAGAACCCGCTAGGCTTTCCAGGCTATCTTGAGAAAGTTGAAAAAGACCGCGAGAAGACAGGTTTAAATGAAGCGGTTGTAACTGGTAAAGGAAAAATGGATGGCTTAGAAACGGCCTTCGCTGTTATGGACTCTCGTTTTCGTATGGGGAGTATGGGGTCTGTTGTCGGCGAGAAAATTGCTCGCGCTGTAGAAAAGGCACGAGAACAACAAATTCCGTTTATTATATTCACAGCCAGTGGTGGAGCTCGTATGCAAGAGGGTGTTCTTAGCCTTATGCAAATGACAAAAACTTCTGTAGCTATCCAACGCTTTAGTGATGCAGGTGGGCTTATGATTTCAGTTATGACCCATCCTACTACAGGTGGTGTTTCGGCAAGTTTTGCTTCCATTGGAGATTATAATTTTGCAGAACCAGGAGCTTTGATTGGCTTCGCGGGACGAAGAATTATAGAACAAACCATTCGCGAAGAATTGCCAGAAGACTTCCAAACAGCTGAGTTCCTATTAAAGCATGGTCATTTGGACCAAGTGATCCCACGTCACGATATGAAAGAAATCTTAACAACTCTACTAGATATCCATGAAGGAGGTGCACAATCATCGTGAAACAGGTATTAGAATTTGAGAAGCCCGTTATGGAACTGAGAGAAAAGATTGCAGAATTGAAGACATTCACTGCTGAGAGTGATATGGATTTAACTTCTGAGATCGAAACCTTAGAGCAACGTTTAGTAAAACTTGAAGAAGACGTCTACGGAAATATGAAACCATGGGACCGTGTGCAGATGGCTCGCCACGCTGAACGTCCTACAACGCTTGACTATGTACATGAATTGTTTACTCATTTCTTAGAGTTTCATGGAGATCGTTTATACGGAGATGATGAAGCGATCGTCGCAGGCGTTGCGAAATATAAAGGTCAGCCTGTCACGGTTATTGGGCACCAGCGTGGTAAAGATACGAAAGAAAACATTCGACGAAATTTCGGTATGCCTCATCCAGAAGGATATCGGAAAGCTTTACGTCATATGAAGCAAGCGGAGAAATTTAATCGTCCTATTATTTGCTTCATTGATACGAAAGGGGCTTATCCAGGGAAAGCTGCTGAAGAGCGAGGTCAGAGTGAAGCGATTGCCCGTAACCTGATGGAAATGGCTGGTTTGACTGTACCTGTTATATGTATTGTAATCGGTGAAGGAGGAAGTGGAGGGGCTCTTGCACTCGGTGTAGGAGATCGCATTCATATGCTTGAAAACTCTACTTACTCTGTTATTTCACCTGAAGGTGCAGCCGCTCTTCTTTGGAAGGATTCAGGCTTAGCACAAAAAGCTGCTGAGACGATGATGATTACATCTTACGACTTGAAGAAGCTAAATGTAATTGATGATATCATTCCTGAATTAAAAGGTGGAGCACACCGTGATGTGGCGGCTCAAGCTGCTGAAATCGACCAAGTGTTAAGTCAGTCCCTGGAAGAATTAACTCTCTTATCTAATGAAGAATTACTTGAGAAGAGATGGGAAAAATATAAGCAGATAGGAGATTATACGACATTGTAATCTCTCTGTGCTTGATGAGGGTGTCTGAAAAGGCGTAACGGTCTTACGATCTTGCTTGAATAGACACCCCTTTTCATATTCCAAAAAGTTCTCATTAGCTAATATCGACAAAATTCGCGAAGAATGGTAAAGTAAGTTCTTGCCTACTCACTTCTCATTTGTCCGAAAGAACATTGGCTGTTGTGAGTGACAACGTGGAGCAATCATTAGTCCGCCCTAATTTAATCTAATC
The DNA here is from genome assembly GCF_030166655.1 of Pontibacillus chungwhensis. GTDB lineage: Bacteria > Bacillota > Bacilli > Bacillales > BH030062 > Pontibacillus. The sequence goes on along the minus strand of NZ_CP126446.1, from coordinate 3,047,573 downwards.
TAAAAAAGGGTTTTAGATATATGATACATATGGGAATACTGTTTTCAGAAGATTCCTGTTGTTGAAACTTTTAATCAAGATAGGTTTATGGTTGTCAAACGATAGGTTTAGCAGTATCTTTGAATAGGGAGAAAGCTACACACGTTTCGACAATATATGAATCATACTTACTACATTCAATGATTTAAAAAAACATTGATCGTTTAACGAGGTGATCGCAATGAAAAAAATAGGTGTGTTAACTAGTGGAGGAGATGCGCCAGGAATGAACGCTGCGATTCGTTCAGTCGTTCGTAAAAGCATCTACCACGGTATCGAAGTTTATGGAATTTACTATGGATACCAAGGTTTAATTGACGGTAACATCGAGAAAATGGAACTAGGTTCTGTAGGTGATATTATTCAACGTGGGGGTACGATGCTTTATACCGCTCGCTGTGATGATTTCAAAACACCAGAAGGCCGTCAAAAGGGAATTGATCAGTTAAAGAAACACGGCATCGAAGGTTTAGTTGTAATCGGTGGCGATGGTTCATTTATGGGAGCTAAGAAGCTGACAGAAGCTGGTTACCCATGTATTGGTGTACCTGGAACCATTGATAATGATATTCCTGCTACTGATTTTACGATTGGTTTTGATACAGCCTTGAACACTGTAATTGAGGCGATTGATAAAATTCGTGATACAGCAACCTCACATGAGCGTACTTATGTGATTGAAGTAATGGGAAGAGATGCTGGAGACATCGCCCTTTGGGCTGGATTAGCAGATGGAGCTGAAAGTATCATTATCCCAGAGGTGAATGATAACTTTGAGGATATTGTCGAGCGTTTAAAACGTGGCCATGAACGTGGCAAGAAACATAGTATTATCCTGGTAGCAGAAGGTGTTGGTTCAGGATTTGATTATGGACAGCGCATTAAAGATGCAACAGACCTTGAAACAAGAGTAACAGTTCTTGGGCACACACAACGTGGTGGTTCTCCAACTGCTTACGATCGTGTATTAGCTAGTCGTTTAGGTGCTAAAGCTGTGGACCTTCTTATCGAAGGAAAAGCTGGACGTATGGTTGGGATCCAGAACAATAAACTAGTTGATCATGACATTATTGAAGCTTTAAATACGAAGCATGAACTTGACTTAGACATGTATAAGCTATCTCAGGAATTATCTATATAAACTATCCTCAGGACTGTGGGAACGATCTCAGTTTGAATGATAAAATGAAGACTTTTGAGGAGGATCATTACAATGAAAAAGAAAACAAAGATTGTATGTACGATTGGACCAGCGTCTGAGAACGTTGAGCAATTAACGGAACTAATGGAATCGGGCATGAACGTTGCTCGCCTGAACTTCTCTCACGGAGATTTTGACGAGCACGGTGCACGCATCCAAAATATTCGCCAAGCTGCCAAACAAACAGGTAATACGGTAGCCATCCTTTTAGATACAAAAGGACCAGAAATCCGTACTGGTAAACTTAAAGAAGGCGAGATCTACCTTGAAAAGGGTTCTGAAATTAATGTATCTATGGATGAAGAACTTGAAGGTGACGAGAATCGCTTCGCTGTAACGTATCCGGGACTAATCAACGATGTTCACGTTGGAGGAAAAATTCTTCTAGACGACGGATTAGTTGAATTAGAAGTAATTGAAGTACTAAAAGAACAAAACGAAATCCGTACTCGTGTCCTAAACTCAGGACCGCTTAAAAACAAAAAAGGTGTTAACGTTCCGAACGTGAGCGTAAACCTACCTGGAATCACGGATAAAGATGCTGCTGACATCATCTTCGGTATTGAGCAAGGTGTAGACTTCATCGCTGCTTCCTTCGTTCGTCGCGCTTCTGATGTCCTTGAAATTCGTGAATTGTTAGAGAAACATGACGCTACTCACATTCAAATCATTCCAAAGATTGAAAACCAAGAGGGCGTTGACAATATTAAAGAAATTTTAGAAGTAAGTGACGGCCTAATGGTGGCACGTGGTGACCTTGGTGTAGAAATCCCGGCTGAAGAGGTACCTCTTGTACAGAAGGAATTAATCCGTCAATGTAATCAAGCTGGTAAACCAGTTATTACAGCAACACAAATGCTTGATTCTATGCAGCGTAACCCACGTCCTACACGTGCCGAAGCAAGTGACGTTGCAAACGCCATTTTTGATGGAACGGATGCCATCATGCTTAGTGGTGAAACGGCTGCAGGTAGCTACCCTGTAGAAGCTGTAACAACTATGAACAACATTGCATTGCGTGCAGAGTCTGCCCTTGATCATCAAATGATCCTAAGCAACCTTTCTCGTACGAGTGATATGACGATTACAGATGCTATTAGCCAATCTGTTACTCATACAGCGATGAACCTAGACGTAGCTTCTATCTTAACTCCAACAGAAAGCGGCTATACAGCTAAGATGATTTCAAAATACCGTCCGAAGGCTCCACTTGTAGCTGTTACTTCTGATGAGCGCGTACAACGCATGCTATCCCTTGTATGGGGTGTTCATGCTGTATTAGGAGAACGCTCTGAGTCTACAGACGATATGCTTACAAAAGCAATTGAAAATGGACTTAAGACTGGCGCATTCAACCGCGGTGACCGCGTAATCATTACTGCTGGTGTTCCTGTAGGTGAAAGTGGTACAACAAACCTTATGAAAGTACACGTAGTAGGGGACGTTGTAGCAAAAGGACAAGGCATTGGTAAGAAATCTGCTTTCGGTAAAGCAGTTATTGCCAAAACGGCTGAAGAAGCAAACAGTAAAGTAGAAGAAGGAGACATCCTTGTTACAATCGGTACGGATAAAGAAATGATGCCTGCGATTGAAAAAGCAAGCGGTCTTGTTACACAAGAAGGTGGACTAACTTCTCATGCTGCTGTAGTAGGTCTTAGCCTTGGAATCCCGGTTATTGTCGGCGTTTCTGAAGCAACTACAATTGTTAACGATGGTGATGAAATTACGATTGATTCAGCTCGTGGTGACATCTATCAAGGTCATGCAAGCGTCCTATAAGACTCTTTACAAGAGACCAGGGGTTATTCCCTTGGTCTTTTTTTATAGGCACACAAGCCTCCTGACAATTGGAAAGGGCCGATGCCACATACCTCTGAGGAGACGTTAGGATTACGAATCGTTTTCATGTATAATGGACGTAAAGTTTATGTGAAAGGGAGATTCTTGTGTTTCGTTGGTTATTAATTTTTATTTTAGTTGTCCCGGCACTTGAGATCGGAGTGCTTGTTTGGGCCGGAAACCTTGTAGGTCCTTGGTGGGTTATCCTGCTCATTATTGCTACAGGGATCCTTGGAGCGTTTTTAGCTAAGAAGCAAGGAATGGAGACGCTCAATCGCGCAAGAGATCATGTACAGCGCGGTATGGTTCCACAAGAGGAGATCTTTGACGGGGTTTGTATCCTAATTGGGGCCGTGGTGTTGTTTACACCTGGTTTTATTACCGACGCAATTGGTTTCATTCTGCTCCTCCCGATCACTCGAATGCCATTAAAACGTTCGCTCCAAAAGGCGGTCAAGCGCATGATGGAGAATGGAACGATTACGATATTTAGAAGATAGAAGAGAAGTTTATGTAAAAAGTCCAGAATTCGATTCTGGACTTTTTTTATTACTTTGTTTTTATAAAGAACTTGTTTTCCCTATAATGTATCCCCATATCTCTTTAAAGACTCCGCTTTGATGAAGAGTATTTATAATGACGAGCGAAACTGGACCAATGATAAGCCCGAGGAATCCAAAGAGTTGAAAGCCTACAAATAAAGCCATTAACGTCGCAAGAGGGTCTAATCCAATGTTTGATGAAAGCACTTTAGGCTCCATCATCTGTCGTTGAATGATTACGATGGTATATAAAATAGAGAGTCCAATAGTGAGAAAATAGTTTCCGGTAAAGAACATGTATACAATCCATGGAACAAATACAAACCCGGTCCCCAAATAAGGAAGGAGGTCCACTGCTCCTGTTAGAATGGCTATGGTTACAGCGTATTCAACCCGTAAGATAAGTAATCCAAGGAGAACAATGAAGGCTGTTATGGAAATCAGTGTGAATTGAGCTTTAACAAAACCAAGAAGTGCTTTTTGCAGCCCGTCAAAAACATTCACACCCGATTCGGCTACTTTAGAAGGAGTGAATTGCTTAATTCTCCTACCAAGCTTATACCAGTCTTTGCTGATAAAGAAGGTGCCAAGCAATGAAAAAATTAACACAGTCGCGAAGTTCGGAAGTTTCTTAAGATAAGAAGGGATGGCGTTTAGAATTTCCCCAAGTAATTCAGCCCCACTTTGGGCAATATTGGCCCCGACATTTTGGATCTGAGTGATGATTTCTTGTTGTTGAGAGGCGTCTAAGGTATTCATAAAGGAAGTCAGTCGTTCATACAGCGGGACAATTTGGTACGTTAATAGGTTTTCAAGGTAAGAGATTAACGTTTTAAAATGATCGGGTAGCTGCATTCCTAGATACGTAAAGCCGTCAATGAGTTCCACTACTAAGAGAGTAATGATCCCGATAATGGCTCCTAGTAAGAGTAAGATCGCAATAAAGACAGCCAGGCTTCTTGGGGTGTGGAGACGCTTTTCTAATACCGTTACTAGAGGGTTAATTAAATAAGCAATGCATAGAGCAATAATAAAAGGATAAAGGTATGTCCATAATAAAAAGGTCGCATAAATAGCTGAGATCAGAATGATTCCAACCAATAGACTTCTTATTACACGAGCTAAAATTAGCCAGACTTGGTCTTGATCCATCTCTTTAACTTTCCTCCTCTATAGAATGGTGAAAGGAACTGCAAATAGAACGCTTTGTTTAAATGAATAGGGGTGTGATAAGATTACATATGGTTTTTGCTTAAAGTAAAGTTGGAGGGGAACAAATGGTTATATCACAGTCTACTATTTTCTTACTTATATTATTCTTATTAGGACTCATTGGAAAAAATCAATCTATTATGATTGCTGTGTACGTGTTAGCTGGATTAAAGCTTTTTAAATTAGATGAGAAGGTGTTCCCGTTCTTTGAATCAAAAGGAATGAGTATTGGTGTGACGATAATCACGATCTCAGTCTTAATTCCTATTGCTACAGGAGAAATTGGTTTTAAAGAACTCGCCGGAAGTGTGAAGTCTTATTATGCTTGGATTTGTTTAGGAGCAGGAATGTTTGTCGCTTTTGTTGCACGGGATGGACTAAGCTTGCTAGCAAGCGACCCACAATTAACAACTGCTTTGATCATTGGAACCATTCTTGCTGTTGTTTTCTTTAATGGTGTTGCCGTTGGCCCCCTTATTGGGGCGGGGATAGCTTATATGGCGATGAAGTTGGTTGATAGTATTGTTAAATTATTCTAATAAAGAAAAAGGGTTAGGGAAGTTCTCATAAGCAGAGAACTTCCTTTTTTATAGATTCAGAAAAAGATAAAATGTTATTAGGATTTTTTGTTTTGTTGGTGAACAGTTAAAGAAATTTAAGGAAAATAGATGTTTTAATCACCTGATTTAAAGGAATAATTCCCATATCCGTTGTAGATTTTTTCAGAAAATTAAACGGTTTCATTTCACAAAAATCTGATATTTGTTTATAATTGTTTATGGGGATGATATCCTGAAAATTTTTTAATAAATATGTTAAGCGTTTTCTTTGATTTTACATAGGGAACGTATACGGGGAAAAAACAGGGAAAAAAGGAGAGAGTATCAATGGCAGCTACAAAAGGTTTAGAAGGGATTATTGCAACGGAATCCTCTATCAGTTCTATTATTGATGACCAACTCACCTATGTGGGGTACAACATTGATGATTTAGCTCAAAATTCTAGTTTTGAAGAAGTGATCTACCTTCTTTGGAATAAGAAGTTACCTACAAAGGATGAGCTTGATCACTTTAAGGGTGAGTTAAATAGAGAGATGGCGATTCCTCAATCAGTGGTCGACCATCTGAAATCATATGATCTGGAATCGGTTCACCCTATGGCAGCGTTGCGCACCGCCGTTTCCATTCTAGGGTTAAACGATGAAGAGGCCGACGTGATGGAAGCAAGCGCAAATAAGCGTAAAGCGATCCGCATTCAGGCAAAAATGCCAGCAATCGTTACAGCTTTTGCTCGTATTCGTAGAGGACAAGAACCCGTTCAACCAAAAGAAGGTTTAAGCTTTGCAGCGAACTTCTTGTACATGCTTAATGATGAAGAACCAAAAGATCTTGAAGTGGAAGCTGTCAATAAAGCACTTGTGCTTCATGCTGACCATGAGTTAAACGCTTCTACCTTTACAGCGCGTGTTTGCGTGGCGACCTTATCAGATATTTATAGTGGTATTACTTCCGCGATCGGGGCGTTAAAAGGACCACTACATGGTGGGGCGAATGAGCGCGTTATGAAAATGTTGACAGAGATTGGCGATGAAGATCGCGCGATCGATGCGATTAAAGAAAAGCTTGAAAACAAAGAAAAGATTATGGGTATGGGGCACCGTGTCTATCAGAACGGGGATCCTCGTGCGAAGCACTTGAAAGAAATGTCTCGTGAACTTACTGAGCTTACCGGAAATTCGAAGTGGTATAACATGTCAGTGAAAATTGAAGATTATATCAAAGAGCACAAAGGGCTTCCTGCCAACGTCGATTTCTATTCCGCGTCTGTTTACCATAGCCTTGGTATCGACCATGACTTGTTCACACCACTATTTGCTGTGAGTCGTGCTTCTGGTTGGTTAGCGCATATTTTAGAACAGTATGACAATAACCGTCTGATCCGTCCACGTGCTGAGTATACAGGGCCAACAGGCCAAACGTATACACCAATTGAAAATCGTTAATCTATGAAACTAGCATAAGGGAGGCTTTTGAGAACGGTATGGCCGACTTAAGTCTACCCTTTTGAACTTTTTTATTATTTGATTTTAGTATTCGTATGATATGATTATAGTGAGAATATTTGCAATGATTTAGGAGGGGTTATCAGTGACACAAGCTGAAAAAATTACAGTAGAAAATGGCGAAATGAACGTACCAAATAATGCTATCATTCCATATATTGAAGGGGATGGAATCGGACCAGATATTTGGGCTGCGGCGAGTAAAGTAATTGAAGCAGCTGTTCAGAAAGCATATGGCGACACTAAATCAATCGAATGGAAAGAAGTTTACGCAGGTCAAAAAGCTTACGATAAGACTGGCGAATGGCTTCCTAAAGAAACACTTGATACAATCCGTGATTACAAAATTGCGATCAAAGGGCCTCTTACAACACCAATTGGCGGAGGTATTCGTTCATTAAACGTTGCTTTACGTCAGGAGTTAGACCTTTTCACTTGTCTACGCCCTGTACGTTGGTTTGAAGGTGTACCGTCACCTGTTAAGCGTCCACAAGATACGGATATGGCGATTTTCCGTGAGAACACAGAAGACATTTACGCAGGTATTGAGTGGCAAAAAGGAACACCTGAAGCGAAAAAGGTAATCGACTTCTTACAAAACGAAATGGGCGTACATAATATTCGTTTCCCTGAAACGTCTGGAATTGGCGTAAAACCGATTTCTGAAGAAGGAACTAAGCGTCTTGTACGTTCTGCAATTGAATATGCGCTTCGTGAAGGTCGCCGCAATGTAACACTTGTTCACAAAGGAAACATCATGAAATTTACTGAAGGTGCCTTCAAAGCATGGGGCTATGAAGTAGCTGAACAAGAATTCGGTGATAAAGTCTTCACATGGAGACAGTATGACGAAATCGTTGAAAAAGAAGGAAAAGAAGCTGCGAACAAAGCACAAGATGCTGCTGAAGCTGAAGGCAAGATGATTGTGAAAGATGCGATTGCAGATATCTTCTTACAACAAATCTTAACTCGTCCAAAAGAATTTGATGTCGTTGCGACAATGAACCTTAACGGAGATTACGTTTCTGATGCACTTGCTGCACAAGTAGGTGGAATTGGTATTGCTCCTGGTGCTAATATTAACTTTGAAACAGGCCATGCTATTTTTGAAGCAACTCACGGAACTGCACCTAAGTACGCGGGTATGGATAAAGTGAATCCATCTTCTGTTATTCTTTCTGGTGTACTTATGCTTGAACACCTTGAGTGGAGAGAAGCAGCAGACCTTATTACTAAAGCTATGGATAAAACAATTGGTAATAAGACCGTAACGTACGACTTTGCTCGTATGATGGATGGTGCTACTGAAGTGAAGTGTTCCGAATTCGGTGATGCACTTATCAAAAACATGGACTAATCTTAGGATTGGAAGGGGATTAATATGGCCATTCAAAGAAGAAAAGTATCCGTTATTGGCGCTGGCTTCACTGGAGCAACAACAGCACTTATGATTGCGCAAAAAGAGCTTGCGGATGTAGTGCTTGTTGATGTGCCCGATATGGAAAAACCAACTCAAGGAAAAGCGCTGGATATGCTTGAGGCTAGCCCTGTGCAAGGTTTTGATGCAGACATTAAAGGGACATCGAACTATGAAGATACAGCTGGCTCTGATCTTGTGATCATTACCGCTGGAATCGCTCGTAAACCAGGAATGAGTCGTGACGACTTAGTCGCTACGAACTCAAAAATCATGAAGACTGTTACAAAGGAAATCGTTCGCCATTCTCCGGAAACGACGATTCTTGTGTTAACAAACCCTGTTGATGCTATGACCTATTCAGTCTTTAAAGAATCTGGTTTCCCGAAACATCGTGTCATCGGCCAAAGTGGCGTGTTAGACACAGCTCGTTTCCGTACTTTCATTGCTCAAGAACTAAACTTATCTGTTAAAGATATTACAGGTTTTGTACTTGGTGGGCACGGAGATGATATGGTACCACTTATTCGCTATTCCTATGCAGGTGGAATTCCACTTGAGAAGCTTATATCTTCAGAACGTCTAGAAGAAATTGTGGAACGTACTCGTAAAGGCGGCGGCGAAATCGTAGGCTTACTTGGTAATGGTAGTGCTTACTATGCTCCTGCTGCTTCCTTAACGGAAATGGCTGAGGCGATCTTGAAAGATCAGCGTCGTGTTTTACCTGCCATTGCTTATTTAGAAGGAGAGTACGGATACAAAGATATTTATCTTGGCGTACCAACCATCCTAGGTGGAAATGGTATTGAAGAAATTATTGAGCTTGACCTAACAGAGGATGAAAGAACTCAGTTAGATAAATCTGCTGACTCTGTTAAAAAAGTTATGGAAGTAGTACAATAAATGTAATCCAAGAAAAGCTGTCCTCGAATTAGGACAGCTTTTCTAATCAAACATAAGAAAACGCTTACATTTTTGGAGGTGGAGAATATGCTTGGCAAGAGAAGAAAGCTTGGCAAAAAAATAAAAGAAGTTACGGTTGGAGAAGTGTACACAGAAACGATGTCCATTGAAGATAAAGATATCTTACTTTATCTCGGATTAACAAGTGATGCCAATCCGTTATACATTCAACATGACTATGCTTCACAGACTCCTTATAAGCGTCCTTTAGTGCCATCGGTAATGCTATACGGAATGGTGTCTTCCCTGGTTTCCTCACACTTGCCTGGCCCAGGATGCCATATTACAGAACAACTGCTTCGTTACCCAACCCCCTTACACCACTATTCAGAAGTAACCATCACGGTCAAAGTAACCGAAGTCAATGAACACGAACATAACGTAAAGCTTCAGGTGCACGGAGAAAACGAAGACAGCGAAGAGGTCATCGCAGGTACCTTAACCGTTACCCCAGCCTTTGAACCAGAATCCATGACAGCTCGCTCACTGGAAAATTTCTATTAAGAAGAATGCTTAAGTAAATCCCTCTATGAAAAATAGAGGGATTTTTATATACATTAAAAATGGGGATTATTGTTAAAAAGTATGTTTATGGGGGGAGGCAGGTTAGATAGAGGGTCGCAGCTAAACGTTTTAACGAATGCAATTCCACATAATGGGGGGAGGATATCTGGGGAATTCCCCCGTTAAATAATTGTAAAGTTATTGTAAAGAAAAGTATGAACTCCCTAAATGTGCTTTTATTAAAACTGTGATTCATTGTATGATGAAGGTAGAAAAAGAAATAGAGGTGGATGCGAGATGGCTCAAAACATTTTAATCGTAGACGACGAAGAATCGATTGTAACGTTGTTAAAATATAATATAGAACAATCAGGCTTTGAAACGGAAGTAGCCTATACAGGTGCTGAGGCCTTAGAGAAAGCTAATGAACAATTCTTTGATCTTATTGTATTAGATGTTATGCTCCCCGAAATGGATGGGATGGAAGTATGTAAGCAACTTAGACAGAAGCAAGTTCAGACGCCTATTCTAATGCTAACCGCTAAGGATGATGAATTTGATAAAGTGTTAGGGCTAGAACTCGGAGCAGACGACTACCTAACAAAACCGTTTAGTCCTCGTGAAGTTGTAGCGCGTATTAAGGCGATCTTAAGACGGTCTGGTATGCGTGAAACAACTACCGAAGAAGATGACAACATTCACATTGCTGACTTAAAAGTCTTTCCTGAACAATATGAGGCGACGGTTAAAGGCGAGTCTCTCATACTGACTCCTAAGGAATTCGAACTTCTTCTCTATCTAACTAAAAATAAAGGTAGGGTATTATCCAGGGATCAATTACTAAGCGCTGTTTGGAATTACGATTTTGTTGGAGATACCCGAATTGTGGATGTTCATATTAGTCACTTAAGAGAGAAGATTGAACCAGACACAAAGAAACCCGTCTATATTAAAACAATTAGAGGCTTAGGTTACAAGATGGAGGATCCTTCTAAAGATGCGTAACAAGTATGATTCAAGACCTTTTTTAACGTATTCCATTTTAGCAATTCTCCTCATGTTAGGTCTTGGTTTGGTCCTGGCTCAACTCACGAAGAATTTCTTTGTTGATGTTATTGAAGAGCGGGTTGAGAATGAAGCTGTTTATCTTTCTGAATTTGTGGAAGATGCCTCAGATTTAAGTACGCTTGAAGAACTTAGTACGCAGCTTGATATCGGCCTTGTTTTTATTTCTGAGAATCGACAAGTTCTTTTAAATACAACGAAGCAAGTATTATCGTTAACTACCGGGGAAGTCGACACGGTAGATTCGTATATGAATACTCAGCAAGCAGGCTTTAGTCCTTTGCATGAGGGATATTTGAAAGACCATATGTTTTTCTATCCTTTCGAAGCGGAAAATAGTGCGTTGAATGGGCAACTTGTACTTGTGCTAAAGATTGATTCTTTAACCCATATCACCAGTAACATTTGGGTAATTATTGGGATTACTCTCCTGGTTGGTATTTTGGTTATGGCAACGCTCGGACGAAATATATTTGAGAAATATATTAAACCGATCCGTTCTGCGTCTAATGTAGCCGATGAGCTTGCAAGAGGGAATTACAGAGCCAGAACCTATGAAGGGAATTATGGAGAGGCAGCTGTACTTACGTCTTCGATCAATGTGTTAGCGCGCAATCTTCAAGAGATGACGATGCAGCAGGAGATGCAGAAGGATCGTTTAGAAGCCGTTATTAATAACATGGGGAATGGGCTTATGTTAATTGATGAGAAAGGGTACATCAATCTTGTGAACCGTGCTTTTTTAGAGCATTTTGGCGATAACGAACAAAAGTACTTAGGGCACTTATATTACGAAGCAGTGGAAGAAGCGGAGATTCATAAAGCTGTTAAAGAAGTATTTATGACAGAAGATAAAGTACGCCATTCCTTCATACTTCCCCTCCAGATCGAACGAAGATTTCTTGAAGTATTAGGGGCTCCAATCTTTAATGAGGCCAATCAGTGGAAGGGTGTTGTTCTAGTTTTCCATGACATCACTGAATTAAAGAATCTCGAACAAATGCGTAAAGACTTCGTTGCGAATGTCTCACATGAGTTAAAGACGCCAATTACGTCTATTAGAGGTTTTTCAGAAACGCTACTTGATGGAGCAATGTCAGATGAAGGCCTAAGGGAACAGTTTATTACGATCATATTGAAAGAGAGTGAACGATTGCAGTCGCTTATTCATGATCTTTTAGAGCTCTCGAAGTTAGAGAAGGAAGAATTCTCATTAAATATAGAGCATATCTCTGTACAATCATTAGTAAAAGATGTTATTCCAATAGTTGAACAACAAGCCAATCATAAAGGCATCGAAATCGAGCAATATGTGGACACTGAAGGGTATATCGACGGGGATTCAGCCCGTTTAAAGCAAGTGGTTATTAATCTTGTGACGAATGCGATTAACTATACGCCAAGTGGAGGAACCATTAAACTCGAATTAAAGAACCAGAAGAATTCTTTCCTTATTTCCGTTACGGATAGTGGGATTGGAATTCCAAAAGAAGATGTACCGCGTATTTTTGAACGATTCTATCGAGTAGATAAAGCCAGAAGTCGAAATTCAGGTGGCACAGGTTTAGGGCTGGCGATTGTGAAGCATATTGTGGAAGCGCATCATGGTACGATTGATGTGGAAAGTGAATATCAAAAAGGAACAGCCTTTCATATTACGTTACCTAAAAAGTTTACAAAACGTTAACATTGAATTAATTATATGTAAATAATTCCTTGATATAGTATCTTTATGAAACCCTTTCATCCAAGGTGTTTTCTTAACTGACGGAGGTCAACCCGCCTCCGTCTTTTTTTTATGTCTTTTTTTAAGAAAGCACCAATTTTCTTCACATAGAATTTTCGGAACCTTTTTCCTCCTTAATTCGTAAATGAATGGAAATAAAAAGAATAGGGGGGATACGGGTGACGTTAAAACAAATCTATACTTGGATCGCTATGGGGGTAGCGGCAATTGTTCTTATTATAGTGGGGATCACAAGTTGGTATACGGTTGATGAATCTGAGCAAGCTGTTATTCTAACGTTCGGAAACGCAGAAGAAAGCATAACTGAACCAGGGCTTCATTTTAAAATGCCTTGGCCCATTCAAGAAGTGGAAAAGCTGTCGAAGGAAACATTTAGTTTGAACTTTGGCTATTCACAGGATGATAAAAGCAATAAGAAGCAGGTCCAAATGATAACAGGTGATGAGAATATTGTACTTGCTGACCTCGTCGTGCAATGGAAGATTGTGGACCCAGCGAAATATTTATATCAATCACAAGATCCTGAACTTGCTTTAAATAACGCTACTTCCGCTTCTCTAAGAAGTATCATTGGTACTTCTGAGATTGATGAGGCCTTAACTTCCGGTAAAGCTGAAATCGAAAATGAAGTCCGTGAAATGTTAATCCGTTTAGTTGAAGATTATAATATTGGAATCTCGGTTAGTGATGTAAAGTTACAAGAGGTGGATCTTCCGGATGAAGAAGTACGCACAGCTTTCACAAAGGTTACGGATGCCCGTGAGACGAGTAACACCAAAAGAAATGAAGCAGAGAAATACCGTAACGAAAAGTACGAAGAAGCATTAGGGGAGAAAGATGCGATTATTTCACGTGCAGAAGGCGACAAGGTAGCTCGCATTGAAGAGGCAAAGGGAGATGTAGCTAAGTTCAATGCTCTTTATGAAGCTTATAAGAAGTCTCCTGCAATAACGAGAGAACGACTCGTTATTGAAACCCTTGAAGATGTGCTCCCGAATGCAAACTTATATATTATGAATGATGATGGGAATACGCTCAAGTACCTACCGATCGGAAAGCCTTCCTCCGTTCAACCAACACCGAAAGAGGGAGGGTCAGATAATGAGTGATGAGAATGTGATGGAAATGGAGAATGAGTCGAATTCAAACTATGGGAAGCGGATGATTAAGATTGGATTAAGTCTTATCATTTTGATCTTATTACTCGTAGCGCTTATCAGTAGTGTCATGATTGTGAAAGAAGGAGAATATAAAGTGGTTCGTCAATTTGGTGAAATTGTAAGAATTGAAGATGAGCCTGGTCTTAAATTTAAACTCCCTCTTATTCAGACGGTTAGTACTCTACCGAAGAAAAAAATGGTCTATGACGTAAATGAGAAAGAAATCAATACCCTTGATAAGAAACGAATGATTATTGATAATTACGCCATTTGGCATATTGTTGATCCTGATAAGATGATTAACAATGCCAGAACCATGATCGGAGCAGAAGCTCGTATGGGGGAATTTATCTTCTCTGTTATCCGTACCGAGTTAGGGCAGATGAACTATGAAGAAATTATAAATGATGAAGAGTCCTCGCGAGGAGACTTGCACAAGCGTATTACTGAACGAGTAAATCAATTACTCGCTCGAGATGAGTTTGGGATTCGGGTGGATGATGTTCGAATTAAACGAACCGATTTGCCCGATGAGAATGAACAAACCGTATTTCGGAATATGATTTCTGAGCGTGAATCAAAAGCTCAAGAGTACCTTTCAAAAGGGGAAGCAGCTAAAAATCGTATTATCGCTCAGACTGATCGAGAAGTTACAGAAATGCTCTCAAAAGCTAATGCTGAAGCTGCAGCTATTCGAGCTGAAGGAGAACAGGAAGCGGCTAAAATTTATAATGAATCGTTCTCTAAAGATGAAGACTTTTACCAATTATACCGGACCCTTGAATCCTACAAGAAAACGATTAATGGGGAAACGACGATCATCCTTCCGCAAGACTCACCATATGCAAGGAACTTAACGGGATATTTTGAATAGACAAAGGGCGACTTTTTCCTTCTATTATGGAACATGATAGAATAAAGGAAACAAGTCGCCTTTTTTTTGTGGAAAAGGTATGCAAACGAACGAAGGAGTGTAGACATGACAAATAAACTGGTTCTTATTGATGGAAACAGTATAGCCTACCGAGCTTTTTTTGCTCTGCCGCTATTAAACAATGATAAAGGTGTACATACAAACGCCGTTTACGGGTTCACAACGATGCTGTTAAAAATACTAGAAGAAGAAAATCCGACACATATGCTTGTAGCATTTGACGCAGGAAAGACGACGTTTCGTCACAAAACTTATGAAGAATATAAGGGAGGTCGTCAAAAGACTCCACCAGAGCTTTCTGAGCAATTCTCTCTTTTACGTGAGTTATTGGATAACTTCCAAATAAAGCACTACGAACTAAACCAGTATGAAGCGGATGATATTATTGGAACGTTTGCGAAGAGGGGAGAAGAGGAGAAGTGGGAAGTCAAGGTCATTAGTGGTGACCGTGATTTATTGCAACTCGTATCGGATCAAGTTTCTGTAGCGCTAACGAAAAAAGGGATCACCAATGTTGAAACATACACTCCTTCTTACTTAGAAGAGAAAATGGAAGTTCGTGCAGATCAGATCATCGACTTGAAAGCCCTGATGGGGGATAGTTCTGATAACATTCCAGGTGTTCCAGGTGTTGGGGAAAAGACGGCTGTAAAACTGCTTAAACAATTTGAGACCTTATCAAACGTATATGAAGGTCTTGAAGAGGTTAGCGGGAAGAAACTAAAAGAAAAGCTTGAATCAAATAAAGAAAATGCTTTTATGAGTAAACAGCTGGTGACGATTAACGTAGATACACCTGTAGAGATTGGATTAGAAGATGTTACGTATACAGGGTATGAATATCAGAAAGTGAGTGCTTTCTTTAGAGATCTTGGTTTCCAATCTCTAATTAGCCGAATCGGCGGAGAAGAGGAAGCGGAGAAAGTCCAGGAGTCTCTCCCTGAATTAAAGGTCACCGTACTCGATGAGGTGAAGGAAGAGCACCTGAGTTCCTCCACAGCTCTTGTAGTCGAAATGCTAGGGGACAACTATCATACCGCGAACATAGAAGGTATCGGCCTTGTTCATGAAAAGGGAGCTTATTTTATTCCTGCCGATGTTGCGGTCGAGTCCGAACTATTTAAAGATTGGGCAGAGAACAGTCAGAATAAAAAAGCTGTTTTTGACGCAAAGAAAACCTCTGTGGCCCTAACGCGTCATGGAATAGAGATCCGTGGTATAGATTTCGATATGTTACTCGCTTCTTATCTAACTAACCCAAGCGAGAACCATCACGACATTCCATCAATTAGTCATCGTATGGGATATAAAGAGATTCAATTTGATGAAGAAGTGTATGGTAAAGGCGCTAAAATGAAAGTGCCTGAAATCTCTTCCTTGTCTAGTCATGTTGCTCGTAAAGCGAATATGCTCTTTGAGCTAAAGTCGGTTATGGAAGAACAATTACAATCGAATGAACAATGGGAACTCTATGATGAGCTAGAGATGCCACTTGCATTAATACTTGGGGAAATGGAACATACGGGTGTAAAGGTAGATGTCGATCGTCTGAAAGAAATGGGAGCAGAGCTTGAGGAGCGCCTCAACCAATTAGAAGCTGAGATCCATGATTTGGCCGGTGAGACGTTTAATTTAAATTCACCGAAACAGCTAGGGCCTATTTTATTCGAAAAGCTTGAACTGCCTGTTATCAAAAAGACGAAGACAGGCTATTCTACATCCGCAGACGTATTAGAGCAGCTAAGTGATCAGCACGAAATCATTCCAAAGCTTCTCCTTTATCGTCAGTTAGGGAAGCTGAAGTCTACGTACATCGAAGGATTGTTGAAAGTAGTCCATGATGATGCGATGATCCATACACGCTTTAATCAAGCGTTAACACAAACAGGACGATTAAGTTCCACAGAACCGAACTTGCAAAATATCCCAATACGTCTTGAAGAAGGTAAGAAAATCAGGCAAGCCTTTATCCCTTCAAAAGAGGGGTGGTACATCTTCGCTGCAGACTATTCTCAAATTGAGCTTCGAGTATTAGCGCATATTGCTGAGGATGAGAAACTGATTAAAGCCTTTAATGATAATGAGGATATCCACACACAAACGGCTATGGATGTATTCCATGTTGATAAAGATGATGTAACCGATCAAATGAGAAGACAAGCTAAGGCAGTTAACTTTGGAATTGTATACGGAATAAGTGAGTATGGACTTTCTCAAAGTCTAGGAATTAGTCGTAAAGAAGCGAAGCAATTTATTGAACGGTATTTAGATAGTTATCCAGGTGTAAAAAACTACATGGACGAAATTGTGCTTGATGCAAAACAGAAAGGGTATGTAACCACCCTCATGAACAGAAGAAGGTACCTGCCTGATATTACAAGTCGTAACTTTAATAGTAGAAGTTTCGCAGAACGTACAGCGATGAACACACCTATACAAGGTTCCGCTGCTGATATCATCAAGAAGGCGATGGTCGATCTCCATCATCGTTTGGAAGAGGAACAATTAAAAGCAACCCTTCTTCTTCAAGTACACGATGAATTGATTCTTGAAGCTCCAGAAGAAGAACTTGGAAAGCTTGAAGAGATCGTCTCTGAAGTCATGCAAAATACAGTTGACTTAGATGTGCCACTGCTTGTTGATTCTGCTAAAGGAACAACATGGTACGATGCTAAATAAAGGAGTGAAAGGCGTTGCCTGAGTTACCAGAAGTCGAAACCATCAAGAAAACGTTACAACATCTTGTAACTGAGAAAACGATTGAAGATGTTGAGGTGTTTTGGGCAAATATAATTCAACGTCCTAAAGACCCTCAAGCTTTTAAAGAACGATTACAGGGGCAAACCATTCACAATTTGAAGCGACGTGGCAAGTTTTTGTTGTTTTATCTTGATACGGACGTGTTGATCTCTCATCTTCGAATGGAAGGAAAGTATGGTGTTTTTCAGGGGAATGAAGAGAGGGCTAAGCATACTCATGTCGTTTTCCGTTTTACAGATGGAACAGAACTCCGTTACCAGGATGTAAGGAAGTTTGGGACTATGCATATCTACCCGATTGGAGAAGAATTTAATAGTCCCCCTTTGGATCAATTAGGACCAGAACCGTTTGACCCGCTGTTTACACCTGACCACTTATATACAAAGCTTAAGAAGACATCAAGACATGTGAAAACGGCTTTATTGGATCAAGTGATCGTAACCGGCCTAGGGAATATATATGTAGATGAGGCTCTCCATCGTTCCTCTATCCACCCAGAGCGGAAGGGGAAAGATGTCACTAAAGCAGAAGCTGTTCGTTTACATGGTGAAATTGTTGCTACCCTTCAAGAAGCTGTTGAGCAAGGGGGGACAACCATTCGCACTTATGTGAATACACAAGGACAGATTGGGATGTTCCAACAGCGATTAAAAGTATATGGTCGTGAGGATGAACCATGCGAACGATGTGGAACTGTGATCACAAAGACCAAAGTTGGGGGCAGAGGTACTCATTTCTGCCTTCAGTGCCAACCAGAGTAAACCCTTGTTAAGACAGTAACAGCGGGTAGGCTCCTTTCATATACTATGCGTAAATATGAGAGAAGGAGCTTACCGGCTATGGCACCATTCACTACCCTCATTCTACTTGCTTTTGCAGTAAGTTTAGATAGCTTTACAGTTGGATTTACGTATGGATTACGGAAAGTAGGGCTTTCGCTACGGGCCATTGGAGTAATTGCTTTGGTTTCAGCGGTTTCATTCTTTTTATCTATGATGATTGGAAAAGTCATTGCCCATTTTCTTTCTCCGCACATTACTGAAATGTTTGGAGGAGGAATCTTAATTGCAATCGGAATTTGGGTGCTTTATCAGTTTTTTCGTACTGATCAACCTACTGAGACCAAAGATCCCAGTTCCTATATATTCAACTTGGAGATTAAATCGCTTGGGATCGTGATTCAAATATTAAGGAAGCCAATGAGTGCTGATATAGATCGTTCAGGATCCATTAATGGAATTGAAGCTTTTCTTTTAGGGATTGCTCTTTCCCTTGATGCGTTTGGTGCCGGTATCGGCGCAGCGATGTTTGGCTTTTCTCCCATTACGACAGCGTTATTAATTGCATTTATGAGTAGTTCCTTTCTTTGGATTGGGTTGAAGTGTGGCTACTGGTTATCTTATTTTAAGTGGGTTCAGCGGTTAACTTTTTTACCAGGGTTGTTACTTATTATTATTGGGATGTTGAAGTTTACGTAAAGGAGGCATTGGATGGGTATTGTTATTGGATTGACAGGAAGTATTGCCACAGGAAAGAGTACAGTTTCTCTTATGTTTGAGGAGTATAATATTCCTGTCGTTGATGCTGATAAGTTATCACGCAAGGTGGTTGAACCGGGGCGTGAGGCTTATAACCAAGTGGTAAGTGTGTTTGGAGAAGGGATTTTAAGAGACGATCGGACGCTTGATCGGAAGGCGCTTGGAGAAATCGTCTTTAATGACGAAGGTAAAAGAAAGCAGCTCAATGACATTGTTCATCCGGCTGTTAGGCAGGAAATGGTTAGAGAGCGAGACCGCTATTTAGACCGTGGGGACAAGGCGGTTGTTTTAGATATTCCTCTATTGTTTGAGAGCAACTTAACAGGCTATGTCGACAAAACTCTTGTCGTAGCGGTAGATGAGGAAGTTCAATTGCAGCGCTTAATGGAGCGTGATGAGAGTTCTAAAGAAGAAGCCCTGAGCCGCATACGCTCGCAATTATCCATAACCGAAAAGGTGCGTATGGCGGATGAAGTTATTGACAATAACGGCTCTAAAAGAGAGACCTATGATCAACTAGAAGCCATACTACGACAGTGGAATATATTATCCTGACCGAAAGAGGTTGTTCTTTTAACAAGAATGACCTCTTTTCTTGTCAGCACAGCTTTTGCTAATCTTATAAAATTCTATAGGTAACCGCTGTAACACCCATTCCTTCTCATTGAATGAGAGAGATGTGCATATAGTTTAATAAAGTTTGGAAAAAAACGCACAATTCACTCCCTAGGAAATCTTTATTGTGTTATACTATTCATGCGAAATAACAATAAAGTGTATCATAAATGAGAGGGGTATGCAGAATGAAGTCACGCGTTGCTATTAATGGTTTTGGTCGAATTGGTCGAATGGTGTTTCGCCAGGCGATTTTAGATAAGCAGGTAGAGGTTGTTGCCATCAATGCCAGCTACCCTCCAGAAACGTTAGCTCATTTAATTAAATATGATAGCGTACATGGTCATTTTCAAGGAGAAGTGAAAGCGCTTGAAGATGGTCTTGAAATAGACGGAAAGAAAGTTCACCTTTTCGCATCACGCGACCCACTTAAGCTTCCTTGGAAAGAGTATGAAGTGGATATTGTTATAGAAGCTACCGGGAAGTTTAAAACGAAAGAAACGGCTGGGCAGCATATTGAAGCGGGGGCTAAGAAAGTTGTGATTACGGCACCTGGCAAAGAAGTCGATGCTACGATTGTTATGGGCGTAAATGAGAGCGTTTACAATGATAAGGAGCACGATGTGTTATCAAATGCTTCTTGCACAACGAACTGCTTAGCTCCGGTTGTGAAGGTGTTAGATGAGCAATTCGGGATCGAGAATGGCCTGATGACAACGGTTCATGCGTTTACAAATGATCAGAAGAACTTAGATAACCCTCATAAAGACTTAAGGCGTGCCAGAGGATGTACACAGTCGATCATTCCAACTTCTACAGGAGCAGCTAAGGCTCTTGGTGAAGTAATTCCCCATTTAAATGGGAAAATGCATGGCATGGCTTTACGTGTTCCAACACCTAATGTTTCCCTTGTCGACTTAGTAGTTGACGTTAAGCGTGACGTGTCTGCAGACCAAATCAATCAAGCGTTCCTACACGCTTCTAAAAATGATTTAAAAGGCATTCTTCATTATTCAGATGAGCCACTTGTGTCGGTTGATTACACAACATCTGAATACTCTTCTATTATAGATGGGCTATCCACAATCGTAATGGATGACCGGAAAGTAAAAGTTTTGGCTTGGTATGATAATGAATGGGGCTACTCTAAGCGAGTGCTAGACCTTGTGAAGTTTGTTGGTACTCATTTAGCTGCACGGAAGGAAGCGCGTGTTTCCTGAAATTCTAACGTGTGAAATCATTTGGATATTCCCCCTTTAGTGTTTTATACTACTAACAAAGCTTACAGCACCACGTTTCTAATTTGGGTGAGTAAAAAAACTTATTGCAAATTACAGGGAAACACTATATACTAACTTTTGAACTTCTGAAATACCGGCGAACCTATGACTGCTTAAAGGGTTAGGACCTCTTAGGACTAACTTGCCCCCGTGGTAGTGCATAAGCTTGACGTTTAGAAGTAAACTTTTTTGGTTTTAAAGGGGGACTACCGATGGACACAATGGGTAGACATGTAATTGCAGAACTTTGGGATTGTAATACGGAAAAGCTGAACGATATGACGATGATAGAACAAATCTTCGTAGATGCTGCACTGAAAGCTGGAGCGGAAGTTCGTGAAGTTGCTTTCCACAAATTTGCACCACACGGCGTAAGTGGCGTCGTTATTATTTCTGAATCTCACTTAACCATTCACAGTTTTCCAGAACATGGCTATGCAAGTATTGACGTATACACGTGCGGGGATCGCATTGATCCTAATGTAGCAGCTCAATATATTGCGCAATCATTAGAAGCTAAAACACAAGAAACCGTAGAGGTCCCGAGAGGAATGGGACCAGTCGAAGTGAAGAAATTCAACGTACTCTAATATATAATTGTTCGAAAGAAAGTACTCTCCTAAAGAGTACTTTCTTTTTTTTGCAAGAATTTAAAATCGTCACCGAACTACGCATTCCGACATTTGAACCGAAAAAAGTGAAATTCTTGACAGAAGTCTGTATTTAACCTTTTCGATTTTTTGATATAATAGGTTAGAGGTGGACGTTTATGAATATAAAACAATGGTTTTCAACATATTTTACAAATCATGCAGAAACAAGTGAAGAACACTGGAATGAAATGATTCGCACACACTATTTTAAGACTACTAAAGATAAGGCATTTCCCCTTTTGGAGGATTATTATAGAAATTCGAATAAATATAAGGTAATGTCATCCTCAAAGGAGCATGGAGAGATGAGCCTTCAAACAGTAAAGGGAAAGAAAGCGTTTATTGTCGTTAGTGTCGTTATGGTTCAACCCTTGCGTACGGCTGTCGATTTTTCAGTGACGACTGAGTCTACTTTGCCTTTTGATTTTGGGTACAGCCATAAATTGATTCGAGAACAGCAGGAAGAAATGAAAAAATTACTTCCGTTTTTAGAAACGAGTATGGCTCATAAAATGTAGAGAAATGTGGAGTTGATTTTTCTGTGAAATGTCCTAATTGTAATTATAAGAGCACTAGGGTGTTAGATTCACGCCCCGTTGAAGAGGGGAAGTCGATTCGGCGCAGACGCGAATGTGAAGAATGTCATTTTCGCTTTACTACCTTTGAGCGAATCGAAGAAGTTCCTCTAATTGTGGTGAAGAAAGAAGGAACACGAGAAGAATTTAGTCGTGAGAAATTAATGAGAGGCTTAATTCGAGCTTGTGAGAAGCGCCCTGTTGCTGTTGATGAACTTGAAACGATCGCCATGGAAATTGAACGGGAATTAAGAAACCGTGGTGTTTCCGAAGTAAACAGTAAGGAAATCGGCGAGATGGTTATGGACCGACTAGCTCATATAGACGAGGTAGCTTATGTTCGTTTTGCTTCGGTATATAGACAGTTTAAAGATATTAATGTATTCCTTGATGAATTAAAAGATTTGATTAAACAAGATCCAGAAGGGTAATAAGATTTAGGGCCGCTTGGCTCTTTTCTTTTTTTAGGGGTCAAATAAAGACGTCGTTGAATGATTTACCATTCATGACGTAATAGAATAGAATGAATACACCAAGAATATGAGGAAGGAGGGAGTTTTATGGAACATACATCAATTGGGAAGCTTTTGCCTGTAGACGGATTTCGTTTAAAGGTAGCCCGTAGCATGCCCATGGATTTCACAACATCCCTGACTCATTTATATCAGCCATTGATTGGGAACGAGTCCATTAGTTTATACCAGACGTTACTGTCTGAATATGATCTTCAAGAACAGGCCGGAGACGTTCGTACTCACCATTTATTGATGAGCTATCTCAACCTCCCGTTAAATCATATTTATGAAGCGAGGAAACGATTAGAAGCCATTGGGCTTCTTCGAACTTTTGTTGATCAATCTGAGGAGCACAATCTATACACGTATATCCTTCTTCGCCCATTCACACCGAGTGAATTCTTTGCGGACGAGATGTTATCCTTGTTACTATATCATCATCTTGGTCAACAAAAGTACGAACGATTACAACGTACGTTTTCTGGCCAATCTTCTTCGTATGAAAAAGGGGAAGAGGTGACGTCGTCTTTTGAATATGTATTTTCAATGGGGGCGGTTGCTACTGAAGTACCCCCTTCCCAGTTTGAAGAACAAGATCAGGACCTGGTGGAGAGCCAGGGTGCTAATATCAAGGAAAGTCAAATTGATTTTTCCTACGTAAAGCAATCTCTTGATCAACGGATGCTCCCGGTTCAAAGTATTCTTACTAATCGGAATCAAAAAGTGATTTCTCAGCTATCTTTGTTGTATAATCTAACTACTAATGACGTTGAGAAAGCCATACTATGGGCTCTGAATGATGAAAACCAATTGGACTTATCTGAGTTAAAAGAAGCTTGTCATGATCTTTACCAAAGTAAGGGTGGTCAAAGTGAGGATCTGCAAGTGACTCACAAGCGTGATTCGTTAGCGGTTACGGATCATAATCAAGAGCCACAGAAAGAGCAGCAAGCAGACAATAAAGAGGAAGCGTTAATACAACGTCTTGAACATATTTCCCCGCGAGAATTATTGCAAGATCTGTCCGGTGGCGCGGAGCCTCCTGAGAAGGATTTAAGAATGATCCGTGATATTATGACTCAACAGGGATTAACACCTGGGGTCATGAATGTGTTAATTTATTATGTATTACTTAAAACAGATATGAAATTATCAAAAAACTATATGGAAACCATCGCAGGGCATTGGACCAGACTTCAGGTGAAAACCGTGCGCCATGCGATGCGTGTTGCAAAAACGGAGAATAAAAAGTATCAACAATGGGCAAACAACCGTAAAAGCGGAGGGAAGCGTTCCTATAACAAGAACCAAAAGCAAGACGTCCTTCCTGATTGGTTTAAAGATCAAAAAGGTCAGTCAAGTGACAACCAAGACCCTAAACGTCAAAGCGGGAAATCTGCCTCTGAAATTGAGCGTGAAAAACAAGAGCTGGCAGAAGCTTTGAAAAACATGGATGATTAATGGTTTACGAATAATTTGATTTAAGGATGAGTGAAATGGAACCGATCCAAACAGCTTTGAAAAAATGGATGAGGGAAAGTAAGAACTTTCAAGAGCATTACCAAAGTATGCGCGAGGCAATCTTGAAAGATCCTGATATTCAGCAAATTTTGCAGGAACATCCGAACCTCTCTCATCAAGACGTAGAACGACATTTAATGAAACTATATGAGTATCAATCCCAATCCAAGCGCTGTGAAGGATGTCCTTCTCTGGAGAATTGTCAAAATTTAGTCTCAGGTTATTCTCCGAATCTCCATGTTCAGGGGAAAGAGATTCGTTTAACCTATGAGATGTGTCCTCGTAAACGACAATCTCAGCAGCAAGAGGAGAAACGTTCTTTCATCAATAGTCTCTACATGCCTAAAGACATCGTGGAAGCTAAGTTTAAAGACCTGGATCCCGATGATCGGTATGAAGCCATTCGTCAAGCTATGAACTATACAGAGAATGCAGAGACAGAAAAAGGGCAAAAAGGACTTTACTTCCACGGTCCATTTGGTGTTGGAAAGACGCACCTTCTAGGTGCCATTGCGAATAAGTTGGCTAATAAACGAATTGCCTCTTATCTTATTTATATGCCTGAACTTGTTCGTGAGATGAAATCCTCATTAGGGGATAATACGTTAAAAGAGAAGGTAGAAAAGTTTAAAACAATTCCGGTTCTTATGTTAGATGATATTGGGGCCGAATCCATGTCTTCATGGTTCCGTGACGAGATTTTAGGTTCAATCCTACAGTATCGGATGATGGAACGTTTACCTGTGTTCTTTACATCCAATTACAACTTAGAAGAACTCGAAAAGCACCTGATGACGAACAACCGTGGAGATGTTGAGCAACTAAAAGCAGGCCGCATCATTGAACGTATTAAGCAAGTGAGTAACCCGGTAGAAGTGATTGGACAAAATAGACGTAACTAAAAAAGCAGCTCAAGCAGAAGGCCCCGGCCTCTCTCCTTGAGCTGCTTTTTAATGTTCCGCGGTAGTGATAAATACTTTAAGCTGAGACATTCAAGTATGAAAGTGGCCGTTACGTTTATATGTGCTCGGGCTTTCCCGGGGACAACTCGCTTTCCTGCGGGGAGCTGGGAAGCCTCCTCGCTCGCTTCGCTCTCTGTGGGGTCTCCCCTAGGCTCCTTACCCCGCGGGAGTCTCGCAGTCCCCGGGAAAGCCCTGATTTAATTTGAATAACGGCCTCTAGCCTAAGAAGAGGGAGGAGATTACTTACCACCGTCGGTAAGTTCGCGTCATTTTTGTGTTCCAATAGTGTCGTAAAGAATCCACGGAGAGTTTTTTTTATACAGAATAATCATTTTTCTTGTTTCCTTCCCATATACTGTAACAGTTTCGTGTACCACTGTAGGAGGGAGGGAAGACGTTGGCCGAGATCTATTTTTCTTACAAAGAAGAAGCCTTATCATTCTGTGATTTTCTATTCGCGCAGAATGAAGAAATGAGCGTGCAATGGCATTATCATAAAAAATGGGGTCATGTTGTTCTTGTTGATGAAAATGAGGGGAAAGAAGCTCGTATTGTTCAAGGGCTAATCCACGTCTATGTCATACATAGAGAACGATCATGGCTGACAGACATCATACGGAATTGCTACTACTTCACTGACGATGATGAAGTAGCTCACATATATGAATTGTGTTGTTCTTTTATGGACGAGCCAGATGCATGGGGGGAAGATCATCCTTCTTCTCATCGTCATAGACAAGCGTTGGATCGACTAACTAAGGCATTTGAAGAGGCATTGGGGCAAGGGAAGGGTTTTGCGTTTGATTCAATCATAAAGTTTCGACTACAACGTTTTTACGATGAATTAATTGAGGTTGTGGGGGAAGCGATTGATGAGTATAAAAGGGAACAGGATTACCAGTCCTATATCCAACATTTAAGAGAGTATTTACAGGTGACACCTTCAAAAGTAGAGGCGTTAACAATCGTTCAAAGTCAACCGTTTATATTTTACTCCCAGAAAGGTCATAGGTACGCTTTGGAAGAAATTGAGCGACTAACAGCCGATCACCCTTTATATTTATTTGGGCTTGGTAAAGACGAGCTTGATCTTACGCCGATTATGGCACTTGCGCCAGACAAACTTTCCATTTATGGGAATGACCCAAGTGATGCGAAGACACTGACCGTGATGAACATCTTTCAAGAAAGAGCTGAATTTCTCCCGCTGACAAAATTTCCATTTAAAAGATTATCTCCGTTTTAAAAATGGGCTTGCTTTTCGGATTTATTCCCATTATACTAACTTCTATAAAGTTTAAATTTCATTTATGATCAGTGATGATGAGGATAAGAACGAGATGACACGGCTTATACAGAGAGGGAAGTCTAAGGCTGGAAGCTTCCTAAGTACGACACTTGTTTACCACCTCGGAACTCTGTTTGCGAACCCCTTAGTAGTAAGCAGCGATTCGTCCTCGTTACGGATGTGTGAATCAAGCCACAGTGTAGACTGTGGGAATTTGGGTGGAACCACGGGTATAACGCTCGTCCCTTTGCGATTGTGCAAGGGACGGGCGTTTTTTATGTTCGCTTTGTTACCCATTCCATGTTCTTCGAGATGAGAGAGGTAGCAGAGTTAATGTATAAATAATATAAAAGGAGTGACATAAACATGTCGGAAGCTATTCAATTAACATTTCCAGATGGTGCGGTTAAGGAGTTCCCTCAAGGAACGACGACAGAGGATGTAGCTGCTTCCATTAGCTCAGGCTTAAAGAAACAAGCATTGGCAGGGAAGCACAATGGTCAATTGATTGATCTTCGCCGTGCAATTCCTGGTGATGGTTCTATAGAGATTGTAACGATTCGTGATGAGGAAGGTATTGAGGTTCTTCGTCACTCCACAGCTCACCTAATGGCTCAAGCTGTGAAACGCATTTACGGAAATGTCAATCTGGGAGTAGGTCCGGTTATTGAAAATGGGTTCTACTACGATATGGACCTGGATACTTCTATTACACCAGAGGATCTTAAGAAGATTGAAAAGGAAATGCAAAAAATCACAAGTGAAAACTTAGAAGTGGAGCGCCTTGAAGTTTCACGTGAAGAAGCGAAGGAAATGTATCGGGAAATCGGCGATGAGTTAAAACTCGAACTGATTGATGCGATTCCAGAAGGCGATTCTGTTACGATTTATAAGCAAGGTGAATTCTTTGACCTATGCCGTGGACCTCACGTACCTTCTACGAACAAGATTAAAGTCTTTAAATTGTTAAGTGTATCTGGTGCTTACTGGCGTGGAGATAGCGATAACAAGATGCTTCAACGTATTTATGGTACTGCGTTTGAGAAGAAAGACCATCTTGAAGAATACTTGAAAATGCGTGAAGAGGCAAAAGAGCGTGATCATCGTAAACTTGGTAAAGAATTAGACATCTTTACAGTTTCTCAAAAAGTTGGGCAGGGTCTTCCGCTATGGCTTCCTAAGGGTGCGACTATCAGACGTACAATTGAACGCTATATTGTTGATCTAGAAGAACGTCTCGGTTATGACCACGTTTATACGCCTGTATTAGGATCAGTGGATCTTTACAAAACAAGTGGCCACTGGGATCACTATCAAGACGATATGTTCCCAACGATGGAGATGGATAACGAAGATCTTGTTCTTCGTCCCATGAACTGTCCGCACCACATGATGGTTTATAAAAATCAGCTTCACAGCTACCGAAATCTTCCGGTTCGTATTGCTGAGTTAGGAACCATGCACCGTTATGAAATGTCTGGTGCTCTTGCGGGACTTCAACGTGTTCGTGCCATGACGTTAAATGATGCGCATATCTTTGCTCGTCCGGATCAGCTGAAAGAAGAATTTATCCGTGTAGTTCGCATGATTCAAGAGGTATATAAAGACTTTGGTTTAGAGAATTACTACTTCCGTCTCTCTTATCGTGATAAAGAAGACAAAGAGAAGTATGTGGATAATGATGAGATGTGGGATAAAGCACAGGCTCTTCTTAAGGAAACAATGGAAGACCTTGAAGTGGATTATGTAGAGGCAGAAGGAGAAGCTGCATTCTACGGTCCGAAACTAGACGTTCAGGTGAAAACGGCGTTAGGAAAAGACGAAACGTTATCAACGGTGCAGCTTGACTTCCACTTACCAGAGCGTTTTGATCTAACGTACATTGGAGAAGATGGCGCTCACCATCGTCCTGTGGTGATCCACCGTGGTGTTGTATCTACAATGGAACGCTTTGTAGCCTTCTTAATTGAAGAATACAAAGGAGCCTTCCCAACATGGTTAGCTCCTGTTCAAGCGAAAATTATTCCGGTATCCGCGGATGTTCATTTAGACTATGCGAAAAAAGTAGAGGATGAACTGAAGTACGCTGGAGTTCGTGTTGAAGTAGATGAGCGTGACGAGAAAATCGGTTATAAGATCCGTGAAGCTCAAATGCAAAAGGTACCATACCAGCTTGTGGTTGGAGATAACGAAATGGAAGTAGATGGTGTAAACATTCGCCGTTACGGAGAGAAAGAATCTGAAACAAAATCTCTCCAAGAATTCGTTTCTCAAATCAAACAAGAAATTAGCGGTAAACAATAAAGGTAAACTTACCCCAAAGCTTGTCAAAGCTTTGGGGTTTTTGTGATCTTTTGGCCTAAATAAAAAACCAGGTCATATTTATGGTATGATATGGTGGAAAAAAGAGGGGCGCTCATCCTTCTTTATTCTTAAGGCAAGCCAGTGATAGGTTATTGTTCCTTCCCCTCAGTATAGTTAAGCTCTACTCTTGTTCTGGTTTCTAAAATAGAAAGAACGCTAAAGGAGAGGACTTCTATGTCTCAGAATCGAAAGGTTATGATCGCTGCAGTCGCTTTGCTTTCGACCATTACGATGTGTGTCGCATTGACGGTGATATTTAATCATTTTATTCATGCCAGAGGGATAGAGGAAGAGGCAGATAGAAGCGCCGGTGAAGAGGTTATTTTAGTGAATGAACCTCATTTAATAGAAATAGGGGAGGGTGTTGGAGAAATACACAAAGAGTTTAACACTCTTCTTGGCTGGAAACGGTACAAACATTTGAATGCAAAAGATGCTAAGGTACTCAAGACACAAGCTGAACCACTAAAAGACTTACTTAACAAAGCAGAAGACCAATCCCTGAAGGCAGATTTAGAGAATGCACTCCACCATTTAGGTAACGCAAATAGTAAAGAAGATATTCAAGAGTTCCTTACCACTCATCGTATTATGCACGATCTGGACCATTACATTAACGGCGCATCAAACGACGGTAAAGTATGGGGGTATACCCACATTGGTTTTGGCGAACACGCCCCGACACTTGCTTTTAAAAACCGCGATTAAATTGACCCTATGACTTCAATTCGCTCTATATAGTTACGTTTTATCTTCCTCAAAGCTCGCTGTATAGCATGTTTCCGTTACTCTACATAGGGCAAGGTGATTTCCGGAACCACCTTACGTTAAACTAAAGCTAACGGAAACATTCTCTGAGCTTCGGGCCCTCAAATTAAAAATAGTGGTTGCAAATATAAGCTATATCATATATCCTTAAAAAGTCATGCACAGAAGATGTGCATAAAAAAAGATTGGTTTACGTTTGACATTGTTTTTTAAACGTGCTATTCTCAATAAGGTAAACTTAAATATTGTCTGAGACAAGTAGAAGCACCCGCTTCTCACCTGTATTGACGCTCTATGTGAGTAGTTGTCAGGTATGATTTTCTAAACGTAATTGGGAAACGTGTGGGTGCAGTGTGTACCGACACTTTTTTTGATTGTCTGAAATAACAACCATGATTGAGATAGACTTGTCTATAAACAGACGTATATAAACCTTTTTAATAAACCTTGGAGGTGGCTGGTTATTAGCAAAGATATGATCGTCAATGAAAAGATTCGTGCTCGCGAAGTTCGTCTCATTGATTCAAACGGAGACCAATTAGGCGTTAAATCCAAAAACGAGGCTTTAGACATTGCAGCTAATGCAAATCTTGATCTTGTGATGGTTGCTCCAAATGCGAAACCGCCAGTATGTCGTATCATGGACTATGGTAAATATCGCTTTGAGCAACAGAAGAAAGATAAAGAAGCGCGTAAGAAGCAAAAAGTCATCAACGTGAAGGAAGTTCGCCTGAGCCCTGGTATCGAAGAACATGACTTCAATACGAAGCTACGCAATGCGCGTAAGTTCTTATCTAAGGGTGATAAAGTGAAAGCAGCTGTTCGTTTCCGCGGACGTGCAATCACTCACAAAGAATTAGGCCAAAAAGTTCTTGATCGCTTGGCTGAAGAATGTAAAGATCTATCCACGGTTGAAACGAAACCGAAAATGGAAGGTCGTAACATGTTTATGATGCTTGCTCCAGTAAACGAGAAGCAGTAAACATACTCACATATTTCTAAAGGGAGGAATTACTCATGCCAAAAATGAAGACTCACAAAGGTTCTCAGAAACGCTTTCGTCGTACAGGTAGTGGAAAAGTTAAACGTTCTCACGCGTTCACAAGCCACTTGTTCGCTAACAAATCTCAAAAGCAAAAGCGTAAATTACGTAAAGACGCACTAGTATCTAGTGGCGACTTAAAGCGTATCGATGCTATGCTTCCTAAGAAATAATTAAATTTTACTATTAACTTGAAATACAGGAGGGAACTATTATGGCACGTGTTAAAGGTGGAACAGTCACTCGCCAACGTCGTAAGCGCGTCTTAAAGCTTGCTAAAGGTTATTATGGTTCAAAACATGCTTTATTCAAAACAGCAAAACAACAGGTAATGAAATCAGGTCAGTATGCATACCGTGACCGTCGTCAGAAAAAACGTGATTTCCGTAAATTATGGATCGCACGTATTAACGCTGCGGCACGTATGAACGACATTTCTTACAGCCGTCTAATGCACGGACTTAAATTAGCTGGTGTTGAAGTTAACCGCAAAATGCTAGCTGATCTTGCTGTAACTGACGAAAAAGGGTTCGCTGCATTAGCTAACCAAGCTAAAGCTGCTCTTAAATAAGCAGAGACAGATAAAAGCCATTTTCCTACCGCTTAGGAAAATGGCTTTTTTATGTCTGAAGATTGAGAAGAAAAGGAAAAGAGGGATCAATATGTGGTCAATGCTGTTGTGGTATGTGATTGCTGTAAACGTTATTGCTCTCATTCAAATGCAACAAGATAAATCGAGGGCGATTAAAGAAGAATGGAGAATCTCTGAAAAACAATTATGGGTTGTAACGCTAATAGGAGGCTCTCTTGGAACATTTTTAGGGATGAAATGGTTTCGGCATAAGACCAAACATCGCGCTTTTGTAATAGGAGTTCCTGCTGCATTGATTGTGCACGTTCTTTTGGCTTTATATGTATGGCTTAGATAGCTCTTTGAGAGCGAAAGTGTTCTTGTCATAACAGCTCATCTTCTGTCATAAGTATGTACTATACCGCTTTAGCGGAAGGGTGTGTTCATCATGAATCAGTTTGGGGCAACCGTTATGATGGTCTTAGAGACAAGTGGCTTTTTTGCACCTCTACTCTTCATCAGTTTTCACCTTTTGCGTCCGCTTCTGTTTTTGCCTGTTGCTTTCATTTGTATATCCGGCGGTATTTTGTTTGGGGCGGTGACAGGTTCGATTTACAGTGTGATTGGTGTGACCTTATCTAGTTTATTATTTTATAAAGTGAGTCAGTGGATGCCTAAGACGTTACAAAAACTGGTGAAGCTAAAACACAAGTTTTTTGGGAAGCACTCTAGCTTTTCCACCTCTCAAATTGCATTACTACGTCTGGTCCCGTTTATTCATTTTCATTTAATTTCACTATGTATTATTGAAATGTCTCAAGGGTTTAAAGATTATATGAAGACCTCCTTCTACTCAAACATCCCGCTAGCAGTAGTTTATACTTCTGTAGGGCAGTGGATCTCAAAGATGTCCCCTTTCATCATGGCCGGTTTTTTGGTGATGTTACTAACCTTAATTTATCTTTTAAGAAGGAAAGAGATCGTAATCAAGTGGGATGACTTTTTTCAAACAGGAACATAAGAAATGCCCCCTCATTAAGAGAGTGGGCATTTTTTGTTGCGCGGGTTTAGTCACCTGAATGACTCAGAACTAATTTATTTATAGGGTTTTTCCATTCGACTCTGGCATGGGGGTAGTGAATGTAAATTTCTTTCTCAACGAAATAAAGATCATTACGCTCAAAGCCTTTTAACTTATCAGGTTGCCTTGTCCATACGGATATAGACACCACATCAAAGGAATTCTCCGTAGTACCTAAGTATTTTTCTCCCTCAAATAAAACGCCCTTATACGTGAGTAAAAAATTCTTCTTAACGTTCTCTGCATCATCTAAGAAATAAAACTGCTTTTTCTCCTGAGCAAGCTCAAGCTTTCGCTTTGGATTGATAACGTATTTATAAGCTGTATAGATCAGGAGGATGGCAGCAACCAAAATTAACAACCTAAATAAATAAATGATCATATTGATCGACTCCCTTACCGAATCTATCTACCTCTCCTTACGATTGAAATTACAAAACGTTTCAACTTTTTCATAAAATCCTAAACCCGTGCTATAATCGTACCAAAACAGCTAAAAGGAGATACAGCACATGAACTGGGAAACACTTTTTAAAATGCAGCAAGAATTAGACCAACGTATTGAAGTGGAGCATGGATTGGAGAATGAGGATCTGTTTCGGAGAAAAGTTATGGCCTTGCTCGTTGAGTTAGGGGAGCTTGCGAATGAAACAAGATGCTTTAAGTTTTGGAGCACTAAACCTCCTAAAGAAGATGAGGTAATATTGGAGGAATACGTGGATGGACTTCATTTTATTCTTTCACTGGGACTTGAGAAAGACTACCGTTATTCACCGCAAGAAGACGGTCATAACTCAGTAGATGTAGATCTAACTGAACAATTTCATAAAGTGTATGGAGAGGTGCACCTCTTTCAAGAATCGCCGAATGATCTTCACTACCAGCAACTTTTTAAGACGTTTTTGAATTTAGGAGTAAAGCTTGGATTTTCTGAGCAATCTATCCAGGACGCCTATTATCACAAGAATGAAGTCAATCATGAACGGCAGGAAAATGGGTATTAGGTTCTTTGAATTTTGTGAATTTTTCTTTAAAGCGTTATAATGAAGAGAATGAGTACATAGAAGGAGGAATTAAAATGGCTAAATGGGATGATACTCTCACGATGCTTAAAGACTTAACAGATGCGAAAGGGGTCCCAGGTAACGAGAAAGAACCACGGGACGTTATGAAGAAATACATAACTCCATTTGCAGATGAAGTGTATACAGATAATTTAGGGAGTCTGATTGCTAAAAAAGTAGGTAAAGAAAACGGGCCTAAGATTATGGTTGCTGGACACTTAGATGAAGTTGGATTTATGGTTACTCGTATTGATGACAACGGGTTCATCTACTTCCAAACAGTCGGTGGCTGGTGGAGTCAGGTAATGCTGGCACAACGTGTGACCATTATGACTAAAAACGGTGACCTGACAGGAGTGATCGGTTCTAAACCACCACATATCCTTCCTGCTGATCAGCGTAAGAAAGCAATCGATATTAAAGAAATGTTCATTGATATTGGAGCATCTTCTAAAGAAGAAGCACAAGAATTTGGTGTTCGACCTGGTGATTCAGTAGTGCCGTATTTTGAATTTACTCAGATGCCAAATGAAAAAATGCTACTTGCAAAAGCTTGGGATAACCGCATTGGATGTGCCATTGCGATTGAAGTATTACGACAATTAAAAGGTCAGGAACATCCGAACGTCGTGTATGGTGTTGGAACCGTACAAGAAGAGGTAGGTCTTCGTGGAGCTAAGACTTCCACAAATGCCATTAAACCTGATATCGGCTTTGCAGTAGATGTTGGGATCGCTGGTGATACACCTGGGGTTTCTGATAAAGAAGCAGCCAGTAAAATGGGAGAAGGGCCTCAAATTATTCTTTATGATGCATCCATGATCTCCCATAAAGGGCTTCGTGACCATGTGATTGATACAGCAGATAAGAACGAAATCCCTTATCAATATGATGTGATTGCCGGTGGAGGAACAGATGCTGGTTCAATTCATCTTACAGCAGACGGCGTACCTGCTCTTTCTATTACCGTCGCTACACGTTATATCCATTCCCACGCAGCAATGCTACACCGTGATGACTTTGAAAATGCGGTGAAATTAATTGTAGAAGTGATTAAAGGTATGGACGAAGAAACGGTCAAGCAAATTACATTTAACTAAAGATGAGTTCAAAACGTCCAGGGGCGATCTCCTGGACGTTTTTTTAATGGAAGCGGGTTTTGAGGGTTTGATTCCTCTCTTCTCCTGCTTATTACTGCGTAAATAAATTTAGTGGATATGTTCAGAATAGGTGTGGGAAGCTAGGTTTAATAGAAGTGAAAGGTGGGGTCACTAATGAGTGTGTTTAATGGAAATATTTTTGAAGGTGAGTTTGCTCATGACTTGGATTCTTTTTATGTGAAGTCAGTAAAAAGTGTCGAGACGGGTTCCTCCTTATCCGAGGAACAGGTTGAGGAATTATTAAAGTATTTAGAGGAACACAAAGGACAAACGACAGCCATTACGATCAATGATCAACTGCCTATGATGCTAGAAGCGGATGAAGTGCAGTGTCTGATTGGAGAGCTCCGTTTTATAAAGAGTCACTTAGACTAAAAAGAGGCTGTCTCGTCGAGCAGCCTCTCTTTACTATTGCTTCATGTTTTGGACGTGGTTTTCAAGTGTTTCAAGAACTTCCTTCTTATCTTGCTCATTTGCATTTTCCCAGTATAGTTCGAAAAGAACACCAAGACCTGGGAGCATTTTTTCTTCACCGCTTTGAATGGCATCTTGAATCGTTGCTTCAAGTTGTTCTTGGTTGTTCCCAGAAATATTATCTAAAATAGCGTTTCTTAGGTTAAGGTTCAATTCTTCCACCTCTTTTCTTAAGGATACGATCTAATTATAGTTTGACCCCGGTGAATAGAAATATGTATGATAAGATAGGAAATCAAGTGCGAAACAAAGGATGAACATACTTATGATTGAATCTACTCAAAACCCATCCGTTAAGCGGTGGAAGAAGTTACAACGAAAAAGAACCCGCGACCAGGAACAAGCCTTTTTGGTGGAAGGTTTTCATCTTGTGGAAGAAGCGTTAAAAAGTCAGTGGAAGGTTCTTGAACTAATTGTTAGGGAGGATGTAGAGCTTCAAAGCGAATGGAGCAACTATCCATATTCCTATGTGTCTTCCCAGGTATTTAATGAAATAACAGAAACGGAGCAGCCCCAGGGGATCGCCGCGGTTGTAAGAATGGATGCACCGGAATGGCAACCATTTGAACGTATATTGATATTAGATGCTGTACAAGACCCGGGCAACTTAGGGACATTAATACGTACAGCAGATGCAGCTGGCTTTGATGCGATTATTTGCGGAAAAGGAACGGTCGATCCATTTAATGATAAAGTGCTACGCGCTACTCAAGGATCTGTCTTTCACATTCCTTTCTTTAAAGGAGAGTTATTAGAATGGGTGCCCGAACTTCAGAATCAAGGGGTTTCTGTCTGGGCTACGTCATTGAAAGAAGCGAAAGATTATACGGCTTGTACCCCATCTGCCCCTGTAGCCTTGATTGTAGGAAATGAGGGTGCAGGAGTTAATGAAACCTACGTCGATCAGGCTGATGAAAGAGTCATGATTCCCATTTATGGGAGAGCTGAATCGTTAAATGTAGGCATTGCAGCCGGAATTTTAATGTATTATTTAAGGAACTAAGGTTGCAAAGAGCGTATAGCTTTTCTATAATAGCTATTAGTTGAATAAAGTAAAGCGTTGAAAGAGCCAGTAAATGGTTGCCACCTATCCGATCTTCAGGGAGGGGATGTCTTAGACTGAGAGCATTTCCAGATCGACCAATCATTGAAGTTTCACTCTTGAGCTGACACTGGGACCTCTAGCTATGAGTAAAAGTGTTTCCGGATGAAGAATCCGTTATCAATGATGAAGTGGACATTTCCTCAGGCAGGATGTGTCAACAAGGGTGGTACCGCGAAACCATATCGAACAAGTCTCGTCCCTTTTATAGGGAGGAGACTTTTTTATGTTCTTAAAATGACGATAGATTTAAGAGGAGGATTAAGATGAAAGAGCGTTTAGTAGAACTGAAAACAGAAGCCCTCGAGAAGGTTGCACAAGCTGAAGACACAAAAGCTCTTCAAGATGTGAAAGTTCAATACTTAGGAAAGAAAGGTCCTATTACCGAAGTTCTTCGTGGGATGGGGAAGCTTCCTAAAGAAGAACGTCCTGTTATTGGACAAATGGCTAACGATGTTCGTGAAGAGATCCAAGTAGCGATCGATGAGAAACAAACGAAAATGGAAGAAGCGGCTCTTGAAAAGCAGCTACAAGAAGAAACGATTGACGTGACACTACCTGGCCGTCCAGTACAAACAGGTGGTCCTCATCTTCTGACGAATTTAATCGAAGAAATTGAAGATCTGTTTATCGGAATGGGCTTTGAAATTGCTGAGGGCCCTGAAGTAGAAGCAGACTACTATAACTTTGAAGCCTTGAACTTACCAAAAGGTCACCCTGCTCGTGACATGCAAGATTCTTTCTATATTACTGAAGAGATCTTAATGCGCACTCATACCTCTCCTGTCCAAGCACGTACAATGGAGCAGCATAAAGGAAAAGGCCCTGTAAAAGTAATCTGTCCTGGTAAAGTTTATCGCCGTGACACAGATGATGCGACTCACTCTCACCAATTTACACAAATTGAAGGGTTACTTGTCGATAAGCACGTTCGAATGAGTGATTTAAAAGGTGTCTTAAATGCTTTTGCTAAGCAAATGTTTGGTGAAGAGCGCGAAATTCGACTTCGCCCAAGTTTCTTCCCATTTACAGAGCCATCTGTTGAGATGGATATTTCTTGTAAAATGTGCGGTGGTGAAGGATGTTCTGTATGTAAAGGAACTGGATGGATTGAGATTCTAGGTGCAGGAATGGTTCACCCGAATGTACTTGAAATGGCTGGCTATGATCCAAACGAATACACAGGTTTCGCCTTCGGTATGGGGCCTGAACGAATTGCGATGTTGAAATATGGTATCGATGATATTCGCCATTTCTACACGGACGATGTACGATTCTTGAATCAATTCCATAAGGCGTAAGGAGGAGAAAAGCATGTTTGTATCATTAAATTGGTTAAAGCAATACGTAGATCTTCAAGGGTTAACACCTGAAGACTTAGCTGAAAAGATAACAAAAACAGGTATCGAAGTTGAAGGGGTGGAACCTTTCGGTGAGCCAATCGAAAACCTTGTTGTAGGATATGTGAAAGAATGCGATCAACACCCGAACGCAGACAAGTTAAACGTTTGTCAAGTGGACGTAGGTGACGAGGTATTGCAAATTGTGTGTGGCGCACCAAATGTAGCCAAAGGACAAAAAGTTGCCGTCGCTAAACCAGGCGCTGTATTACCAGGAGATTTTAAAATTAAAAAAGCTAAATTACGCGGTGAAGAGTCTTCAGGTATGATTTGTTCCCTTCAGGAATTAGGCATTGATGAAAAGTACGTGCCGGCTGAATTTGCAGAGGGAATTTTCGTCTTTGATGGCGATCCTGAAATTGGGGCAGATGCTTCTTCCTTATTAAATCTGGACGATCTCATTATTGAGCTAGGACTTACCCCTAACCGTTCTGATGCCCTAAGTATGATGGGTGTTGCGTACGAAGTAGCAGCAATCCTAGACACGCCAATCCACTTCCCGGATGAAGAAGTGCAAATTATAAATGAAAAAGCTGAAGATGCTATTTCTGTATCCGTTAAAGACGGGGACCTTAATCCATATTATGGAGCGATGGTGGTTAAAAATATTCAAGTTGGACCTGCTCCTCTATGGATGCGTAATCGCTTAATTTCAGCTGGAATTCGTCCTATTAACAACGTTGTTGATATTACGAATTATGTTCTCCTTGAATATGGACAGCCACTTCATGCCTTTGACTATGATCGATTTGGAAGTAAAGAAGTAGTGGTTCGCCGTGCTACAGATGGCGAAACGATTAAGACGTTAGACGATGAAGAGCGCACGCTGTCTTCTAACCACCTTGTAATTACAAACGGCCAAGAGCCTGTTGCCATTGCAGGGGTTATGGGAGGAGCTGACTCTGAGGTTCATGAAGGAACGACTACTGTTCTTTTAGAAGCAGCTTACTTTGATCCTCAAGCTGTTCGTTCAGCGGCTAAAGACCATGGTTTACGAAGTGAGGCTTCCGTTCGATTTGAGAAAGGTGTCGATCCTGACCGTGTTCAACGTGCGGGTCTTCGAGCAGCTCAACTTCTTTCTGAGTATGCTGGAGGAGAAGTACTAGAAGGCGTAGTTGCTTACGATGAATTGACTTATGAAGAGAAAACCGTAACCTTCACAACTTCTCGAATGAACCATGTATTAGGAACAGATATGAATGACGCGCATATTCAGGATATTTTGCGTAAACTTCAGTTCTCCTATGAACAAGACGGAGAAACCTTTACCGTAAACATCCCTACCCGTCGTGGGGACATTTCTCTTGTGGAAGATATGGTAGAAGAAATTGGACGTATGTTTGGATATGACAACATTCCATTTACGATGCCACAAGGGGCTGGAAATGCTGGTGGTTTAACAACTTATCAAGCATTGCGCCGAAAAGTGCGTCGCTACCTGGAAGGCGCAGGTTTATCTGAAGCTCTAACATATTCCCTTACGACAGAAGAACGAGCGAACATGTTAGTAAGTCCTGATGTGAAAGGTGAAAATGTTCGCCCTGTGCACTTAGCAATGCCAATGAGTGAAGAGCATAGTCATCTTCGACTTAGCGCTTTACCTGAGATGTTAGCATCCGCTTCTTACAATGTCGCTCGTAAACAAAAAGACGTTGCTTTCTATGAAGTAGGCTCCATCTATGTAACAGAAGAAGCCGTCTTAACCAAACAACCGGAAGAAAAAGAACGCTTAGCTGGTGTGCTGACAGGTAGCTGGTTAACGCATCCTTGGCAACAAGAGAAGAAAAATGTTGATTTCTATGTTGTAAAAGGAATCCTAGACGGATTGTTCGGATATTTAGACGTAGAAAACCAAATCTCTTATCAGCAAGGTCAAGTAGACGGAATGCACCCAGGCCGTACAGCTCTTGTTCAGTTGAATGGAGAAACTATTGGACACGTTGGCCAGGTTCATCCAACGCTTCAAAAAAGCTTTGATTTAAAAGAAGCCTATGCCTTTGATGTGGATCTTGAAAAAGTGTTTGAAGCGATTTCGTCAGAAGAGACGTATACACCAATCCCTCGCTACCCATCCATTAGCCGGGACATCGCCCTTGTAGTAGATGAAAGTGTAGCGGCAGGAGATCTTCGTCAGACCATTCTTGAAACAGGTGCTCCTCTTGTGAAGAATTGTTTAGTCTTTGACGTTTATCAAGGAGAACACCTCGAAGCTGGAAAGAAATCACTAGCCTTCTCGCTCCTTTACCTTGACCCATCTCGTACCCTTAAGGACGAAGAGGTAGAAGAAACGCACCAAGCCATTCTTACTAAAGTAAAAGAACAATACAACGCAGAACTACGTGCCTAAGCCTAAACCAAAAACTCCCTCTTTATCTAAAGAGGGAGTTTTTTATGTTCACCTTAATTCTTGATAATAAGTAGATAAAGAGAACGCTCGCATCCATTTTTGTAGTAAGTAATCTCAAATATGGAAAGCGAGTGGTTTCCACCCCCTCCTTACTCTCGGAAGATGGAAACAGAATCACCCTCTCGGTTGCCTATTCTTTCACCTAAAAGTTGGTACGGTTGCTATTCCGGTGGGGCATCCCCCATAATACAAATAAAAAGGGGAGAGGCGGTGATCAAGTGCAACATGTAAAAAACGTAGCACTCATACTAATCGGTTCCTTTATCTTCTCACTAGGAATCAACTACTTTGCCATACCAAATGGTTTATCAGAAGGTGGAATCATCGGGATATCAATTGTTCTATATTATGTCTTTGATTGGTCTACCGGTCTATCAACCTTTATTCTAAACACGATTCTCATCATAATCGGTTTTAAGTATCTGGATAAGAGAATGATGCTCTACACCTTCATTGGTATCTTTACAACGTCGTTCTTTTTATGGCTTACAGAACACGTAGGCACACCCATTGAATCGGATTCGTTATTAGCACCTATTTATGCTGGGCTCTTCGCAGGTGGAGGGATTGGATTAATCTTTCGTGCTGGCGGTACTTCTGGTGGGACCCAAATCATTTCTCAAATGATGAAGAAAAATTGGGGATGGAGCATGGCGAATGCAACTTTGTTAATTGACATGATTGTCATCGGAGGATCTGTCTTTGTAATTGGGCAGAAAAAAGCCCTATTAACCGTTATTGCGGTTTATGTAGGAGCACGTGCAATTGAGTTCATAGTGGATGGACTGAATATGCGGAAAGCTGTAACCATTATATCTGAAACTCCTGAGGAGGTATTAGAAGCTATTAATTCTAACGTACCAAGAGGGGTTACTGTATTAGAGGGATATGGAGGATATTCAAAAAAAGATAAAAAGGTCTTGTATGTGGTTGTGCATAAACAAGAAACGTTTAAGCTTCAAAGAATTATCAACGGAGTGGACGAGGAAGCTTTTGTTGTCATACACGATGTACGAAATGCGTTTGGTGGTGGATTCAAATAAGTAGAACAAAAAAGGCGAAAGACCTAGCGCTTTCGCCTTTTTCTGTTAACGATCATTTTATATCGATCGACATTCTATTTGGATCTACATACTTGGAGGGTCCTGATCTTGGAAAAGAGTAATTTTTGGCTTCGTATCTTTTCCTTTGTAGACCCTATTAAAGTAATCGTCCG
Organism: Pontibacillus chungwhensis; assembly: GCF_030166655.1. Lineage (GTDB taxonomy): Bacteria > Bacillota > Bacilli > Bacillales > BH030062 > Pontibacillus. Next base: position 3,006,531 of record NZ_CP126446.1, on the reverse strand, counting down.
TTAAGTCAATAATTTCTTTCCTCATAAAGAAGAGAGGGATCACGTTAAAGATCACGACAGCAGCTAACATTAAATCAAGGAATTGCCAGATGAACTCCAACCCTCCAATACCTCCTACAAAGACAGAAATGATATAGACGAAACGCATAATCCAAGACGCTTTTAACCCGAATAAATATTCTGCCTGTTTTTCCCCGAAAAATACAAGCACCCCTACAGTCGTTAATACGAAGAAAAGAAGGAAAAGGGAAATGAAGCCTCCTCCAAAGGTGTCCCCGTATACAGTTGATAATGCAATATCAATCATATTGGATGCTTCGTCTGAGGATTCCACTTGTGTCCATGCCCCTGATACCAATACAGTTAAACCTGAGACGGTACAGATGATGATGGTATCGATAAATACGCTGAACACACCCCAGAAAGCCTGCTTAGAGGGGTGATCTGTTTGAGCAGCTGCGTGTGTGATAGGGGCTGTTCCTAGACCCGCCTCATTGGAGTATAACCCTCGTGCAATTCCCCATCGAAGGGCGAGAGCAAATCCGGCACCTGCAAACCCTCCTGTTGCAGATATTGGTGTGAATGCATGCGTTATGATTAGATTAAAGACCGCAGGAATTTCTGAAACGTTCGCACCTATTACAATTAAACAAATCGTTAAGTAAGTAAGAACCATAAATGGGACAACTTTATCGGTTACGTTAGCGATCCGTTTGATTCCTCCAAATACAATAATCCCTACAACTCCCGTTATAATTAATCCTGTAATCCAACGATCCCATCCGAATGCTCCCTGCACTTGCGTCGTGATGGAATTTGATTGAACCATAATACTTGGTATGAGTTCTAGCATAAGTATAAAAGCGAATAAAAAGGCGACTACTTTCCAACCGAGAGCTTTTCGAATGTAATATTGAGGGCCCCCGACCCATATTCCTTCTTTATTTTTTTCCCGGTATTTCAACCCCATAGCGATTTCTCCGTATTTTGTAGCCATTCCAATTAATGCAATAATCCACATCCAAAATAAGGCACCAGGTCCACCTAAGTAAATACCGACTGGAACACCTACGATGTTTGTAGCTCCAGCAGTTGAGGCAAGTGAAGAAGTGAAAGCTTGGAAGGGAGTAATTGACCCCTTTTGTTTGTCTTTTTTGAAGATTTGTCCTGCAGTTTGATTGAGGATATGTCCGAAATGTCGAATCTGGAAAAACTTCAATCGAATCGTGAAAAAGAGGCCAACAAAAATGAGAAGCGCAGATAAAACATATTTCCATAAGAAGTTAGACAGCATAGGTAACCATTCCATTACATAATCTCCTCCAAAATAAATTTAATATGTTATATAATGGATTTATACCCTAATAATGTATATTGAATCTTTACCCAATAAAAAACTGCACCCTATAGGGTGCAGTTTTAATGTGCTGGACTATTTTATCCATTTATAGGCCTTCTCCGTATTAGCAAAGTGAACTTTAGCGAATTGTTCTAACACATCGGCTCCTTTTGTTTCAATAAGCTTAGCTGCTGCTTGGTCGACGCGCTTTGAAGCCCCTTTAGGTAAAGGCATACCAGCACGCTCAGACAGCTTATCCATTTGATGGACAAATGCTGTTCGAGCGATGATCGAAGCAGCTGCAACAGCGATGGAATAGGATTCGGCTTTTTTTAAGAAATACACATTGTCCTGAAGGGTTGCTTTCTCTGTGCGTAAGTGTTTTTCATAGACTGAGCGTTCAGCAAATTGGTCAATGACCCAGCCTTCAGGTTGATCGGGATTCATTTTCTGCAAGAGTTTGTTATAAGCATGGTGGTGGAGCATTGTTTTCATTTTCCCCTGTGACCATCCTTTTCTCTGCCACTGGTTATATTTATCATTGTGCAGGGTAACGAGAGAATAAGGGATATTCATTTTTACGATTTTACGAGCGATTTGCTCAATTTGAGGGTCTTTTAAACTTTTAGAGTCGCGAACGCCTGCAGCCTTTAATTGTGCGATTTGGTCTTCCCGAACATAAGCGCAGGCAACTGTAATAGGGCCGAAGTAATCCCCTGTCCCTGCCTCATCAGATCCCGCATGACTAGATGTGTAGAGGGAAGATGGTGGTGCGAATTGAGACTCAGTAGGAGAGGATTTGCTTGGCTTTTTTTGAGAGGGACTAGCTGTTCCCCACTTCCCTGCTTCTTGTTCATGATTAGGGCCCTGAAATAGCACTTTACCTGATTTATAAGCTGTAATCGAGCAGCCGTTTACTTTTGCGGCAAAGACAGCACCGGGCGGCGGGTTTCCCTTTAATGTTTTTTGATAATAGCTTTGCATTTTATATAATTGATTAGTTGGTAATTTAAGGACTGTTTGAGACAATCTGTACCATCTCCTTTTAAGAACGAATAGTCTCAGTATATCAAATTGGCGTCTAAAGCTGAATAATAGAGGGAATGAGAGGACAACGCTTTCCTTATTGAACAGCTTCATGTTAATATTAAGTTTAGGATTCTAATGTGGGTGAGGGGGCATATCTCTGTGTCGAATTCAGACAAAAAAAGAACAACGGTCGATATACATAATCGAACATACAAGATCGTAGGAGAGGAGCCATCGCACCATATACGCATGGTGGCTAGTCTGGTGGATCAAAAGATGAAAGAGATCCAGGAGTCAAACCCCAAATTGGATACTGCGCAACTTGCTGTACTAACAGCAGTTAACACCATGAATGATTACTTAAAGCTAAAAGAAGATTATACAAATATAGTTGAATCAAAAAGGAAAGAAGAGGATCGTTCAGACCATGATTGATTTATTATTATTAGGAATATTAGTTTTAGGAGTATTAATCGGTTTACGCAGGGGTTTTGTATTACAGCTCTTTCATATGACTGGATTTATTGTAGCTTTCATACTAGCTGTCGTCTACTATGATGATCTATCTCCGAAGTTACAGCTGTGGATTCCCTATCCGGAATTACCGGAAGGATCGAATTGGGCAGTCTTTGTAGAATCTCTTCCCTTGGAAAATGCATTTTACCATGCCATCGCATTTGCAGCGATTTTCTTTGCCGTAAAAGTAGTCATGCAAATCATCGCATCAATGCTAGACTTCTTAGCAGACCTTCCCATTGTTCATACAGCGAACGGATTGCTTGGAGGAGTACTTGGATTCATAGAAATGTATTTTATATTGTTTATCTTTTTATACATAGCGGCCCTTGTGCCAATGAATATGGTCCAAAATGCGGTGGAAGATTCATTTATCGCACAAACCATTGTAGAACACACACCTTTATTCTCTGGCCAGATCAAAGCGTTGTGGTTTGAGCATGTATCACCGCACCTCTAAAACTTCTCTAACTGGAGAAGTTTTTTCTTTACGTAACAGGGCGTATGGTTTCGATTAACTCATAAAAGACTGTTGTGATGAAATTATAAGAAGCAGGTGAAATGATGAAAGTAGATAAGAAGGAACTCGTTAAAAAATTGGAACAGATTGCTGTATACATGGAGCTTAAAGGGGAAAACCCTTTTAAGATTTCAGCTTACCGTAAAGCTGCGCAAGCATTAGAAAGTGATGATCGTTCTTTATCAGAAATTGATGATTTCACTAAAATGAACGGCATTGGTAAAGGGACAGCGGCAGTCATTGATGAATTTATAGAAAAAGGCGAGTCTGATACGTTAAATCAGCTGCAGGAAGAAGTGCCTGCTGGTCTTGTTCCTTTGTTGCAACTTCAAGGGCTAGGGGGTAAAAAGCTTGCGAAACTGTACCAGGAACTTGGGGTAACCGATGCAACGTCGTTAAAGACTGCTTGTGAGGAAGGGAAAGTGCAGGAACTCAGTGGTTTCGGAAAGAAAACGGAAGAAAAAATCCTTCAAGCTTTAGAAGATATTACAAAGCGCCCTGAACGACTTCCGATTGCAGTTATGCTACCATTGGCAAAGAAGATTGAAAGCTATCTTGATGAGATGAATGCCATTGAACAATATTCAAGGGCTGGAAGTTTAAGAAGAATGAGAGAAACCATTAAAGACTTAGACTTTATTATAGCTACAAAAGATTATGAGGCAGTAAGAGAGCAACTGCTTGAAATTGAAAATGTGAAAGAAATTATTGCTAAAGGGGATACGAAGGTATCGCTTTTATTAGCTGAGGGCTATGATATAGCTGTAGATTTCCGTCTTGTCGCACCTGATGAATTTGCGACTACCCTCCATCATTTTACGGGATCAAAGGATCATAATGTAGCTATGCGTCAGCTTGCTAAAGAACAAGGAGAGAAGATTAGCGAGTATGGTGTTGAGAATACGGAAACAGGAGAAGTTAAAACGTTTCAATCGGAACAAGAATTCTTTGCTCATTTTAACCTGAACTTTATTCCACCAGAGGTAAGGGAACAAACAGGAGAAGTGGAATCGTTCAAAGAGCCGATTCAATTGCTTGAACACAAGGATATACGTGGAGATCTGCATATGCACTCGGCTTGGAGTGACGGAGCGCAGTCCATTCGTGAAATGGCAGAAAGAGCAAAAGAAAAAGGATATGAGTACATCGCAATCACAGATCACTCTAAGTACTTACGCGTTGCTAATGGATTAAACGAAGATCGACTCAGAAAGCAACGTGAAGAAATTGAGAAAGTAAACGAAACCATGAAAGATTTCCATATCTTTGCCGGAATTGAAATGGACATCTTACCGGATGGATCGTTGGATTTTTCAAACGAGTTCTTGAAGGAAATGGATTTTGTCATTGCGTCGATTCATTCTAACTTCTCACAGCCAAAAGAAACCATTATGAAGCGTCTAAGAACAGCTCTTGAGTGTCCTCACGTCCATTTAATTGCTCATCCTACAGGTCGGCTGATCGGTAGAAGGGATGGGTATGAAATCGATATGGAAGAACTCATTCAAGGTGCTAAAGAAACGAACACAGCGCTTGAATTGAACGCTAACCCCAATCGTTTAGACCTTGCTGCTTCTTATATAAGACAAGCTCAGGAAGAAGGAGTGCGTATTGCCATTAATACAGACGCCCATAATTATTCAATGCTCGAAGATATGGAAGTAGGGGTTGGCATTGGTCGTAAAGGCTGGCTTAGGAAAGATACAGTATTAAACACGTGGACGGTTGATCAATTAAAAGCGTTTATGAAAGAAAACAGGTAATGAATAAAAGGGGTTCACAACGATGAATGAACGAATCTATCATGTTTTAGAATATAATAAAATGATTGAACAATTAGCAGAACAGGCTTCGTCCTCCCTTGGTAAAGAACAAATCTTAAAACTAAAACCATCTATTGAGGTTGAAGAGGTTCAGAAATGGCAAGCAGAAACGGATGAAGCAGCACATGTACTACGTTTAAAAGGGCACGCGCCACTTGGTGGGGTTTTCGATATTCGTCCTCACGTAAAGCGTGCGGCTATCGGGGGCATGCTGCAACCTGAAGAGTGTTTGGATATTGCGAGTACTCTATATGGAAGTAAGCAAATGAAAACGTTCATTGAAGACATGGACGTGGAAGAAGACTTAATGATACCGATCTTGCAAGAAATGGCTGAACAAATTGTGCCACTAAATGATTTAGAACGCTCGATTCGAAATCGTATTGACGATCACGGTAAAGTAATGGATGGAGCTAGTGATAAATTACGCACACTCCGTTCAAAAATTAGAACGACAGAAAATAAAGTACGTGACAAGCTGGACGGGTGGACTAGGTCAAAAAGTAAAATGCTTTCTGATGCCATTATCACCATCCGAAATGATCGTTATGTATTACCTGTGAAGCAGGAATACAGAGGTTCTTTTGGAGGGATCGTACACGACCAATCTTCCTCTGGAGCTACGTTATTTATTGAGCCTCAAGCAGTAGTAGAATTGAATAATCAACTGCAAGAAGCCCGCGTTCAGGAAAAGCATGAGATTGAACGGATTCTAATTGAATTGTCAGAACGTATTGCAGCCGATGAAGATTACCTGTATCAGAATGTAAAGGTACTGGCAAAACTGGACTTTATGTTTGCGAAGGCTCGCTTTGGTAAGACAATGAGAGCAGCTAAGCCAACCATTAATGACCAAGGGATCATTAAAATGAAGCAAGCACGCCACCCTTTAATTCCAGAAGATGAAGTAGTGCCAAATGACGTGGAGCTTGGCGAGGATTTTACATCAATTGTGATCACAGGTCCCAATACGGGTGGTAAGACCGTCACATTGAAAATGGTCGGATTATGCCAGCTGATGGCTCAAGCTGGGTTACAAATACCTGCACAAGATGGCTGTCAACTTACTGTCTTTGAAAATATCTTTGCTGATATTGGAGATGAACAGTCCATTGAGCAATCCTTAAGTACATTTTCTTCTCACATGACGAATATCGTGGACATCTTACAAAAAGTCGACCATAAAGGCTTGGTGCTATTTGATGAATTAGGCGCAGGAACAGACCCGCAAGAAGGTGCCGCTTTAGCCATGTCCATTTTAGATGATGTAGTCGGAAGAGGGGCAAGAGTCATAGCAACCACCC